>JAIOSF010000001.1 GCA_021107755.1 Arcobacteraceae bacterium
AACTCATGATGTAGCTCTTGATACAGATAAGATTGCTAAACTTGTTGTAAGTGATGCTGATGCAAAAGAGTTTATTGGTAAAAACGAGGTAAAAGCAAAAACTATGGATAAACACCAAACAGCTTCCCCAACTACAACACCCAAAACTACTTCAACAAAAGAAGAGACACCAAAACCAGTATCACAATCTAAACCATCAAAACAAATAGAACCTATTAAAGCTTCTAAGGATAACGATGATGAGTGGGCAAGCTTTTAGTAGCTTGTCTTTTCGAATATTAAAGTAAGAAAAGTGTATAATAATTCTTAATGATTTAGTGTAAGGGATTATGGACATTGGAATATATAGTAATAAGTTTTACTCATAAAAACACAGATATAGCAACCAGAGAAAAATTAGCATTTAATAATGAAGTTGAGAAAGAATCTTTTTTAAAAAATATTATTAAAAACTCCTCAGTTAATGAAGCAATACTTCTATCAACTTGTAATAGAATTGAACTAATAATAAATACTCCAAATTCAAAAGAAGCTAGTAAAGTAGGTATCGAGAACTTTGCAAAACATTCAACACTACAGATTGAAGAGCTCTACAATAGAGCAGATATCTATGAAAATGAAAGTGCTATTCATCATATTTTTACTGTTGCTTCCTCTTTAGATAGTTTAGTAGTTGGTGAAACACAAATAGCGGGTCAATTAAAAGATGCTTTTAAATTTTCAATTGAAAAAGACTTTTCAGGTCAAAACTTATCAAGAGTTTTACACTATGCTTTCAAATGTGCAGCGAAAGTTCGAAATGCGACTCAACTAGGAAGTGGTTCAGTGTCAGTAGCTTCTACAGCAGTTGCTCAAGCCAAGCAACTTTATAAAGATACCACAGGGGTAAGAGCTTTAGTAATTGGAGCTGGAGAGATGAGTGAGTTAGCCTGTAGACATTTACTAAAATATGGCTTTGATGTTGTGATTTGTAGTAGAAACATAAAGAAAGCTAGAATTTTAGCACACTCTATAATTAGCGATGGAAATGGAGATGAATATACTCATGATCAAATAGAGATTAGACCTTATGAAGAACTTGAAACACTCTTAAACTCAATGAGACTTATGATAACAGCAACAAGTGCTCCATATCCAATAATCAAAAAAGAGATGGTAAAAGAGTTTAAACACACAAGAAATTGGTTTGATATAGCACTTCCAAGGGATATTGAAGATATTGAATTTGAAGACTTAAATATCTACAGTGTAGATGACTTACAATGTATAGTTGATGAAAATATGGAACTACGGGCGAGTCAAGCAAAAGAAGCTTATAGTATAGTGGGAAAAATGACTGTTGATTTTTTTAGTTGGCTACAAACACTAAGTGTAGAACCAGTGATAAAAGACCTGCATCTTAAAGGTGAAGAGATTATAGATAAAAAAATACAAAATGCTCTGAAAAAACATTTTATCAAATCTGAAGATGAAGAAAATGTCAAAAAGCTTTGTCAAACTATTATGGCTGAATTTTTACATCAACCAACAACAAAACTAAGAGATGTATCAAAGTCAATTGATGGAGATATAGTTTTAGGAACTACTCAAAATCTTTTTGGACTCAATACAGAGATATAATATCTTTTTTTAGTTTTCCCTTTTATTTTTTAAATATATAAAAAATAGTAAAAATAAAAATGAAAACATTAAAGGATAAAAGAAATAATACTCTTTTAAAATAAGTTTATTTTTCTCTATTTTACTTTTTTCTAAATTATCGATAATTTGATATACCTCTTCTAACTCTTTTTTACTATTTACTCTAAAAGTTTTCCCTTTTGTAGCACTTGAAAGCTGTTGAAGTGTATAAATATTTCTTGCTCCTATTGCTATCGTATATATTTTAATAGTATACTTTTTTGCTAATTTCAATACAACTTCAAGAGGAATGGAACTTGCAGTATCTTCCCCATCTGTGATAGCTATAATTATTTTTGATTTTGTTTCTCTATTTTTTAAAATATTAATAGAAGTTGCTATACTGTTTATCAATGCTGTTTTATCTCCAACTATCCCTATTCGTAAACTATTAACAATCCTATTTTGTGCTTTTTTATCATAACTCAGTGGTGAAGCTGTCATAACTGAACTTCCAAATACAACAAGAGCTATATTATCATTAATTCTTTTATTGATAAAGTCGTTGACTATTGTTTGTACCACTTGCCATCTATTTTGCTCTGGTGCGTTTGGATTGAATCCTATTTGTCGCATAGAACCACTGGTATCTAAACTAAGCACCATATCAATTCCATCTTGTTTTGTATTAACACTATGTAACTCTTTGATAGGAGAAGCAAGTGCTATGATAGCTAGAAGAATTGAGACCCATTTTAATAGTGACACCAAAGTACTATTTAAAGTTGTAGCTTTTTCATAAATATCAAGATGTGGCATATAATAAGATTGTACTTTTGCTTTACAAAACTTTGCACAAAAAGCAAACAGAAAAAAGAGTAAAAGGAAATAGGGATATTCAAGTGTTATATTATCAAACATCTAAACTCTCCAAAAAAGTTTCATACTGTAGTTTTATAGTATTTGGTATCTTTTTATCTATGGTTTTTTTGTATTTAAACTCTTCAAGACTATTATGTAACTCTTCAAAAAGTCTTTTCTGTCTCTCATCTTTTACTAAAAGACGACCATATTTTGATATGGTATAGGCGCTATTTTTTTGATTTGATAAATCAATATTTTTCAAAATAAATAGATACTCTTTTTCTAAAGAGTGTTTTTTCGATTTAAAATAATTATACACAAAATACAAAGAGGCTAAAAATAGAGAAAAAGCTAGAATGATTAAACCATAATAAAAATATATACTATAATCAGGTATCTCCACTATTGTCTTAATATCATTGATTTGAAGTTGATTTTGCTCATTATTCATGATAAAATAATACCCAATAATACCCAATCAAAAGCTAAAATATATTTTTTAATAGTATAATTATCCTTATGAAAAGTATCAAGAAAAATATAGCTATCTTAAGCATGACAACATTAGCGTTATCATTTACAGCGTGTAATCAATCAGCAACATCTGTTTTAAACAAAGAACCAATATTTGGACAAAATTTACAATATACAAAAGTTGGTAAAATTGTTATAGATAAAGAGGTTCAAGCTTTAATCAACATCACATATTTAAATTCTGTAGATAGTAAAGCTTGGGATAATGATAAACAAAACTTTCTAATAGGTACCTATATAGCAGAAAATCATGATACTACATATAGTTTAACTATGAATGGAAATAAAGAGATTGCAACAAGTAAAGTTCCACAAAATGATCCTATATTTCAAAATATTGCTTTAAAAAACAACTGGGCAAGTTATCAAATAACAACTTTTGATGATGTAGAAGAGACAAAACTAGAATTAGTTTTTAAAGATACTCTTGATAATAATGCTACTATTAGTTTTATCAAAGAGTAATATTAATAATTCTTAATCCCATTAACTAAGGTTTGAAAATTAATCTTTTTATTTTTATTTAAATAATTATAATAGATAAAATAGTTCGCCAACACTTTTTTACCATATTTTTTTGTCTCATCATAAGGTAAAAGTTCCATACTCAAATATGGTTCATATTTCCCTTTTTTAAAGAATCCACTTTTAAGTAATCTAGTTGTAAATCCTATACCACCATTGTAAGCATACGCTACAAAAAGTGGATTATCTAATCTTTTTGTCAAATAATCTAGATGATGATCTGCATATCTTAAATTTGTTTTTGCCTCAAGTTGTTTATCTATATCGTATGGCTCATTGAGTTGTTTTGCTATCGCCTTACTTAAAAATGGCATTATTTGCATAGTTCCCATTGCATAAGCACTTGAAATAGAGGTAGGGATAAATCTACTTTCTTGTCTTCCTATTGCATATATTAAAGCTTGTCTATCTTTGTCTAGTTTTTTTAGGTATTTTTGAAATGGTGTTACAAAATAAGAATTTCTATATCTATAATATCTCTCATTTACAAAAGCTAGATGTCCAAGAGTCTCATCTGTTACAAAAGTATCTTGATATTTTTGTAGTTTTTTCTCATCTAATTTTTTTGTATCATCAAGAACTTGAAGCCATTGAAATGGATTTGAGATATCGTATTGTGTATTTGAAGTTTTGTTTTGATTCAGTGTATAGATAATATTTTTTTGCTCTTTTTTTAATCGTTCATTAGCATATAGTGTATAGATATTTACATCCCAACTATCTGCTAATGCTTCTAAATATTTTTTATCTTTTGTGAGTTGATATTGCCAAAAAGTGATATTGTCTTTTTCCATTTTAAAATAGGCTTTTTTAAATGCTAATTCTAAATAATTTAAAGCAATTTTCTCTTTTTTATGTTTAATTGCATTGATTGATAAATGAAATGTTGTTTTAAAATCAAGGTCACTAGCATCAAGATTGAGCAGTGACTTTTGTGCTTTTTTCATAGATGGATTTGTAACAATAAGTTTTACTGTTTGATCAAACTCTTTTTCATATTTTAATTTCTCTATTAAACTTTTTGGAAAAAACTGATTAAAATTTCTAACTCTATACACTCCACCACACTCATTAAATACACCAAAAAAAGTTTCACTATCACTTTGTTCTAATGTTTTAAAAGGTATTGCAGAGTTTAAGACTTCAAGTTTTGAGGTAAATTTAGGATACTCTTTTTCTGTCTTTTTGATAACTTTTTGCAAATTTTGTTTTGATAATTTTGTAGCTTCATAGATACTAAGCCCTGCTTCTATACAGTAGTCTTCTTTATTAAGTAAAAAAGGAGTTTTCCCTTTAAGACATGATTTATAATCTTTATATACCTCATCATTTGATTTAGTAATATATCTATAAAAAATTTTATTATTAAAATACTTTACTTGACCAAGAGCTTCATTTGCTTGCTGGGGTGTTATATCTTTATCTAAATATCTCCAAATATAAAAATCTTTTGCATAACTTCTTGGTTGTTTGTCTAGCCAATCTAAAGTTATTTTATCATCTGTTGCAAATATTGAAGTTGTAATTAGTATTAAAATTATAGTTTTAAGTATCAAACTTTATCCTTATTTATTATAAAAAATGATTATACTAAAGAACTATTTTATATAAGGTAAAAGTTTCTCCACACAAAGTCCCATTGCTGTAGATTCGTACCCATCTACATATTTTATATAAGGTTTACAAAAGCCTTCTACCATAATAGCACCTGCTTTTCCCATACATTCGCCACTTTGGATGTAATTTTCTAAATCATCTTCATCGAACTTTTTAAAATGATAAGTAGTAGTGGATATATCTTTTATATAGGTGTCATTTGATTTAAAAATCATACAAGAGATGATGCTTACTTCATTATCACTTTGAAGTTCTAACATTCTTCGTGCATCCTCTTTATCTTTTGCTTTTCGTAAAAGCTCTCCATTTGATGTGACAACTGTATCTGCAACAAGTAGAGGCATCTCATTGCAACCAAATTTTTCATAAAGTTCATCAAACTTCCCTTGAGTTGCTATCTCTACAAACGCTCTTGGATTTGAAGTACTGATACTATCCTCATCAAACTCTCCACCATCTTGTCTAAACTCTATATTATGTTGCTCTAAAAGTAACGCTCGTGTACTTGACTTTGAACCTAATCGTATCAATCTAAAAGCTCCCTTGATTGCATTGCAATTGATTTTTCTTCATCTGTATTAATAGTGATATGTACCAAATCAAACTTATCTGTTGACTCATAGATTGCATGACGAACAAGCTGACTATTTTCCCCAATGCCCCCTGTTAATACTATAGCATCAACTTTTCCTAAAATCATTAGATAACTTCCTATATATTTTTTTACTCTATATATAAACATATCAAGAGCTAGTTTTGCATGAGTGTCACATTGGTCAATCAGTTTTATAACTTCTCTTAAATCATTTGTTCCACATAACCCTTTAAATCCACTCTCTTTATTTAATATATTATAAATCTCTTCCCTTGAACAATCTAATTTTTCTTCAAGATAATAAACAAGTGATCCATCAATATCACCACATCGTGTCCCCATCATAAGCCCTTCAAGTGGTGTGAATCCCATAGAGGTATCTATACTTTTTCCATCTTTTATAGCACAAGCACTTGAGCCATTTCCTAAATGTAATGTAATAAGATTACACTCTTCTAATTCTTTTCCTAACTCTTTTGCTGCAGCTTGTGCTATATATTGATGGCTTGTCCCATGAAATCCATATTTTCTTATATGATATTTTTCATAATACTCATAAGGAAGTGGATAAAAACTAGCATAGTTAGGGATGGTTTGATGAAAAGCAGTATCACATACTATCACTTGTGGAATATCTCCAAGTGTTACACTTATTGCTTTTATCCCCTCAAGATTTGCTGGATTATGTAATGGTGCTAGTTCACAGAGGATCTCTATTTTTTTTATCACATCCTCATCTACTAAGGTAGCTTTTGTAAAAAAATCTCCCCCATGAACAACTCTATGACCTACACAAAAAATTTCTTTTGGATCATCAATAAGATTTTTCTCTTTGAGTTTAGTAAGAATTTTTTCAATCCCCTCTTTATGATCTTTGACTTCCTCTTTTATACCACTATGAAGTTCATTAAGGGTCTCTTTGTTAAAAAGTTTATATTTTATAGAGGAGCTACCACTATTAAGTACTAATATTTTCATTGTGTTTCCTCTTTTTTATTTGTTATTGATTGTGCTTGAATAGCTGTAATTGCAATAGTATTTACTATATCACTTACTAAACAACCTCGACTTAAATCATTGATTGGTTTATTCAATCCTTGCAATACTGGACCAATAGCAACAGCTCCACTACTTCTTTGAACTGCTTTATAGGTATTGTTTCCTGTATTTAAGTCTGGAAATATCAATACATTTGCATCTCCTGCAACTAAACTATTTGGTAGCTTCTGAGCTGCAACACTTTTTTCAATAGCTGCATCATATTGAATAGGTCCTTCAACTAAAAGATTCCCCTCGTCTTGAAGTATTTTTGTAGCCTCTTTCACTTTTTCTACATCATCGCCACTTCCACTTTGTCCTGTCGAATAGGAAAGCATCGCTACTTTTGGTTCTATCCCAAAAGCAAGTGCAGTTTTAGCACTACTTTTAGCTATAGCAGCCAACTCTTGTGCTGTTGGGTCTAAGTTAATTGCACAATCACCATATACCAAAACTTTTGTATCTAAACACATAAAAAATACACTAGAAACTATAGGAGTATCAGGTGTAGTTTTAATGATTTGTAGTGCTGGTCTTACTGTGTCAGCTGTAGTACTAATACTTCCACTTACCATCCCCCCTGCAAGTCCTGTTTGTACCATCATAGTTGCAAAATAGTTTGGAGTAGTTTGTAGTATCTCTGTAGCTTGTTCTAGTGTAAGTCCTTTATGTTTTCGTAAATTATAAAACTCTTGACTTAACATCGGAAGATGTTTTGATGTTGCAGGATTCACCACTGTTGCTTTTGAGATATCTATACCTAGTAAACTTGCTCTATGATTTATCTCTAACGCATCTCCTAATAATACTATATCTACAACATTAGAATTAAGAAGTATTTGGGTAGCTTTGAGTATTCTTTCATCTTTTGCTTCTGGCAATACAATTGTTTGTTTATTTTCCCTTGCTCTTTTTAAAAGAGAGTATTCAAACATCAAAGGTGTCATTATATGATTTGTATCTACTAATAGATGTTTTTCAATTTCATCTATATCTACAGAAGAGTTAAAAAGCCCTTCAATTAAAGATGTTTTTCTTTTATTATCTGCTTTTATTATAGCTTTAATATCTGATACTTTTTTTGCAATATTAAAAGTATTCTCTTCCACTTTTAATATTGGGATATGCTCATTAAATCCTTTTAAAAGTTCTTTGATTGGCTTTTTGAGTTTCATATCACCAGTTAAAAGTATACAACTAATACTAGGTATTGTTTTAGAATGAACAGCAGCAATTGAGCCCACAACTATATCACTTCTATCTGCAGGAACTATGATAAGATCATTTGGTTGAATATATTTAATATAATTGTCAAAACTCATAGCTGCTACTTTTATATTATCTATATTTCTGTGCAAATATTCTGGCACCTCAAAAACAACTTGAGCATTAAGTCTATTTTGTATATCCCAAATAGTTAAAGCTGATAATTCTTGTATCTCCTCTATACAGTACAATAAATAGTCATTTTTACTACTTTCTATATCTTCTATATATTCTTTGTTTACCCTATTAATAAAAGTAGCAAAATGTAATGACCCACTATGTTTTATATTTGATTCCTCTATTGCTATATCTTCCAGTAATTGTGTATAAGTTTTATCTTTACCATTTAAAACAGATATAAAACTTGTATCAAAATTTTTTGCTAACTCTAAATTGATATCAAAATCTGAAATAACAGATAAACTATCTGTACTCACCCCTTGTATCAATACAAAATCATAATTTGCTTTAAGCTTTTCATATTTTTCTATAAGTATCTCATAAAGTTTATCTACTTTATTTGCTGATATAAGCTCTTTCGCTCTTTTTATATCAACCCCAAAGCAATCTTTTTTATCAATTTCTAGTTTAAAATTATTTACTATTAGGTCTATATCGTTGTTTGGAACTTGTGATACTATTGGTCTAAAAAACGCTACTTTCTCATATTTTCGCTTTAAAAGTGCCATTAAACCAAAAGATATAACAACGGCCCCTGATTCTATCTCTTGAGGTGATATGTAAAGTGATTTTAATTTCATTTTGTAACCTTTATCTCTATTGTGTTTTAATTTTACTATACAAAAGTTACTATTTGGTTTTAGCTACTTGAATATCTTTTTCATATCTATAAATCATAAAGTCAAACATACTAGCAGTTTGATTTGCTTTAAAAAACATACTCATCTCATACAGTCTAAACGACACTCTATAAAATGCAGTAAAAGGGATAAGGTAACTTGCCATTGTTTCTAACCCACGATTTGGATAATATTCATCGATCTCCTCTTTTAGTCGTCCTAGTTTTTCATGGGCTCGTGATACCTCAACAGGGTCATTTGATTTGATAACATTGAGTGCCAAAACTAGATTAACCACAAACATCAAAGCATTAAGGTTCCAACCTATTATAAATATCTCACTATAACTCATCTTTTCTCCAAAATTCTATTTGTAAGATTATAGCAAACAATAGATATAATCTCATAAAAGTAAAGGAATTATTCATATGGATGGAAAAAAAAGAATCAATATAAAACAAGGTTTAAAAGTAAATATAGTTTTAAAAGAAGACCAAAGAAGTGGGAAACTAACTAGCGGAGTAGTTAAAGATATCCTTACAAACTCTCCAACACATCCACATGGAATAAAGGTGCGTCTTACTAATGGTGATGTAGGTAGAGTTCAAGAGATTTGTTAATGGATACTCTAAAAGAAGTATTAGAAAAAAACTCTTTAAACCTAACAAATGAATTTAAGAGAATTTTTCATGGTCGAGGTGAAGTGTATGAGAATTGGAAATTTTTAACTATTGATTCTATTGATGATATTTTAAGTGTAGCATTTTATAGTGAAATATCATTAGAACTAGAAACTGAACTTTTAAATATGTTAGTAAATTTCATACAAAACACAAGACACTCAACTATTATTTTGCAAAGACGCTATATAGATAAAACTGTCACTGAAGTTATAATAGGAAGACTTACGGATGAAAATATAGCTGTAGAAAATAATCTCAAATTTAAACTTAATCTTCAATCAAATCAAAACAGTGGATATTTTCCTGATATGAAAAATGGGAGAGAATATATAAATAATATCTCAAAAGACAAAAAGGTATTAAATCTTTTTTCATACACTTGTGGATTTAGTTTAGCAGCTTTAAAAGGTGGTGCAAAAAGTGTAGTGAATATGGATATGGCAAAAGGTGCTTTAAACACTGGTAGAGTAAATCATCAACTCAATAATCTTGATACTAAAAAAGTAAAATTCTATCCCCATAATATTTTAAAATCTTTTGGAAGAATTAAAAGAGATGGTCCTTTTGATATCATCATCATAGACCCACCAACTTTTCAAAGAGGAAGCTTTGAAGCAACAAAAGATTATCAAAAAATAATCAAAAAACTTCATGAATTTGCAAGTGAAGGTTGTACTGTTTTAGCGTGTCTCAATGCTCCACAATTAGATGAAAACTACATAATCAATATTTTTAAAGAGTTTGCACCAAATTTTAGTTTTGTAAAACGACTTGACAATCCTAAAGAATTTGAAACTTCTCAACCACAAAGAGCTTTAAAAAATCTAGTATTTAATAAATTAATTATTCCTTAAAAGACAAAACTACTCTTATTTGTATATATTATATTACACCAAGTGTATATATACTACACAATATAATGTATACTTATAAAAGTATACTATGTTTATAAAAAGGAATAAAAATGAGCGCAATGATAAACATAGATGAAGAGTTAAACTTAGCAATAAACAGTTCCGATATATCGATTTTACATAAACTAAAAAGAAATGTAAACACAGTAGTGAGAAGAGCATTAGCAACAAATGTCCATACACCAAAAGAGATTCTTGATACTTTGGCATATGACCCAGTATTAAATGTATCATATATGGCTATACAAAACCCAAGTTGTAGTGTAGTGCGAGATTTTAACCATATCTCACATCCTTGTATCAAATGTAATGAACATATTGGAAGTAATAGTTGTAATAGCTGTAGTGTTTTACAAGAGTTTAATGCTAAACATGGGTATTAAACTCTTGTAAAATCATCAAAAATTATTCTTCAATATTTAAAACTCAAGAACTCATACTTTTTATAAAATAAACTCATCACATCGAAACCAAATCAATCATTTGGTAAAATATCTCATTAATACTATAAACTAATGAGAATTTTAATGACACAACAACAATACAAAGAAAAAGTAGAGATTTTAAAAGCTTGGGCAAAAGCTTATTATGTAGATGACAATCCAATAGCAACTGACGAAGAGTACGATAAACTCAATCGCGAAGTATTAGATTTTGAACAAGCTCATCCAACTTTAATAGACCCTAACTCCCCTACACAAAGAGTGGGTGGTATAGTATTAGAGGGATTTAAAAAAGCAAATCATTTAAGCCGTATGTGGTCACAAGAGGACATATTTAATACTGAAGAATTAGAAGATTGGATAAAGCGAGCTAGCAAAGTAGTTGATAGAGATACTATGCAGTTTGTTTGTGAGCCAAAGTTTGACGGGGCTAGTTTAAACATCATCTATCAAAATGGTACATTAAAACAAGCTATCACAAGAGGAGATGGAACAACAGGGGAAGATGTCACAGTCAATGTTAAAACAATCCAATCTATCCCTTTAACTATCCCTTACGATGGTTTGATTGAGATACGGGGTGAAGTTGTTATCAAAAAAGATGACTTTCTCAAAATAAATCAAGAACGATTAGCAAATGGGGAGCCCACTTTTGCAAACCCACGAAATGCAGCAGCAGGAAGTTTACGACAACTTGATTCAAGTATCACTGCAAAACGAAAACTCTTTTTCAATGTTTGGGGTGTGGGACAAAACTCTTTAACTTTTTCAAAAAGCAGTGATGTGATAAACTTCATCCACTCTTTTGGTTTCTCAAAACCACCAATTCAAACTATCTGTACTACAGTTGAAGAGATTGAAGCAGTGTATCACGAGATTATCAAACAAAGAGATACTATCTCTATGGGTCTTGATGGGATGGTTATCAAAATAGATTCCCTAGAAGCACAAAGTGATTTAGGATATACAGTAAAATTCCCACGATGGTCTTGTGCTTATAAATTTCCAGCAGTTGAAAAAACTACAAAACTTCTTGATATTATTTTACAAGTTGGAAGAACTGGTGCTATTACACCTGTGGCAGTTGTAGAGCCAACACTTATTGATGGTTCAACTGTAAGTCGTGCGACACTTCATAACTTTGATGAGATTAAACGCCTTGATTTAAAAATTGGCGATGAAGTTATCATCATCAAAAGTGGAGATATTATCCCTAAGATTACAAAAGTTTTTACTGATAGAAGAGATGGGAGTGAAAAAGAGATAACACCACCTACAAACTGTCCAAAATGTGATAGTGAGCTTTTGGTTGAAGATATACTTATCAAGTGTCAAAATCTTGATTGTCCTAGTCGTGTGGTTAATAGTATCATCTATTTTGCATCTAAGAATTGTATGAATATAGATGGTCTTGGCAACAAGATAGTAGAATTACTTGTTAACAAAGAAAAAATCAAAGATGTACTTGATTTGTATAGTTTAAAATACGAAGATTTGGATGGTTTAGAGAGCTTTAAAGAGAAAAAAATCAATAATCTACTCAATGCTATAGAAGCTACAAAGAAAAGTGAACTACATAGAGTTATCAATGCCCTTGGAATTGAACATATTGGGGAAGTGGCAAGTAAACAAATAGCATTAGAGTTTGGTCTAAATATTTTAGATGTTACTTTTGAACAATTAGAACAACTTGACGGTTTTGGGGAACAGATGGCAAATAGTTTACTTGAATTTATACGGGTAAATAGAGATGTTATGGAAAAACTTTTTGCTATTATTCAACCAACAGTACTGCTAAAAAAAGTGGTTGAAGAAAATCCATTTAAAGATAAAACTATAGTACTAACAGGAACTATGAGTGTAAGTCGTGGTCTCATCAAAGAAGAATTAGAAAATCTTGGAGCAAAAGTATCTGGAAGTGTTTCTAAAAAAACCGACTATGTGATCTATGGAGAAGATGCTGGAAGCAAATATGATAAGGCTGTAAGTTTAGGGGTGAAAACTTTAACAGAAGTTGAATATAAAGAGTTATTACATTAAATTATAGTTTATGCTACATTAATACTATACAATAATGATAAGATTTTATTATATTAAATTTTGGAGATAAATATGGAAAGTAATGTTTTAAATACAGATATAAGATCAATGCAAATGAGTGTTTTAATGACACCAGATAAAGCGAACTTTACAGGGCATGTTCATGGTGGAGAACTTTTAAAATATTTGGATCAAATAGCCTATGCATGTGCGACAAGATATTGTGGACACTATGTTGTAACACTTTCTGTTGATAAAGTACTTTTCAAACACCCTATTTTTGTAGGGGATTTTGTGACATTTTTTGCACATGTAAATTATACAGGTACAACCTCTATGGAGATAGGGATAAAGGTAGTTTCTGAAAATATTCAAAAACAAGTTGCAACCCATACCCATACTTGTTATTTCACTATGGTTGCTTTAGGTGATGATAAAAAACCAACTCCAGTTCCACCTCTCAATCCACAATCAGATGAGTGTAAAAGAAGATTTGAAGATGGGAAAAGAAGAAGAGATGTTAGATTGAAAAATAAATTGTAATTTTACTACAATTTATTTATCTAAAGTTGTCAAAAGTTAATGGTGCTTTTAAATCCTCTAAAGATTTAAGATGTTTCATAACATTTTGTAAATCATCAAGATTTTTTCCAGTTACTCGTATCTCATCACCTTGATTTGCAGCTGTTACTTTGAGTTTTAAATCTTTTATCTCTTTTTGGATTCTTCTTGCTTCATCAGCTTCAATACTATCAATAATTTTATAAGTAAACTTTCTATTGTTTCCACTTGAATCTTCAGATTTTAACTCTTCTATAGAGTTTATAGAGACACCTCTTTTATTCATCTTAGAGATAATTATATCTTTCATTGCATCTATTTTATTATCACTTGCACTAATAAGTGTTAAGGTTTTTGCACCAACATTAAGGTCTATCTCTTTTGTAATTCCTTTGAAGTCATAACGGTTGTCAACCTCTTTTTGTGCTTGTATTACTGCATTTTTCATCTCTTGCATATCAAGTTTTGCAGAGATATCAAAGCTATGTTCTTTTGATTTTGCCATTGAGTCTTAGCTCCTAATCTTCTCTAGATGTAGTTTCTAATAGATGCCATCCAAATTGTGTTTTCACTGGTCCATGGACAACTCCAACTTCCTCTTCAAATACAACTTTATCAAACTCAGGAACCATAGCACCTCGTGGAAAACTTCCTAAATCTCCACCCTCAGCTCCTGATGGACATTGAGAATAATCTTGTGCTGCTTTTTCAAATGTTGTTTCACCTGCTGCTATTTTCTTTTTTAGTTCATTACAAACCACTTCATCTGCTACTAATATATGTCTTGCACTTGCTGTTGCCATTTTATAACCTTTTAATATAATCTATTTAATCTCAATAAAATAATAAACCTACATGAAAACTATACAAGAGTATTATTTGATTTGGTAAAATATTATTGTATCAAATCAATCTTTTGGTAGAATAAAACTAAAGAAAAAAGTGGGTAAATTTTGGAACAAAAAAATATAATATTAAATGGAAATAGTATAGAGCAAAAAAGAGAAGAGATAACTCAATATTTTTTAAAAACTTATGAAAGCTTTGAAAAACTATTTGAACTATTTGTTAATGATAATGTTTTTTATGAACAACCTGAGCCTTTACGACATAAACTAATTTTTTATTTTGGACATACAGCAGTTTTTTATATCAATAAACTTATTTTAGCACAAGAGCTTTCCAATAGAATTGATCCTGAACTAGAATCAATATTTGGTATAGGAGTTGATGAGATGTCTTGGGATGATTTACAAAATATTAAATTCCCAACTGTAGAAAAAACAAAAGAGTATAGAGAAAAAGTAAAAAAATGTATTATTGAATATATACAAACAGTAAAGTTCACACTTCCTATTACTTGGGAATCTCCTATGTGGATAATTTTGATGGGAATTGAACATGAAAATATCCATTTTGAGACCTCCTCTGTTTTACATAGACAACTTGATATAAATCTTATAAAAGACTCTTCATACTTCCCTATCTGTAAGCAAAGTGGTACATCCCCTATAAACGAACTTCTTAAAATAACTGGTGACACTATAACTTTAGGCAAATCACATGAAAGTGATGATTTTTATGGATGGGATAATGAGTATGGGAAAAGTACTGTACTTATTGAAGATTTTGAAGCATCAAAATATCTAGTATCCAATAGTGAATACTTAGAATTTGTAAATAATAATGGTTATACTACTAATAGATTTTGGGACAAAGAGGGAATAGAATGGAAAAATCAAAACAACATTACCCATCCACCTTTTTGGATAAAAGAACCAAATGGTTATAAATATAGAACCTTAGCAAAAATTATAGAGATGCCACAAAATTGGCCTGTTGAAGTAAACTGCCTTGAAGCAGAAGCTTTTTGTAGATACAAAAGTGAAAAACTCTCAAAAAAAATTACTCTACCAACAGAAGCTCAATATTATAGATTAAGAGAGGCTTGTAATCTTCCAAATGAAGTTACAGCTAATGCAAATATCAATCATCAATATTCCTCATCAACTCCAATTGATATGTTCCAACAAGGAGATTTTTATGATGTAGTTGGAAATGTATGGCAATGGAGTAGTACACCAATAGATGCTTTTGAAGACTTTAAAGTACATCCTATATACGATGATTTTTCTGTTCCAACTTTTGATGGAGAACACAATTTAATCAAAGGTGGTTCATGGGCAAGTAAAGGAAATGAGATACTTAAAAGTGCACGATATGCTTTTAGAAAACATTTCTATCAGCATGCTGGGTTTAGATATGTTCATACCACTCAAGATATAAATGAAGATATAGAATATTATGAAAGTGATGAGATAGTAGCTCAATATTGTGAGTTTCATTATGGGCAGGAGTATTTAGGGGTAAAAAACTTCCCAAAAACAATTGCAGAATTAGCAAAAAAATATAGTACTGATACTACAAAAAAAGTTTTAGATTTGGGATGTAGTGTTGGTAGATGTAGTTTTGAACTTAAAAAATATTTTCCAAGTGTGACAGGGATAGATTTTTCAACTAGATTTATCAAGGTAGCTATTGATTTACAAGAAAAAAAACATATTAATTATAAACAAAAGATTGAGGGTGATATTACAAAAGATAAAACAGTTACTCTAGTAGATTTAGAACTTGACAATCTTGATATGGACGGTTTAGAATTTTGGCAAGGTGATGCTTGTAATTTAAAACCAAACTTTGACTCATACGATATGATTGTCGCTATAAATTTACTTGATAGACTCTATGATAGTAGAAAATTTTTAAATGATATTACAGAAAAACTCAACCCAAATGGTATACTAATAATAGCTTCCCCTTTTACATGGAGTGAAGAATATGTTAGTAAAAAAGAGTGGCTTGGTGGTAAAATAGAAAACAATACACCAATTTACTCTCAAGATATACTTAATAAAATATTATTAGAAAACTTTATAGCTGTAGAGGAACCATTTGAAGTAGAATTTGTAATACAAGAACATTGTAGAAAATATCAACACACTTTTAGTTTGTGTAGTATTTGGAAGAAAAAATAATGAATAACTTTGATAAACATATAAATAGAAAAGATACAAACTGTATTAAATATGATGCAATTGAAACAAGATTTCAAGTATCTAAAGATACTAAACCAATGTGGATTGCAGATATGGATTTTGAGGTGCCAAAATTTATTTTAAAAGATTTACAAAAAGTTCTACAAAATAAAGTTATGGGCTATCCACACATAGATAAAGCAGTATTTGATTCTATTATTTTTTGGAATAAAGAGAGATACAATATTGAGGTAGATAAAAAACAAATACACCTTATGCCTAGTGTTTTAAGCTCTCTAGCTTGTTGTATTACAGCTTTAAGTGAACAAAATGATGAAGTGATTATCCAAACTCCTGTATATCCCCCTTTTTATGATATTGTTAAACTTAATAAAAGAGTACTCATAAAAAATAAACTAAAAAAAGTAAATGATAAATATGAGATAGATTTTAAAGATTTAAAAAAGAAAATATCACAAAAAACAAAACTACTTATTCTTTGTAATCCACACAATCCTATAGGTAGAGCTTGGGATAAAAAAGAGTTACAAAAACTTTCAAAAATCTGTAAGCAAAATAATATAATTATCATAAGTGATGAGATTCATAGTGATATTTGTTTTACAACATTTCAATCTGTTTTAAACATTAAAGAGTGTGAAAACAACTGTGTTGTATTAAACTCACCAACAAAATCATTTAATCTAGCTGGGGTAAAAATAGCTTATACCCTTTGTAAAAATGAGTATATTCATAGTGCACTTCAATCAGAGATAAAAAAACGATATATAGATGAGCTTAATATTTTTGCACCCGTTGCACTTAAAAGTGCTTATAGTAAAAAAGGTTTAATATATATAGAAAAACTCGCTTCGTATCTCAAAGAAAATTGCACTTATACATACAACTACTTCAATAATAATTTACCAAAACTTATTGTTATTCAAAATGAAGCTACTTATCTTATTTGGCTAGATTTTTCTAACTTTGATTTATCTCATAATCAAATATTTACAAAGCTTACAAACGAAGCAAAAGTACTCTTAAATGATGGGAAAAGTTTTTCCAAAAAAGAGGGGAAAAAATGTTTTAGAATCAATGTAGCTTTACCATTTAATGAGCTTAAAAACTCACTTGAAAATATCGTAAAAGCTTTTAGTTAATTCTCTTGAGTCACTAAAGCTAGATTATTTAATGAATATTTTTGAAGAGCATCTAAAACTTTAATAAGTCTGTCATATTTTACCTCTTTATCTATTCGTAAAATAACAGGCATATCTTTTTTTGTAATATTGGCTAGTTGTATATCTAGTTGTGTAAAATCAATCTGTTTTCCCAAATATGCTAAAGAGGTGGGTGAGAGTTCAATGTTGAGCTGTTTTATCTCAACTTCTAACTCTTTTGCATTAGAGCTTGGAAGTGATAAATTAAGTGCTAACTCCTCTTTTTTAAATACAGAACTTACAATAAAAAATATTAATAAAATAAAAACTATATCAATAAGTGGTGTTAAATCAGGGGTGAGAATCTCTCTTTTTTTATGTCGCATAATCTCTTAATCTATCTTATCAAGAATTATCTTTTCTAGTTTTATCTCCATACTATCTAAACTTCCAATAAAATAGTTATATCCAATATAATGTGGAATAGCTACAAGAAGTCCAGCAACTGTAGTAATAAGAGCGATACTAATACCACTTGAGAAAACTGTTGGATCACCAAGTCCTAGATGACTGATACTATCAAAAGAATTTAAAATACCTATAACCGTCCCAAGAAGTCCAATAAGTGGAGAGATAGAGGCTATAAGTTTTACAGTATTGAGACCTGATTCTAGTTTTTTTACCCGTAAAGCAACAGTTGATTGCACTTGTGCTATCTCATACTCTTTTGTGAGTTTTAAACTAGAAATTATATCTTGTGCAATTTGATTTATATTCATATTGGCTATAAAAAAAACAAATGTTTTCCAAAGCATAATAGTAAATCCAATAATATTCATAACTATTAAGATATATACTATTATACCTCCTCTATCGATATAAGATACTAAATCCATTCTGACCTATTTTACTATTTTTAAGAAATCTTCAGCATTTTTAAAACCGATGATTCTTTTACTTTTTTCTTCAACACCATCTTTATAAAAGATTAACGCAGGTGGTCCAAATAGGTTGAATTTTTTCATCAATGCTTTATCATCACTTGTATTTTTTGTTACATCAACTTTTACAAGAAGATATTTTTTAAGCTCTTCTCGCACTATTGGGTCTTTAAAAGTGATGTTATCAAGTTCTATACAACTTACACACCATGTAGCCCAAAAATCAATCATAACTGGTTTTGCTGAATGTGCTACAACTTTATCAAACTCTTCAACAGTTTTTACATATGTATAGTGTAGCTTATCCTCTTTTGCAGTCATTGTTTGCATTAAAAAGTATGATGAAGCTAGCATTAAAATAACAGCTACTACTTTTCCAAATTTATTTCCATTTTTGATTAAGTAAAATGCACTTCCCATAGCAAGTATCATAATAAGTACTGTTGTCACAACAAACGGTACGATTCTATCAAGCATCCAAATAGCAACCCCTAACATCACCACACCAAATACTTTTGATACAGTTGTCATCCATCCACCTGGTTTTGGCATATACTTACCAGCTCCAATTCCAATAGCAAGAAGTGGCATACCCATACCTAAACTCATCACAAATAAAGCAAGTCCACCAAGAACTGCATCACCTGTTTGTCCAATGTAAACTAATGCCCCTGCTAGTGGTGGTGCAACACAAGGTCCAACTATAAGTGCTGAGATAAATCCCATAATTGCAATACCTATCAATCCACCTTTTTTACTACTTTCATCACTTGTTTTATTTAATTTTGATTGCCATGAAGCTGGTAATCCTATCTCATAATATCCAAACATTGAAAAAGCTAATGCGATAAAAATACCAACAAAAGCTACTATCACATATGGGTTTTGAAGCATCGCTTGAATATTTGCACCAAATACACCAGCTAATACTCCTGCTATAGTATATGCAGCAGCCATAGATAATACATAAACTAATGAAAGGAAAAAACCACGCCCAGCAGACATCTGTCCACCTGCTTGATTTGATTGCTTAACAATAATACCAGATAAAATTGGTATCATAGGGAAAATACAAGGTGTCATGGCAAGTAATAATCCAAATCCAAAAAATGTAGCAAGAACTAAAAGGATACTTCCATCTTTTAAAGTTTGTGCTATAGCATCTGTTTCATTTACTGGTTGCTCTACTGTTTTTGTAGTTTGTGCAGGTGGAGTTTGTTTTGCTGTAGTTTGTGCAGTTTTGATATCTGACTTATACTCTTTTGACATAGGTGAATAACATAATCCAGCTTTTGAACAACCTTGATATGCGAACTCTAAAGTATAGTTATTTCCTGCACCTATTTTATCATCTATTAAACTTTGTGATACTTGTATAATAACTTCTTTAAAATGTACTTGAAATCCATCATACTCCACTGGCTTTGCAATAGCAAGCTCTTTAGTGATATCTATAGATTTTGGCTCTTTGATTGTAACTTTCAAAAACTCATCATACAAATAGATACTTTTATCTAAAACGATTTTAAATTCAACACCACTATCATTTTTTGTAACTGTTGTTATAAAAGCTTTATCTGGCTCAAGAAATCCATCACTAGCAAATAATGAAGATACGAAAAGTAATATTAATAAAATATTTTTCATCTACAACCCTTGTTTTAATTTTAAGTTATAATAGTATCATATTAATATTAATGTAATATGAATAAATCACTCTGTTTATCTCACTTATATCTATCTATTCTATTTCCCATAAATACCATGAATTCTGCTAGTAAATGAGGATTGAGTTCACTGGTCATCTCATTTTTCATAATTGAAAGGGCATCGAAAGTTTTTAGTGCATCTTTATAGGATCGTTTTGTAGTTAAAGCATCAAATATATCTGCTATAGCAATGATTTGAGATAAAATATGTATCTCATGAGCTTTTAATCCTTTTGGATATCCAGAGCCATCTAGTTTTTCATGATGTTGTTCAATAGCATCTAAAACTAATTGGTTATTCTCTCCTAGTTCTTTTAAAATCTCTACTGCCAATACTGGGTGACTTTTCATAGTTGAAAACTCTTCATCTGTTAATCTTCCATTTTTATTAACAATCTCATTTGGAATATTTTTTTTCCCTAAATCATGGAGAATTCCAGCACGACCTAAGACATTTAACTTATTTTTGTCTAATTTTAAATGAGCCCCAAACCCTAAAGCATAGATAGAAACATTCACACAATGGGTATAGGTATAATAATCATATGAGGTAACCCCCAACATAGCTTTTGCTGCTGACTCATCATTAAGTATTAATTGTATTGTGTCATTAACAAGCTCTGTTGATCTATCAATTTTATTTTTATTTATTTCTCCTGAAAAAAGTTCATTAATTGTATCTGTTGCCATATCATGAATTATTTCAGATTTTAACTTACTAGAGATTGAATTATCATCAAGAATTTTAGCAATATATACTTGTGTATCTTTTTCATATAATGGATGATCTTTTGTTAAAACATATAAATCTTTTAATTGTAATTTATCAATTTTATCTTGTGTCTCTTTAGTAAAACTTTCATCTTGTTCTATTAATGCTTGATAAATATCCCCTATATCTTTATAAAATACAGGGTATTTGTAAACATGACCAACCTCTAAAGCTTTTCTAGAGATATGGTTAAGTTTGACTTTTTTATACGCCATAGATTATTTTTATTATTTTGCTTTTTTCAGTGCCTCTATAACAGCATCTATATTTTCTTTTGGGATATGCACTTTCCACTCAACATCATCACCAACTAAAGATATTCCAATACTTGTAACCGTATCAGTACCTGCTCCATATGGTTCAGTAATATTTGCTATACTTATAGTGCCCTCTTTGGTTCCACTTAACTCTATTGTTTCTATTTGTATTGTTGTTGACATTATTTATCCTTATTTTTCTTTTTAATATACTAGCATAAAAAAAGTTATGTTACAATCAAAAAAATAATTAGCATAATTTTATATTCAGTTTTTTTTAAGATTAACCAAAAATTACGCGTGACTTGAAGATAAAGAACAGATTATTAAGGTATTTTTATTCTGTAAGCAGATAAAAAGGACTTAACTACTAAAGCTATTTTCTTTAATCTTAAAAAAAACTGAATATAAAATTATGCTTAAATTCATTTCGAAAGTAGCATATATGAGTAAAGAACATTTAAAAGAATTTATAGGACTTGGTATTGCTGGCAATTTTGCACACCATTTAGAACAAGCTGGAGAAGCTAGTGATTTTGTTAATATACAAGTGAATGATGAAAATGCTCCTAAGGGTATTTTTCCATTTTATCTGCCAAAAAGTGAAACTTTTTTAGGTACCTATCCACTCTCAAGCCAAAATATCAAACACCCTAGAACTAAAGATGGAAATCTTCAAATGGAACCAGAAGTGGCACTTATTTGTGAAATAATTTATGAAAACAATCAAGTCAAAGATATAATTCCAAATTTTTTTACAGCGTACAATGATTGTAGTATAAGAAAAGAGGGAGCTAAAAAGATTAGTGAAAAAAAGAACTGGGGAGAAGAGACAAAAGGGATATCATCTCAAATCATCCCTATAGATAAATTTGAAGAAGATGGGATAATGGAAAGTTACCATATCGCCTCTTTTTTAAAAAGAGATGGGATAGTGTATCCTTATGGTGAAGATAGTGCTGTAAAAACATATAATTATATTTATGGACAATTAAAAAACTGGATTGTAGAAAAACTTAATACTCAAAAAGATGAGGGACCATTAGAGGATCTGCATAGTTATATTCAAAAATGTGATTATCCACAAGGGATGGTTATCAGTATTGGGGCTACAAGTTATACTGAATTTGGAGAGAATACATTTTTGGAAGTTAATGATGAGATATTTGTATATATTTATGATAGTAAAAAATATACTTTTAATGATATTTTAGCAAATGCTAAAACAGAAAATACAGATAAACTATCAAACTGCTCATTACTGCATCAAAAAATAATATAACTACTTGATAGGAATATCAAGTATAAGTTTTGCACCAAAATATTCTACATTTTTATAGGTAAATGGTGCATTTTCTACACTAATAAACCCTAACATATGTTTTGTAATTATTTGATGTGACATATACAATCCAATCCCTGTTCCTTGAGACTTATGTTTTGTTGTAAAATATGGCTCAAAAACATGTTCTATAATATTTTCTGGTACTCCTCCACCATTATCATGTATTATAAATAAAGCTCGATTAACATTTTTAACAACATCTATTTTTATTAATTTGTTATCTATATTATTATCATTTAAGATATCTCTTGCATTGTTTAAAATATTTATTAAAACCTGCATCAACTCCCCATCAAGTTGATTTAATTGGATATCTTGAACTTTTTTTATAACTTCTATTTCACTATTTTTAAAAGTTGTCTCTAGAATTTTTAAACTTCTGTCTACAACATCTATTGCTTTAAATTTAGTTTTCTGTTTATCTGGCTTAAAATAATCCCTAAAATCATCAATAGTCTTTGATAAAAACTCTGTTGAGCTCACTATGTCATCCATACTTTTCATAAGCTCTTCATCTGTAAGTGTAGCAAACTGTTTTTTCACCTTCACCCCACTAGCAACTGTAGAGATTATAGATAATGGTTGCCTCCATTGATGTGCAATATTTGAAAGCATCTCACCCATACTTGCCATTTTTGACTGTTGCATCATGATCTGCTCACTTTCCCGTAAAGCATGTTGAGTTTCTATCTCTTTTGTGATATTTAGTTTAATAGCAACAAACTCTTCTATCTCTCCATTATCATCAAAGATAGGTGTAATTGAAGCTCTTTCATATTGTTTTTCACCCGATTTATCCAAATTGATAAAGGTTCCTACCCACTTTTTACCATTGTGGATAGTTTCATGAAGTTCTCTATAAAATTTATCATCATGTTCACCTGATTTTAAAATAGAAGGTTTTGACCCTCTTATCTCATCTAAAGTATATCCATAATTATTAACAAATGCCTTATTTACAAATTTTATATTTTCATATTTGTCTGTTATAATAATAATATTATCACTATTTTCTATAGTATTCCTAAATTTTTTCAAATCTTTTTGTTTTTTATAAATTTTATATGAATCATAAAGATATAAAAAAATAGAGAGTATTAAAAGAATAAATAATATAACCACTAGTATATGTGCTTTATTTATATTATCATGAGATAAAGTGTCATACTCATTCATCAAACTTTTTAACTTTTCTAAAATATTTAAATTACTCTCCTCTTCTAGAATTTCAGATGTACTTTGAAAATAGTTAAATAAAATTCTTGCATGTGCTAAAAATATCTTTTCTGAACTATCTGATACATTAATAGTATCTATAGTTTTTAAATATTTTTCATACTCTATATTTTTAGTTTTATCTAAAGTGGAGATAGTAAAATAAAGATCTATGAGTTCTCTTGATTGTATTTTATATTTTAGTTTTTGAATATATCGAAAAGAGTTATTTAAAATAGCATTATAAGATTTTATTTTTTGAATAATAAATATTTTCTTTTCAAAATCTTTTTGTAGCTTATGAAGCTCATTTTGAAAAGCAGTGCTTTTTATTGAGTTATTTGAACTAATAAAAGAGAAGTTTTCTTTTATATCTTTTATATCTTTTTCTATATGGTCATAGTTATTATAATCTAAAATATTGCTTTTAAATAAGTCAAGATTATTATTAAGTGCATAAATTTTACCAATTTTTTCACTTATATAAAAATAATTAGTTATTTTCTCTTTTGTATTATATTTATTATATGCTAAAAACAATAAACCTATTAAAAAAAGTGTAGCAAAAAATATTGGTTTTTTCATACTATTAATTATTTTGTACAATATCAGGTACCTCACCATCTAATGTTTTCAAAAACTTTACTATTTGACTTACATCTTCAGAAGGTGCAACAATCCCTAATTGAACATTTAACATCACTTCAACTGCTGATTTTAAATCATAAACAGAACCATCATGAAAATATGGTGCAGTTTTTGAAATATTTCTAAGTGTTGGTACTTTAAAATAATTCATATCCGACTTATTCCCTGTAACATCAAATTTTCCCAATGATTTTACGCTAGTTTTAAACTCTTTGATTAAACCAATTTTTTGAAAAAGATTACCACCTATATTTATACCATTATGACAAGAAACACACCCATACTCTACAAAATGCTCATAACCTTTTCTTGCATCTTCATCAATAGCATTTTTATCACCTCGCAAGTATTTATCAAAGGGTGCATTTGGTGTAATTAGTGTAGTTTCAAAATGTGCAATTGCATCTGTGATACTATTTGAGGTTATACCCTCTTTATATATCTTTCTAAACTCTTGAGACAACGAATTATCTTTTTGTAATTTTTTTATTACATTGTCAAAGCTCTCACCCATCTCTATTGGGTTTTCAACAGGTCCATGAGCTTGCTCTTGTAAATCTTTTGCTCTCCCATCCCAAAACTGAGCTATATTAAAAACACTATTATAAACCGTAGGTGCGTTTATACCACCAACTTTTCCATTAATACCAACAGAGAAGCTTAAATTATCATCTCCTCCTGCATCTAATACATGACAACTAGCACAACTTATACTATTATCTTTACTAAGTCTGGGATCAAAAAAAAGCTTTTTCCCTAAAAGTACTTTTTCTTTATCATATTTAATATCTAAAGGTATAGGGGTAATTAATTCTTTTGAAAACAAAGAACTAAAGAGGATTAATAAAGTTACTATTTTGTATCTAAATTTCATTTTATTTTTTCCTCTTTTTTATAAAGCAAGCTAATTTGCTGTTGCTATAATATCTGAAAATCTCACTTTTGTATTTATAATATTATTTAATGAAATCATATCTTTTTCCCAAAAAAGCAATACTGTTGAACCCATCTCAAAGTATCCTAAACAATCACCTTTTTTTACATATAAATCTTCATACTCATACACTTTTGGATAGATAAGATCACTATTTGTTTGTATCTTTTCTTCAAAAGTAAATACCATTTTTCCTACATTTAAAGCTCCAACAAATACCATATAAAAAAGCTTATCATCTGTTGTTTTACACTCTAAAACAACCCTTTCATTTTCAATAAAAAGATTTTCTTGCTTATTTAAATATCGAAAATTTACAGGATATAATTTTCCTGGTACATGGATAAGTTTTGTTATATGACAATTATAAATAGCATGATATCTATGATAATCTTTTGGACTCAAGTAAAAATTTGCATAAGAGCCATTTTTGAGTTTTTCAAAATCATCATACAAAATTTCATCAGTAAGTAATTCTCTTACACTATAATTCATCCCTTTTATTTGAAGCGATGTTTCGCCTTCTATTGCCCCACATTGTGTTACAAAACTATCAGCTGGACTAATAAAATTATCTAGACTATGTTCAATTGCTCTTGGAGTAGTTAACTCTCTAGTAAAAAGCTTATTAAGCGTTTTATAACTACTAGGGTCATTGAACTCTCTCATATCAAGTCCTAGTATCTTTACATAACCATTATTTATAATAGTTTGTATTGTTTTAGGAAACTCATATGTTGCAAATTTATGAAATAAGTTAGAGATTTTGTTTGTTATGTGCACTTTTATCCTTCACTTTTTGTATCTATATTTTTTATATTATTTGGTATAAGTATATACAAACTTCCCTTTTGTTTCATAATACCAGCTAGTTTTTCTGCTTTTTTCCCATTTCCAAAGAAAAAATCTGCTCTTATTTCACCTTTTATAGCACCACCTGTATCTGCTGCTACCATTAGTTGCTGAATTGGTATTTGGGTCAGTGGATTAGTAGTATCTATAAATACAGGAAACCCTAAAGGGATATAAGACCTATCAACTGCTAAATTTCTATTTGCTACAAGTGGTACACCTAAACTTCCTGTTGCAGTTTTTTCACTTTGTGTAAAAAATATATAACTTTCATTTAGGTTTAAAGTCTCATCTATTTGAGTTGGATTTTCCTTAAGCCACTTTCTAATAGCTTGTAGGGACATATCCTCTTGTGATATATAGCCCTCTTCTATAAGTTTTCTACCTACTGGATAGTATCCTCTTCCATTTTGTTGGGCATATCCAACATTGATAATAGTTCCATCTTGAAGTTTTACTTTTCCACTCCCTTGAATATGTAAAAAAAATAGATCTACCTTATCATCAACATAACAAATAGCTTCAAGATTATTTTGTGACTCAATCTCTTCTCTACTATCATAAGGGACAACTTTATTTCCAATAACTTTTCCTCTAAGTCTATAATCTTTAAGTTCAGGATATAAACTACCAAAGTCAACTATTAAAATATCCTTAGGTGTTTTATATATTGGATATTTATAAACATCAGTTTTTACTAGACTACCATTTAAAATGGGTTCATAGTATCCCGTTATTAATCCCTCTTGTGCATTATTTTCATCCAACAATTTATAAGGTGTAAAATATTGAGTAAAAAACTCTTTTGAGTTTTCTATTTCAAACTGATTTGCTTTGGTGCAAATATCTTTTAAGTTTTCATATCTTTTAGATTTTGTACATGCTTTTTTAAAAACCTCAAAAGATAACTCTAAATTATCTTTTTCAAAACCAGCCATCTCATCCCAAGACACCTCTTGAAGATTTGCTTTTGATAAGTGTGGCTTTTGTTCAACTTTTGTGGCACATCCTGTGAATAATACCAGTAGTAAAGCAAATAAAAAAATTGCTTTAAAAAAACTCATGATAAGGTAAGTTCCTGTTTGATTTTTTCTTGATTAAGTTTATGAATAGTTTGAGTTTCTATCTCTTCAAATCTTTCATTATCAACACCCAACTCTTTTATCATATCTTTTGTTGTAGCATTCTCAACTTTTAGTTTATAATATCTAAACTCTTTTTTTGTTAATCTTTTTTTCAAAATCTTAATCAGTTCATTTTCATCTTTTAAATCACCAACTAACTTATTTATATCCCCTAATAACTCATCGTAAAAGCTATTTTTCATCTTATCCATTCCTTTAATTTTTCTATATCATCATAACTTGTCATATCAAGCTGTACTGGTGTAATTGAAACATAATTTTCTTTAATCGCTTCAAAATCACACATTTTTCCATCCACTTTTTGCCATATGAGCGGATGCAACCCTATCCAATAAACCTCTTCCCCTCTTGGGCTTACATATCTATGGGAATCATTTCCATACTCTCTATATCCTGCATTTGTAATCTTTATCCCTTGACACTCTTCTATAGAACAATGTGGTATATTGATATTGAGTAACTTTCTTTTCCCTATAGGGAAATCACCATCAAGTATTTTTGTTACAATATCAACAATTGTTTTAGAGGCAAGTTCATACTCCCATCTATCTTTATTTGTTCCATTAATATCATGAAAAACTTGACTTATTGCAATAGCAGGTATCCCTTGAAGTACAGCCTCACTAGCACCTGCAACTGTCCCACTATAGGTAATATCCTCCCCCATATTTGAACCAATATTAATACCACTTATTACCAAGTCTGGCTTATTGTCATCATCAAATAAATTATTCAATCCAATAAAAACACAATCTGTAGGTGTACCATCATCCATCTTATAATAATCATCATCAACACCTAAAAGTTTCATAGGACGGGTTAATGTCATACTATGAGCCGAGGCTGATTTTTCTGTTGCTGGTGCAACTATTGTAAGGTGAGCAATCGGTCTTAAAACTTCAATAAGTTTTTTTAAACCTTTTGCATCCCAACCATCATCATTTGTTAAAAATATTTTTTTCTTATTCATTTCATAATTGTACAACAAATGTAATAAATATTTTATTGAGTTTCAGTTATACTCTTAAAATGTTAAATAAAATATTTATTGCCTTACATCTTCTTACTATTTTACTTATAGCAAATGAAAAAGTAAGCTTACAATTACAATGGAAATACCAATTTCAATTTGCTGGATATATTATGGCAAAAGAGAAAGGTTTTTATAATGATGTTGCCCTTGATGTTGATATCAAAGAGTGGCAATATGGGATAAATATGGTTGATGATATTATGCAAGAAAAAAGCACTTTTTCTATCGTAAGATCTACAGCATTTATAGATAATACAAATAAAAATGATATTGTTTTTTTAGCAGCTATATTTCAATCTTCCCCTTTGGTGTTATTAGCAGATAAAAGTTCAGGAATTAATAACTTTAGTGATTTAAAAGATAAAAAACTTATGTCTACAACTGACTTAAGCACAGATGCCTCTCTTCTATCTATGCTTTTTTCAAAACATACCTCTTTTAATGATATGAATGTTATTAAACAAACTTTTAAAATAGAAGATTTGATGAATGGTCATGCTGACATTATGGCTGCTTATATCTCAAATGAGCCTTACCTTTTAAAGCAAAAGGGTGGAACTCCTGTTATTTTTAATCCAAAAGATTATGGCTTTGATTTTTATAGTGATATTTTAGTAACAAAGCGAAACACACTTGATAAAGATCCAAGTTTAGTTAAAAAATTTACTGATGCATCACTAAAAGGTTGGAAATACGCCTTTGAACATATTGAAGAGACAAGTGAAATAATCTATAACAAATATAACACTTTAGATAAATCAAAAGAGGCTTTGATATATGAGGGGAAAGAGTTAAAAAAATTAGCCTATGATGGAACTAGGCAATTAGGTTCTATAACAAAAGATAAACTTGAAAGAATCTATGATGTGTATAAATTATTGGGTCTATCAAATACACAATTACTATTTGATAATGCCATCTATGAAGTAGACAATAAGAACAGTGAATTAACAAAAAGTGAAAAAAACTATATTGAGAAGAAAAAAGTTATAAAAGTGTGTACAAATCCAAACTGGACACCAATTGAGTTTACAAATAATGATGGTGAACCAAATGGAATCTCTATAGATATTTTAAAACTGTTAGGGGAAAAAACTGGTTTACAATTTCAGTTTATAAAAACAAAAACTTGGGCAGAGTCACAAATGTATCTCAAGAATAAAAAATGTGATATTCTTCCTGCTGCTATACAGACAAAAGAGCGAGAAAAATATGCAAACTTCACTACCTCTTACTTAAATTATGATTTAGCAATAATCACAAAAGATGACAAGCCTTTAGTAGATGAGCTTGAAACATTAATAGATAAAAAACTTTCTCGTAAAAAACATAGTGGACTTGTAAGTAAATTAAGAGACAAATACCCAAATATTCAAATCAAAGAGACAGTAGGGTACAAGGAAGCTTTTGAAGCAGTTGAAAATGGTGAAGTATATTATACTATAGCCACTTTGCCCGTACTCTCATATTATAAAAATATTTATAACTTTGAAAATCTTCAAATAGCAGGATACTCTAAAATGGTGTATAATTTATCAATTGCTGTAAGAGATGATAATATTATCCTTTATAATATTTTAAACAAATCACTCTTTACCCTTTCTGATGAATCTAAAAAAATTATTCATGAAAAATGGCTTTCAAAACCCTTTGATTCACAACTTGATTATACTATCTTTCGTAATGTTTTTATTGTAATATTAGTACTTTTTATATTTTTTATCTACAAACAATATATGCTAAAAAAATCTCTAAATGAGTTTCATGAGATTATTAATGCAACGATTGAGGGTATTGGTATTTTCAAAGATGGAATTTGTATTGATGTTAATCAAAGTACCCTTACCATTCTTGGATATGATTCAAAAGAGGAACTTATAGGGAAAGATATATTCTCATTTATCCCTAGAAAATATCTTGCTATGGCCAAAGAAAAATTATCTCAAGATGATACTCACCCTTACGAAATGGCGATTCTCAAAAAAGACAATAGTACAATATCTGTTTTAATCAGAGGACACTATATTAAAAATCGAGATATAAGACTTGTAAGTATTATAGATATCACCTTATTAAAACAACAAGAGGAGCAACTTCTTCAGCAAGCAAGACTTGTATCAATGGGAGAAATGATAGGAAATATAGCCCACCAATGGAGACAACCACTCTCTGTAATCTCTACAAGTGCAACAGGGATAAAGGTACAAAAAGAGTATGGTGTTCTGGACGATAAATTTTTATATGATGCTTGTGATGCAATTGATAACAATGTACAATATTTATCAAAAACAATAGATGATTTTAGAAACTTTGTAAAAGGGGATAGATTAAAATTAAAATTTAAAGCAACTGATTTTATAGAAAGTCTTTTAAACTTAATTGAACCATCAACAAAAAACCACAATATACAGATTATACAAAATGTTGATGAACAACTTATCATTAATGGTTATAAAAATGAGTTACTCCAATGTTTTATGAATATTTATAATAATTCTAAAGACGCATTATCAAATAAAAACACTCTCAAAGAAAAAGTTGTTCTTATTACAATAGAGCAAAAAGAGAACAAAATATTATTACATTTTAAAGATAATGGTGGTGGAATTGAAAAAAAGATTCTACCAAAAATATTTGACCCATACTTTACAACTAAACATGAAACTCAAGGGACAGGGTTAGGACTTCATATGACTTATAATCTAATTACTAAAGGTATGGAAGGTTCAATCACAGCACAAAATAGCACTTTTGAGTATAATGGAGAAATGTATATAGGTGCTGAGTTTATTATTCAACTTGATATTTAAATTTATTATAAAATGATACAACTTTGATACTTTTTTACAGTAACATAATAAATCCGCATATCTATAGGAAAGAATACTATTAATGAAATTTAATTTAAAAATCATCTTATTATTACCTTTGTTTATAACTACTCTTATGGCTAATGAAATATCTCAAATAAACTCTTCAAACATACAAAAAAATAATAAAATAAAACTTCAACTGCAATGGAAACATCAATTTGAATTTGCAGGATTTTATGCAGCAAAAGAGAAAGGTTTTTTTAAAGAGGTTGGACTTGATGTAGAGTTTAAAGAGTTTCAATCAAATATGAATATAATTGATGAAGTTATAAATGGTGAAGCTCAATATGGCTTAACCTATTCCTCTTTAATAGTTGATTATATGAAAAACAAACCTTTAATTTTTGTTGCAAACTTTTTTAAGCAATCCCCTCTAGTTTTAGTTACACAAAAAAATATTAAAACACCTGCTGATTTAAAAGGGAAAAAGATTATGGGATTACTTGATAGTAGCCATAAACAAGTTGTTTTAACAATGTTAGATAAATTTAATATGACAGCGGATGATTTCCAAAATATTCCAAGAAAGTTTAGTATTGAAAGTTTTAAAAATAAAAAAGTGGATGCATTAAGTGTTTTTACCACTAATGAAATTTATACATTAGATAAACTAGGGATTCAATATAATATTTTAGATCCAGCTGCATTTGGAACAAAGTTTTATGACTTAAATCTTTTTACAACAAAAAGTGAACTTAAAAATAACCCTAAAAGAATTGAGAGTTTTAGAGAAGCTTCTATTAAAGGTTGGGAGTATGCACTAAAACACAAAGAAGAGCTGGTAGATATTATTTTAAAAAAATACAATACTCAGAACAAAACAAAGGAGGCATTACTTTTTGAATCAAAGCAGATAGAATATCTAATGTTAACACATATTTATCCAATAGGAAGTATTGATTTAGATCGAGTCCAAATGATAGCAGATAGTTTTGCACAATCTTTACTTATCCCTAAAGAGTCAAAAAAGAATCTTGAGTCTTTTATCTATAAAGCAGAAAAAAGTATTTTTTTATTAACAAAAGAGCAAAGAAAATACCTAAAAGATAAAAAACAAATTAAAATGTGTGTAGACCCAAACTGGATGCCTTTAGAAAAAATAGAAGATGGAAAACATATAGGGTTAGCAGCGGACATTATGGATTTGGTCTCAAAAAGAATAGATACCCCAATAAAGTTAGTACCTACGCAAAGCTGGTCTCAAACTCTTAATAGTGTAAAAAGTAGAAAATGTGATATCTTGGCACTTGCAGAAAAAACTCCATCAAGAGAAAACTACCTTAACTTTACAACACCTTATATAAAAGTCCCTTTAGTAATCGCTACAAAAAAAGGGCAACTTTTTATAGATAACCTAAACACCATCATAAAAAAACCACTTGGTATTGTAAAAAACTATTCTATATATGAATTACTCAAAGAAAAATATCCAGACATAAAATTAGTTGAAGTTGACTCTGTCAAAGAGGGACTAGAGTTTATAGAACAAGAGAAAATTTTTGGCTTTTTAGATAATTCATTAGTTATTAACAATGAGATTCAAAAAAATGATATAGCTAATAATATTGTTATTTCAGGGCAGTTTCCTGAAATTAGTTATTATAGTATCGCTTCAAGAAATGATAAACCAATTTTAGGAGATATTTTAGAAAAAGCACTAATATCTATCGATACTGATACTAAAGACTCTATTATTAACAAATGGAAAAATATCAACTATCAAACAAAAACAGATTACCAACTATTATTGCAAGTAACATTTTTCACTTTTGTGTTGATTAGTATCTTTATCTACTGGAATCTTAAACTTAAAGAGGAGATAAAAAGTAAAGAGTTAGCTCAAAAACAACTCCAAGAGAGTGAAGAGAAATTTCGAACACTTTTTGATATAGCACCTGTGCTTTTAAACTCTTTTGATAAAAATGGTCAAATAGTTCTATGGAACAAGGAGTGTCAAAGAGTTTTTGGCTGGAGTAAAAAAGAGCTTATTGTATCTAAGAAGCCTATAGCATTGTTTTATCCTGATCCAAAATCACAACAAAAACTTATAGATTCATTATCAAAACCAGACCACTCTAGCTACAAATTGTGGTATCCAAAAACTAAAAATGGTGAAACTCTTACTACAATGTGGGCAAATATAACCTTACCGAATGGTGATATAATCCATATAGGTTATGATATCACCCAACAACAAAAAGACACCCTTTTAATAGAAGAGAAAACAGAACAACTCCGAATTGCAAAAAACAAACTTGAAGAATTAAACAACTCCTTAGAAAAGAAAATTAAACAAGAGATTGAAAAAAATACAAAACAGCAAGTTGTCCTTATGCACCAAAGTAAACTAGCTCAAATGGGAGAGATGATAGAAAATATTGCACATCAATGGAGACAACCATTAGCTCAAATAAACTCCTCCGTTCTTCTTGTGGATATAGCATTAGCTAAAAACAATATTGATGATACTATGATAGAAGAAAAACTTCTAGAGATAGAATCTCTTACAGCGTACATGTCAAAAACTATTGATGATTTTAAAAACTTTTTTAACCCTGACAAACAAAAAAGTATTTTTGACCTTGAAGATGCTATTGAAAAATCTTTAGATATTGTAAAAGGTTCAATCAATACACACCGTGTAGCTGTAGAGATAGATATAGATAAAGAGTTAAAATGTCATTGTTATTTAGATGAGCTACAACAAGTTATCTTAACTTTATTAAACAATGCAATAGATGCCTTAATTCTTAAAGCTATAGAATCGCCAAAGATACATATAAAAGCTCATAAAGAAGATGTAAGTATTTTTATAGATATACAAGACAATGCAGGTGGCATTCCAGAGAATATTATAGATAAAATATTTGAACCTTATTTTACAACAAAACATAAAACACAAGGGACAGGACTCGGACTTTATATGGCAAAAATGATTATTGAAAGTGGTTTAGAGGGAACACTTAGTGTAGAAAATAGACTAGAAGGTGCTTGTTTTACAA
>JAIOSF010000033.1 GCA_021107755.1 Arcobacteraceae bacterium
TCATAGATACCTTTTGCTTCTTCAACAGTGATAACACCATCTTTTCCAACTTTCTCCATAGCTTCTGCAATCATATCACCAATAGCAGTATCACTATTTGCAGAGATTGTAGCTACTTGAGCAATTTGTTCTTTTGTATCTACAACTTTAGAGATTTTTTTAAGTTCATCAAGAATTTGTTCACTTGCTTTATCCATACCTCTTTTAAGTTGTACAGGATTAGCTCCAGCAGTAACATTTCTAAGACCTTCTTTAAAAATACTATGTGCTAAAACTGTTGCAGTTGTAGTACCATCACCAGCTTCATCGTTTGTATTTGAAGCAACCTCTTTTACTAGTTGTGCTCCCATGTTTTCCATTGGGTCTTGTAGTTCAATTTCTCTTGCAACTGAAACACCATCTTTTGTAATTGATGGGCTACCGAATGATTTTTGTAATAAAACATTTCTTCCTCTTGGACCCATTGTTACTTTAACTGCATTTGCTAATTGCTCAACACCACTAAAAAGTCTATGTCTTGCATCATCACTAAAATGTATCTCTTTTGCCATTATTTATCTCCTCCAAATGTTCCTAAAATTTCGCTTGTTTCCATAATTATATATTCTGTATTATCTATTGTAACTGTTGCGCTTCTTGCATATTGAGAAAAAATTACTTGATCACCAACTGCAACATGCTCTACATCGTTTCCAATAGCTACAACTTGGGCTTGTGTTGGTTTCTCTTTTGAAGCATTATCTGGGATAATGATTCCACTGGCAGTTTTAGTTTCTACCTCTTGTACTTTTAAAAGTACCCTGTCACCTAATGGTTTAAAATTCATAATTTAGTCCTTCTATGTTAAGTTTAAAATTTAATTAGCACTCAATTATTTTGAGTGCTAGAATTGTAGTAAATTTTTACTTTTTTGTCAAGGATTTTTCATAATATTTTTTAATTCTTTTTGTTTTTATTTTAATAAACTATAAGCTATACTATAAAAATTTATTATACAAAGGGAAAATATGAAAAAGTTAATTTTATTGATAATGCTGGCTGTATTGTCGTTTGGACAGATGGAGTTTTCTGATCCAAAACCAACTTTTGATGAACCTAGAAAATGGGTGATTAAACTAAGAAGTGCAAATATTGAAACAGTTAATCATATGTTAGGTTCTATATATAATGTTTTAAAAGTGTATCCAACAGAGAGTATTAAAATATCTGTTGTAGCGTATGCCCAAGGTATGAGAGCATTAAGAAAAGATTATGATGCAGAGATTTTGTCAAAAATAAAGTCACTAATGGAATATGATGTAGAGTTTATCGGTTGTATCAACACAATGGATACAATGAATTGGAAAGAGGATGAATTTATTGAAGATCTTAGTTATGTACAAGCTGGTATTGCAGAAGTGATAGAGAGGATAGCGGGGGGTTGGATAAATGTTACACCTTATTAGTAAGCTATGTTTACTAACAAGTTTAAGTATAGGGAGTATTTATGCTTTTGAGTATAAATTAGAGCCAAAACAAGTAAGTGAAAATATTTGGTGTTTTTTTGGTAAATTAGAGATGCCAACAAAAGAAAATGGTGGGAATATGAGTAACCATTGTTATATAAAAGGGAAAAATAGCTACATACTTGTAGATAGTGGCCCAACATATAAATTTGCACAAGCTGCATATAAAGAGATGGAAAAAATAGCAAAACTTCCAGTGAGGGTAGTTCTTAATACTCATGAACATGATGATCATTGGTTAGGGAATAATTTTTATAAAGAAAAATTTAATGCAAAACTTATTGGTGTAAAGTTACAAGATGAAAACTACACAGAGGGTGAACCATCACGAATGCATCATCTTTTATCGCATGATATTTTAGAGGGTACACATATAGTAAAACTGGATGAACATATTACAAAACCTATAACAAAAAAATTTGATGGTGAAACAATAGAGTTTATTCCAGTTGGTCAAGGACATAGTAAATTTGATGTTTTAATGTATATGCCTCAAAGAAAAGTGATGTTTGCTGGAGATATAGTGATGAATGGACGAATCACTTCAAATAGAGAGGGGTTAGTGATTGGTCAATTGAAAGCTTTAAATACAATCCAACAATATGATTGGAATATTTTAATACCTGGGCATGGATATGATTTTTCAAAATCAGCAATAGATGAATCAATACAATATTTTTCATTATTAAAAAAAAGAATTTTAAAAGGTGTTGAAGAGGATGTTGGATTAGCTGGAGCTAATAAATTTGTTCAGATGGTAGAGTTTAAAGATAAAGCTTTATTTGACTTACTAAACCCTAGAAATGTATCAAGAGCTTATGGTGAATTAGAGTTTTATGAAGAGGAATAAGTGATGAGTTTTTTTAAAAGTTTTCTTTTTCTTTGTATACTTTCTCTGAATAGTTTTGCAAATGATGGGATAATTAATATAGATGAAATAGCTAAAAAAGAAGCTAAAATTGAAAAAAAGCAAATTATGGTTTTTTTTCATATGACACGATGTCCCTATTGTATCAAAATGATTAACAATGCTTTTAGTGATAAAGTAGCAAAGTATAAAATGGAAAAAGATTATATATTTATAGATGTTAATGTAGATGATGAGGGTTTGATACAATATAAAGATTTCAAAGGGAGCAAAAAAGATTTTGCTAAAAGTTTAGCTATAGGATTTTATCCGACTGTTGTTTTTATTGATGAAGAGAATGAGATTGTCTATGCTATGAAAGGTTATAGAAAAACTGTAACTTTTAATCAAATTTTAGATTATATTACAAAAAAAGCATATTTAGAAACAGATTTTGCTGGATACCTATTTGATTTAGAGGCCCCATAGCCTCTAAAAATTATTCTGTAACCATCTCTGTTATCGCTTCAACAGATGGATCAGTCATATCAAGATCAATATGAGCAGCACCTTTTACTTCGACAATTTTTACATCTAAATCATTTTTCTTAGCAAGTTCATAAAAGTCTTTTGTTACTTGTGGTTCAGAAATGGTATCTTTTGTTCCATATACAAGTAACAGTTTTGTATCTTTTACATTGTTTAAATGATCACTTATAGTTACTAAACCTTCTCTTTCATTTTTTTTGAACTTATCAAGATTAAATCTTCCACCAGCAGCTGTAACTGAGTAGAGTAAACCAGGATTCATTGCCAGAACATTTACACCAAGAGAAGCACCAGCTGAGTGTCCTATGTAGTTTACTTTTGTAGCATTAAATTTCTCTTTTAAAGCTTTAATAAGTGCCGCTGTGAACTCAATATAGTTTTTAGAATAAACACTACTTCCTTCATGTTTTAAATCTTTTAAACTGTTTGTTGAAGAGTTTGAATATCCAGGTAGTGCAATAGCAACTGTTGTGATATCAGTATTCATATTGATAGTTTCAGCAAAGGGTGCATATCTTCCTAGGGTATTTGTCCCAGAATCCCATGTCCCATGTACTATTATATTTAAACTTTCATTGCCTTCACCCTTATACTTAGCAAACTGAATACACTCTCCACCTGCAAAAATATAATTTTCACCTTTTTTACTACACTGATCTTGTGTAACACTTGCCTCTACTACACTAAAACTTAATACAACAATTACTAAAGATAATAACAATTTTTTCATACTTTCACTCCTTTAATTTATTAGAAATAATTATAACTAGTGAATATTAATCTATTATAAATAAAAAAAGCCTAGTTAAAAAACTAGGCTTTTATAAATAAACTATATCTATGATTAATAATCATACTTTGGATCATATCCTACATTCCCTTTAACAGCAAGCATATCCATTTTTGCTCCATTTATCTTAAGGTTTGTATCGTTGATATGTTTTAGTTCTCTTAAGTAATCTTCAGTAACTTCCCAAATAGGTCTTCCTTCAGAAACACCATTTACAGTTGACCATCCACCAACTTTGTATTTTTTGTTCGCTTTCATCTTTTCACCAGTTTTAGTCATAACTATATCACTAATTCTGTTACCCATTTTCTTTGTTGGGTCAATTCTATATGATATACCACCAGTTCTAACCATATCTCCACCTGATTGTAAGAATGGATCAGCATTAAATAAGTTATCTGCAACATCTTCAAGTGTATCTTTAATCATAGCACCTGTAAATTCTTTTACATATGTTTCAGGGTATGTCATAGCAGTTTGAGTTGCTAAATCATCAAATGTTATAGTTTGACCTGGCATGATTGATGTTCCCCATCTAAATCCAGGTGAAAGTGAAACTTCAGCACCTTCTATTTCTATTAAAGAATCACAAATTAATTGATCCCAAGAACCATTAAAATTTCCTCTTCTAAATAGTGTCATATCAGTTGTAGCAATCTCTCTACTAAGCTCTTTTTGGAAAGGTCTTCTTACTAGTTCAATATATTTTTTCATATCTGGATCTTCTGGAATTAAATCTGAAAAGATTGGAAGAAGTGTAAATTTGAAATCTTTGATTTTCCCATTTTGAACATCTAAATCTAATACATTTAAGAATTTACCATTTGAACCAGCATTACATACATAAGTTTTACCACCATTTGCATTTTTTACTTCATATGCTTCTGGTACACCATCATGTGTATGACCACCCATGATAAAGTCAATACCACTACATACTTCAGCCATTCTTTTATCAACATCATATCCGTTGTGAGAAAGAACGATTACCGCATCTGGTTTTTCCTCTTCTCTTACTTGATCAACCATCTCTTGCATCTCATTTTCTCTAATAGCAAAAGTCCAGTCTGGAATATTTCTTTGTGGATTTGCAATAGTTGTATAAGGGAAAGCTTGACCAATAATAGCAATTCTTGAACCATTTAACTCTTTGATAGTGTATGGTTTAAAAGCATGACCTGTATCTTCATCATAAGCTTCGGCTGTCCCATTAAATAATGAATCTTCTTTTACTTTAATATTTTGAGCAATAAAATCTGCTTTCAAGTGAGAAACATTTTCTAAAACTTCTTCAGCTTTATATGTAAATTCCCAATGTCCAACAGCAACATCTACACCAAGAACATTCATAGCACCAACCATATCTTTACCTCTTGTTTGAAGTGAAGTCCAGCTACCTTGCCATGTGTCACCACCATCTAGTAATAAACATTTATCAGCACCAAAAGAGTTTTTTAAGTGATCAACTACAGTTTTAATCTGTGCAAATCCACCAATTCTTCCCATCTCTTTAGCATGTTTTTCAAAGTTAACACAAGAAAATGCATATTCTAATCTTTTATCACCTTTAATACCATATCTTTCTAATAGCTTATCACCGACAATATGAGGTGGCTTTCCTTCATTTTCAAAGAATCCTAAGTTTACATTTGGTTCTCTAAAATATACTGGAAGTAACTGTGCATGACAATCTGTCATATGCATAAGTCTTACATTCCCAAAACTATCAAGTTTATAGTAATCTTCACCTTTCCCACTATTTGAAAGTCTAGTGTGAGAGTTAGCAAATACAGGTGCAGTTCCAGCAAGTAGAGCTGACATGTATATAAATTCTCTTCTACTCATTTTACTCATTTAATTTCCTTCATTTATAGATTTTAATTATTTTATCATTTATTAACTTACTGTAAGTTATCAAATGTTAAAAAAGCCAAGTGTAATACTTGGCTTTTTTTATTCAGTTACACTTGGTAAATATTATTAATATTTGTAACCATCACCTGGAACAGCAAGTCTCCATGTAGACTTACCTTCTTCTTTTTGTTGTAAAGCACTTAAACCAAAAGTACAAGCTCTAGCAGCTGCATATTCAATTGGAAATTTATCTTTTGTTGCTTTCCCTTTGAAATCTTTTGGAGTAACTGTTTTAGCTCCACTTTTAAGACCTTCTTCAACAGCAATAATTAAATCACTATTATTAACACCAAGTCTTCTAAATTCAACTTTTTCTTTGATAGCTGATGCATTATATACTTTTGCATTAGCTAAAACTGTTTCAATTCCATGTTTGCTTACATTACAAACATCTCTTTGATCTAGTTTTAGAGAAGCTGCTGGAGTTAGACTATCAGATCCACCCATACATCCTGCTAAAGAAAATGCTACGATTGAAGTTATTGCTAAACTATATATTTTTTTCATCTTTTCCTCTCCTATTTTCTTATATCTGGACCGTCAACAGCCATTCCATTTGACATATATGCCATAAAGTATAGTAACTCTTTCATAGTTTTACTACTTGGTTTTGGTGGGTTTTGACCTTGATCTTTAACACAACCTTCCATTCTTCTTTCAAGTGTTCCTAAACCTTGCCATTTTAGTCTATAAACTGGGAAGTGTGTAGTGTGACCTAAAAGTTGCGATAAAGACTCATTTCTAACTCTTTGTGCTGCACCTTGAACATGACATGTTGCACAAGAAAGATTTAAGTAACCTCTTTGAGTATAGTAAAATTCTTTACCTCTCTCATAAGCTGCTGCTGCTTCTGCACTTTCGATTTTTACATTAACTTTTTTTTCTGCTTCTTTTGTGCTATTTGCAATAAAAGCTTGAAATTTTGCCATATCACCTTTTTTCTCATTCCATTTTTTTTCACCGTTTGATGTAATACATTCATTTACAGCTTGAGTTAATGAAACAACTTCTTTTCTTGACTCATCAAACATTGGGTAGTCTCCACCAATTGTTGGATCAGGAAAACAGATAGCAAGTGAGTTACCATTTGCAAATTTTTTCTCATAAAGTGCTGCACCAGCATCTATAGCATCTTCATATGGTGGCATCTCTTTAATCTCTTCGTAAGTTGCAATACCAGCACGATTAAATGCATAGTTACCAATACCAAAATCCATATGTTTAATATCTTTTTTAATATTGTTTTTTAATTCATCTTCTGTTGAATATGGGAAAAATGTCGCTGCATTTTTTTCTGGGTCTGCAAACTTCGCTTCAAAATATTTAATAAGCTCAGTTTTATCTTTTTCAGCTTGAGCATTAAAAGAGTTTGCACTTAAAGTACAAGCTGCTAATGCTACGAATGCAGAAGCTTTTACAATTTTTAATAACATAGTTATCTCCTTCTTTTTATTGTTATATTAAACTACTATACTAATAAGTAGTTTGTATTAAACTACTTAACTTTTGCACTAAAAGTTTGTTTTTCACCTAAAAGTGTAGCCATAGTTAAATCTAATGTATCACCTTTTTTACCAGCAAATTCAAATTTGATGTATGGATTTTTTGATAAAAATTGAGAAGTAGATACTTCATATACAGTTGCACCATTAACAGTACCAATAATATGTGTGATGAAATCAGCTTTTTTCTTTGCTCTTTCAGCTTCTTGATAACTTAACATCGGGTGTTTAGCCATCGCTTTAACAGTTACGATACCTTTTTTTTCTTTAGCTTTAATTCTTGCTTTTCCTAAGTTTGCCATTATTATATTTCCTTTAATGTTATATTTATTTAGTTTTTATTAGATTAGTTAATGTGGGTGAATCAAATCAACCTCCACATCCACCTTTAGTAACTTTAACTAGTTTAGCATCAGAGTGTAATTTCCCATCAACATTAACAACTGCTGTAACTGTACCTGTCTTCATCATTTTAATTCTAATTGAATAATCAATAATTCCACCTGCTGGTACTGTAAATACTACAACTGTAGCTTCTGGGTTAGCATCTTGAAAAATTGCAACTGTTTTACCTGCTAAATCTGAAGAAACAGAAACAGGAATTACTGCACCATTTTCAGCAATATCTGGAGCTTTTAGTTTAACACCACTTGCTGTTGTAGCTGTAGTACCAAAAAGCTCAGTCATAGCAGCATCAACTTTTTTAGCTGTCCATGCAGCTGGCTTTGTTGCTCTAAAATCTATAGCACTTAAATTCATTGGAACCATTGCAACTGCAGCTGCACCTAATCCTAAACCTAAAAAATTTCTTCTATTCATTGTAATCTTCTCCTAATTTTAGTTAATTGTTTTTAAATAAGCTACAACAGCTTTAATTTCAGCATCATCAAGCCAACCATTTCTTCCAAATGCTGGCATAGGAGATACTTTTATCCCTCTTGCTGCATATACATCGTATACAGTATCATATAGTGTTTTATCATCCCAATACGATAAACCTGATAATTTTGGACCAAAACTACCTGGACCCATCGCGTCTATATCAGCTTTTCCATTAACAGCATGACATGCTACACAGTTTCCAAGTTTTTTAGTTTTAAAAATCTTTTCACCTTTTGCAACTAAATCTGCGTTTGCAAAACTTGAAGTAGAAATTAAACCACTTATCGCTGATGCTATTAGTAAACTTTTCGCTAATCTCATCTTGTCTCCTTTTTTTATTGTAGTTAATATTTTTTTAATTAACATTTTATTTAGTATATAAAATACTAAAACAGAGAATTATAATCTAAATTATCATCTAATGTCAAGTAAAATCGATTAAAAATTTAATATTTTTTGATATATAAGTTTAACTTTTTTTTATTATAAATATATAAGTTTTTGCAGTGCTACAAAAGCCCTTAAATAGGGGATTATATTAAATTCTTATTTATTATATTAATTATTGTAATTTTTAAATTTTTACCGTTTTTTTCTTCGTTTTTTTTACAAAATTGATATAACTTTTTATAATATCTATTTTTTTTGATAAATATTATTTGATTGAGTAATATTATTATAAATAATTATAGTTAAATTGATATAAAAAAAGGTTCAATGGAAAACCATTGAACCTTTTTAAATGGAATAAATAATTGTTTATTTACTTGCTTCTATCATATAATCGATAATTATTTTTACTTGGTCATCAGATAGATCCATGTTTCCACCTTTTGGTGGCATAGCATTGATACCATTGATACCATTGTGATATACTGAATCAATCCCTTTTTCTATAACATTTGCCCATGCTTCTTTGTTACCTACAACTGGTGCTCCAATTGCTTCATTTGAATGACACGCGCTACAAGAAGCTTCATATCCAGCAAATCCTGGATGTACAGCTCCACTCTCTTCCTCAACTGGAGGTAAACTTCTTTGGGTTGAAGGTGCTGGATGAAAGTTATTCATTTCATTTTTAATTCTTAAAACAGGAACTTCTCCTTTGATACAATCAGTCATACATCTTGTACCTGTACCAACATTAGAAAGATCGCTTAAAAAGTTTTTAACATTTTGAACACCTTGTTTTGGATTTTCAGGTGTATCAACAACTGGATAAAATCCTTTTTCATTAGGCATCTTAACTGCCATTAGTTTTTCTCTATCCATAACAAAATCTTCATCTAAATCTTCACCATTAATTTTTACACCATTTTCATACAATAAGTAAGCTGTAAGTGCATATGTTTCACTATTAGTTAAACTTTTTGGATGTGGAAATGGCATAGAGTCTTGGATATACCAAAATAGTGTACTTGCATATGGCCAATAACTACCAATTCTTTTCATTGGAGGTACCTCTGTTGGTATATCATCAGCAGGATTTTGTAGTTGGTTTGTTAAAGATTTGATATCTCCACCTGAAAGGGCAGGATATCCACCTTTACCCCCAGCTCCAAAGTCTCCATGACACATTACACATTGTGCATCATAAAGTTCATTACCCCAAGCAACAGATCCCTCTGCTTTTTTAGGTTCACCATCTTCTAATACAACTTTACCGTGTTTTGTATCATACATTGGTGCACCTGTACCATCAGGCATTACATCAATATTCCATGCTGCAATTTCTGTTTTAGTTGGTGTTCTCCCATATGTAAAACCTTTTTTCTCTTGAGTATTTACGCTATACAATGTATACTTACCATCTACTGTAGGATATATCATCCCACCATCAACTGCTCTTTGCTCAGCTTTTACATTAGTAGTATTTGCCATTTTTACATCATTGTTGTTACAACCAGAAGTTAAAAGTGCTACTGTTGCTAAACTAAGACCTAGTAGTGTATTTTTAAGCTTTATGTTTTCTAATGTGTACATTATTAACCTCTCCTTTAGTAGTTACTTCCCAAGTTACATTTCCATTTCTATGGTAAACTGATTCAACACCTTGTTTTGATGTTTCTTGATCAATTGTTGGTTGTGTATTATTTAGATCATCAGTTGCACGACTAGATAATAATAAAGGCTTCCCTTCCCATCTATACATATAACTAAATCTTGTCCAAGCTTTTGGTAATACTAGACCTTTTAAGCTAGCTTCTACCCAATTATCACCACCATCAAATGTGATATCAACATGTTTAATTGTTCCTTGCCCAGACCAAGCAATACCTTCAATTTCAACTAAATCGCCAATTTTAATATTAGCCCATGGTTTTTCAGGACATGGTTTAGTGATTACTGAGTTTACTTCATTTATCCAGAAATATCTAATAGCTTTACCACTTTTTTGTAACATAGTATATTTAGAAGTTTCCTCTTTAGAGTGCCAAGGTTTATCAGAAAATTCTAATCTTTTTAACCATTTAGTATTCAAGTTACCTTCCCAACCTGGAACAAGTAATCTTAAAGGATACCCTTGCTCTGGTCTTAATGCTTCACCATTTTGTCCCCAAACTAGCATCGCATCATCAAGTGCTTTTTCTACAGGAATTGTTCTTGGATTTCCTGCATTATCAGAACCTTCAGCTAACATCCAAACTGCATCATCTTCTAACCCTAGGTCTTCTAAAACAGTTTTTAGCATAACACCAGTCCATGAAGCACAAGACATCATACCTTTAAGAAATTGAAGATTATTATATTGTGGTGCTCTCCAATCAGTTGATCCATTTGCAGGACACTCAATAAAGTATGTTCTTGTTTCACATGGATATTTTTTTAATTCATCTAATGTTAAAACAATCTCTTTTTTAACCTTACCGTGTATCATAAGTCTAAATTCATTTGGATCTATATGTGCAGTACCACCATGATTTCTTGTGAAAAATAAACCATTTGGTGTTATAATCCCTTCTGATTCATGTATTGGACACATAGTTACAGTTGCATATTCATCTCCTGAAGATAATAATGGATCATTTCTTCTTACATTATTATGTTCATATGGTGAAGGTATACCGTATCTATATTTAGTAGTTTTGTCACCTAGTTTTGTTCCCCATTCCACTTCATTAACAATCTGTTTTTCATCAGCTGAAGCTTTAACAGGTCCTAAAATACTAGTTGCAGCTATTGCACTTACAGATAAAGTTGCTGAATTTTTTAAAAAATCACGTCTGCTAGACTCTTCTAAAGTATTATTATCCTTAGTAGTTAATGATTTTTTAAAAATATCTTTAATCTTATTCATTAACATTCTCCTTTTTAATATTATATTGATTAGGCAGTTTTCATACCAAAACTACAAATTATATAGAAATACAACTTCAAAAGTCAAGAAATATAAGAGAAAATTTTCAAAAATAATTTTTTCATTAAGTAAACAAATATTTATTATAAGCTCATATTGATAATTTAATTTTGAAATAAGCTAACTGTTAATTATAAGTGTTTAAAAGAGCTTTATTTCTTGGCTTATTAGTAGTTTGAATGACAATTATAATACAAAATTATTAGATAATTTAAATAAAAATTAATGGGTAAAAGAGTAACATAGTAAAAAAAATAACTACAAGGAAATAAGTAATATTATCTTTTTTTAATCTTATTTGTATTATAATAAATAGTTATATTAAATAGTGTAATAAAAGGTAAGGTTATGGAGATTTCAGGTAATATTGTAGAGTTGTTTATATCTAAACAAAAATATGACGGAAGAATTAATCAATCAGAGTTATCTATTGATGAAAATGGTGTTTTTATTGATAAGTATTATGGTAAGGATAAGGTTCGATCAATTTTAATTGCTTCAACAAAATCTTATGAAATGGTTAAACAAGAAGATATAGAGATTGATTATGGTGAATTAGGTGAAAATATACTAGTTGATTTTGATTTATCTCTTTTAAAAATTGGTATGCAATTAAAAATTGGAGAAGTTGTTTTAGAGATAACACAAAACTGTACAATATGTAATCATTTATCTAAAATAGATGAAAGAGTACCAGCTTTACTACAAAGTGATAGAGGTATTTTTGCAAAAGCTATTTTAGGTGGAGTTATTAAAAAACAGGATAATATAATATATATTAAGGAATAAAATGGACAAAATGACTCATGTTAAATTTAATTTTAATAATTTTTTAATGGGTTTTAGTAATGCTTTTGATAAAGTGTTTAAAAAAAATATCTACAATGTTGCGTTTAATTCTAAACGAATCTCTTATATCGCTTTGAGGTTATCTAATTATACAAATTTTACAGCAGAACATTTTTCTGATTTGTCTGCTTACTCACTATTGTATAAGTTAGATGTACCCAATGAACAATTAAGTAAAATGCCTTTTATTGAAAAAACTATTTATACAGATAAAAATATAAAAAATATTTTAGAATTGAGTTGTTATATAGAAAATAATATTAAAATTGAATATGATGTTATAACAAATAAAGATGATATTATAGCTACAATCAATAAAAGTGAGCAGTTTAGCCAAACATTAAAAGAGAACTTTATTGACTTGAGTGAAGATATGACTTTTTGGTTAGACTTAGCAAATAATAATCAATTACCATTCTTTATATATAATTTTTTGCAAGATTTTACTATAGAGATTGAATATACACAATTGATAAAATTATCTGAAATTATTAATGAGATAGTGTATGCATATACTAACAATACAAATACAAATACAATTGGTACCCTATGTAAAGAGATGTGTCAAGTTTATAGTTTAGATAATAAAGATATTTCTCGGATGATTATCTCAGCAAACTTATATTGTATTGGTAAACTATTTATCCCTACAGAGATATACTATAAAAGCAATATTTTAACAAAAGAGGAGATAGATATGATTAGAGCTATCCCTTATTTTTCATATTCAATTCTTTCCTCAGTTTTTGGATTTGATGATATTGCAAAATTATGCTCTACATATAATGAAAGATTGGATGGAACAGGAACTCCTTATGAGTTAGAAGCCTCAAATCTTAGTTTAAAAGAGAGATTATTAGCTATATTAGTTATCTACCAAGCACTATTAGAAAAAAAAGTTTATAGAGAAGCATTTAGTCATGAAGAGGCGATTGCGATATTAAAGGAGGAGGGATCAAAAAATAAGATTGATCTTTCTATTGTAGAAGACTTAGATATGAAATTTAAAAAAGAATAGAAATAGTGGGTAAATATATAAGAGGTCTACTCGTAACTATAGGGATAAGTGTAGTTGCATTTTTATTAGCAAAATTTATTTTAATAGGTTCAGTAGCAATTGCGATTATTCTAGGAATTATTGTTGGAAATGTTATAAAGATTCATGAAAGTTATAATAGTGGTATAACATATGCAGAAAAAACACTTCTGGGATATTCTATTGCATTAATGGGGATTAATCTAGATTTTCATATTTTATCATCACTTGGTTTAAAGACATTGATTATAATTATACTAGGGATGGTAGTTACAGTTTATAGTGCTGTACTTATAGGAAAATATTATAAAATAGATATGAAATTAGCATTGTTATTAGGTATTGGAAATGGTGTGTGTGGTAGTAGTGCTATAAGTGCAACAGCTCCAATTATAAAAGCAGATAAACATTTTATAGGGATATCTGTGGCTATTGTAAATCTTTTGGGGACTATTGGTATATTTCTAGTTCCATTTATCGCTTTAAGTTTTGGACTTAATGAGATAGATGCAGGTATATTAGTAGGAAATACCCTTCAAGCAGTAGGTCAAGTAACTGCAGGTGGTTTTAGTATAGGTGACACAGCAGGTGTAAGTGCTACAACTGTAAAGATGGGAAGAATTTTACTTCTTACTCCACTTGTTTTAATATTAATTTATATGTTTCATGCAAAAAATAATGATGTGAATACAAAAGGGGCTAGTATACCTGGATTTATTATAGGGTTTATAGTTTTTTCACTTATAAGCTCTTTTGGTCTTGTAAGTGATGAGATTAAGCATTATATTGCATCTGCGTCACATATCTTACTTTTAGTAGCGATGAGTGCTGTTGGACTAAAAATACATTTTAGTAGTATTAAAAGTGATGGGAAATTAGCTTTAAAAATAGCAAGTGTTGTTTTTGCTATACAGATATTTTTTACCCTTGGGTTATTATTTATTTAACTTGAAATTGTATGAGATATAAAAAAAGGTTAGCGTATAGCTAACCTTTTTTTATTATAGGTTCTTGATTAACAAGAAGGAACATTTCCTGAATCACTTGCGTATTCATAGAAAAAGTCATAAAAGTGTGGTAGATAGCTTTCTTTAACATCTCCATCATCAGCTTTAGGACAAATTGTTTTAATCTCTTTTGCTAACTCACCTTTATTGTTGATAGCTTCCCACTCATTTTGTGTGTGTTTACTAGCCATTTTAGCACCTGTAAACCCACAAGGTTTTTTAAGCTTTTTAGAGTAAAGCTTTTGTCCTTTAGCTACATTTGCAGAAGCAACTGTTGCACTTAAACCTAATGTGATAGCACCAACTAGTGCTAACTTTAGTAATTTATTCATTATATCTCCTTATTTGATTTGTATAAGTATATCAGATATAAATAAAAAAAATATAAAATTTTTATAAATTATGTTATGATTTAAAAATGAAACATTACATATTAAAACAAATAGCCCATTATATAGGCAACTTTACAACTATAAATCATATTAAAAGAGTAGAAAATAATATAATAAAAATTGAATTCAATGATAGAAAAACAGTTTATTTTGATCTAACAAAAGGAAATTCTTCAGTTTTTATGAAAAACAATAAAGATATAAACAAGAAAATTTTTACAGCTCCTTTTGATGTTGTATTACAAAAAAGGTTTAATAACTCGAAAGTAGAAAAGGTATATTTAAGAGATGATGATAAAGTATTAAATATAGTGACAAAAAGCAAATCTTCTTATAAAGAACAGACCACTATTTTACAGTTAGAGTTTACAGGTAAAAATACAAATATAATTATTCTTGATACAGAAGATATTGTTTTGGAAGCTTTACGACACATCGATGAATGGACATCAACAAGAATTGTAAAAGTGGGACATAAGTTAAAAAATCTTGAAAAACCAGATTTTACATATGAGATTAATAGTATTGAGAATATAGAAGAGTATTTATTTGGTATTTTTGCTCAAAAAACACTAAAAGAGTTGGAAAATACTAAAAATCAAAAAATTGCTCAGCTTCAAAAACAGATTAAAAAAATTAAAAAAATAGTTGATAATTTAGAAGATATAGAAAAGTTGCAACAAAAAGCAGAAAATCTTAATCTAGAAGCAACAAATATAGTTGCAAATTTATATCAAAAAAGTGGATATGAAAAAAATCAAGATATCAAAAAATCAAATGATTTTTTTAGAGATTCTAAAAAAGCAAAAGCAAAAGTAAAAAACCAATATATTGAGCAGTTGAATTTATCACAAAAATTAGACTTCTATAATAGATTAGTAGATACAGTAAAAAATTGCAAAACAATTGATGAGGTTGAGTTTTATTTTCCAAAAAAAGATAAAAATCAAATAAAAACAAAAAAACAAAATCCTTATCAGTCTTTTTTTATTGATGGGTATAAAATAATGTTAGGACGAGACGAAAGGGAAAATATATATCTTTTAGAGAATAGCAAAGCAAGTGATTTTTGGTTTCATCTTCAAGGTATGCCATCTTCTCATGTAATTGTATCTTGTACTAAAAAAACATTACCACAAAATATTATTGAAGAAGCGGCAAAAATATGTGCAAGATTTTCTATTGATAGTGGAGGTAGATTTAGTGTAGACTATACTCAAAGGAGAAATGTAAAAATACAAAATAAGGCAAATGTACTTTATAATCCTTATAGTACAGTTGAAGTAAAAGTATAATTTTAAAGTCTACATTTTATTTAAGTGTAATTTAATAAAAATATCACTATAATTTCGTCCACAAACAAAGAGAGCTTAGCATAAAAAAGGGTTCATAGCTCAGCTGGTTAGAGCACTCGGCTCATAACCGAGTGGTCGAAGGTTCGAGTCCTTCTGAACCCACCACTTTTAAGCTTTACTATGTTAAAGTGTTTGTGAAACTTTTTTTAAGCGGGAGTAGCTCAGTTGGCTAGAGCCTCTGCCTTCCAAGCAGATTGTCGCGAGTTCGAGTCTCGTCTCCCGCTCCACTTAAAAATCAAATCTTGATTTTCATTATATAAAATTATCATTGCTTCAATAGCTCAGTTGGTAGAGCAGCTGATTTGTAATCAGCAGGTCGTAGGTTCAAGTCCTATTTGAAGCTCCATTAAACTACATTAAATATTTCACTTTTCTTTAAGTTCCTTTTTGTAATTATCTATTGTAATTCAATATTTAAGGAGAATAACATGGAACATATATTAATGAAACTACCGTATGGATACGATGCCTTAGAACCTATGATTTCACAAGAGACTTTGCATTATCATTATGATAAACATCATGCTGGTTATGTTGCAAAACTTAATACTCTTATTAAAGAGACAGTATTTGAATCAAAAACACTTGAAGAGATTATTAAAGGTGCAGATGGTGCAATATTTAATAATGCTTCTCAAGTATTTAATCATGACTTTTTTTGGAAAAGTTTATCAAATAAATCAACTAATCAATCCACATATTTAACTTCTAAAATAGATGAAAAGTTTGGATCCCTTGAAGGTTTTAAAAAAGAATTTATCGATAGTGCAATTGGATTATTTGGTTCAGGTTGGGTATGGCTATGTTTAGATGAAGAGAATCAACTTACTATAGTTACAACTTCAAATGCAAATACTCCTCTTACAACAAAGTTAAAACCTCTTATGGTTTGTGATGTATGGGAACATGCATATTATTTAGATTATCAAAATTTACGAGCTGATTATTTAGAAAATTTTTGGAAACTTGTCAATTGGGACTTTGTCTCATCTAATCTAGAAAATGCTTCATAAACAAAGAAGCTAGAAATTATTATTTTTAGCTTCCTTTTCTAATTTTCTAATTTTTTGGTAAATAATTTTCCTTTCCTCTTCATTTTGAATATTGTTAAGTTTTATATGAAGCTGTTTTATCTCAAGTAAAATTTTGTTATGTTCTTGTTGTCGAAGGTTTTTTTGTATAGATTTGTATATATAAAAAGAGAATAAGATGATAATAAGTATTGAAAAATATATAATCCCTTGTACAATTAAACTCACATCATCATTTACATAGAGATATGAAAATGCAAGAAAAATTATGATTGCAGGGATTATTAAAAACATATTTAAGTAAGAACAATTGTTACATTATATGCTATAAAACTCATTATCCAAGCTACCGTTGTTGTAAATACAAAGAGGTATCCAAGATATTTATATCCACCAGCCTCTTTGGCAAATACCATAGATGCAGCAAAACAAGGCAAATATATCATAACAAAAGTGATAAATGCAATAGCTGTTTCAAGTGGAATTTGTTTTTTTAATTCTGCTAAAAGTCTATCATCATCTTCTGTAACTTCTTCACCAACATTGTAAAGAATTCCTAATGTTGCAACAACAACTTCTTTTGCTGCAAGTCCTGTTTCAAGTGCAACTGAAAGTTTCCAATCAAATCCCAATGGTTCAAAAAATGGAACACTAGCTTTTCCTATTTGTCCTAAATAACTATTTTCTAATTGTACAGCTAAATTAGGGCTATCAACTTTTGGATAGTTTGATGCAAACCAGATTAGAATACTTGCTGCAAGGATAAATGTACCTGCTTTCTTTAGATATGACCAAGCTTTTTGTGATACTATCATATATATAAGCTTCATAGTTGGAAATCTATATTTTGGCATCTCCATTACAAATGGCTCATCTTCCCCTTTAAATACAAATACTCTTAATGCTTTTGCCATTACAAGTCCTAGAAGTGCTCCTGCTATATAGATATAAAATAATACATTTCCTGCTTCATCTTTTCCAAAAAATGCCCCTGCAAACAATACATATACAGGAAGTTTTGCACCACAACTCATAAAACCTATGATAAATAAAGTGATAAGTCTATCTTTTTCATTTTTTAATGTTCTTGTAGCCATATATGCAGGAACACTACATCCAAATCCAGTTACAAGTGGAATAAAACTTTTTCCATGAAGCCCGAATTTATGAAAAAAACCATCTAGTAAAAAAGCAACTCGACTCATATAACCAGTAGTTTCAAGCAATGCAATCCCTATATAAAGTATAATGATATTTGGTAAAAAGAGCACAACTGCACCAACCCCTGCAATAATACCATCAACAATTAAAGAGCGAAGTCCTTCATGTGAAATAGTACTTCCCACAGCATTACCCAGCCAAGCAAATCCAGCATCAATATAATCCATTGGGATTGCACCAATTTCAAAAGTAAGTTGAAATAATCCCCACATAAAAAATAGAAAAATAGGTACACCTAAATATTTATTGATAAGAATATTATCTATTTTTTTAGTAAATTGTTTGGGGAGTCTCTCATCATCTCTTTTTACAGTTTCAGAACGAATACCATGAGAAATAGATTGAAACTCTGCTGTTTGAATCTCTTTTATATCTTCTGTTTCATGATAGGTATAAATTTTATCACTAGCTATAAGAAGAATTGGTTGTATTTGTGCAAAAATTGGTTTATCATGTATTTTTGCATAAAAATTTTCATTTTCAAAAAGCATTTTTATAGCCATCTCACGACTAGTATAATCCTTATATTCAAAATGTTTAGCTTCAAAGAACTTTGTTAGATGATAGAGTTCCTCTTCAATAGCATCACTATAGTTTATATTTGATGGAATTCTAGTGTCACTATCATAATAGTTATGTACAATGTCTAGAAGCTCTTCAATTCCCTCTTTTGTATTTGCACTCACTGCTACTGTTGGAATACCCGTGAGAGCTTCTATTTGCTCCACATCTATATGTATTCCCTCTTTTATAGCTTCATCATACATATTTAATGCAAGTACCATTTTTTTATTTAAATTTTGTAACTCTAGTGTAAGTAGAAGATTTCTTGTAAGGTGTGTAGCATCAACAACATTAATAATTACATCATAATCTTTATCTAAAAGATAATTTCTTGCTACTTTTTCTTCTGTAGAGAATCCATTTATAGAGTAAGTTCCAGGAAGGTCTATCATCTCAATTTGATGACAATGGTGTTCAAAACATATTTGTGTTTTTTCAACAGTTACTCCACTAAAGTTTCCAACCTTGAGTCTGGAGTTTGACATTGCATTTATAAGTGAGGATTTTCCTACATTTGGTTGCCCTGCTAAAACAATTTTCATTGGTGTCATATATTTTCCTAAATTTTTACAGTAATTGATTTTGCTTCTTCTACACGAAGAGCAATTGATGTATCTTCTACATTTATCTCTATAGTATTTTTAGCAAAACTTATATTTTCTACAAATACAGATGCCCCTTTAAATATACCAAATGAGTAAAATCTTTGTTTTAATTCATCATTACATTCTATTTTTTCAATTATCGCTTTTTGTTCTATTTTTAAATCTGTTAATTTCATTTTTTATTCCATCGTTATTTAATAATAGAAATGATAACCATTATCAACTTAAAAGTTGTTTAATAAATTGTATATTAACAGAAAAAATAGAATGAATTTATTCGATACTTGCTATTATTATCTATAGAATATTATGGTAAGGAAATAAATATGTATGATGTTTTAATAATTGGTGGTGGTGCAGCTGGATATGGTTGTGCTTTGACTTTAGCTTCAGTTGAAAATAAATTTGAATGGGCAAAAAATAAAAAGTATTTAATGATTGATAATCAAGACAGTGATATAACTAAGGCTAGTTTTTTTAATCTTGCTGGGGTTGATTTTGGAATAGGGGGAGATTCCCTTATAAAAAAAATGGAAATGCAACTTTCAAAATTTAAAAGTTGCTCCAAAATTTGTGATACGGTTACAAAAATAGAAAAGAGTGATGACTATTTTACTATTTCCACACAAAATACTACTTATGAAGCAAAAATAGTAGTAATTGCAACAGGTATGCATAAGTTTGATATCGTATGTGATAATGTAAAAGTTATTGAACATACTGATGTAATGAAACCAAATAAAGTGTGTTTAGAAAACAACAATAATTTAATAAGTGAAAATTTATATGTTGCTGGACTTGCAAGTGGTGCAAAAACAATGTTTGCTATTGCAAACGGGGAAGGTGCTAAAGTAGCTTGTGATATTTTTAAAATATGGACTGGAAAACCAGCAGTTGCCCATGATAATTTAAAAGATAAATTGATATAAATAAAAAAAGCCATTGGTATTATCCCAATGGCTTTTTTATAGATGATATAGTTTGAATTAAACTATATCACATCCTTTTTCTCCAGCTTCAATGTGACCAATCACATATCCATCGGTATTCTCTAAAACAGCATCTACATTTGCAGGATTTACAACAAAAATCATCCCTACACCCATATTAAATGCTCTAAACATCTCAGCATCTTCTACATGTTCCCCCATAAGTTCAAAAATAGGTAGAACTTGTACTTTATCTCTTTGTACTATTGCTCTTAAGTTATCAGGTAAAACTCTTGGTAGGTTTTCAACAATCCCACCACCAGTGATATGTGCTAAAGCATTGATGTTTTCTTTGTTTTCTTTAAACTCTTTTACATAGATTCTTGTTGGTTCAAGCAGTGTATCTATAAGTGGTTTTCCATTGAAATCATCTTCAAATTTCATACCTAGTTTTTCTAATAATAGTTTTCGTACCAAACTAAATCCATTTGAGTGAACACCAGAACTCGGAAGTGCAATAAGAACATCACCTTCTTGAACTCTCGAAACTCTATCCATCTCTGATTTCTCTGCAATTCCTACACAAAAACCAGCAAGGTCAAAATCACCCTCTTTATACATACCTGGCATCTCAGCAGTCTCACCACCAATTAAGGCACACTGACTTCTGATACAACCCTCAGCAATACCTTTTACAACAGCAGATGCTTCTTCAACTTCAAGTTTTGCTGTAGCATAATAATCTAGGAAAAATAAAGGCTCTCCAAAATTACAAATTAAATCATTTGAACACATAGCAACAAGATCAATACCAACTGTATCAAATTTTCCACTATCAATTGCTAATTTTAGTTTTGTACCTACTCCATCAGTTCCTGCTAATATAACAGGTTCTTTATAACCTGTTGGTAATTCAAATGCACCAGCAAATGAACCAATTCCACCAAGAACTCCAGGAATCATAGTTGATTTTACATAGGGTTTTATATTTTCTACAAAACTATTTCCTGCATCTATATCAACTCCTGCATCTTTATATGATATTGTTGCCATTATGCCTCTTTTCCATTTTTAGGTAAATCACATTTTTTTGAAATGATACAAACTGGACAAAAGTCAGCTAATCCTGCTATTAAAGGAATAATCCCTAAATACCACCAAGGATTACTAAATAATATAGCTATAGCAATTGCTATTAGACCAATTGCTATTCTAAACTTTCTACAAAAATTTCGTATCTTCTCATATACATTCATAATTTTTACCTTTAATATACCCAAGTTATTTGAGTTTAAAATTTTTTGGGTATTATACCTAAAATTAATTTAAAAGGCTTATACAAAATGGCAAATTGCGGTAATAAAAACTTTGCTTATGATGAGATGATGGTACATGTACCATTATGTTCTCATAAAGATATAAAAAAAATATTAGTTGTAGGTGAAGTATCATCTGACTTTAAAAATGAATTAGCAAAACATAAATGTAAAGATGTTAGATTTAGTGATAATTTAAATATAGAAGATACTTTTGATATTATTCTTTACAATAAAGAAGAAAATTTTGATGATATGTTTATGGCATCAGTTGATAGATGTTTAGAGCAAACAAAAGGTATTTTTGTAACAAAAGCTTCTTTTATATATAAAGATTTAGAAGTTTCTAAAAAAGAGTTAGAAATTGTTGGTAAAAATTTCTGGATCTGTATGCCATATAGTTTTGGACATAATACTTTAATATTTGCTTCAAAAAAATACCATCCTCAAGCTGAAATAGTACTTCATACTTCAGATTTGCTTGAAGGTTGTGAGTATTACAATACAGAGTTACAAAATGCAAGTTTTGTATATCCTACATATATAACAAAAGGGATAACTGGTATTGCCAAAAGATAATCAAGAGTTTACCAATGCTGTTGTCTTAACAGGTGGCATTGCAACAGGGAAAAGTACTGTTGCATCGCTTTTTAAACTACATGGCTTTTTGACAATTGATGCTGATAAGATAGCACATAAGCTTCTCGATTTACACTATAAAGAGATTGAGCAATTATTTGGTAAAGAGTATATTGAAAATCAAAAGGTATTAAGAAAAAAACTTGGAAATTTAATTTTTAAGGATGAAAGTCAAAAGAAACGATTAGAAGACTTTATTCATCCTTTGATTAAACAAGAGATTATTAAGGAGGCTGCGATATTTGAAAAACAACAAAAGCCATACTTGATAGATATTCCACTTTTTTTTGAAACACAAAACTACGATATTCAAAAATCTATTGTAGTCTACACACCCAAAGAGATACAGATACAACGACTAATGAAGCGTGATAGTTGCAGTTTTGATGAAGCTTTGTTACGAATTAATAATCAAATGGATATTGAAAAGAAAAAAACTCTTTCAACTTATATTATAGATAATAGTTCTAATCTACTCCACTTACAAAATGAAGTGGAACGGATAAAAAAAGAATTGATTAGTTAGGAAGCTTTTTTTTTGAAAAGAGTTTTTTAATTAATGCTGGAAATCTAACAATAATATATACTAAAAATGTAAATACAAATGGATGTACAGCACCAGGTATACCAAAAGCCCCACCGTGTGTCATGTTCATTAGATGTTCAATTGGATGATCAATCCATTGTTTAAAATGCATACCTATTGCTAAAAATAAAAATAACCCTATAAAAATAATAATCTCTTTTTTCATATATACTCACTTTAAATTTAATTTTGAAATTGTAATACAATATAAATAAAAAAGCCCTAAACCATTAGGTCTAGGGCTTTTTATATAACTAAACTTTAGTTAATTGATATTATGCTTTACCAGCTAACATACCATATTGTGTCATTGGTTTAAGTAAATAAACTTTTAATAACCACCAGATATATCTTTCTTGAGTTGGATCTAAGAACGATAATAGAGCAGCATTTTTACCACTACCTGGTTTTTTAGAAGCCCAGTTAAACTCAGCTAACATTACTGTACCAATACTTGTAATAAGTGGACAAACTGTGTACCCATCATATTTTGCATTTGATGCAGGAATTTCACCTTTTTCCATCATTGAAATAACATTAGCTGTTAAAACTGCATATTGTTTTCTAGCAGATCCACCTGTTTTCCCCATTGGAACAGCAGCAATATCACCTAGTGCAAATACATTTGGGTATTTTACATGTTGTAAAGTTTCTTTATTTACTGGAATCCAACCTTTAGCTGAACCAACTGAAGAGTTACCAATTTCATCTGGAGCTTTCATAGGTGGTGTAATATGTAAGAAATCAAAATCAGCAGTTACAGTTTCATGTTTTGTAACCATTGCATACTCACCTAAATCTTCATCAAATGCACCTTTTTCTTTCCAGTGTTTATCAAAGATTGCTTTTCCATTTTCAACACCTACAAGGTTATGGTTATAACTCCATTTCATACCTCTAGCTTCATATTGTTTTACGATTGCATCATGGTAATCTTTAATACCGAACATTGCTCCACCATTTGGATAGAAGTGTAAATCAGCATTTGCTCTAGCACCAGCTTCTTCAAGTCTTGCATTTGTTAGGTACATAATCTTTTTAGGAGCACCACCACATTTAATTGGTGTATTTGGGTGTGTATAAACACCTTTTACTTTTTTACCACTTTTTGCATCTGCAACAAATTTTTGCATATTTCTCCAAGTAGCTGCTGCACCATCAGCTGTATAAATAGATGAAGCTCCTACAGAATCTAGTACTTTAACTACATTTGTTGTATCACCATTTGCATACGCTTCACCAGCTTCTTCTAAACCTTTAATAGCACCATAGTTAAGTTTAACACCTGCTGCAACAATTAAGTAATCATAAGTGATTTTAGTACCTTTATCAGTAGTAACAGTATTGTTATCTGCATCTACATCTGTCACTTTTTCTTTTACTACTTTTGTACCAGCTGGAACATAATCATCTCTTTTATAAACTATTTCACTTTTATCCCAAAGTCCAGAACCTACAAGTGTTTGACCTGGTTGGTAACTTGTTGAAAATTCATTTGGTTCAATAACAGTAATATCAGGATTTGATAAATTGTTTGTAAGTCTAGCAGCAGTTGACATACCAGACAAACCACCACCGATGATTACAATTTTACCTTTTGCATCACTTGCTTGAGCAACTGTTGCAGCTTCAGCTTCTGTACCACCCATCATAAGTGCTGATAAACTACCAACTCCCATCATCTTCATAGCATCTCTTCTTGAAATACCTTGCTCTTTTAATATCGCATCTAATTGCTCTAAGTCTTTTTGAACATCTCTATTCTCAATCATCATAGTTTCCTTTTTGTAAAATTTAATTTTATGGTAAGAAGATTAACACAAACAAAATAATACATAACTTAAATTGACTAGTGTTCAGATAATTTTATTTATTAGTTTTACTTATAGGTATTGGTAGAATTATAATTTTTTGTTTAATTAGTGATAAATAATTGAAGGTTTAAATGCCTTGTTTAAAGGAAATATACTGCTATTAAAGGGATTTAGTTATGTTAGTATAAAGGATAACTTTAAATAACCAATTAAGAGTAGCACATAAGATATGTGCTACTTATTTATACATTTTTAATTATTTTTGTATAGTTTTAAAAGTTTAAATAGAAGATGGGTCTGTAATATATCCACTTATACCACTAGCTGCTGCAACTGCACTGTTAGATAAGTATACTTTAGATGTACGACTTCCCATTCTCCCTACAAAATTTCTATTTGTTGTAGAGATACAAACTTCACCATCACCTAAAATACCCATATATCCACCAAGACAGGCACCACAAGTTGGATTCGATACAACAGCACCAGCATCTATTAGAATATCAATATATCCTTTTTTTGTAGCTTCTCTTAAAATCATTTGAGTTCCAGGAGTTACAATCATTCGAACATGAGGTGCAAGTTTTTTACCATTTAAAATTTCACTTGCAACTTTTAAGTCGCTCAATCTTCCATTTGTACAACTTCCTATAAATACTTGATCAACTTTAATATTATCTGCAACTGCTTGAGATATAGAGTGACCATTTTCAGGTAAGAATGGATAAGCTATAACTGGTTCAAGCGATGCTACATCAATCTCTAAAACTTGACAATAGTTAGCATCTTCATCACTATAATGAATTTTTGGTTCAGCTCTTAAACTTCCATTTGCTTCTATTCTACCATCTAAAAACTCTTTTGTAATCTCATCATAAGCTACTATTCCAGATTTTGCACCAGCTTCAATAGCCATATTACATAAAGCAAATCTATCATCCATAGTTAAGTATTGGATTGTATCCCCTGTAAACTCTAATGTTTTATATAAGGCACCATCAACACCAATCATTCTAATAATTTCAAGAATTAAATCTTTTCCTGTAACAAATTCACTTGGTTTTCCACTGAATACTACTTTAATAGACTCAGGTACTTTAAACCAATTTCCACCTGTAACCATAGCAAAGGCTAAATCTGTACTTCCCATACCTGTACTAAATGCACCCAGTGCTCCATGTGTACAAGTATGACTATCTGCACCTATGATAACATCACCAGGTATCACTAACCCTTTTTCAGGTAAAAGTGCATGTTCAATTCCCATATCTTTTTCATCAAAAAAGTTTTTTAAGTTATGTTTAGCAGCAAAATCTCTACTGATTTTTGCTTGATTGGCACTTGCAATATCCTTAGCTGGGATAAAGTGATCTAATACTATAGAAAATCCATCTGGATTTGCAAGGCTTTTAGCACCACTCTCTTCAAAAGCTTTTATAGAAATAGGAGTTGTAATATCATTTCCTATAACCATATCGATTGGACTTCTTACGATTTCACCCGCAAATACATCGTGTCCTACATGTTCACTAAATATTTTTTCTGTTATTGTTTGACCCATAATTTCTATCTCTTTATATTCTAAATTTTTGCCATTATACCCAATCCCAAATTAAACTCTAAATAATTTATTGTTAGTTATAATAAGATATTATAAAGGATACATATTGAAATACTTCGAATCAGCCATATCAACTCCTATAGTCTCAAGTGCTGCTTTTGCTTATGAAAACTCACAAGAGGGTGAGGATATCTTTGCTGGAAAATCGCCAAAACCATTATACTCACGGATGGGAAATCCAACAAGTAGTGTGTTAGAGGAAAAACTCTCACAGATGGAGGGTGGAATAGGTGCTGTTACTACTAGTTCTGGTATGGGTGCTATTACTATGAGTATTATGAGTTTATGTTCAAGTGGAGATGAGATTATCTCTGTTGGAGGATTATTTGGTGGAAGTTATGCTTTGATGACTCAAACACTCCCTAGATTTGGTATAGCAACACGCTTTTTAAGTTGTGATGAGATTGCTTCAATAGAGTCCAATATAACAGATAAGACAAAAATCATTTTTTGTGAGTCTATTGGAAATCCAAATTTACGACTTCCTAATCTTCAGATGATTGGTGAAATTGCTTCGAAATACGGTATTGCTTTTATTGTGGACAATACAATATCACCAATAGTGGTAAAACCTTTTGAGTATGGTGCGGATATTGTTATCTATTCCACAACAAAAATTATTAGTGGAAACTCTTCTGCTTTAGGTGGAGTTGCCATTTTTAAAAAAGTTGAAGAAAATGATAAATTTCATAATAGTAGATATCAGTTTTTAAAACCATTTATCAATAAACTTCAAGGCAAAGCACTTATTGGATGCGCTAAAAAAAGAGCGATGAGAGACTTTGGTATGAGTGCAAATGCCAATAGTAGTTATCAAACTTTACTTGGTCTTGAAACACTCCCTTTGCGATTACAACAGATTAATAACTCTTGTGAAATAGTTGCAACATTTTTAGAAAAAAACGGAATTAAAGTAAATCATCCTTCACTTCTAAAACATCCAGATAATCAACTTTACAAAGAGAGATATAGTGCTGGTGTAGGTTCTATGATAACTATTGATATGGGGACAAAAGAGAAAGCTTTCACCTTTCTTGATAGTTCAAAACTTTGTATCTTAACTGCAAATATTGGAGATAGTAGAACTTTAGCATTACATATGGGTAGTACTATATATAGTGATTTTACACAAGAACAAAAAGAATTTTTAGGTATTACTTCTGGACTTATTCGTGTATCTATAGGCTTAGAAGATCCTAAATTTATTTGTGATGATTTGCTTGAATCCTATAGATTAAGTGATTTGAAGATATAATAATAGTTATGAGAGATAAGAATATTATACTAATTGGTTTTATGGGTGTTGGTAAAGGAACTATCGCACGAGCAATAGTCGCTCAAAGTAATTACTTTGCAATTGATACAGATGATTTAATAGAAAGTTTAGAAAATACAAAAATAAAAAAGATATTTGCTAAAGAAGGTGAACCATATTTTAGAGACTTAGAAAAAAAATGTGCTCTATGGTGTGAAAAAAACCTACAAGGTACTATTATATCTACAGGTGGCGGATTTTATCGACAAGAAAATATCCATAAGATTGGTACAGTGATATACTTAAAAGCAAGTTTTGAAAGTATTATAAAAAGACTTGAAAATGCACCAAATTCAAAAGCAAAATTCAAAAAAAGACCTCTATTGCAAGATTTAGATAAGGCAAAAGATATTTATAACCAAAGAGTTAAAGAGTATGAATCGGTTGCCGATATTGTTATTGATGTGGATGATTTTGATGCTCAAAAAGCAGTAAAAAATATTTTAAAAGCAATTTAGAAAAGAAGAGAAAAATGAAAATAATAAATACAAAAGATAGTAGTTTTACGGTTGAGTTTGAAGAGATTTTAGGGAGAGCTAAAGTTGATATCAAAAAAGTAAGTTCTATAGTAAACGGTATTATAGATGATATTATAGAAAATGGAAATAGTGCAGTAAAAGAGCATATATCAAAATTTGATAATTGGACTCCAGCAAATGATACAGAACTTTTTGTAGATGTAAAAGATATGGAAAAAGCATACAATAACATAGATGAAGAGCTAAGAAAGTCTTTGCACTTAGCACATGATAGAATTAAAAAGTACCATGAAAAACAACTACCAAAATCATGGTTGGATTTTGAAGACAATGGTACTATTCTTGGACAAAAAGTAACTCCTGTAGATAGAGCAGGGCTTTATATCCCAGGTGGAAAAGCTGCATATCCAAGTAGTCTGTTGATGAATGCAATTCCTGCAATTGTAGCGGGAGTTGAAGAGATCGTTGTATGTACACCAACACCTGATAATGAACCAAATGAATTATTATTGGCAGCTTGTCACCTATGTGGTATTAAAATAGTTATGAAAGTAGGTGGGGCTAGTGCAGTTGCAGCTATGGCTTATGGAACAGAAAGTTTAAAGAAAGTTGATGTGATAACTGGTCCTGGAAATATTTTTGTGGCAACTGCTAAAAAACTTGTATTTGGTGAAGTAAATATTGATATGATTGCAGGACCTTCTGAGATAGGAATATTAGCAGATAGTAGTGCAAAACCAAAATATTTAGCTATAGATTTATTGAGTCAAGCTGAGCATGATGAGATGGCTAGTTCTATTATGATTACAACTGATGAAAGTGTAGCACGAGCTACTAGTATTGAAGTTGATAACTATTTAAAAGTATTAAGTAGAAATGAGATAGCTAAAAAATCAATTGATGAAAGAGGTTGTATAATAGTAACTGATACTATGGAACACGCAATTGAATTGATGAATGAGATTGCACCAGAACATTTAGAAGTGATGACACAAAATCCTTTTGAATTACTTCCAAGTATCAAACATGCTGGGGCAATATTCTTAGGGGAAAATACACCAGAACCTATAGGGGATTATGTTGCAGGTCCAAACCATACACTTCCAACAGGTGGAACTGCAAAGTTTTATAGTCCGCTAAATGTGGAAAACTTTATGAAAAAAAGTTCTATTATTAGTTTTAGTAAAAAAGCTATCAATCAAGTTGGAAATGAATGTGCTCTTTTAGCAGATACTGAAAGTTTAACAGCTCATGCTGAGTCTGTTAGAGTACGATTAGATAAATAAAATAAAATATATAAGGAAAATATGATGAGTAAATATGATGCATTATTTGAAGATGAAGAGAATATATTTGGGGGAACGCCAAGATCAAAATTTTGGGATATAGCAAATCAAGCTAGTGATGATTTAGTAAAAGACCAGTTCGATGTTTTTGTACAAAAGTTTACAATTATGGAAAATTTTCTAATTGAACATTATGGTGAAGAGAAACTTGAACAGATGATAAAACAATATGGACTTGAAAACTCTATGAAATTAGAAGAGGATAAAAAAAGTACTTATATTGCATGGACTGGTGATATTGTTTGTAGGTTAGATAGTTAATTTAGAACATGGAAGCATTATTAAAAGTTAAAAAGCAGATAAAAATATTTGTTGAAGAGATTGGTGATAAAAAAAGTATAGAGCTACTTACCTTATTATCAGAGGGTAAGATGCTACGAAGTAAATTGATACTAAAAATTGCTGGAATTAGTGATGAGAGTATTAAACTATGTGCAATAGTTGAGATGATACAATCAGCGTCATTACTGCATGATGATGTGATAGATGAAGCAGATACAAGAAGAGGTAAACCCTCTATCAATGCACTTTTTGATAATAAAACCTCTATTATGTTTGGAGATATTCTTTATTCAAAAGCGTTTACACAACTAACTACAATGGATAAAAATATAGCATATACTATCTCAAACTCTGTAACACTTTTAAGTGTGGGTGAGATGATGGATGTTGATTTAACCCAGACATTTAATACTTCATATGACAAATATTTCGAGATGATTTATAAAAAAACAGCCTCTTTAATAGAAGCGAGTGCAAAAGCTGCTGCACTTTTAAGTGGAAAAGATGAAGAAGCTTTTGCAATTTATGGAAAAAATCTTGGACTTGCTTTTCAGATGATAGATGATATTTTGGATATTACTGCTGATAGTGCTACACTAGGGAAACCGGCGATGCTTGATTTTGTAGAGGGAAAAGTTACTATCCCTTATCTTTTACTACATGAACGAATTGAAGATAAAGAAAGACTAGAAAAACTCTATAAAAAACCATTAAATGAGAAAGAAACGCAATGGATAAAAGAGCAAATGATAGAAACAAAAGCACTAGAAGATAGTGTAAAACAAGCTCAAACTCTTGGACTAGAAGCTATTGAAGCTATCAAAGAGTACAACAATCAAGATTTAGAAAATATAATGAGTGATATGATAAATAGAAGTTTTTAAAGTTTGAGTTAGATTGACGGGAGATTTTATGAGAATATTAATTACTATACTTTTTATGATTACACTAGGTTTCTCTCAGTCATTGTTCCTTCCCTTGCCACAGAAAATATCTTACAATAAAGAGAAAGTAGATTTAGGAAAAAACCTTTTTTTTGATCCCCTTTTATCGCGAGATAAAGATATCTCTTGCCACTCTTGTCATTTTAATTATGGTGCGGATAGAGAACAGTTTAGTATAGGAACAGATAATCAAAAAGGTTTTATAAATACTCCATCTGTTTTCAATTTACCATATAAAATAGGTTATTTTTGGAATGGAAGAAGCGAAACTTTAGAAGAACAGATGATAGATGGACCATTTTTTAATAAACATGAGATGGCAAGTAGTAAAGAGGTAATTGAAAAAAGATTATTAAATAGTCCAAAATATATTCATATGTTTCAAAATGTATATCATCAAAAACCAAATTTTAAGTTAGTTCTTGATGCTATTGTTGAGTTTCAGAATACTCTTATTTCTAAAAATTCAAAATTTGATAAGTATCTTCGTCATGAATTAGAACTATCTTTGGAAGAGCAAAAGGGGATGGAACTGTTTATCTCTTATGGTTGTGCTTCTTGTCATAATGGAATTAATCTAGGTGGTAACTCTTATCAAAAATTTGGTACTGTTATTGAACTTAGAGATAATTTGGGTCAATGGGAAGATAGATACAAAGTGACTGGAAAACTTGAAGACAAAAATGTTTTTATTGTTCCAGGTTTACGAAATGTAGAAAAAACTGCACCATACTTTCATAGTGGACATATAAAAACTCTAAAAGAAGCAATTATGTTAATGGGGTATTACAATATTGGTGTTGTTTTGACAAAAGACGAGATTCACTATATCGAAAAGTTTTTGCAAACAGTTACTGGGGATTTACCAGAAACATTTTAATCAAAGGTTATACAGATGAAAATAGATTTTAGACTTACCTCTATTACAGTACTTCTTATGGGAGTACTTTATCTTGCTATAGATTTTAATTCTCAAATGAATCATTTTCATCATAACTCTTTAGATACAATTAAAAAATTGTATGCATTAGATAACAGTTGGAAAGAGCATCTAGATATTTTAAAAGAATCCTTAATCGTAGGGAAATTTAACAATGATATTTTAGTAGAGCATAATAAAAAAAGTAAAAATTTAGAAAAGATGTTATTAGAAGATAATATTGCCTATCCTCAGGTTCATAAAAAATTAGAGGAATACTTAAATAAAAGAATTGAGTTAGAGGACTTAACAAGTCGATTTATTATGATAAATGCTAAAATAAAAAACTCCTTATCTATACTTAATAAAATGTTAAGTAGTTTAGATAGAGGTGATAAAATTTATTTTAATAATTATTTAAAAATAGTAACAGAGTTGAATGATATGAAAAATAGTTTTGATCAAGAGTATCATTTCTCAAAGAGTTTATTTGCATTTTTTAAAAATAGTCAAGGTAAAAATAAAATATATAAACTTCATTATATTCATATATCTCTATTGTATAAAGAGATTCCAAGGTTACACAAAGTATTCATTGAAATTAAAAATAATAATTTACAAAATACTATTAAAGAAGCTTTTCAAATACTAGAAGATGAATCTCAAATACAAGAAAATACAATGGACAATAAGTTTTATATTATGATGGTTGTGTATATAGTATTTTTCATCATTATTTTAATATTAGTTCGAGATTTGAAAAAACATATAAGTCAATTAAGATTAAAAGACAAGGTTTTGTATGAACAAGCAAAAATGGCATCAATGGGTGAGATGATTGATGCTATAGCACATCAATGGAAACAACCAATTAGTTTAATACAGTTAAATACAAATTTTCTTACCTACCAACTTGTTGATGATAAACTTCTTAAAAATGATTTAGAAGAGTATCAGCAAAAAGTTTATGCACAAATTGAACATATGACAAATACACTCAATGAATTTAGAACATTTTTAAGACCAAATAAAGAGAGAGAAGAGTTTGATATTGAAAAAAGTATAAGAAGTGTCTTATTTCTTATAAAAGATGAATTTATGAAATATACTATTAATGTTGATATTATAGTAAAACAAAATTTAATAGTAAATGGTGTTGAAAATGAGTTTAAACATGTGGTTTTAAATATATTAAATAATGCTAAAGATGCATTTATTGAAAATGAAATAAAAGATAAAAAAATTATCATTACATTAGAAAAAGTTTATGGTAAAAATAGTATCACTATATTGGATAATGCAGGAGGAATACCTGAAGATATTATAGAACATATTTTTGAAGCAAATTTTACAACAAAAGAAGAAGGTATTGGTACTGGTATCGGACTTTATATGTCAAAGCAGATTATTGATAAATCACAAGGTAAATTAAAAGTTCAAAACCAAGACAATGGTGCTTGTTTTACAATTATCCTTTAATCAATAAAGAGTAGTTAGATTTGCTATAAGTAGTTTTATAGTAAAATACTTACTTTAAATAATACTAGGAATAATTAATAATGAAATTTTCAAACTGTTTTATGCCAACAACAAAAGAAACACCAAATGATGCAACACTTCCATCACACCAGTTTTTAATAAGAGCTGGATTTATTAACCAACAAGGTTCAGGGCTTTATAACTATATGCCTTTGGGTAAAATTGTACTTGACAAAATAAGATCTGTTGTTAAAGAGGAACTTGATAATGCAGGTTGTAGTGAAGTACAATTAGGTTTTGTAACACCGATGGAACTTTGGGAAAAAAGTGGACGAGCTTCTAAAATGGGCTTAGAGATGCTTAGAATAAAAGATAGAAAAAACAATGATTTTGTATTAAGTCCTACAAATGAAGAAGCGATGGTAGAGCTTGTAAAAAACAGAGTTAATAGCTATAAAGATTTACCACTAAATCTATATCAAATCAATACAAAATTTAGAGATGAAGCCCGACCTAGATTTGGACTTATGAGAGGACGAGAGTTTCTTATGAAAGATGGTTATTCTTTTCATGAATCTATTGAAGATATGCAAAGAGAATTTGCACTTATGGAAGAAACTTACAAAAAAATATTCACAAGACTTGGACTTGATTTTAGAGTAGTTGAAGCTGATAGTGGAGCTATTGGTGGAACTGGAAGTAAAGAGTTTCATGTAATTGCAGACAGTGGAGAAGATACAATTGTTATATGTGATAACTGTGAATATGGAGCAAATATTGAAGCAGCAGTTAGAAAAACAAGAGTTATAGATACAGTAAAATTAGACCTTAGTGGAAAAGTTGAAACACCAAATCTTACAACTATTGATGAGGTAAGTTCATTTTTAAAAGTAAAACCATCGCAAACTATCAAAGCTGTTATCAAAAAAGCTATCTATGAAGAGGAAACTAAAGTAGTAGTATTTTTTGTAAGAGGGGATGATGAACTTGAAGAGACGAAAGCTTGTAATAGTGTCAATGCTTTAGAACTTGAAGATGCAACAGAAGAAGATATAAAAGCTGTTGGGTTAGTAGCTGGATATGTTGGAATTGTTGAGTTACCTCAAAATATCACTTATAAAATAGACAATGAACTTAAAGATACACATGATATGGTATGTGGTGCAAATGAAGAGAACTATCATTTATGTGGTGTTGATGTTTGTTGTAAAGACGAAGATATTTATGCTGATTTAGTTGCAGTACAAGAGGGAAATATCTGTAATTGTTGTGGCGGAACTTTAGGATACACTAAAGGAATTGAAGCTGGACATATTTTCCAACTTGGAACAACATATAGTGCAGCTCTCGAAGCACATTTTTTAGATGCAAATGGAAAATCAAAACCATTTGAGATGGGAACTTATGGTATAGGGGTGAGTAGATTAATAGCAGCTGTTGTTGAACAAAGCCATGATGAAAAAGGGTGTATCTGGACAAAAGAAACAGCTCCATATTTAGTTGATGTGATTGTATCAAATGGGAAGAAAGAAACAGAATTTGATATGGCTGAACAAATATATAAAAAATTGGCTAATACATATAAAATAGATACAATTTTCGATGATAGAAAAGGGAAAAAAGATACATATGGTTCTAAGATGGCTGATTTTGAACTGATTGGTTTCCCTTATGCTGTTGTTGTTGGGAAAAAACTTCAAGATGGATTTGTTGAAATAATTGCAAGAAAAACTGGAGAAAAAGCAGAAGTTTCTATTGATAATATAGACTATTTATGTCAAATAATTGATGCTTTAAAAAATGAAGATTATAGTATCAAAGATGCTATACATTATGTAGATAATAAAAAATAGATTAAGAGAAACTATGAATATTGAATTTTTAAATTCAATAAGGGAAAACAACACTACAAAAGAGGGGATGAAGTTTTTATATGAAACTTTATCTCTACAAGAACAAAAATGTTGGGATGAGACAACCCAACAAAACATCACAAACTTTGGAGAACTCTTTTCTCTTAAAGCAAAACAAACTCCAAAACAAATAGTTATCAATGAGGTTGATACAAACAATTCATATACTTATGAAGAGTTAGAACTTAGCTCAAACAAAATAAAAAACTTTTTACTTAATACAACACAAGAGTATCAAATTGGGATAAACTATCATAATAGTTTTGAGTTCTTGGCAACGGTGATAGGTATCAATAAGGCAGGAAAATTAGCAATACTTTTTAACAATAGAGAACCAGAAAATAGACTTGAAGAGTTAGCCCAAACAAGCAATACAAAAATAGTATTTGGAAATTCTATTAAAGGTTTACAAAACTACAATATATTAGAGATACTTCAAGGCTCATTGTCCAAAATTTCAAATCCAAAATTCAAAACTCAACTTGATGATCCAGCTTTTGTTATCTTTACAAGTGGGACGAGTGGACCTAGTAAGGGAGCTTTATTTTCTCATAGAAGAGCAATTGGAGCTGGAATTGCTTGGAGTTTAAGAACAGGTATGACAAGTAGTGATAACTGTTATATTCCACTTCCTTTATATCATGGGAATGCTTTAGCTGTTGCTTTTAGCAGTGTTATTTTTGCAAATGCAACAGCAACTCTACGGATAAAATTTTCAACTACACATTTTTTTGAAGATATAAATAGTTATAAATGTAATTATATGGTTTATATTGGGGAGCTTTGGAGATATATACTAAAAAGATATGACACAAATCCCAATAAGTATTTAAAAGTGATATTTGGAAATGGTTTAACAAAAAACCTGTGGAATAAAGTTGTAGAACAGTTTAATATAACTCATGTAGTAGAACATTTTGGCTCAACCGAGATGCCAGCAGGTGCTTTGACAAATTGGTTTGACAAAGAGGGGTATTGTGGCTATTTACCTGCGGATGACCCAAGACTTAATGAGATGGTACTAGTAGATGAGAACTACAAAGTAGTTTCTTATGGGAAAAATGGTCAAGCACTTTTTAAAGTGCCAAGTGGAGTTTATAAAGGGTATTTGGATAGTAGTTTAGATGAAACAAAATTACACCGAAATTTTTTTGAAACTGGTGATGCGTGGTGGAAAAGCGGAGATCTATTGAGCTCTTCTGAAGATGGGTTTTACACATTTATAGAAAGACTTGGTGATACTTATAGATTCAAAGGAGAAAATGTCGCTTGTGTAGATGTGGAAGAGAAAATAGATGAGTGTGGAGAGTTTGATGAGGTTGTTGTTTATGGAGTAAGCTTACCTAATATTGATGGTAAAATAGGGATGGCTTCACTTGTAACTAAAGAGAAACTCAACCTTGATATATTTTTAAAAAAACTACAAGAGAAGTTACCGTCATATGCTTTACCATATATTTTGAAATTTTCACAACAGAAACATATTACAACAACAACATTAAAAATTCAAAAAACTGCATTGGCAAAAGAGGGTATTGAAAACTATAAAAAAGCTAAACATTTTGTATTAATTAATGGTAAATATATTGAGTTGAATCAAATATTGTATAATAAAATAAAAAATTGTGAAATAATATTAGGAAAATAAATTTGCGAATCGTAGCTACAAGACTTCACACAACAAATGAACATGTTCTTATAGACCCCTCTTTAATTTATATGTGGTGTACTCATGTATTAAATTATTGTGATAAACTTATTGTGGTAGTTGATACAAAGTATCTTCAGGCCATACAAAATGCGAAAGAGGAGTTTAAAGAGAGAATTGAGGTTTTTCATATAGAGCCTTGGATTAGTTTTACTCAGCCTTTAAATCTTTTGGTAGAAAAAGCGCTCTCTATTGGGGCAAAAGAGCTACTTTTTCAAAGTATTGAGGTGGAAATATCTTTAGAAGATATGCAAAGATTAGAGAGTTATTTGGATGAGAATACTTTGGTTGTTGGTGCAAAACTTCACGATAGACATGGGGCTAAAAATGAAACTTGTATTATCAATGGTTGGAATAGTCCTTGGAATACATTAGCACTTTGGAATCTTGAGAAGCTTTCTTTAACTGGGTTTTTAAGTATCTCAAGTGGAAATATAGAGGATGTTCCAGGGGGAATAGAGGAGGTTGTTACAATCTCACTTTTACAACAACTCAAACCAAACACTATGAATGCAAAAGTGATAAACCTATCAAGTGTAGTATGGAATACAACTTGGGAATCAAACAAAAGGGAAGAGTATCATGAGGAGAAGATGAACTCTAAAAATACTCGCTCAAAAATACAGCTAGAGAAACTTGGTGTTCAATCTGGACATGTTATGATGATAGATTAAATTTCTTTATAAGTTGAGGCATTTTTAAACCTATCTCAGAGAAGTTATATTGAAAACTTTTTACTACTGTTGGGTAGAGTTTATGATTTGAGTATTTTTTATGCCATCTTGCCTCTTTATTTTCATAAAGGTTAAAAAATTCAAATCGTAATTTATATGCTTCTTGTAAATCTTTTTCTAGTTTTTTCATAATATACTTTTATATAATTTATTTTTGGTATTATATGAAAAAGTAGCTATAGAAGTGGTAATAAAATTAATAATTGGGGTAAATTTAAAATGATAGATGTATGTGTGGTAGGTATTGGTGAATATGTCACAGGATTAAGTGGAGATAAAAAAGCAAATTCTGATAAAAGTTTAGGGGTGATTGCTTTAAGTTTATTTGACTTAAAAGAGCAAGGTTTTATAAAAAATATTAAACTAGCTGGTAGAGATGGTGATAAATTTAATACTATAAAAGAACATTTTGATACCAACATGAAAGCTTTTTATCCTACACTCAATACCATATTTGAAGGTTTTCCACAAAAAAACACTCAAAGTGATACCGCCTACAAAGATGCAATAGATAGTTTAAAAAAAGGCTCGTGCGTTCTCATCTTTACCCCAGATGATACACACTTCAAGATAGCACAGTATGCACTAAAATCTGGGATGCATACACTTGTAGCAAAACCACTAGTAAAAACAACAAAAGAACATAAAAAACTTCAAAAACTAGCTACAAAAAACAATCTTTTATTGATGTTAGAGGTGCATAAAAGATTTGATCCAATCTATGCAGATGCAAGAGATAATATTAGAACTTTTGGTGATTTTTCCTATTTTAATAGCTATATGTCACAACCAAAATCACAACTTGATACTTTCGCTTCATGGGCTGGGATAAGTAGTGATATAAGTTATTATCTAAACTCTCATCATATTGATTTCTTATGTTGGACATTAGAAGGAGTTGCAAAGCCAATATCAGTGTATGCACTAGCTTCAACTGGTGTTGCAAACAAAAAACTCAAACGAGAAGTTGAAGATACTATAACTTTAACAGTAAAGTGGGAAAATATAAAAGATGGTAGTTTAGGAACTAGTATTCATACAGCTTCATGGATAGCACCACCTGCAGATGTACACTCTCAACAAAGATTTTTCTATATGGGTGAAAAAGGGGAGATAAATATCGATCAAGCTCATAGGGGCTATACTCAAAGTACAGATAGTAGTGGATTCAAAAGTTCCAATCCACTTTTTATGAAATATACTCCAAAAGATGGAAGGTTTGTAGGGCAAGATGGTTATGGATATAAAAGTATCGCTTCATTTATCAAAAGTGTAAAAGAACTTCAAAAAGATACTAAGAGATTAAAAGAATATAATAAAACTTTGCCAACTATTCAAAATACATTGAATGTGACAAAGATACTTCAAGCTGGAAGAAAGAGTTTAGATAAGAAAAAAGTTATCAAATTATAAAATAATGGTTGAAGTGGGTTTTTTTGAAGCTTCTATATTATTTAAATTTAACTAGCTTTTTTATTTGAAAAATCTGTTTTTTGCTTTATCTCTTTACACTTTTCTAATAATTTATTATCCGATTTTAAATGTTGTTTAATTGAGTTTTTTAAAGCTATTGATAAAAAAGTAGGCACTGCGTTACCAATTTGCAAATTTTTTGAACTTCTTGAACCATAGAAAATATAGTTGTCTGGGAAACATTGTATTCTTGCACCCTCTCTCGTTGTTAATGGTCTTGGTGCTTTTGGATGGATACACCTTGAAGATGAGGGTGTACTTAAATTTCTCGTTATTGTTGGGGCTGGTCTCTCCCACCATAGTCTACAATAGGTATTTTTAAATCCACTTGTTGGTCTTAATTCTTTAGGAACATCTTGTGGTGTTCCACCATCGGGTAAGCATTCCATAAGTTTTACCAATTTCTCATTATTTTTTGGTGAATTATGATCCATCAGTTTCTCAGGTGCTTTATCTCTCATTAGTTTTTGAAATTCATTATTAGGTTTACTACTATATTCAAAGCTTTCTTCATTACTTTTAATAAATGGTAAATCACTTATTGCTTCTGACAACGATAAATATGGTTGTAATTCTTGGTTAAAAATATTATCATCATCATCTGAGTTACGATGTGTTTTATTTGGATATTCGAAATCTTGATTTAATTTTGTACCAATTATTATTACTCTTTCTCTAATTTGTGGTACACCATAATCTGCTGAATTTAAAACTTCATATTTTACTTTGTATCCTAATGATTCAAAAAGTGATAAAATTGTTTTTAGCAATTCACCTTTTTGCATTGATAAAAGACCCTTTACATTTTCAAATAAAAATACTTTAGGGTTTAATTCTTCCAAAACTCTATAATATTCTTGAAATAATTTTCCTCTTGGATCATTTATTAATCTTTTTCCAACAGTTGAAAATGCTTGACAAGGTGGACCACCAACAATCAAGTCAATATCACCTTTTTTAATTCCTAAATCACTGTTAATATTTTTAAGTCCAAAATCTTTTATATCGCAATTATACATTTTTACATTTGGATGGTTTAATGAATATGCTTTAGCCATATCAGGCAGTAGTTCATTTGCTGCTACAATTTCAAAATTGTCATCATGAGCAAATCCATAACTAAGCCCACCAACTCCAGAAAATAAATCTAATACTTTAAATTTATGCACATTTAATTATTTATTAATATTTTTAATTGTTTTTTCAATAAATCCAGCAGAAATAGTACCATCCGTAGGATTGAAATCAATAGTAGTACATGATAATTTAAGATGAGTACAAATTAGGTCAGCACTTTCTTTTTTAGTAAGTTTATTATCTAAATTTAGATATTTGCAAACTTCTTGTAATAATTCTTTAGTAATAGTTCCATTTTTAGGATTAAATATATCATTATTAATATCACATCCTATTTTTGTACATAATTCTTCTACTAATGTAGGTTTCGGTATCTTTGATGTTGGTATTCCTCTAGGCATAAAGCTCCTTTATTGTATATCAATTTGTTACATTATCATTATAGCAAATTAATGATATATCTTCAAGGCTAACTTCAAATATTTTACTCAATACTTTAAGAAAATAATTTGAAATAATATATCCTCTCATCCATGAAAAATACACTTGTTCTGGTCTTCTACCTTGATTATTTAATCTTTTTATGATGTCATTATCTTTTAGTTTCTTGAAAACCAATTCTACATTATCAGTGCAAAATTCATCTATTTTTTGTATATTAATATCTTTTGAAACTAAAGAATTTATTTTTTTAATGATCGAAACTAATCTAGTATTTAATAAGTTTATATAATTGTAATCAACAGTTGGGATAATGTCTTTTCCAGCAAAAAAACTTTTTACATCACCTTGATTTGTAAAACCTAGCTCTTTTCTATATTCTTTAAAATATTGTGTTGTTATTAATGTACTCATTATACTATTAATCCTTTTTATGTTTACGATTTTATCTAAAGTTTACTATTGATTTTATAAATTGAAAATCTGTAAAATATACTTTTATCAGACAATTATTTATTGTGTATTATATACAAGGTACTATAAAATACTTGTATTAGTCTATTTTACTAATATAATCCCCAATAAGGTTTGTTTGTGTAAGGCTATTTTTTGGTTTCATACTTACACTATCTAGCTTCTTGATAAAATATAAGCTATTTTCTACATCATATATTTTTAATAGGTCATTAAAAAGCTTCCCTTTTGTATCAAAGATAAAAACATCTTGTTTGTTTAATGAAAACCAGATTAAACCCACTTCATATCTATCATTCACTTGGTATTTTGTAAATTTAGTAAAATCATCATCAAAACTTTTTATAAATTCAAACTTTGATTTTTGAAACTCTTTTTTAATAAAGAGATCAAAACAACCTCCGGCACTTCTATTCCAATCGTGTTGATAATCTAGCTCAATCACCTCTATGTAAAGCTCTCCTAAATCTAAACTATTTGCATCTATGATAGTACTTCTAAAGATATTTGGATCGTATAGAGTTTTTATATTCATAGTATCAAAGGTGAGTGTAAAATATTGTTCATGGGAACTATCAAGTAGTATTTGTATCGAATTTGTCTCTTTGTTGAGGACAAATCTTTCTCTTGTTGCACTTTTTATTTTATTGAATATACTGTTTAAAAATCCCATCATTTCCCTTTTTAAAATTCATTTCCCTCTATAGTTCGATAATCTAAAGCGATAACTTCTAAGTTTTCAACACCATAAGTTATATCAATAGGTCTACAACACACTTCACAATCATCAATGATATTGTAAATCCCCTCTACTCCTGTATCCAAAAGTATAGAGATATGTTCTCTACAATAAGGACATACGATAAATCTCTCTTCCATAAGTTTTCCTTTATTTTGATTCAATAATGTTGTACAAATTGTATCGTAAGTAGATAAAAGGATAAGTTATAATTAAGCCCATAAGATATACAATTGCAAAATAAATATGCAACTTAGTTGCACTAATAAAAAAGAAAAGTTATCATATGCCTATAATAGAGATAAAAAACCTCACTTTTGCCTACAATAAACAAATCATTTTAGAAGATATAAATCTCAGTGTCCAAAAAAATGATTTTTTAGCAATTATAGGACCAAATGGTGGGGGAAAATCTACCTTACTCAAACTTATTTTAGGGATAGAAAACTATAAAAATGGAACCATAAAAATACTCGACCAAGAACCTTCTAAAAATCTATCAAAAGTAGGGTATGTACCACAAAATACAAACATAAATATCGATTTTCCTATCAAAGTTATCGAAGTTGTTATGATGGGACATGTGGGGCATAAAAGACCACTTTTGGGATATAGAAAAGAGGAGATTGCTTGTGCTATGGGTGCTTTAGCACAAGTAGGGATGGAAAAATTTGCTCAAATTAAGATAGGCTCACTCTCAGGTGGTCAGCGACAAAGGGTTATGATAGCACGAGCTTTGTGTGCTCATCCCGAGATACTTATACTTGATGAACCAACAGCAAGTATAGATGTAACTGGGCAAAAACAGATATATGATTTGTTGAAAATTTTAAATAAAACTATCACTATAATAGTTGTAAGTCATGATATTTCGGTAATACTTGGGTATGCTTCAAAAGTAGCCCATATCAATAAAAATATCTCATACCATGATATAAGTGATACAAAAAGAAATTTTGATAGTAGTGATGACCATTTTTGTGAAGTGGAGTTATTACAGATGTTAAGTCAAGGAACTAGTGAGACTACAAAAAAGAGTTGTTCATGTTAGATATGTTGCAATATGAGTTTATACAAAATGCTATTCTTGCAGGGATATTAGTAAGCTTTGCTTCTGGGATCATAGGTTCACTTATTGTTGTAAATCGTATGGTATTTTTAGCAGGTGGTATTGCACATACCTCTTATGGTGGAATTGGATTGGCTGTTTATTTTGGATTTCCTATATTTTTAGGAGCTTCTATTTTTGCCTGTGCTGCTGCACTTTTGATGGCATTTATTACACTGAAAAATAGGAATAGAATAGATACATTTATAGGTCTTATTTGGGCAATAGGGATGGCAATAGGGATAATCCTCATTGACCTAACCCCAGGGTATAATGTAGATTTGATGAGTTATCTCTTTGGTTCAATACTAGCTGTGAGTGATCAAGATTTGTATTTTATGGGTGGGTTGCTTTTTGTTATTATTGTTATTATGAGTGTATGGTATAGAGATATTTTAGCAGTTTCCTATGATAGTGAGTATGCAAATCTTCGATCTATCAATGTTCCATTTTTCTATACACTTATTTTAGTTTTATCAGCATTAACAGTAGTAGTTGCTATAAAAGTAGTGGGGCTGATTCTTGTGATAGCACTTTTAACAATTCCTATTTATATAGCTGAAAAGCTTTCAAATACACTAGCTTCTATGATGGTGTATGCAGGAGTATTATCTACATTTTTTACACTCCTTGGACTATTTTTATCATACAACTATGACCTGACAAGTGGGGCAACTATTATTATGGTAAGTGGTGTTGGATTGATAGTGTATTTTGTAGTAGAAAAAATTGTACGCTATAAAAATAGTTTATAATCTCATTCTACATTCAGTTTTAGCTAAGATTAAAGAAAATAGCTTTCGCAGTTAATTCTCATTTATTTATCTTGAATTGTAAGTGCCTTAATTTATTAGCTATGTATCTGCAAATCACGCGTAATTTTTTTGTTAATCTTAGCTAAAACTGAATGTAGAATTAGAGTTAATAGTATATAGTTTAATTATTCTTTAAAACTAGTAAAGCATCTCTATATATCGGTTCATCGATAAAACCATATTTCTCATCACTAAAACCAGTAATTCCTAAAGCTTGTTGTTTCTCAAATGCCTCTTTGATATATTTTGCTCTTTGGAGAGATTCTCGATTGGTTACAAAAACTTCATTTACAACATCAACTTGCCCTGGACTTGTACACCCTTTTGAAGTAAATCCCATAGCTTTTTCTTTGAGACACCATTTTCTAAAGGTATCTAAGTCTTTGTACTCTTGGTAGATAAAAGAGACTGGATGTAGCCCAGCTATTTTACTATCTACTAAAAACTTACTCAAGATATAATCTATAGTTGGGTTATCAAGTTGGAGTAAGTTTTGAGGTAATCCTAGAGATTCTAGTAAGTCTAAGATACCTAAAAAAACCATAGTAACTCTTGGGTCAATTTTAAGTTGAGGTAAAAGTGCAAAAGCCTCTTTTGTCTCAATAGTTAAGTGTACTTGTATATCTGTATCGATAAGTTTCAATGCTAACTTTACATCATCCAACGACATCACTTTTGGTATCCGTATAGCATAAGGTTTGATAGTATTAATTATCTTTATATCTTTTGCACCACAACTATCTAAACTATTTACACGAATTATCACATCACTGTTATCTCTACCTTTTAGTTTTTTCACAACAAGCTGTCGTGCAAACTCTTTATCATGAACTGCATCTTCAAGATTGACTGTAGCAAAATCTGTTTTTAAAACATCAAGTTTATCTAGATGTTTCTCTTTATCCCCTGCTACCATAAGAAATGATCTATTTTCCTTCATATTTGTCCTTGTTTTTAAGATAAAAAAAGATTGATTTTAACTCCTCTGGGGTTAAAAAGTATGTTGGCATACTGTTTCCATAGGTGAGTTTCTCACATACTTGTGTACTATCAAATTTCTTTTTCGGTTTTTCAAGTTTTGGGTCTAGTGTTTGTAAAAAATTTTTATAGGTTACATTGGTGATATCTTTTGTACGGATTGTACAGATATACTCTTTTTTCTTTACAGTATGTGTAAAAGTAGCTATGATTTTTCCCTTTGCACTTTCCCCATGACACTTACTACAGCTTATCCCTCTTGGATTTTTATAAAGCATTTTTCCATATTCATATTGGGTGATAAAAGAGTCTTCAAAAGTTGATTTTGAAAATAGCAAAGTAGTAAATAATAAAATTGATAGTTTAATCATGGATACAATTTTACCAATAAGTTACTTTAGGCGGGATTTGAATATGATAATGAATATTTTATTGAGCCTTATACGAATAATATTTAGTATCGTAAACTAATACTCGTTTGGAGTGTTGTATATTTTTAAAATAATTCATAATATTTATAACCACTAATGCAATAATCCCATAATAATTTTTAAACTGAAAGAAATAATAAAATATTATTTCTTTCAAAAAATTTGCTAATATTACTATTTGTAATTTATAGCTACTCAATTTTCTCTGATTTTTGTAAATTTGTACACAATTTGTTTTTTATCACTTTTGGTATTGTATTATGAAAAACAAAATTAAAGAGTTTTTAATGAGATATAAAATATTAATAGTAGAAGATGATCGTATCATTGCGAAAGATATAGAAAAAACATTAAGTAAAAAAGGCTTTAATGTTATTCAAATCACATCTAGTCATATTGAGACAATCAACTTTCTAGAAAATAATAAAGTTGATTTAATCCTTATGGATATCAATATTAAAGGAGCTATTGACGGAATACAAAGTTGTGATGAAATAAATCAAAAGTATAATATTCCTATAATATTTATTACTGCATATAATGATATAGAAACCATATCTTTGATTAAAGACAGCTATGCCGTTGGTTACTTGCAAAAACCTTTTAAATATGCAGATTTATTGTTAAATATATTTTTAATATTGAAGCATAATTCTCATCAACCTAAAATCATTCAAAAACATATTATTTTTCTTCAAAATGGATTTCACTATTGTTTAGAAAAGCGATTGCTTTATAAAAATAATGTAGAGGTAAATTTGTCTCAAATAGAGAAAGATATCTTATTTATTTTATGTAAAAATAAAAATAATTTTATTTCTTATGAGCAACTATTTGAAAATGTTTGGAAAAATCAAAAATTTTGTATTAATAAAATACGAGGTTCTATTTTTAGGTTGAAACATAAGGTAGTGGATTTAAATATTATAAACAATAAAGAGTATGGTTATAAGATAGAGTAAAATTAATCTCTCTATTTTTTATAATAAAGTGAAAAACAAATTTTGTGCAAATAGTGATATTGCATAATATTACTACATCATAAAAAGGAGAAAAAATGATAAATAATACGCTAAATATGGATGGTTTAAATTTGATAAAACATTTTGAATCACTTGAACTCAATGCTTACCAAGATAGTGTTGGGGTATGGACAATAGGTTGGGGACACACAGGAGCAGATGTGATAGAAGGGAAAACAATCACAGAAGAAGAAGCAGAAAACCTATTGAAAGAAGATTTGTCAAAGTTTGAAAAAACTGTAAATAATTCTGTGACTATAGCATTAAATGAAAATCAATATGCTGCACTGGTGAGTTTTACATATAATTTAGGGATAGGAAATTTACAAAGTTCCACACTTTTAAAATTACTTAATTCAAAAGATTCTTTTAATGCGTCAAAAGAGTTTGTAAAATGGAGTAAAGCTGGTGGAAATAGATTAGAGGGATTAGTAAAAAGAAGATTATCTGAAAGAAATTTGTTTTGTTCATTTTTAGAACCAATAGTTACAGAAGTTCCTGATGATTGGGAAACAAATTATATGAATATATAATGGATAAATCAGTTAGCATAATTAAATTATACTAACTGATATGAAATATTTTATAAACCAGGTGCTCTCCAGTTGTGAATCACGCTATTACCATCTTGTAAAACACCACGATAATGACAACATAAACCTGTACCATCAGTATTTCCTTGAAAGCCAGAGGCATTTTCTACTACTGTATATTGTCCTACTCCTGTCCATGTTACTACCCATGGTATTCTACCTACAAAATCAAAATTATTATTAGCACCTACAGTGCCAACAAAATCTCGAATATCTCCTAATGTTTGAGGATACATAAACATTACTGTATTTGGATATTCATGTTCCAGTACTTCTATTCTTGCTTGTAGAACTATACCAGCTCTATGTACAACACCATCTAGAGTATCTTCTATCTCTCCAGTTGCCAAATTTCTTACATGCTTTGTTAAAAAAGCTTCAGTCATATTAAACATTTTTCTCTCCTATGATTTTTAATTTAAAATGGAAAACTTTTTACAATATGATCATTGATTCGTGCAAAAGTTTCAGGAACATCAGAATTGATAAACTCAATTTCTATCTTTGCCATACCACCACTATTTTTATCTCCAGATAAATCTAGTAAAATTGGTCCTTTGGGTGCATCATTAGTCTCTTTTTCAAGTGTTTTTTCTCCATCTTTTGTTTTAAAGAATTTAAAGAATCCTTGCTCTTTTTTTTCACTTTCATCTACACCTGTGAGTTTAGCTTCAAAACTTACTTTCATATTTTTTATTTTGATTGAACTTGGAGGATTAAGTGCAATTAATGGAATTTCTACATCATGGTAATTTACCTTACTATCTACAACAAAAGGGAGTTTTATATCCACATTTTTAGGCATTCCCAAATCTTCAATACTAATACCCTCTTTTTCCATAGTATCTTTATCTTTGTTGAGATAGAAATACCTTCCTAATGCTCTCATATGCTGTTGCTCTGAGATCTTTTGTGCTTCTACAACTGAATTATGTATCGCTTTTAATACATTATCTAAAAAAACTGCCATTATACTTTCCTTTTATTTTACTTCTCTTTCAAATCCTATATGATAAGTTGTTGCCTGCATGGTGAATTGATGCTCTCCAACTTGAAATATACCAAAGCTAATATCTTTTCCTATAATTTTCCCTTTTGGATAACCATTAAGGTAATCATTTAGCTGTTTTACCTGTTTATCTTTTGTTTCATCTGTCATAGGATTATTTGGGTCAATATTTCCTACTGTTATTCTTTTTATGAATTTAATATCAGACATTGCAAACGACTTTTCCATTCTATTCCTTTTTATTTCTTTATGTAATACACACCTTACTTTTTAAGGTGTGTATATCTAAAATACTTTTACTTAGGTGGTGTTACTGGTGGAGCACTTGGTGTACCACCAGCTGGAACAATTGCTCTATTCATAATATCAAGAACTCTTGCTAATCCTTCTGGCATACCATGATCCATTGCTTTAACTTCTACATGATATTTTGCAGATTTATCTGTACTTCTTGTATTCTCTTTATGTGCTGATACTGAACCAGACACTGTAACACTAAGACTAAATGGTCCATAACCAACTTTTCCAGTACCTGAAAAAGAACCTTGTTTATCACTAGATTCTTTTGAGGTATCAGAAGTTTTAATCTCCATGTCAAAAGTGATATCTACAAGATCTACTTTTAAACTTGGAATTTGTACTATTGCCAATAAAGGAACATCAATGTCAACTTTTTGCTCTTTTCCATCAGAGTCTAAAACATTATATGCAAATGCTGCTGTTCTAACATTTTTATTCCCCTTATCATCTGTAGCAAATCCTACCTTGTCAATAAAATCTGCTGTTGTTTGTGCCAAATTAAGATTTGCATCACAAGCCGCTGTTAATGGTGCTCCAATTAAGGATGCCATAGGTAAACCTTTAAATTCGTCTCCTAGTCCCATCTCTTCCTCCTTTTAAATTTTTACCTAATCACAAAATAAATAATTTATATGATTAAGTTAATGAAAGTATTACATTCATAAATTTGTATCTAATTTGTTTTTTAAAGATGATGAGTATTTTATATTTAATAAGATTCATAGTAAATTTTGGATAAAATCGCAAATATTATAGATACAATTAGGAGCAAGTTTGGTCACTTTAAAAGAAGCTTTAAGTTTAGATGAGCAACAGATTATAACACTCAAAGAGGATTTGAAAAAGTCAATCGAGGAAAATAAACAATTAGGTGCTTATGTTGAACAGTTTACTGATACAGAAGTCTTAAGCTCAGGTAGTGGTATCCCAATCGCTATAAAAGATAATATCAATGTAAAAGGTTGGGAACTTACCTGTGGTAGTAATATTTTAAAAAACTACATAGCTCCTTACAATGCAACAGTTATTGAAAACTTAGAAAAAAATGGATTATCTGCTTTTGGACGAGCAAATATGGATGAGTTTGCTATGGGAAGTAGTACCGAGTCTAGTTGTTATGGGAAAACTTTAAATCCAGTAGATAACACAAAAGTTCCAGGTGGAAGTAGTGGAGGAAGTGCAGCTGCTGTTGCAGCTGGACTTGCTATTGCTGCTCTTGGAACTGATACAGGTGGAAGTATTCGTCAGCCAGCTGCATATTGTGGTTGTGTTGGTATGAAACCAACTTATGGAAGAGTTTCTCGATATGGAATTGCAGCTTATAGTTCAAGTCTTGATCAATGTGGACCTATCACACAAAATGTTGAAGATGCAGCTATTTTATATGACATAATTTCTGGATATGATCCAAAAGATTCAACAAGTGCAAATGTAGAATATACACCAGTTGCACCAAATCTTGATAGTTCAAAAAAACTTACAATTGCTGTGATTGATAACTTTATAGAAGAAGCAAGTGATGAGATAAAAGAAGCTATGAATAAATCTATCAAAATACTAGAAGATGCAGGACACTCTATCGTACATAAAAGAATGATGGATACAAAAAATATCCTCTCATCTTACTACATAGTTGCAACAGCAGAAGCTAGTGCAAACTTAAGTAGATATGATGGTATTCGATACGGAAATAGAGCAGAGGCTACAAATTTAAAAGAAACATACCTTAATACTAAAACTCAAGGGTTTGGAGAAGAGGTACAAAAAAGAATTATGTTAGGTTCTTTTGTATTAAGTTCAGGTTACTATGATGCTTACTATGTTAAAGCACAAAAGGTAAGACACCTAATAAAAGATGAGTTTGACAAAATTTTTAATGATGCAGATTTGATACTAAATCCAGTGGCTCCAACAACTGCTCCTAAGTTTGGTGCATTTGCTAGTTCTTTGGAGATGTATTTAAGTGATATCTATACAATCTCAGTAAACTTAGCAGGACTTCCAGCTATCTCACTTCCTGTATCAAAAGATAGTGATGGGATGCCGATTGGTTTACAGTTGATTGCAAATGCATATGATGAACAAACTTTATTTGACGGTGCTTTAAGTTTAGAGCAAAATATTAATTATACTAAATAGAAGGGAATATAAATGAGAATAAGAAAAAGAGCATTAACATTTGAAGATGTACTACTAGTACCTGCAAAATCTGAAGTTTTACCAAAAGAGGTTAGATTAGAAACTAAGTTAACAAAAAACATCTCTTTAAACATCCCTTTTGTAAGTGCTGCTATGGATACTGTTACTGAATATCAAGCTGCTATTGCTATGGCTAGACTTGGTGGTATTGGTATTATCCATAAAAATATGGATATAGCGACACAAGCTTTACAGGTTCGAAAAGTGAAAAAAAGTACAAGTGGGATGATTATAGATCCAATCTCTGTAAATCCAGAGCAAACACTTCAGGATGCAGAAAACCTTATGCATGAGTTTAAAATATCAGGAGTTCCAGTTGTAGATAAAAATAATACTTTACTAGGAATTTTAACAAATAGGGATATGAGATTTATCAAAGATTTTTCTCAACTATGTGGTGATATTATGACTAAAATGCCACTTATTACTGGTAAAAAAGGGACAACTTTAGAAGAAGCAGCTGAAGTTATGCATCAAAATAAAATAGAAAAACTTCCAATTGTAAATGAAGATGGGACACTAAAAGGTCTTATTACAATTAAAGATATCAATAAAGTGATAGAGTATCCAAACGCTATTAAAGATGAGCATGGAAGATTACTTGTTGGTGCTGCTATTGGTGTTGGGCAAATGGACAGAGCAAAAGCTTTAGTTGAAGCTGGTTGTGATGTACTTGTACTTGATTCAGCTCATGGTCACTCAAAAGGTATTTTAGATACAGTAAAAGCTATCAAAGATGAGCTTGATGTTGATGTAATAGCAGGAAATGTAGCAACAGCAGAAGCAACAGAAGATCTAATTAAAGCAGGAGCTGATGCAGTTAAAGTAGGTATTGGACCTGGATCAATCTGTACAACAAGAATCGTTGCAGGTGTAGGTGTTCCTCAAATATCTGCTATAGATGAGTGTGCAGCAGCAGGTGCAAAATATGGTGTTCCTATTATTGCTGATGGTGGGATTAAATACTCTGGTGATGTAGCAAAAGCACTTGCAGTTGGTGCTGGTTGTGTTATGATGGGAAGTGCCTTAGCTGGTACTGAAGAATCTCCAGGTGAAGTTATCTTAGCTCATGGTAGAAAGTTCAAGTCATACAGAGGTATGGGAAGTATTGGAGCTATGACAAAAGGGAGTACTGATAGATATTTTCAAGAGGGAACAGCTGCTGATAAACTAGTTCCTGAAGGTATTGAGGGTATGGTTCCTTATAAAGGATTTATGTCAGAAATTATCCACCAATTTATTGGGGGATTAAGAAGTTCTATGGGATATTTAGGATCTAAAGATATCCCTACATTTCATGCAACTGCAGAGTTTGTTGAGATTACAAGTGCGGGACTTAAAGAGTCTCATGTGCATGATGTAACAATTACGAACGAAGCACCTAATTACCACATCTAAAAAAAGAAAAAGAGGTTTATAACAGCCTCTTTTTTCAAATTTCTGTGTTTCTCGCAAAATTTGCTCAGTCACTTACTTCAGTAAGTTCCTTTCACAAATTTTACTCTAGCCTTGAACTTTAAAAAAATAGGCTGTTATAAACCTCTTTTTAATAATTGTAAGATTTAAAATGGATATTTAAATTATAATCTCACCCTTAGCGGTTTCTCTAACTTTTTCTATATTAAAACAAGCATTTGCAATGTTTCTTACTGTTGTATCTTTATATTTTTCTATCATGCTATCTATAAGTTTTAACTCTTTTTTTGTGAAGACTGATTTGTCAAACTCCTCTTCAACTTTTATAAATTGTAGTTCGATGAAGTTTTGTTTATTGACTATCTCTATATCTACAAAGTCTAGTAGTTCTTGGATGAGATACAGTCTTTCATCCTCTTCTTCTAGGTCTTCTTGATTTGCTATAATATCAAAAAGTTCTGATAAAATTTTTGGTTCAGGGGCTCTGGGTGCTTTTATATACTCTTCTCCAAATATTTTTACATCATAAGTTTGTAATGATTTATAATCTATCAAAAAAAGTAAGATAGAGAGTTTTTTGTCGTTAATATATGATACTTTATTTTCTATCATATAAAGTATAAAGTTTGCTACTTTTGTTATATCCATATTTTTGGAAGTCCTTTTTATTTACTGTTTATTTTAACTATTATAGTTTATGATGTATGGCAAGAAAAATATCACTATACATAGTATAGACAAGATAATTCCTGAGTAAAATTGTGTGATAGCTTTTTTATCTTGATTCTCTTTCATTTGGGCATAAGTTTTATTATCTTTATAAGCTGTATTAAATGAGATAATAGTTCTATATACCAAAATAAACAGTGCGAGCCAAGTTATCCAAGTCATTGAGTTATAACTGTACTGGAGTGCTATTGTAAAATCTTCAAACGAATTCATATATTATTTTTTCCTTTATTATATAGTTGTACCATCTTCAAGGATAACTTTATCTCTTCCTTGACTTTTTGCTTTATACATAAGTTGATCTGCTTTATTGATAGTTTCTAAAGGAGATTGATTGCTTTCTCTAAGCGCAATACCACCACTAAATTTTACCTCTATGAGATGATCTTTGTATTTAAATTCTCTGTTTTCTATAAGGTCCTTAATCCGTTTTACATATTTAGTTATCTCTTTTATATTATCATAGTTTAGGATAATAATAAACTCTTCACCACCATATCTTGCTAATATATCTATATCACGACTAAGTTTGTTTAATAGTGCTGCAAATGTTTTCAATACATTATCTCCACAAGCATGCCCATATTGATCATTGATTTTTTTAAAATGGTCTATATCATAAAGAGCAATTGCATAGTTAGTATTAAATATATTAAATTTTTTTTCTATTTTTTCTAATTCTATATCAAAAGCTCTTCTGTTGTAAATATTAGTTAAATAGTCAATATTTTTTTCACTTTGGGCTTGTTTAAGTTCCTCTTGTAGGAGAAGAAATTTTTCCTCTATATCCTCAAGATTTTCCTTCTCTTGAAGAAGCGAATATCTATGCTCTTTCACAGCTTCTTCAAGATTATAAATGGTATCTATAAGTTTTGTTTGTAAACCGCCTAGTTCTCTTGAAGAAGATTGTGAAATATGAAGTTCTTCAAGTTCCTCTTTAATATCTAAAAAGGTATTTGATGAATTATCACTTGAAAGAATCATTCTTTGAAATTGTTTAGAGAGTAGTTTGGTAAGTTTTATAATATCTTGACTTTTATTTTGAACCACTTCTCTATCTTTTGATATCCTTGTTGTGGTGAGATTTTTAAGTTCATTTATAAAGTCAATTTCAAATAAATTATCTGGTTTTTTTAGCACTTTTGAGACAAATATTTCAATTTCATCTTTAATATCATGATCAATAGAAGGTGCTAAGATATCTGTAAGATCGTGAATAAATATTTTTATCTTTTCTTCATCAATCTCAGTTAAATCAAATAGGTGTTCAAGGTTATGTGATTTTGCTTGGATATAAAATTCGTGAGCATAATTTTTTGGAATGGCATCAAGATTTTTCTTTTTTAATCCTATAAAAGTATCTTTTATTATTTGTGTAGTATTTCCCATTTTATTCCATTACATTTACGAAGATAATTTATCTAATATATATCTTTCAAGATCAGCGTGCTTTACTTCCTCTTTTAAAGCTTGGTCATAAATATTTGCTACCTCTTGGCTAAACTCATCAAAGGGGAAATGTGGAAAATGTAAAGACCACATCTGTTTAATTCTTTGCTTTGTTACACAATCTCTTGTCCACTCTTTAAAAAAATTAAATAGACCAAAAAGTAATGCTGTAAAAAATATAGCTAATATAATTGAAGCATGACAATCAAGCACTTTAAACAATTCATGTGCAATAGCTGCAATTGGTATAATTATCATATGAGATAAAAGTAAAAACACAACATAAGCTCGACCAACTTTTAGTCTAAAACCAAGTTTTGTACCATCAAGTTTCATCCCCTCATGAAATAACATATTTGCATCTAAAAGTTTATCTAATTTCACAGGTTGCTTTGATATTTTATATATATATGTAATAATTTTTAATCTTAAATTTTCAAACATTATAAACCCTCATTTAGTATCTATTGTACAAGTCCAGCTTCCACTAAAAAAGGACTATGTATAAAATCTAATTTCTTTATTCTATCGTAAGTTGCATAACTTAAATATAAAATATCCTTTGCTCGTGTTACCGCAACATAAAAAAGTCGCCTTTCTTCCTCTAAACTTCCACCCTTACTCATCAAAGTTCGGTTTGGAAATCTCCCATCCATCAAATCAACCACATAAACCTCATTAAATTCTAAACCTTTACTAGCATGAACTGAGAGTAGGTTAACACCACCACCCTCACTCATCTCTCCACCACCTAATATCATAGCATTTATAAAATTGCCAAGATTGTTGTGTCTAGCTGATAATTGCTTTAGTGTTTCTACTCTTCGATTGGCTTTAAAAGAGGCACTTTGTTTTATAGTTTCGTTGATCGTTCCATCTTTTTGTTTTGCACGAGCAGTTGTTATTGTATCTAGAATAGTTTTAAAAAACTTGTGATTTTGGATATGTTTTATCATATTATTTGGATTTTGTATCCTTTTTAACTCTTTTAACAAAGTATAGAAGTCATATAAAAATATCCCACCCTCTAAAGTGAGTTTTGGATGTTTCAAAATTGAGTTATTTAAAAACTTTGTTTCCCAGCCTAAATCTTTAAATTTTGCAGTACTTCCCATCTCTATAAAATCATCAAAAAGTCCAAGTTGTACATTGGTTGTTTTATTACTTTTATAGGGTTTAATAATAGTGTTATCAGGATTTAAAAGTCCATGAAAAATATTTCCATGCCCTATTCGTAAAAGTGCTTCAAATATATCTTTGGCTATTGCTTTTCCTATATTTTTTCCATACTCAACTATATGGATAAATGCCATCATATCATTTTGTTTCACCATTAAAACCATAAGATCTAGTATCACTTTTATCTCTCGTGAATCAAAAAAACTATGACCACCTTTTCTTTTACAATCTATCCCCATCTCTCGTAAGTTTGCTTCAATACCATCTGCACTTGAGTTGTTTCTATAAATGATTGCAATATCATCTTTAGCATTGGTACTTTTAAGTATCTGTTTCGATATAAATTCATATTGGATATAAAGTTCATCAAACTTAAGAAGTTGAGGGATATGTTGATTAGGGGCGTTTCTTACAACTTGAAGTGACTTTTCATAAATTCTAGGATTATGTTCAATTACTCGATTTGCTAGATTTAATATATTTGCAGTTGAGCGGTAGTTTTTATTGAGTGTATAGATAGTTGCATTTGGGTATCTTTCATCAAAAGAAGAGATGATATTGATATCACTTCCATTAAAAGCATAAATACTTTGGTCATAATCTCCTACACAAAATAAACTTTGAGGTTTAAATCCATCTAAAATTTTCCCTTGTAAAGGATTTGTATCTTGGTATTCATCTACAAGTATCTCTTTAAAATCAAAATCATTTTCTTTTTGTAACTCTAACATCTCTAAAAGTAAGTCATCAAAATTTACATAACCATACTCTTTTTTTAAACGACTAAATTCATCTACTACATCTTGATAAATGAGGGTATATTTTTTTTGATCACCATTTTTGTTTCCAATCCATGTTTCAAAATCCTCCCCATAGCTACTATTGAGGTACAAACTATACATATCATAGAGATAACCACCATCATAAGGTTTTACATCATCTTGATCTACAAACACCCTTTTTTCATAGATAGATTTAAAGAGAGTTTTTAACTCATTTGGTTGTTTTAATGTGATGTTTTTTTCATGTTGTTTTAAAAGTTTATAACTCACACTATGAAAAGTACCAGAGATTATAGCTTTGGCAGTATTTTCATCGAAAAACTTAGCAACTCTATGTATCATTTCAGCCGCTGCTTTATTTGTGAATGTTAAGAGAAGTATTTGAGAAGGTTTTGTGCCACTATGAAGAAGATGACCAATTCTTCCAACTATTGTGGAAGTTTTTCCAGTTCCTGCACTTGCAATTGTTAAATTGTGACCGATATTACAAGTAGCAGAGGAGTGTTGTTCTTGGTTTAAATTTGTTAAGGGCATATAAGTAGAAAGTTTCCTCTTAGGTTTAGGTTAAAATAAATTTATAATGTTTATGAACTTATTATCGGGATTGTATCATAATGTATATATAAATCTATTTAAGATATTATTGTATATAAAATACTTCATTTTATAGTTTTAGTTTATGAAGTATAGTAAAATAATAAAAGGTAATTGTATGAATATTTCAGATGAGACTATAGAAAAAATAAGAAAAGTCAGTTGTCAAACAGACAATACATTTTTTCAAGCGGTTGAAGAGGTACTAGAGAGTTTACAACCAGTTTTAGAAAGTGATCCAATATATAAAAGACATTCTATATTAGATAGATTAACAACTCCAGATAGAGAATTTAAGTTTAAAGTAGTTTGGATGGATGATAATCAAAATATTCAAGTAAATACAGGATATAGAGTACAGTTTAATAATGCTTTAGGACCATATAAAGGTGGTTTGAGATTTCATCCTAGTGTAAATAGCGGTATCTTAAAATTTTTAGGTTTTGAACAAATATTTAAAAACTCACTTACAGGTCTTCCAATAGGTGGAGCTAAAGGTGGAAGTGACTTTGATCCAAAAGGAAAATCTGATTTTGAAGTGATGAAGTTTTGTAGTGCATTTATGACAGAACTTCATAAACATATAGGTCCTAGAATTGATGTACCAGCTGGAGATATTGGAGTAGGTGCAAGGGAGATTGGATATCTTTTTGGTGAGTATAAAAAAATCACTTCATCTTATGAAGGGGTATTAACTGGAAAGCCATTTATGTTTGGTGGAAGTTTGATGCGACCAGAAGCAACAGGGTATGGATGTGTATATTTTACAGATGAGATGTTAAAGTTTGCAGGTAAAGATGGTTTTGAAGGTAGAATCTGTGTAGTAAGTGGTGCAGGAAATGTTGCAATTCATACTATAGAAAAGCTTTATAAACTAGGAGCTAAACCAGTTACTTGTAGTGATAGTAGAGGTACTATTTATGATTCAAGAGGGATTGATCTTGAAACATTAAAAGAGATAAAACTACAAAGAAGAGCTTCTTTAGAAGAGTATTGTGTTAATCATTCAGATGCTATTTATACTAAGGTTGAAGATTATCCAACAGGTGGTCATGAAGTTTGGCAAATACCTTGTGACTGTGCATTTCCTTGTGCAACACAAAATGAACTTACTGAACTTGATGCTAATACTTTAGTTGAAAATGGATGTATCTCAGTAAGTGAGGGTGCAAATATGCCATCGACTCCTGATGCGATTGAGGTATTTAAGAAAAATGACATCTTATTTGCCCCAGCAAAAGCTGCAAATGCAGGTGGAGTTGCAGTAAGTGAGTTTGAGATGGCACAAAATGCTTCTATGACAAAATGGTCTTACGAAAAAGTAGATAAAACACTAGAACAAACTATGAGAAGTATTTGTAAAAGAGTTCATTTAACTGCAAGAGATTATGGAGTTGAGGGTAATTATATAGATGGAGCAAACATAGCAGGATTTAAAAGAGTAGCGGATGCTATGATAGCTGAGGGTATATAAAGCTAACTGATGTTTAAAAAACAGATATGTATTTTTTTAGTTTTTATATCTTCACTTTTTTCTTTTGATGTACAAAAACCACAAATATATGATCAACAAGATATAAGTGGTTGGGTTATGAGTGAAAAACTTGATGGTATAAGAGGTTATTGGGATGGGAAAGAGCTTTATACCAAAAATGGTAATCGTATCAACACTCCTATAGATTTTACAAAAAATTTCCCACCCTTTGCTCTTGATGGAGAGCTTTACAGTTTTAGAGGTGATTTTGAAAATATACAAGCTACTATTCTAGATACGAAACCATCATCTTATTGGACGAATATTACTTACAATATCTTTGAAGCACCTAATGCTCAAGGTGATTTTCTTACACGACTTGATAAAGTAAAAAAATGGTTTCGTAAACATCCAAATAGATATGTAAAAATTATAGAACAAAAAGTTTGTAAAGATGAAGAACAACTTACTCTTTTTTTAGAAAAAGTTGTATCTTTAAAAGGTGAAGGGGTTATAGTAAAAGACCCAACTTTAAACTATCATACAGGAAGAAGTCCCCATATATTAAAAGTAAAAAAAGCCCAAGATATGGAGGGTATAGTTATTGGACATAACTATAGAAAAGATGGTAGAACTTTAAAAAGTTTGAAAATCAAATTACACAATGGTGTAGTGTTTAATCTTGGAGGAGGATTTAGTGATAAACAACGACTAAAACCTCCTCAAATAGGTGGAAAGGTTACTTTCAAATTTTATAACTTTACAAAAAATGGTAAACCTAAATTTGCGAGTTTTTTGAGGATAAGAGAAAAAGAGTAAAAGGGTTACTATTGATTTGTAGTTTTACAAAGAATATCTGCAACATTTTTACTACTTCCATGTTTTAAATACTCTCTTAAAATTTTAGAATTTTCTAAAAACTTTTCTCTGTTGAGATTTTTATATTCATTTAATAGGTTTTCAACTGTTACATTTTCTTGAACATATTCTTTATGGATTGGCTCTTTGCCCATTTTTTCAAAGAAGATATTTGCAAGTCCAATAAAGTTGATTTTTACTAAGTTATTTCCTATAAAATAATCTAATTTTTTAGCAATATAGTTTAAAACAAAAGGGGTTCCTATAAGAGCTGCTTCCAGGGTAGCTGTTCCACTACAAATAAATGCAAAATCAACCTCTTGAAGAGTTTTATGAGTCTCTTTTGATATGGTAAAATCACTGATATCTCCATAAACTTCTTTTATATATTCATCATTAAAATGAGGGGGTATTATTAAAATAGGTTCTTCATCTATTTGCGTAATTATCTCTTTGTATAGAGGCATAAGCTTTGTTATCTCTCCCTTTCTGCTTCCTGGCATGAAAGCAACTTTATTAGTGTTTGAAATCTTATTTTTAAAATAGCTAATCTCATCTAAAAGTGGGTGTCCCACATAGTGAATCATCTCTTTTTTATTGTAGTAATTTTTTTCAAATGGGAGGATTGAGCATAGAATATCACAGTATTGTTCTATTTTCGGAATTCTTTTTTTCTTCCAAGCCCAAGCTTGTGGCAGAATATAATATATTATCTCTTTTTGAGGATACTTTTTCTTAATTTTTTTTGCAAGAGGAAGATTGAATCCTGAAGAATCCATAAGTAAAACTTTGTCTGCTTGGCTAGCTAACTCTACCATCTCATTGTTTAGTTTTAAAAAAAATGGAAGTTTTTTTAAAGCATCAATAAATCCCATAACTGCCATATCACTTATATCATAGTTTGGATTTCCAAGCTTTTTATCAAATATTCCAATAAACTCTACAGTATCATTTAGCTCTTTTTTTAAGGCCTTAAGGTGTATATTTGATGAGGTTTCAAGGGCACAAACAAGTATTTTCATAAACTTACTTTATATCATGTTTGTGGAATTTGTTGTATTCTATCATTTTTTTTAATAGTTTCGTGTATCGCTCTTTTTTTTCTGAATAAGATTGTAGAAATTGAACTAGATGATAGGGGTCATCTGTAATGGTTCTTTGTTCTCTAAATTTATCATAAGCCCAGTTTTTTGCAAGATTTTTATAATAATCTGTTACCGCTGCTTTATAAGTTTTGTATTTTTTGAGGTATATCTTTTTTTCACCTCTTGTTGCATTTGCTTCAATTCTAGGTTCTTCACTATTAAATGACCATACTCCAAAAATATTGTTTGCTTTTATTGTAAATCTAGAAGTAAGCCAGGCACTTTCAATAGCAGCTTGTGCAAGAGCAATACTAACAGGGTGTGGTTTTAATGCTTGAAGAAGCTCTTGATTGTTTTTTGCTTTATATTCTATTTTGAGTTTTTCTATAAATTCTTGATTTTTCCCTTGTTCCATATCTCTTTTTACATTGTTGTATTGATTTTGTAAAGTGTTGTATACTTCAGTTATTATAGGTACTAATATATTTTTAAATCGTTGTTTTTTTTGTTGTACAGTTGGATTTTCTTTTTTTCTTTTTTTCTTTACTATTATAGGTTTTTTAATCTCAGGTAATTTTGTGATAAGTTTTTGGTCTTCAAAAGTTCCTAGTTTTGTTTTAAAATAGCTTTTTTTTACAATCTTAACATCCTCTTGTGTACAGCCACTCAATAAGAAAGCCACAGATAATATACAGAAAAAAGAAAAAATCTTAAACATTTTAGACACTTTTGGTATATTCTTTAGTAACTTTACCTTGAAAGTATAAGTTATCTGAGTCTTTAGATAATGTTAAAAGTTCACCACTTTTTGGATATACATCGATACTATTAGGTACGAGGTTTAATCTATTAGCCACTAAAAAAGCTGCTGTCATACCTGTACCACAAGCAAGTGTCTCATTTTCTACACCTCTCTCATAGGTTCGCACCAGAAGAGTTCTATCTTGTACTTTAGCAAAATTCACATTAGCATTATGTCTATTTCTCATAGTTGCACAAAGTTCTAAGTCAAATAGTTCTAAATTATCCACAATAGTAACTAGATGAGGAACACCTGTATCTAAAAGATACCAAGTAAAATTCTCTTCCTCAAAATCATCTTTGATAAATTTTGGTTTTGGCATAGTTGTTTTTACAATATCACCATCTACTACACAAGTAATTTCACCAGCCCCTGTTAAAAATTTTAAATATGTACCACAAAGTTGATTTGTATATGCATAGTGTGCAACAGCTCTTGTACCATTTCCACACATAGAAGCAGTACTTCCATCATTGTTATAAAATAACCACTCAAAATCGTATACTAAATGTGGAACAACAACTATTAATCCATCAGTGCTTTCTGTTTTACACAGCTCAATTGCTAACTGGCTATAGTCTTTCTTTTCATTTGTATGAAAGATTACAAAAGTATTACCACTTGCATCATATTTAGTAATTGTCATATCTATCCTAAAATTATTTTATAAAATATTATAGCATATCTTAATTTATAACTGCTTTGTAAAAAGTCTCTTTAAAGTCTTATTACTGTATAATTTGCCTATAATTATACTTTTTAGAGGTTATCCATGCTTAAAAAAATTCGTGTTTCGACAAAAATAATTTTACCTATTATTGTTATTTTAACAATAGGTAATATAATCACAAACTACATTACAACAACTAGTATGCATGCTTTATCTAAAGAAAGTGCAAAAGAATCTCTTGAGATGTTAACTGATTCATTATTTTTAACTTTAAGAAATGCTATGAATACAGGAGACCCTGTGATTATTCAAAAAGCAGAAGAGGATAGTAGAAAAAGTATTAAAGGTTTAACAAATTTAACTGTTGCAAAAAGTAAAGAGACAATAGAGATGTATTCTCCTGAATCTAAGTTTACGACTGATTCAGTTGTATTAAAATCTTTTAATACTAAAAAAGAACAAGTATTAGAAGAGTACAAAGATGATTCTCACTTTTTAAGAGTATTAAGACCGATGATAGCATCAAATGAATGTTTAATGTGTCATGTAAATCAAAAAGAGGGTGATGTAGTTGGAGTTATAGATTTGACTTTTTCTTTAGATAGTTCAGATGATGCAATTAATAACACTATTATCTCTATTGTGAGTTTATCTGTACTTGTTATTTTATTGACCTTGATAGTAGTATGGTTTGTAGCAAAAAGAGCAACGGCACCATTAAAAGAGTTACAAGAAGAGTTAAAAGAATTTTTTTCATTTTTAGCAAATGAGAGAAAAACTATTGAACCATTTAAGGTACATAGTGAAGATGAGATAGGGCAAATGGTTATATCTATAAATGAGAATATAGAGAAAACTATTAAAGGTTTAAATAAAGATGCTCAAGCTATTCAGGAGGCTTCAAGTGTATGTCAAGAGGTTTCTTTAGGAAATTTAAATGTTAAAATTGATACAAAAGCAAACAATCCTGAGATTAATAATTTAACTAATATAGTAAATAGTTTAATATCCTCTTTAAATTATAATATTTCAAGAGTTTTAACTTCTCTTGAACATTATTCAAAAGATCACTACTCTCATAGAATTGATTCAAATGGAAAAACAATTGCACAAATTAAAGAACTTTTTGATCAAGTAGATTATTTAGGAGATACCCTTACAAAATTAAGTGGACAAAATCTTAAAAATGGGAAAGCATTACAACAAACATCATCTGTTTTGTCAACTAATATTAGTAAATTAGCAAAAGCTTCTCAAGAGGAGGCAAGCTCTTTAAATGAAGCTTCTGAATCACTTAATGAAGTAACAAAAAACTTAACAAATATTTCAAAAAATTCTCAAGAGATGGAAACTTTAGCAAACAAAGTAAGAGTCTCTTCAAAAGAGGGACAAGAGCTTGCAAATAAAACTGTTGAGTCAATAACTAATATCAATGAGAAAGTAGTTGCTATAACAGAAGCTATTACAATTATTGATCAAATAGCATTTCAAACAAATATTTTAAGTTTAAATGCAGCAGTAGAAGCAGCAACAGCAGGGGAAGCTGGAAAAGGTTTTGCAGTAGTTGCACAAGAGGTTAGAAACTTGGCTTCAAGAAGTGCAGATGCTGCGAATGAGATTAAAAAGCTAGTAGAAGTAGCAACCGAACAATCAAGTGTGGGAAGCTCTATAGCAAATGATATGATTAAAGGGTATGAAACACTTAATGCAAATATAAGTTCTACTACAACCTTAATTGATCAAGTATCAAAAGATACAGCGATACAACAGGAAAAAATCTCACAAATTAATAATACAATTTCCCATATAGATCAATCGGTACAAGAAAATGCGAAAATTGCAGATGAGACAAATTATGTTTCACAACAAGCAAGTACAATTGCACAAAAAATTGTTGATGATGCTACAGTAAAAGAGTTTCAAGGGAAAGATGATATTAAGGTGAGAAAAAATATTATTGACCCAGAGTATAACGGTTTTGAAAAACGCGAGGTTGAGAGAGAGATAAAAAATAGAAAAAAATAAATTAAGTTTTTCAAATAAGACTATTTTTATCTTATTTAAGTTACACTTACAAAAATAAATAATTAGGTGGCTAACAATGGAAGTATACTTAGATAATAACTCAACAACACAAGTAGACCCAAAAGTACAGAAGATATACTGTGATAGTATAGAGAAATTCGGAAATATAAATGTAATTTATAATAAAGGGATAGAAGCA
>JAIOSF010000016.1 GCA_021107755.1 Arcobacteraceae bacterium
CTAAAGCTGCTGCTGTTTCTTCTAAGGCTGCTGCTGCTTCATTTGAGTTTTGGTTTAAGATATCTACATTTTTAAGGAGTATATTAGAACTGTTATCTAGGGTTAGTCCGTTTGATTTGTTTTCTATAAGCATAGTTGTAATAGCATCACCTAATGTATTTACACCAGTTGCTAGTTTAAGAAGATGTTCTTTTATTCCATCTGTTTTTACTCTATTCATATAGTTACTATTTGAGTATTGTTCTAAAACGCTTAATACATTATCAATGTTAAGTTCAATATTTGTAGCCATTTGATTTAATAATCTTGTTAATTCTTGAAGAGCTGGATTACTACTTTGAGTATTTACCCTTTTACATAAATCACCTTGTTCAAATTCATTTAATACTTCAATTGTATCACTGATTACTTGTCTATCTTCCTCAACACCTTTTTTCGTTTTGATAATATTCTCATTAACTACTTTTGCCATTTGTCCAAATTCATCTTTTGAAGAGTCGTTTAATAGGTCTGTATCTTTTGTTTCTCTATTTAAGTAAGAGAAAAAAGAGTTTAATCCAAAATTAAATTCTTTGATTGAATTTACAATTATTGAAGATATAATAATAGATATGATGATAAATATGATTACAATAATAACTGATATAATAAGTAATACATTAGTTAATTCATTTTGTGCATCATTTTTTAATTCTATAGCACTTTTATTAATATATACTAATTTTTTTTCTAAAGTTAATCCTGTTTTTACCATAGGATTTAGTACCTTGAGTAGTTCCTGCGATTCTTTTATTATCCCATTATTAAAATCTTCTATTCTTGGTTGAGAAAAATCATCAAAAGACTTAATATAGCTTTGTGAAAGTGATAAAATTTCATCACAAATATCTCTATTTTCTTTTAAACTTAAATGAGGTTTTAAAGTAGATACTTGTGTATCAAGCATTTTAAAATCTTCTCTTACTTTATCTGCTTTTTGAGTACTTGGTACTCTTAAAAATTGGTAAACAGAAATTCTCCCTTTTAATACTTGTTGTATAAAAACATCAGTCTGCGAAGCCGCAGCAACTCTTGAATTTACTAAGCTATTATAATAAGAAAACACTGACCCTAAAATTAGCATAACTAAAATTATAAGTACTGGAAAACTTAACAGCTTAGTCCTTGTTGATAAATTTTTAAACATTCACCTTCTCCTTCTAATATATTTTACTAATATCATTATAAGAAAAGATAATTTCTTAAAAATTTCCTTTTAGTTTATAACCTACATTATAAATAGAATCAAAAAGATTACAAGAAAGTTTTGCTTTGAGTTTTGAAAAGATTATTCGTAATTTATTTGGATTATAGGTGTCATCTTCCCAGATATAGTTCAAAATATCTTCATTTGAAAATATTTTTTGTTTATTTTTACAGAAAAGTTCTATAAGTAGATATTCTTTTTTTGTAAGTTTAATTTGTTGATTAGTTTTGCAATAGAGCTGTTTTTTTTCTTTATCCCAATAATAATTACAATTAAGAGATAGGGTATTGTCATTTATTTTCTTTTCATTTAACTTTAAAACTACATCTGCAAGTATATCTTCTAATTCAAAAGTTTTTATAGGTTTTATAAGATATTTGGTTAGTTTTAACTCCATTGCCTCTAGAAGTTTTTGAGTGTCAGAATAAGCAGTTAACATGATTAGAATAACAGCTGGACTTTTATCTCGTATAATTTTAGCAACTTTCAAACCATTTATCTTCGGAATATTTATATCTAATATTACAACGCTAGGTTGATATAGAGAATATTTTTCAATAGCCTCTTTTCCATCACTAGCTTCATAAACATTTTTAAAATATAATTGCAATAATTCTACATATATACTTCGTAAAGTTGCATCATCCTCTACATATAAAATAGAAAAATTATTTTGTATCATTACTTTTAATCCTTATTGTGAATTTTACACCATCTTGGAAGTTTGTTGCAAAAATATCTCCATGAAAATGTTGTGTGATAATTTTTTTTACGATATAAAGACCTAAACCACTTCCTTTCTTATGTGTTTTTGTCGAAAAATATAAATCAAATATTTTAGAAAGATTTCCTTGTGCTATGCCACCTCCATTATCGGATATTTCTACAAAAGTAAATTTATCCTTATCGTAAGTGTTAATAATAATATGTGGATTACAGATATTTTTTTTGTTAAAAATATCGATACTATTAGAAACTAAAGATAATACTATTTGTTGGAAGAGAGTAATGTATCCATTTACATAATGTGTACTATTGAAAATGAGTTCTAAATTTATATGACTAATGGATGGATTTATAATATTTATACAGTGTTTGATAGAGTCATTTACTAAAAAAACTTTAGCTTCTGTTTCAGGTACAAAAAAATTGCTAAAGTCATCTATGGTTTGAGATAAATATTGTGTTGTATTTTCTATACTAATAATATCTTTTTTTAAGTTATCTTCATTTAAAGAACCGTTTTTTTGTTTTAAATACATATTTAATGTAATAGAATTTATTTGAGAGAGTGGTTGTCTCCATTGGTGTGATATAAGACTAAGTAATTCTCCAATGACAGTCATCTTAGATTGATGGTATATAATCTCATTTTTTTGTTTATTTTTCTCTTCAGTTATTTTTATTTTTATTTTATAGTTTTTAAAAATATTTTCAATATTTTTTGATAATATCATAAGGATAATAGTTAAAATAACTGTAATTGAGACTGTTATCATAATCATTTCTAGTAAATACACATGTTGCTCTTTGTCTAAATTATCAACTTTCGTATCAATAGATTTTTGGATATCACTAGGATGAAAACCATACCCAATAGCCCAATTCCAATGAGGGAAACTTTTAATATAAGATATTTTTTGTGTTTCTAAATCATGAGTTCCTGAAATACCTATATAGGAGATATATCCTTCCCCTTTTTTCGCAGTAGTAATAATTTTTTTTGTAACTGGTGTACCATCTTTATCTTTAAGATTTATTTGATTTTCTGATAATAAACTCTGCTTAATATTAATAAGAAAGTTTCCATCATAATCTACAATAAAAATATATCCATTTTTATCATATTCTATTGAACCAATAAGTTCTAAAATATAGTGTTTTATTTTTTCTTCGGGCAGTTTATACACGGTTCTGTTTTCATTATATTCAAATTTGATGATATTGTGTATTTTTAAAACTTCTTGCTTAATTATATTTTTATGAATATTTATATAGTCATCTTTAATATGTATAGCTTCACGATTTAATTGTTGTTTATGATAATTTATAATAATTGAAATCATAATAATAGAAAAAGATATAAATACCACAATGGGTACTATACTCATATTTCTTAATAAGCTTGTCTCATTATATGTCCGCATAAGACAATTATAGCACTACTTTAGTAAATTGATGTAGTTTTAGAAGAAAGGGATACTAAAATAGTATAAATATTTATATCCCTTTTGTTATTTTAGATTATTGTACTATAGCCTCAATTTCTATTGTAATTTTTACTTTATCACCAACAAGTACACCACCTGCCTCTAAAGCTTTGTTCCAATTAAGACCAAAATCTTTTCTATTGATTTTTGTTTCAAGTGTAAAAGCAGTTCTTGTATTTCCCCATGGATCTTTTATCATTCCATTGTTTTCAACTTCAAAAGTTACTTTTTTTGTAACACCGTGGATTGTTAAATCTCCACTAAGGACACCTTCCGTTCCATCAGTAGTATAGGAACTCATAGTAAAAGTCATTTTTGGGTATTTTTCTACCTCAAAAAAATCAACACTTCGTAAATGGTTGTCTCTTTTTTCAATGCCAGTATCAATACTTGCTGTCATAACTGAAGCATTGAATTTTTCAAATTTTTTACTTTCTACATCGTATATAATATCTGCATCATAGTCTGAAAAGTCACCATTTACATTTGTAATCATAAGGTGTTTTATAGAAAAACCAACTTCAGAGTGGCTTTTATCTATTTTTAAAACTGCACCATTTAAACTAACCGCACCAATAACAAATAAAACTGCTATCATAACCACATTAAATTTTTTTGATAATCTGTTAAACATAATCTTTTCCCCCATATTCTTTAAGATAATCTAATTGTATAAGTTTTAGGTTAATAATATATTAACAAGTTAGTGTAGTTTTATAGTAAAAGTTGAACCCTCATTCTCAATACTTTTAATTTCTAATTTAAATTTATGAAATTTAATTATATTAGAAACCAAAGAAAGTCCCACTCCTAAAGAGTTATTCCATGTATTGTTTGAAACTCTATAAAATTTATTTGTAATTCTTTCTAAATCTTTTTCTTTAATTCCAATACCATTGTCTCTAACACTAATCTCTTTATTTGTAATATTTATATAAACATCATCTTGGGAATATTTTAAACCATTTTCTACTAAGTTTTCAATAGCTATTCGTAGCATAGTTTCATCAGCTTCAATTTTAATGTCATCAGCTTCAAGATAAATTTCCCTATGTGGATATGATATTTTTAAATCATCTATTATAATCTTTGTAATTTTTACCAAATCTACCTTTGTAAAATTTTTTGTTTGCTTTCCATCTTCTAGCTTGAGAGTTAATCGTAATCTATCAATCATTGTTGTTAGCTTATCAGAATTTGATGAGATTTTTTTAAGAAATTTTTCTCGTATTACAGGATTGATATCTTCATCATCAAGAAGAGTTTGTGTATAGCCACTAATTACAGCAATTGGATTTTTAAATTCATGAGAAATTGCAGATATAATATCATCTTTTTGTCTATTTGAGAGCTTTAGTTTTGCTGTGTATTTTGATTTTTGTTTCTCTTTTTTTAGTAAAGTTTTTGAGACTTCACTTAATAGTTGTGTGATCTTATGAAACTCATAAGAATAGGTAGACTCTATAGTTATATTTTTATTATGTTTAGTTAGATTAGTTAAAAAAGTTAAAATTTCAGTAGTTTCAAGTTCAACTTTTTTACTAATATGTCGAGCAACCCAAAATGCAATTGCAATAAAAAAAAGAAATAAAATTCCAATTTTTAATGAAAGGTAAAAAAACTCTTCGTTAATTTGTTCTATATCTCTTGCCATTCTTATATAATACTCTTCATCTTGAAGTGTAAATTTTTTTGAAACATAGAGTAACATTTTATTGAGAGTATCAGATTTTCGAACAATTGAACCATATTCTTGATATTTTGAATGAATCACTTCAAATCTATCAGAGTGATTTTCCATAGATATTTTATCTTCATCACTTTCAGCTATTACTACACCATCTTTATTGATAATAGTAACTCTTAAGCCAATTGAATTTTTTATTTGAGATACTATCTCATCTAAATTATTAAAATCCTTGATTCCTTGAGAGAGGATGTTTATATTGTGAAGAAGATCTATTTTTGTTTGTTCTATATAGATATTCTTTATCCATATATATACAACAACACCTAGGATTAAAAATATTGTTCCAAAAAGAAGTATAAATTTTCGTAAGAAGATATCATGGAGTCTAAGCAAAGATATATCCCTCTCCACGAACTGATTTTATATATTCTTTTTCCCCTGTTGGGTCTATCTTCTCTTTTAATCGTTTGATTGCTACATTGACAGTTTTTGACTTTACATCTGTAAAATCTTCCCACACATTTTGGAGTAATACTTCACGACTTAGTAATACATCTTGATTTTTGAAAAACTCTAGTAAAAGATCATGCTCCAAATGTGTAAGGTTTATCTCTTGATCTGTAATATAAAACTTCTTTTGACTCGCTTTATAAACAATATCTCTAATTTTTTCTATCTCTACATTTTTTGTAGATCTTTTTATAACAGCATTTACTCTAGCTTTTAAAACATCAAGATTAAAAGGTTTTGTAATATAATCATCAGCACCTCTACTAAAGCCCTCAAGGATATCTTCCTCTTTATCTTTTGCCGTAAGATAAATTACTGGATGGTTATACCCTTTTTCTCTAATACTTTTAATAAAAACACTCCCCTCAATATTTGGGAGGTTTCTATCCATAATAATAAGACTAACATCTTCTTCATTTAAAAGTTGCTCAACAAGTTTTGTATTGAGACAAGATATAACATCATAACCCTCTTTTGTAAGAGTATACTCAATAAGATCTAAGATGTCTTGCTCATCTTCAACAACTAAAATAGTGCTACCTTGCATAAATAACCTTTTTTTTCTTTACATAATTATAGCAAGATAATATTATACTTGATGTATCTCGCCACCATTATTTGCAAATAATAGTAAGCTAGCTATACTTATAGCTCTATCTGCTACTTTTTCACTTTTTCTTAAAGAAGATAACATTTGGTGGTATCTTGAAAAATTATCAGCTTTATTTGCTTGCTTTATGAGAGTATTTTCAATCATCTCATATAAATCATCCGTTTTATTTTCAGCTATTAATACTTTATTAAAACACTCTTGTATCTCATCTACACAATCAATGTCTATCATTTTTACTGTATGTACTAATGCTTCTACAGTTGCTTTTTGCATAGGTATTGCATATTCATTTACAGTTTTAATATCTACTTTTTGACAAACCTCTTGAAAACCTTTTATAAAGCTTCTTGTATTAGAACAAGCCCTTACAAGTTCATTTGTAATTTTAAGATATGATACCATTGTTCTTAAATCTTTTGCTTCTGGAGAGTGCAGTGCCAATGTAGTAATAATATCATTATCTATCTCATTTGTTTTGTTACTAGTATTTTTAATTGCTAATTTAGCTTCATTAAACTTATCAAGTTTACAGTCCTTTAATGCATCTATGATTATATTATTTGATTCTATAAGATTATTTCCTATCTCTTTAATGCTTCTCTTAGTTTCATCAAGTTTTTCTTTATAATTTACTAACATATTTTTCCTTTTAACCAAATCTTCCGGTAATATAATCTTCTGTTTTTTTCTCTTTTGGATTTATAAATATTTTTTCTGTTTCATCGTACTCTATTAAATCTCCAAGATGAAAGAAAGCTGTCATATCTGCTACCCTTGCTGCTTGTTGCATATTGTGAGTAACTGTTACTATTGTATAATCTTTCTTAAGTTCTAACATAAGTGCTTCAATCTTTTCTGTACTTATTGGATCTAGGGCGCTAGTTGGTTCATCCATAAGGATAATATCTGGTTGTACAGCAATAGTTCTAGCTATACAAAGTCTTTGTTGTTGACCACCACTAAGACCAGTTCCTGGTTCTCTTAAGATATCTTTTACCTCTTCCCAAATACCAGCACTTTTTAATGATTTTTCAACAAGCTCATCACACTCTTTCCCTTTTTTAACAAGACCATGTTTTAAAGGTGCATAAGCAACATTTTCATAAATAGATTTAGGAAAAGGGTTTGGTTGTTGAAATACCATACCAACTCTTTTTCTTACACTTACTTCATCAACATCTTTATCATAAATATTTTTTTCATCAATAACTACTTTACCCTCAACCCTAGCTGAACTAACCAAGTCATTCATTCTGTTTAAACATCGTAAGAATGTTGATTTACCACAACCAGATGGTCCTATGAGAGCAGTAATTTGGTTTTCATATATATCTATGTTGAGATTATGCAGAGCATGTTTTTCACCATACCAAAGGTTTAAATCTTTTACATCAATTTTTGTTTTATTTTTTCCCATTTATACTACTTTATTAAATTTTGTGTTGAATTGTACAAATTTTAAATTACAATATGGTTACAAACAAAAGTAAACGGTTATATTAATAATAAATTTGAAAATTTAGAAGAAAATTATTATAGATATTAGTAATATTATAAGTAAAAATAACATATTTTATACTTTTTATTAAAGGGAGTATTTAAGAGTATGGAGGGTACAATCTATACAATAAATTAGTTACAATAAAGTTACAAAAAAAGAGATGGTAAAAAAATATGGAAATACAAACAGTAAAAAAGATGGAAAAAGAGGCGATGAAGAGCAGTAGTTTTGACTTTATTAGGTTGGGTTTTGCTTTATTTTTCATGGTTGCTGTATTGAGTTATAGTTTTTTAAGTACAGGTGCTATTCCAAATAATCTATTTTTAGCAATTGCTGCACTTTTTGGTGCATATATGGCTATGAATATAGGTGCAAATGATGTTGCAAACAATGTAGGACCAGCAGTAGGTTCAAAAGCTTTAACAATGGGTGGTGCTATTGTAATTGCAGCTATTTTTGAAGCAGCTGGTGCTTTAATTGCTGGTGGAGAAGTTGTTAATACAATTAAAAAAGGTATTATTGATATCTCAGCTTTTGGGAACCATACAGAATCCTTTATTTGGGCTATGATGGCAGCATTACTTTCAGCAGCACTTTGGTTGAATTTTGCAACATATTTTAAAGCTCCTGTTTCTACAACTCATTCTATTGTAGGTGGAGTTATGGGAGCAGGTATTGCTGCTGCTGGTTTTGGTATTGTTGCTTGGGGTACTATGGGGAAGATTGCTATTTCTTGGGTAATTTCTCCAATTTTAGGGGGAATTATTGCAGCTATTTTTCTTTTTGCAATTAAAAAAACTATGATATACAAAGAGGATAAAATAGCTGCCTCAGTTACTTGGGTTCCAATCTATGTAGCAATTATGTCTTGGGCATTTGTAACCTACCTTACACTAAAAGGTTTGAAACATATTTGGCCTAGTATAGTGAATATCTTAACATTTTTGCCAGATACTAAAAAACCAACATTTTTAGTGGCAGCTATATTAGGTTTAATTGTTGCAATTTTTGTCTATATGATTGTCAAATCATCAGTAAACAAAAAGTCTTCAATGATAAAAAACACAAGAATTGGAGTAAATAGACTTTTTACCGTACCTCTTATTTTTGCAGCAGCACTCTTAAGTTTTGCACATGGTGCTAATGATGTTGCAAATGCTATTGGTCCATTAGCAGCTATTAATGATGCTGTTATGAGTGGTGGGATTTCTACAAAAGCAGGGATACCTCTTTGGGTTATGGCAGTAGGTGCTATAGGAATTGCTTTAGGACTTGCTTTATATGGTCCAAAGCTTATACGAACAGTTGGTAGTGAGATTACAGAACTAGATCAGGTGCGTGCATTTAGTGTTGCTATGGCGGCTGCAATTACTGTTATTATTGCTTCTCAATTAGGACTTCCTGTATCATCAACGCATATAGCTATTGGTGGAATCTTTGGTGTTGGATTTTTAAGAGAGTATCTTACACAAGCAGAAAAACTAGATATTGTAGCAAAAGAAAAAGAGCTAGTTGATGATGAAAAGAAATTTTTAAAAGCATTAAGCAGTGAATTAAAAGCGTTAGAGGCTAAAAAAGATAAGAAAAAAGATGATTATGAAAGAATAGTTGTTTTATACAAAATGATTGATATTGAAGAAGATAAATTAAAAGAAGCAAAAAAACATCTTAAAGTTGCTGAAAAAATACAATATGTAAAAAGAGATGCAGTGAAAAAGATAATTGCCGCTTGGATTATAACAGTACCAGCAGCTGCTGTATTATCTGCTATGTTATATTATATGATAAGAGGGATTGTTCTTTAATCCCTCTTTTTACTGCCATTTTACCTCGAATTTTTTTCTAAGATAAACAGCGAGTGCATTAAGTGAAATAAGTATTGATAGTAATACTAAAATACCAGCAGCTGTTCTTTCAATATATGCTTTTTCTGGCATACCAGCCCATGTAAATATTTGTGCTGGCATAACAGTTGCTGCATCCATAATAGAACTTGGACTATCAGGAATAAATGCAATCATACCCACGATGATTAAAGGTGCTGTTTCCCCCATAGCTTGAGCAAGTCCTATAATGCTTCCTGTCATAACACCAGGGAAAGCAAGTGGTAAAACATGGTCTCTTACTACTTGAATTTTTGTTAATCCTAAACCATAACCAGCTTGTCTAATACTTGCAGGTACACTTCTAAGAGCTGCTCTTGAACTTACAATAATAATAGGTAGTGTCATCAAAGCAAGTGTAAGACCACCAACAAGTGGTGAACTTCGAGGAAGACCAAACATATTTATAAATATAGATAAACCTAAAAGACCAAAAAGAATTGAAGGTATTGCAGCAAGATTATTAATATTTATCTCAATAAGACTTGACCATTTACTATCAGGATTTGCAAATTCTTCAAGATAAACGGCAGTTGCAACACCTATAGGAAATGCTACAGCCATAGTTACAAGAAGTGTAAAAATAGAACCAATAATTGCAGAAGCAAGTCCTGAGTTTTCAGCTATTTTACTATCACCTTGTGTAAAAAAGAGTGTATTAAATCTCATCTCAACTCTATTATTTTCAATTAAGTTTTTTAAAGCTTTTAAATCTTTACTTTTTAATTTATAGTATTTTTCTTTCATATACATATCAACTTGATCATCAGCTAATATCCATTGAAGCTTTTTTGTTCCCATAAGAGAGGGGTCATGTTTCATTTTAAGAGGAATATCTCTAATATCAGAACGACTTACTAGGTTAAGATATTTTCTCTCAATAGCTTTTCTATAGCTTTTTACAGTTGATTCATTATAAGTTACTTCAACTTGAATATATGTTTGTAAAAAAGCACTTTTCCCTTTTATTACCATATCTGATAAAAAAATTGCTAAAAATAGTAGTGATATAACTAGGGCACTTAAAGCTAATCCTTTAAATACCTTTGCTTTTCTATGTCTTTTAGCTAACGATGGGTCGTAAAATACATTATTGTTATTTGTTTTTTTCATTATAAGTTACTCATTTTATATTTTTCTTTAAATTTCTTTATCATCATTACTGAAACAATATTTAATACTAAAGTTACTACAAATAGTATAAGTCCAAGAGCAAAAGCACTAAGAGTATCAGGTGAGTTAAACTCAAAATCTCCTGTTAGTGCTGTAACAATTTGTACCGTAACTGTTGTCATATCTTCTAACGGATTAATAGAAAACTTATTTGCATTCATACCCGCAGCCATAACAACAATCATTGTTTCACCCAAAGCTTTTGAGATAGCTAAAAGAGTTGCTGAGATGATACCTGGTAATGCTGATGGCAGTACTATATCTTTTATTGTTTCTGATTTTGTCATCCCTAACGCAAGGCTTCCTTTTCTTAGACTATCTGGTACTGCATTGATAACATCATCACTTAAACTCGAGATTACAGGGATAATCATAATTCCCATAACAACTCCAGCTGCTAAAGCACTGTTAAAAGATGCTTCAAGTCCAAAAAAATCAGCTAGCTGAACGATAGCAGGTGCTACAGTAATTGCAGCAAAAAATCCGTAAACAACAGTTGGTATTCCTGCAAGAATTTCTAACAAAGGTTTCACAGTTGTTCTGACATTATCAGTTGCGTATTCACTCATATAAATTGCACTAAAGACACCAATAGGAAGTGCAACTGCTATTGCAATAGCTGTAATGATAAATGTTCCTGAGAAAATTGCTGCAGCACCAAACTCACTATGGTCAGTTCCTGGAGACCAATGAGAACCTGTGATAAAGTATGTAAAACTTTTTAGGTTAAAAAATTCTATTGCTTCAAAAAGAATAGAAAATAATATACCAAAGGTAGTAAGTATTGATATAATAGCAGCTGATATAAGAAAGTATTCAATGATTCTCTCTTTTAACATTGTCCTTTTATTTTTGGGTTGAAATGATTCCAAAATAATCCTTTAACATTTTATTAAAGCTATTTTAGAATATTTTAGTTACATATTGATTACATTGAAGAAGTGGGAGAGTTTTTTTCTAAGTTTTCAGGGTTGTCTATATATTTATCTGGTGATGTTAAAATCGCTAACCATCTTAATACGAAAAGGAATAATAAAACACCACTAAAGATTAAAATATGAAAATTTGTACTATTTGTTAGTAGCATCTCAAAGCTTGTAATATCCTCTTTATTAATTTTAATTACATTAACAATAAATTCTCTTAATGTAAGAATAATAAAAGCGTCAATAAGAATTCTTATTTTAACTCTTTTCTCTCTCATAAAACTCATAACAGCTCTTACAATTTCTAACATAATGATAAAATATAAGAGATATATAATAATTAATACAACACTATCTGTAACTACAGCAACTATAAATAAAGCTGACGCAACTATTAATTCAATATAAAACTTACTATAAAAAAATTCTTTTAGTTTTCGCATACCTTTATACATTTGACTCCATTTTATTAAAAAGATTGTTCTTATTATACACTAAATTTAATCTCTTTTTCTAAAAAGATGATACTTTTGTTCTTCAAGCAACTCTTCAATATATTTTTTTACTTTCTTATCTGCTTTTTGCCAAATACCAGATGGTAGTCTCACCTCTAGTTTTTTCTTCTCTCTATATTTAATTATTTTTTTAGGACTTAAAACCTTTTCAATTGGAGTAAAGTCAAATTCTGTTAAATCTATATCATCTTTATAAAAAAGTGTTTGCTCTTTAAATTTTCCCCAACCAGGAATCCCATCTTCTGTATATGGTACTTCATGGTCATTTTCAAATGTTACCATTAATGAATAGTGTCCATCATCAAAAACTGTTGTAACAGTTCCTAGCCCAAATACTAAACCAAATACTTTATCACCTTTTTTTACTTTTTTAAAATAACTCATTCAAAATCCTTATAATACATTTTTGGAATTGTACTATAACATTATTACAATTTAGTTTCAATTTTATTCCATATTACAATTTAATATCTTAATCTCATTAAATTTATCAAATATCATTAAAGTATTACTTTCAATTGTTGCTGCAATCTCTCTTAACTCTTTATTTGAAACACGCTTTGCATTACTATTTATATAATGTTGAATAGAATTATGTACATCGCTATGTATTTTCTTTAATTGAATCCATTGTTCAGTTTTAGTGAATTTTTTATCAAGTTTTTCTTGTTCCTCTAACCATTTACCCATATTGCAATCTTGATCTGTTACAATATCCCATTGTTCATAAGTTCCTAGTTTTTCAAAGTTTTTTGATTTTAATAAAATATGTTGATTTTTTAGTTCAGCTGTTTTATAAACTAAATCTATATCACATACTTGTTGTCTAACTTCATCTTTAAAAGTAGCTTTTGATGAAGCATTGATTAAATCTTCTGAGAGATTAGAGATGGAGTTGGCAAGCTGTGCTATATATTGAGAGTTTTGTGCATTGACTTGAGTATTTTTATCTAAATCAGCAATAGAATCATTAATCTGTTTAATACTCTCATGTTGTCTTGTACTTGCAACCGAAACATCTTGAATAATTTGTGTTGTTGATTTTACTTTTTCATTGAGTTCTTCATACCCATCACTCATCTGTGTTGATATAGATTTTCCCTCATTTGTTTTTGTAATGGCATTTTGAACTAATGCTTTTATCTCATTTGCTGCATCGGCACTTCTTGAAGCCAAGTTTCTAACCTCTTGTGCTACAACTGCAAATCCTTTACCAGCTTCCCCAGCAGTTGCTGCTTCCACTGCTGCATTTAAACTTAAAATGTTTGTTTGAAATGCTATTTGATCAATAATATTTATAGCTTCATTAATTGCTGTTACTTGATCATTAATCTCATCCATTGAGTATAAAGTTTTTGATGCTAACTCTTTCCCTTTTTGTGAAGAGAGTGTAAGCTCTTGAGCATATTGAGCCATTTTTTTAGCATTATTAGTATTATCTAAAATATTTTTTGTAACCTCTTCTAGTGAAGCTGATGTTTCCTCTAAAGATGCTGCTTGTAAATTAGAAGCATTTGAAAGTTCATTTGCACTATTATTAAGAACGGTTGTATCGTTGTTGAGTTTATCACCTGTATTTAATATCATTGCTAAAAATTCTGATACATTATTTCCAATAAGTTTTGTACTAGCAACAAGTGAACCAAAATCTCCATAAAGACCAACTTCATTTTTCTTTGGAATCGTATGTTCAAAGTTATATCTACCATATGCTTCTAGAGCACTATTAAGAATCGTAAACTTGTTTTTTGTTTCATCAAGCATTTTATTTATATTAATAATTAAATCTTTTACATCTGGAGAAACATTATTGTGGTGTGGTATTTTATATCCATAAAAACCATTAGATACTTTTTGCAAAATATCGTTTGCTTCTTCAAGTACCTCTTTATTATGATTGATAAGTTCTACACTGCTATGTATATTTTTATTTATATCATTTGCTATTGTATAAAACTCATCTTTAGTATTAATAATAATCTCATTTGCAATATCTTTTTTATAGGTAATTACATCAAAGAAGTCATTTAGTCCATGATGAACTAAGCTTAGATTTTTTACTATATCTTTTGAAACAACAGTAGCTATAATAAACTCAATAAGCCCTATAATAATGGATACGGTTAAAATTAAATAGAGTAAATTATTGCTACTTTGTTCTATCTCTTCATTAATAACTAAAGTATTGGTTTTTAATATTTGTAATGTAATAGCAAAATTCTTATTTAATTGTTGTTGGAGTATATCAATGCTTTTTTGTCCATTAACAACAATTTCAAGCATATCTTTATATTGAAGAAGTTCCCCATTGATCTTTTTTTGCATAGGTTTGTTTTCTGTAAAGTTTTCACTTCCCCTTACAGACCTTCTCATTTTGAAATGTGTTTTTCCAAACTCCTTTAAATCAATAGTATGAGTAAGAAAAAATGTTTTCTCATAAAGTTCAAGTTGCATCATATATTGAATAAGTTTATAATCATATACTTTTTGAAATATCTCTTTTATCATATCTTTTGATTTATGCATAAGTTCTAAGTGTTTATCAATTTTTTGTTGCGTATCAAATACAGTTTGATAAGAGGTTTTTGAAATTATGAGTTGTTTTTCTAATTTATCTAAAGATGTAGTATTAAGGTTTAAGTTCTCCATTGAGTTTTTTAAATTTTTTAAATTTTGAATAATAGTTATATATTTTTCAAAAAATTTATTTGTTGCTTTCTCTTTTGAAATATACTCTAAGCTTCTAATCTCATTTTGTAGTAAATTGGATTTGCTTTTAATCTGTGAATACTCTTCTTGAGTTTGAGAGTAAAATATAATTAAATATACTAATATTGAAAATCCCAAAATTGTGATAATAGATATTGATTTTAATTTTGTTTCTACACTTTTAAATATAAACATTAGTTTCCTTTATTTTTGTTTGGGTTTATGGGTACAGTTATGCGAAAACCGATACCTTTATTATGAAGTCCATCAACAACTTTTATAGTTCCATTGTGTTGTTTGATAAAATTATAGGCATTGTAAAGTCCAAGCCCATTTCCTTTAAAAACTTTTTGATTTTCATGTGTATCGAATTTTTCAAAGATGGTATGTCTTTTTTCTTTGCATATCCCTATACCATCATCTTTAATAGAGATTGCAATAGAGTTTTTATCTTGAGTCATTACACTAAATTGTATGGTTCCTTTTTCTGGTGTAAACTTTAGAGCATTTGAGATGATATTATTAAAACAATGATACTGTAGCTTATCAATATCCCAAGAAACTGTAGGGAGGTTTTTTTCAATTTTTATAATAAAGTTGATCTGCTTTGATTTTATCTCATATTTAAAAGTTGATACAATATCTTGAAAAACTCCCTGAAGATCATCTACAGTTTGTAATTCTATATTCTCTTTTCCAGCTTCTATTTTTGCCATTACCAAAATAGACTCTATAAGTCGGAGTATATTTTTGGATGCCTTTCTTGCAGACTTAATAGATACTTCTTTCTCTTTTTTCGAAAGATTGTCCAAACTTAACATATCTAGTTCACCCATGATAGCTGTCATTGGTGATTTTAAATCATGTGTTACCATTGATAAAATATCATTATAATGTATGTCAGATTTCATAATATAACCTTTAGTTTGAATCGAAATAATATAGTTATATTGTTACAAATTGATTACATTTATGATGCAGTATAGTGTTTGTATAAGGGGAAGGAGTTGAATTATTAAAAAAGTTATTTTTTAGAGCATAGAAAAATATTTTTTTCTATGCTGAGAGTTTAGACTTTAAGTCGTAGTGTCTTTCTACTTCTTTAGCAGCACTTTTAAATGCTTTCTTTGTAGATTTACCTACACCTCTAAAAATCCTATCTTCGTTTATAAATTCAACGATATCAAGATTTTTCTTTACTTTTGTATCAACAGCTCTAAAAATATTATACTCTTTTTTGAGTTTTTTTATCTTTGGGAACTCTTGACTTTTCAGTACTTTTGTTTCCATTTTATATCCTTTAGTAATAATATATTACTAATATACATAATTTAAGCTTAAAGTTTTATTAACTATAAGAAAAACGAATATGCAATTATATTATAAAAAAACTTCATACAGTATATTTTTTATCTCTTTTTTCATATTTTCATTCAGCAGGTGTTTATTGGAAAAAATATAAAAAGGAACGGTATTTAAAATCGATTTTTTAAGTCTTTTTCGTAAAGTAGAAACTTGATCTATTTTGACAAGTTCATCTCCATCAAAAAGGCAAAACTCTTTATCTATACCAATATTTAAAGATACGATTCTATAAGTGTAAAAAGTGTCATTGTCAATCTCTTCATACTTCTTACATAATCTTTCAAGGCTTACTTGGAGTTTTTTATAATTGTTTTTACTTACATAACCAAAACTTTCTCTAAACTTGTATCTTTGTATATCGGTAAATTCAAGTAAACTATACAAATCATTAAGATTTCTCCAAGCACTATTATAAAACTTTTTCCCAAAGAGTATCTCCTCAAAAGAGGAGAGATATTTTTTATCTTTGAAGTTGTAATTCTCTTTATATTTTAAACTAAAATACTCTTTTTTAAATAAAGTTATAATCCAGTTTTCATCTAGTTGACTTATGATATCGAGTCTTTTTTCACTATTTTCTTCATCTAAAAATTTCCACAACATAGAGATAGAGTTAACTTGAGTATCCTCTTCTTGTGTTGATTTAAGATATTTTTTGGCGAGATAGAGTATTACATTTTCTAGCAATGAGTCTATGACCGATATTTTATGGTTATAAATAATCTTTTTATAAAGGTTAAATCGCATCTCTATCATATGTTCGATATCTATAAGCTCACTATCAAAAAAAGAGATTTTAAATTGTTTTTTATGCTCAACAAGGATTGCTCTTTTTGCAATCCGTATAAAATCTATACTACCACCAATATATCCACTTGCTAACATATCTCTGTTTATATAATCAAGTCTATCAGCATCAACTGTACCATCTATAAATTTATGTAAAACACCATAATCAAAGATACCGTCATCTTTTTCATTGAGAATATTTTTAACAATGAGATAAATAAGTTGTGTGTAGTTTTTGTCTTTCTCATTTGTGACAAATTGTTGCATCTCATGTTCAAAAAGTAATTTTACTAGTTTTTCCCCTATAGCTTCATGTAAGACCAAAGTTGAGTTCTTTGTTACACTCTCATAAAAGTTTAAAAACTCTTTCTCTTTTTTGTTATGTGTTGTACTCTCTTGTAAAATATCATAAAGCTTTTCCATAGCATATTCCACTTGATGTGAAAATGGAAAATGTCCCACATCGTGAAGTAGTCCAACGATTCTTAGAGCCTGTAATGTTACTAAATAGATATCCTTGAAACCATTTGATTTTAAAGGAATCATAAACTCATATAGTGTTTTATCACTTAAATTATCAATATCTTTTATAGTTAAATCTAGTTTGTTTTCTTTTATTATTAATTTTATAGATTTTTTGAGTTTTTTTAAAAAGTCATATTTTACATTTTCTTTTGTATTTAATATAGCATTCTTAAACATATGACCACTCATATGCATAGTTCCTAAACTATGGATATATCTTTTAGTATTGATTGATGGATAAGCAAAATAGGCTAGGGCATTTTGTGTTACAAAAAAAAGTCTGTTGACTATCTTTGTTTGAAGTAAAAGGCTCTCGAATTCACTACACTCAATATGTTTATATATGGTATCATTTATAAGTTTTGTTCTATTTAACATAAGATATTATAGCTAATTTTAATTACACTTTAGTTTCAGATGAAACTTTTTATTGTATCGATGTATCATGTTCTGTAAACACATAGAGTGTTGTTCTGGTCATAGTAAATTTTGCGGTCACAATTTGTGACTACAAATATGACAATTTACATTATTTGTAAATATCGCCTCTACTATCAACTTTTAATATTTGTATCTCTTCTTCATCCATATGAAATAGTATTCTATATTTTGATATTCTAATTCTATAAATTGGAGGTATATCGTTACCTGTTAATCTTTTAACATCTCCATCTGGCAAATTTTGGATGGCATTAAATATTTTTTCTTGAAGTTTTCTATCATATTTGGAAAATTTCTTTTCAAAAGTTTTAGAATATGATATTTTCACAATTTAAATTTACTTTTAAAATCACTGCTTGAAGTAAATTCTTCATTTGCTAATATTGATAAAATTTCTTTTTCATCATCTGCTTCTAATATTAAATCAGCTTGTTGTTTAGTTTTTGAATTCTTTGTAATATATTCACTAAGGCTTTCTCTAATCATTTGTGAAATTGATTTTTTTTCTATAAAACTCACTGCTCTAGCTTGTTCATATAGTGTTTCATCTATTGTTAAATTTAATCTATGCATAAATACTCCTTTATGTAGTGATGTATAAGTGTATTGTATCATAATTTTATCAATGAATGCAAATTAATATTAATAATTGCTGTCTAACGTTTAAAATTTGGGGAAAGTATACTAATTAATTAAATAATGAGTATACTGTCCCCCAATGCCGTTAAGTTAAGAAAAATACCCTAAAAAATTCTAATAATTTCTATCTAAAATATTACTAAAAAAACACCTAGTAAATTACAAAATAATCCAATAAAACTCATATTTTAAAGTC
>JAIOSF010000015.1 GCA_021107755.1 Arcobacteraceae bacterium
CTAAAAGATAGCTAAATTTCTTAAATGTTGCATATCCTTTTATTCCATTGAATAGATAATCTGTTTGCATATTTCACTCTTTAGTTCTCCTCTGTTGAGTGCCATATGTTTCTGAACTTATACAGTTAAGTTAAATTTAATCTATTTGTAAGAAAGTATTAATGTTAATTATGCATAAAAAAGAGAATTTTATTTAACCAAATACGATGTTTTTTTATAGTATAATCCCAACAATAAAATAGAAGGTTGATATATTGGTTGCAATAGTTGATTATAATATGGGAAATTTAGCAAGTGTTTATAATGCTTGTAAGCTAATAGATGCAGATGCTACAATAGTAAAAGACCCAACTAAATTAAAAGATTTTAATAGAATAATACTTCCAGGTGTTGGTGCTTTTGGAGATGCTATGGAACATTTAAAATCTACAGGGATGTACGATGCAGTAAAAGAGTTTGCATCTAGTGGAAAACCAATTATTGGTATCTGTTTAGGTATGCAATTATTATTTGAAAGTAGTGAAGAGTTTGGTGATACACAAGGTTTAGGACTAATTCCTGGGAAAGTTGTACCGTTTGATAAATCAAGAATGGATATGGATGACCACAAAGTACCACATGTGGGTTGGAATAAAATATTCAATAAACCAAACAAACTTTTTGATGGATTAGAAAATCCATATCTCTATTTTGTACACTCTTTTCACGCTGTTTGTGATGATAAGTATACAATAGGTACAACACACTATGGATATGATTTTGTAAGTGCTGTACAAAAAGACAATATCTATGGATTTCAACCACATCCAGAAAAATCACATGACAATGGGATACAGATATTAAAAAACTTTATGAAATTATAATTTAAGAGGAAAAGAGAAAATGGATATATTACCAGCAATAGATTTAAAAGATGGAAAAGCAGTAAGACTTAGCAAAGGTCTTATGGAGAGTGCAAAGATTTATAGTGATGAGCCTTGGCAGGTTGCTAAGCGATTTGAAGAGCTTGGAAGCAAGTGGCTTCACATAGTTGATTTAAATGGTGCGTTTGCAGGAGAACCAGCAAATTTAGAACAGATTACAAAGATACGAGAAAACTGTAACTTAAAAATTGAACTTGGTGGTGGAATTCGTGATGAAGAGACTATTAAGATGTATGTAGAACTTGGTGTTGATAGACTTATACTTGGAAGTATCGCTGTAAAAAATCCACAATTCGTAAAAGATATGGCTGCAAAGTATCCAATTGCTGTTGGTATTGATGCTATGAATGGCATGGTTGCAGTTGAGGGTTGGGCTGAAGTATCAACTATGAAAGCTACAGACTTAGCACAAGAGTTTGCAAATGCAGGGGTTGAAGCGATTATCTGTACAGATATATCTAAAGATGGGATGCTTTGTGGAGTAAATGTTGAGTTTACAGAATCTATTGCAAAAGCTAGTAGAGTTGATACTATAGCGTCTGGTGGTGTAAAGGATATCGATGATATTATTAACTGTAAAGCAAATGGAAATATTGCTGGAGTTATAGTTGGAAAAGCATTTTATGAGGGAACTTTAGATTTAGAAGAAGCTTTTAAAGTTTTATAGATTAAAAACTAACCATCAATTTAAGTTTGATGGTAGTTTTATAATATCTTAATCGTCGTCTTTGGCAAATTTTTCATATAGAAAGCTCAAAATAGCTTCTCTACATCTAATATACTCAGGGTCAGTTTGAAGTTCAACTCTATTCCGAGGTCGTTCTAAATTTACTTCTAAAATCTCACCTATTGTAGCTTCTGGACCATTTGTCATCATGATGACTCTATCGCTTAATAGTACCGCTTCATCAACATCATGAGTAATAATTATAACTGTATTTTTTACTTTTTGTTGTATTCTCATAAGATGTTCTTGAAGATTTGCTCGAGTTAAACTATCTAGTGCTCCAAATGGTTCATCCATAAGCAATACTTTTGGTTTGATTGAGAGTGCTCGTGCAATACCAACTCTTTGTTTCATCCCTCCACTTATTTCATTTGGAAGCTTATCTGTTGCATGGTCTAGATTAACCATATTTACAAATTTTATAACTCTTTGATCAAGTTCATCTTTTGTGAGTTCTGGCATAACCTTTTTTACCGCTAATTCAATATTTTGGTATACTGTAAGCCAAGGGAGAAGTGAGTGATTTTGAAAAACTACAGCTCTTTCTGGTCCAGGACCTTTTATCTCTTTATTTTCTAAAAAAATATTACCTTCAGTTTGTATATCCAGTCCAGATATCATATTTAATAGTGTAGATTTACCACATCCACTATGACCAATGATAGATATGATTTCATCTTTTTTTATATCTAAATCAACATCTGTTACAGCTATATAGTCATCTTTACCAGAAATTGGAAATCTTTTTTCAATAGCTTCTAATTTTAAAAATACTTTACTCATTATACTCTACCTTTTTTTCTATAATCAAAATAATCTGCAATTTTACCCATAATAACATCTAACATAAAACCAACTAAACCAACTATGATAATACCAATGATAATATTTGCATATGCAAGATTGTTATACTCATCCCATATCCAGAATCCAATACCAATACCACCTGTTAGCATCTCAGCAGCTACAATTACAAGCCATGCAATACCAAGACTTAGTCTCATTCCTGTAAATATGTATGGAATAGCAACTGGTAATATAATTTTTATAACTTTTTCCATAGGTGTAAACCTTAGCACCTTTGCAACATTCATATAATCTTCACTTACACTTTTAACACCAAGAGATGTATTAATAATAATTGGCCAAATAGATGTTATAAAAATTGTAGATATAGCTGTAAGGGTAATATCTTGAAAAATAAATAATAACAGTGGTAACCAAGCAAGTGGTGACACTGGTTTAAATATTTGTATATATGGATCAAGTGCATATTGAAAGTTTTTAGACATACCTATCATTAATCCAACAGGAACTCCTACAATAATAGCAAGTGCAAAACCACCAAATACTCTTTTTAATGACTCTAAAATTTGCCAAAAGATACCCATATCATCTTGGTTCTCTATATAAAAGGGATCAGATAATACTCCTATTACTTCATCTCCATCTGCATTTATTCCACCAAATGCTGCAGTATATGTGGTTGATGGCGTTGGAAAGTCCTCAACGATATTTGCTATACCTGACCATATTTGTATTATCACAATTAATACAATTAGTGGCAAAAATATTTTTTTTAATGTTTCTTTATTCATTTTTTTCCTTTATGTGAATTCTAGTTTTATATATATCTAATGATTTTAAACACATATAAAACTAGAGAGGCTAATCCCCTTTAGTTTTTGATAACAAATTTTGGATTAGCACATCCAGCTGGCCCATATGGACATACATATTTTGGTTGTTTAGTTTCAACAGACCATTTATTAGCTTTCATTAACTCCTCTTTTGAAACTTTTGAATTAGTTACCTCAAAATCAAAAATATAATCAACAGCTTTATTTGGGTCCCATACTTTTCCATCAATAAATTTATTGTACTCATCAACTCCATCTTTTTTCCAAGCTGATGGTGGAAGTGTGTATCCAACACTTTTTGCAACCTCTTCAAATAAATCAGGTCTATAAACTGATTCTATAAGTTTTTTCATATCAACAGGTTTATCAATTTGTCCCCATCTATACATTTGTGTCACAAACCACATACCGTGAGAGTAAAATGGATATGACGCATAGTAGTTAGCAAATGTATTAAACATAGGATTTTCAGAGTCTACACCTTTGTTATATAAAAAAGTTCCAGACATAGATTTTCTTAAAACTGACTTTGGTGCTTTAACATAGTTTTTCATTGCTAAAAATTTAATAGCTTCTTCTCTATTTTCCCAAGAAGCATCTAACCACATTTGAGCTTTTATTACAGCTCTCATAACAGCTTTAGTTGTTTCAGGGTATTTTTTTACAAAATCAGCTCTTGCTTGAAGTACTTTTTCTGGGTTGTTATTCCAAATATCGTAGTTTGTTACAAGTGCGCTTCCTTTACCTTTTAAAACAATTCTTGAGTTCCAAGGTTCTCCAACACAGTATCCTTCAATATTTCCAGCAATTAAGTTTGATGGCATTGTAGGTGGTGGAAATGGTTTAATTGTACAATCTTCATCTGGTTTAATTCCAGAACCAGCCATCCAATATCTTAACTCATAGTTATGAGTAGAAACGGGGTGTACCATACCAAATGATAATGGTTGGTATTTTAATCCTTCTTTAGCATGTTTAGCATCAATATATTTTTTTAGACTCTCTGCACTTACTGGTCTTTGAGTTTTATCTAAACCATATTTCTCCATCTTACTAATAATGTTATTTCCATAAGTAATTGCATTTCCATTAAAGTCTAAAGATAATAATGCTTGTAAGTTAGCATTTCCATTAATACCTAAAGTTGCAGCAATTGGCATACCAGCTAATGCGTGAGAAAAATCATATTCTCCACTTATCACTTTTTGCTGAATACCTGGCCATCCGCCACCCTCTTTTGCAACATGTACATCTAAACCTTCTGCTTTAAAGAAACCTTTCTCTTTTGCAATTACTAATGGGGCACAGTCTGTTAGTGCAATAAACCCTATTTTTAACTTTGTTTTTTCAGGAGCTGCCATTAAAGTGGAAGCTACAACTGATACCCCAAGTCCTATTTTAAGAACATTTTTAAACATCTTTTCTCCTTAAATTTACATTATAAATGTTTTGATAGAAGAAGTATACAAGAAAATAAATAGAAATAATTCATATAATTGTATATTTAATATACAATCTATTCTTAAAATTACATAAAAAATTTGTTATACTGCTTTTGTAAATTTAATTTGGAGAAAAATATGATTCGTTCTGTTTGTGGTTATTGTGGTGTTGGATGTGGATTAGAATATGATGAAAAAACTTTAATAGGAGATATAACATATCCTACAAATGAAGGAAAAGTTTGTAGCAAAGGTGTCTCAGAACTTATAAGTATACAAACTCCTACACGACTTTTACGACCTCATATAAGAGAAAATATTAATGATAGTTTGATAGTAGCAACTTGGGAAGAATCTGTATCTTTAATAGCAAATAAAATAAAATCAACATCAAAAGATAAAATAGGATTTTACCTTTCAGGTCAATTACTAACGGAAGATTACTATATAGCGAATAAATTAGGAAAAGGTTTTATAGGTACTAATAATGTAGATACTAATAGTAGAACATGTATGGCAAGTGCTGTTGTCGCATATAAAAAATCTCTAGGTGCTGATTTTGTACCATTAAGAATGGATGATATTATCCATGCAAATCTTCTTATCCTAGCAGGAGCAAATACTGCTGAAGCACATGTGGTATTTCATAATCAAATTAAAAAAGCAAAAAAACAGGGCTTAAAAGTTGTTGTTATTGATCCTAGATTTACAGATACAGCAAAAATTGCTGATATTTACTTACCTATTAAACCAGGAAGTGATATAGATTTATTTAATCTTGTATCTAAAAGATTAATAGATGAAGATTTATATAATAAAGAATATGTAAAGAATAATATAAATAATTTTGAATTACTAAAAAATAAATTTAAAAGAGTAGCTGTTACTAAAATGCTTAAAAGAACTGGATTAACTATAGAACAGTTTGAAGATTTTTGGGCTTTATATAAAGAAAGTGAAAATATTATTACTGCTTGGACAATGGGACTTAATCAATCTGTTCAAGGAGTTGATAAAAATTTAGCTCTTATAAATACTCATCTCTTAACGGGAAAAATATTTAAGAGAGGTAATGGACCTTTATCTTTAACGGGACAGCCAAATGCAATGGGTGGTAGAGAAGTTGGTGGCTTATCCACTATGCTTGCAGTTCATCTTGGATTTGATGAGGAATCTATAAAAAAAGTATCTGCATTTTGGAATACAGATAAAATTGATAATAAATCAGGTCTTCCTGCTACAAAAATGCTTGATGCAAATTTAGATGTTTTAATTATATGTCATACAGATCCTGTATACCATTTACCAAATAGAAAAGAGACTGAGGAGTTATTAAAAAAGATTCCATTTGTCGTGGAGATAAATGCTTATGAAAACAGCGAAACAGCACCTTATTCTCATATAAGACTTCCAGCAGCGCCTTGGGGAGAAAAAGAGGGAACTCAAACAAATCTTGATAGAACTATTACAAAACAAGAGAAACTTACACGCATATCTATAGATTGTAAGCCTGATTGGGAGATATTTCAACTTATTGCCCAGAAACTTGGCTATAAAAAACATTTTAATTATGCAAATCCACAAGAGATATTTGAAGAGTTTCAAGCAATGAGTAAACTAAATTCTTATATGAATATTCATGAAGCATCTTATGAAAATCTTTCAAAAGAACCTTTTATCTGGGGTAAAAATATTGATACATTTTTAACACCTGATAAAAAAGGAAACCTATTTTTTGTAGAAAATAAATTATTGAGTGAAAAAACAAATTTAGAATATCCATTTATTCTACTAACAGGTAGGACAAGAGATCAGTGGCATACTGGTACAAAAACAAATCTACCTACTACATTGTTAAAATTTAAAGAACTAAATTTTTGTGAGATTAATTCTTTTGATGCTGAAGAATTAAATATCAAAGATGGTGATACCATAATTGTAAAGTCAAGAAGAGGGTCATTAGAAACAAAAGCTTTGATAACTGATACTATTAAACAGAAGATGATATTTATACCAATAAGTAATAGAGAGGTTAATTATCTTACAAATAATTTATTGGACAAAGAGTCTTTTGAACCAGATTACAACCATAGTGCAATAAAAATAGAAAAACTAAATTAAAAGTGAGATTGAATATGAAAACAAACGCCACTTTGCCGATTTTACTAAAAAACCAAAAGATATTACTTATTGGTGGTGGAAATGTAGCTTTACAAAAAGCACAAGTATTAAGTGAAAATAATATTGATTTTATAATAATATCTCAAGAGCTTAATCAAGAGATACAAAAAATAAAACGAAAACAGATCAAAAAAAAGTTTACACTCAAAGATATAAAAAATTTCTATATTATTATAGATGCAACAGGAAATCCAAAAGTAGCTAAAAAACTTGTAAACTATAAAAAAACTCACAATATTTTACTCAATGTAGTTGATGTACCAGAGCTTTGTGATTTTTATTTTATGGCATTAACAGCAAATCAACCTTTACAAATAGCAGTTTCAAGCAATGGTGCATCTCCAACTGCTTCAATGTTTTTTAGAGATGAGTGTGCAAAACTTATCCCTAAAGATATAAAAAAATATCTTGCACAAAAACAAAAACAAAGAGATGAGGGGATTATAGATGTTACCCAAACACAAAAAGAACTTGAACTTTTAAAAACGCAAGTGTATCTTGTGGGATGTGGTTTAGGAGATGTGGAACTTTTGACAATCAAAGCTTATAATATTATCAAAAGTGTTGATGTGGTTTTGTATGATTATCTTATAAGTGATGAAATTATGAGTATAGTGCCAAAATCTACAAAAAAAGTATTTGTGGGAAAGAAAAAAGATTTTCACTCAAAAACACAAGAGGAGATAAATGCACTTATTATTAAATACGCAAAAAAAGGTTTAACTGTAGCACGACTTAAAAGTGGTGATCCTTTTGTATTTGGTCGTGGTGCTGAAGAGTTGCAAGACTTGATAAATGAACAAATACCAACAGAGGTAATACCAGGGATTAGTTCAAGTATAAGTGGCTGTTCAACTGCTGGAATTCCTATAACAGCGAGAGGTTATGCAGCAGGATTTACAGTAGTTTCTGCACACTTAAAGGGAAATAGTGTAAACCTTGATTGGGTAGAACTTCTAAAAAAAGAAAATCACACAGTAGTAGTTTTAATGGGACTTAGTCGTGCAAAAAAGATAGTAGAAGAATCATTAATATTAGGTATACCACAAGAGAAACTTTGTGCGATAGTTTCAAATGCAAGTAGAGCAAATCAAAAAGTTGTGACGACAACTTTAAAAAATCTTGTAGTTGATTCACAGAATGTAGAACGACCTGCTATTGTGATATTCGGTGATGTAGTAAAATTTAATTCAATTTTTAATAAGGAAGTAATATGAAAGTATTAGAAGAAGCATATCAGCTTAGAAATAAAAAACAAAATAAGATAGAAAAGATAAAGGGGTTAAAAACTCCATTAAGTGTTTATGAAAGATTAGAGGAAATTTGTGCAGGTGGATTAGACAATCTAAGTGATGAAGATGCTAGTTATTTCCTAAAATGTTTCGGGCTTTTTAAAAAGAAAGACGGGAAGTTTATGCTTCGTATTCGTATACCTGCAGGTCAAATCACACCTGAACAAGCTATAAAACTAGGCGAACTTTCTAAAATTTATGGTGAAGACTACATTGATATCACTACTAGACAACAATTGGAATTTAGATTTTTAGAGTTAGAAAATTTAGCAACTATTTTAAAAGAGCTAGATGGTGTTGATATCAGTACTTTTCAAACAGGTGTTGATAACTTTAGAAATATTGTGACTAGTTCATTTGATGGCTTGGGAACAAAAGATATTATTAAATGTAAGCCAATCATCGATGAGTTGCAAGCAATATTTTTTAAAAAAGAGGAATGGATTGCAACATTACCTAGAAAATTTAACACAGCAATTTTAGGAACTAGTGTAAATGATTGTAATATTTATGGACATGATTGTTGTTTTGTAGTTGCAAAAAAAGATAATGCACTTGGATTTAATCTATATCTTGGTGGTAAAGTTGGCGTACAGGCTAAGGACTCAGGACTATTTGTAGCTATAGATGAAGTTATAGTGACTTTTAAAGCTGTTGTGGAACTATTTAAACAATATGGGTTTAGGGATAATCGGAATAAAAATAGACTTCACTTTTTACTAGAAGCTGTAGGGATGGATGAGTTTATAAAAGCTATTAAAACTACAAGTGGACTTACATATCAAAGTAGTGGTGAAATTTTAGCTCATGATGAGTATATCCTAGATGAGACAGGAGTATTTAAACTTGATGAAAAATCAACCGCAATTCATTTTTCAGTACCATCTGGAATATTTAGTGGAACTGATTTAACAAGTGTTGGACTTCTTGCTCGTGGTACAAATTCACAAATTAGATTTTCCGTTGAACAAAGCTTATATCTAATCACAGAAGAGACAAATATATCATTGATTCAAAATAGTAATTTATTTCAAGAGTATAAACAATATAACAATACTTACTTTAATCATCAAATTGCATGTGCTGGAACTGCAACTTGTGCATTTGGAGTTATTCCAAATAAACCAGATGCGATAGAGATGGCAAATTATTTACAAAAAGAGGTACCTATAAAAAATGGTAAGGTACGAATGTATTGGAGTGGATGTGTAAAAGGGTGTGGAATACATGGAGTTGCAGATATTGGATTTGAAGGTTGTAAAGCAAAAGATGAAGATGGAAATAGTTGCTATGGTGTTCATATCTTTTTAGGTGGAAAAGCTACATTAGAAGCAAAAGAAGCCAGAGTTTTAGCAAAGTCTGTACCTCTGGAAAAAGCAAAATATATAGTACGGGATTTAATGATTAAATATAGAGATGAAAAATTAGAATTTGAAAGCTTTGAATCATATGATACTAGGGTATTGAGTAATTTGTCTGAAAATATATAGAAGTAAAGAACAATTTAAAGTTAATTTAGATAAAATCGCAATCCTTTAATTCAAATTCAGTTTGAATTAGCGTGAAATCTCACATGTAGTAATTCTTTAAAAGGGTTGCATCAAAGTATTGATGTGAATGACTACAGAGGCTTGTTGTGTATTAATTGTAATATACATCAAAACAAAACCCCTAAAATAATCTGAGCAAAAAGCTCAAAAAGAAGGAACAATTATGGTTACAATGAAAGACTTATTAGAGTGTGGTGTACATTTCGGTCACCAAACAAGAAGATGGAATCCAAAAATGAAAAAATTCATTTTCGGTGTAAGAAAAAATATTTATATTATTGACTTACAAAAAACATTAAGATACTTTAGATACACATATACATTAGTTAGAGACGAAGCGGCTCAAGGTAAAACAATGATTTTTGTTGGTACTAAAAAACAAGCTAGTCAAGCTATTAAAGATGCTGCACTTTCTTGTGGTATGCCTTTTGTTAATCACAGATGGTTAGGTGGTATGTTAACAAACTACCCAACAATGAAAAAATCAATTAGAAAATTAGAAATAATCAAAAAAATGAGAGAAGAGGGTCAATTAGACTTACTTACAAAAAAAGAAGCATTAATGCTTACTAGAAAAGAGAAAAAACTAGAAGATTACCTTGGTGGTATCAAAGATATGAAAACATTACCAGATATGATGTTTGTTATTGATGCTGTTAAAGAAAAAATTGCTATTTTAGAAGCTAGAAGACTTGGAATTAAAGTTTATGCTCCATTAGATACAAACTGTGATCCTGATTTAGTAGATTTTCCAATTCCTGGAAATGATGATGCAATCAGATCAGTACAATTATTTTGTACAGAGTTTGCAGCAGCAATGAATGAAGGTAAAGCAGCATTTGCAGAAGCAAATGGTGAAGAGCTAGAAGAAGTGACTGAAGCAGAGATGTCTGAAGTAAAAGAAGAAGTTGCAGCAGAAGCTGAAACTGCGACTGAAGAAGTAACAGAAGAGGAAAAATAATTATGGCAGGAGCAACTCCAAAATTAATTAAAGAACTTAGAGAAAAATCTGGTGCAGGGATGCTTGATTGTAAAAATGCATTAAATGAATGTGAAGGTAATATCGAAGAAGCTATAAAGTTTTTAAGAGAAGCTGGACTTTCTAAAGCGGCTAAAAAATCTGCAAATGTTGCAGCTGAAGGTTTAGTATCAATTTTAGTGAATGATAATTTCACAAAAGGTACAATGACAGAGATCAACTCTCAAACAGACTTTGTTGCTAAAAATGCAACTTTTTTAGCACTTAAAGATGAGATTACTGCTCATGTACAAGCTACAGGTGTAGCTTCTACTGAAGAGTTAAATAAAACAGAGATTAACGGTACAAACTTTGAAGAGTATTTAAATTCAAACATTGCTACTATTGGTGAAAATCTTGTTGCTAGAAGAATGGTAACTATTTCAACTGATACAGGTGTTGTAAATGGTTATGTACATTTAGGAAAAGTTGGTGTTTTACTTTCAGCAACTTGTGACGCTTCTGCAAAAGAAAAGACTATAGATTTGTTAAAAAAAGTTGCAATGCATGCAGCTTCTATGAAACCATCTGTTATCTCTTATAAAGATTTAAGTAGTGATTTTATTGAATCTGAAAATAAAGCAATTATAGCTGATATTGAAAAGTTAAATGAAGAGCTTGTAAGACTTGGAAAACCTCTTAAAAATATTCCTGAATTTGTTTCAAAAGTTCAATTAACAGAAGAAGCAATTGAAGCTGCAAAAGCTAGAATGAAAGAGGAATTAATAGCTGAGGGGAAACCTGAAAAAATTATTGATAATATCCTAAAAGGTAAAATTGCTAGATGGATTGAAGATAATACACAGCTTGATAAAACTCATGCACTATTAAGTCAAACATATGTAATGGATGATTCTAAAACTGTTGAAGAAGCTATTAAAGCTTGTGATGCATCAATTGAGATTGTTGAATATGTAAGATTTGAACTTGGTGATGGAATTGAGAAAAAAGAAGAAGACTTTGCAGCAGAAGTAGCTGCTCAAATGGGTAAATAGTTTTAATTGTGAATGTTGAATTATGAATTATGAAGTAAATAATCACGATTCAACACCAATTTTAGAAGCAAAAAATATAACCCATAATTTTGATTATCCTCTTTTTGAGGATATCAATCTTACTCTACATCCACAAGAAACTATTGCAATAATTGGCGTTAGTGGTAGTGGAAAATCAACTTTACTTAATATATTTTCTTCCCTATTGATTCCAAATAAAGGTGAAGTATACTACAATAATAAGAATATTTTTAAATTATCTAAAAATGAGTTATTAGAGATACGACGAAATGATTTTGGTATCATTTTTCAAGCACATTATCTCTTTCGTGGATTTAGTGCATTAGAAAATTTGCAAATATCCGAGTTTTTAAGTGGCGAGGCTATAAATGAAAATTTACTGAAATCTTTAAAAATAGATTATGTAATGAAACAAGGGATTGGTGAACTAAGTGGAGGACAACAGCAACGACTATCGTGTGCAAGAGTTCTTACAAAAAAACCAAAAATAATTTTTGCTGATGAACCTACAGGAAACTTAGACCATGAAACAGCAAATGAAGTTATAAATGTTTTGTTTGATTATATTGAAAAACAAAGTGCAGGCTTAATAATAGTTACACATGAAGAAGAGATAGCATTTAAGTGTGATAAAGTTTACAAATTAAATGATTATAAATTGGAGCAATTAAAATGATATTGGAAAGAGTACTGAGTGAATAAAAATTTAGTTTTAGTTTCAAAAAAACCTATTGTTATTCAAATCTTTACATTGGTTTGTAAAAAGTTAAATATCTCTTTGGAGGTTTTACACGATGCACAAATAGATCATAAAGTTGATATGATTGTACTTGATAATGAGTTTATTAATGATAGATTTAATATTATTAAAACATATGCAAAAATTATTGGTGCTATCTCTAAAGAAGAGTTGCCTTTTGAGTTTGCAAATGACTTTATTGTTCCGATGCCTTTTTTACCATCAGTATTGCAAGAGATATTAGAAACCCAAATTGAGATACTTAATAAAAGGATAAATTCTAAAACTTATGTATCAAATGTAGAAGTTGAAGATGATGATTATGAAGACGAATTTGCTATTAATACAATGCAAAAAGATGATCCCTCTATCTCTGTTGACTATTTAGAAAGCTTAGCTGATGATATAGCTGATGATATGAGAGAGGAAGTAGATGATAGTGTTGTCTCACGAAGTTCTGTAAATCATGGTGGTATCTTAGATAGAAATGAATTATCTATGATTGAAAGTATTATGGGTGAACAAGCAGAATTCAATACACAAAATGATTTTATAGATGTGGATGAGGAGTCTGATGATCAATGGATAGATTTATCTTCTATAATTGATCAAGCAATTGATGAAGTGAATACTGTTGATCATATATACAATAAAACAGACAACAACCCAATTAAATTACTTTTAAATAACTATGAGTTAGATGAATTAAAACCACTTTTAAGTATGCTAGATCAAGAGATTATTGACTCTTTAGCAGATGGAAATGAGGTAAGTGTACTTCTAAAGTTGGATAGTAATGATAAATAGTCTTTTGAATAAGGGTGCTATACTTCTAATATCTGGTCCTAGTGGATGTGGGAAAAGTTCCCTTTTAAAGAAGCTTTATGCGGTAATAGATAATTATTATTTTTCTATCTCAACAACTACACGAAGTCCGAGAATTGGTGAAACTGACGGAGTTGATTATTTTTTTGTTACAAAAGAGGAATTTGAACAAGATATTAAAGATAATAGCTTTTTAGAATGGGCAGAAGTTCATGGAAACTATTACGGTACATCTTTAAAGCCAATTTATAAAGCATTGGATGAGGGAAAACTTGTAATATTTGATATTGATGTTCAAGGTTTTGAACAAGTTATTGAAAAGTTAAGAGATATTACAACAACTGTTTTTATAACAACTCCAACACTAAAAGAGTTAGAACAAAGATTAACCGCTAGAGGTACAGATACTATTGATGTAATAGAAAAAAGAATCAAAAATGCACAAGTTGAGATAAAGTATACTGAAGAGTATGATTATTTAATTATAAATGATGATTTAGATGAAGCAGCTGATAAATTAATTTCTGTAGCAAAAAGTGCATTAATCAAATCAAAAATGTTTGATAACACCACTTTAGTAAAGATATGGAATTCGTAAATTAAATAGTATCTTTATTGACAGGTTTACCAAAATGATACCCTTGCATATAATCAATACCAAGCTTTTTTGCTGTATGATAAATCTCTTCACTAGATACAAATTCTGCAACAGTTTTAATACCAAGTTTTTTACAAAATTGTGCAATTGTTTCAACTATTAAGGCTTGTTTAGGCAAATGGTCTATCTCTTTAATTAAAGAGCCATCAATCTTTACATAGTCAATGTTTAAAGCTTCTAGCATATTAAAATTAGAATAACCAGCACCAAAATCATCAACACCTATTTTACACCCAAATTTTCTTATTTTAGCAATAAATTCTCTTACTATATCAAAATCCTCAATCTCTTCACTTTCTAGTATCTCAAACTCTATTAGTTTTGCTTCTTGGGGGTGTTCTTCTAGAGTAGTAAAAATAAAATTATGTGTTTCTTTATTGATAATATCATCAAAAGATAAATTAATAGCAACTCGAATATTTTTTTCTTGAATTATAGAGATAACATTTGTAAGCATCACTTTTATAATTATTGGAAATAGTTTAGCTTTTTTTGCAATAGGTAAGAAACAAAAAGGAGCCACCTCTTTACCATCTTCCCCTATGTATCTAATAAGTGCTTCATATTTATAAATCTCTTGAGTTTGAGCATCAACTATTGGTTGCAAGAAAGAGTGGAAACTATTATCTGCAATTCCACTTTTTATCTTTTTTATCCATGTGATATTTTCTTGAATATCTTTTTTTTGTTCAAATAATGATTCATCATATTCTAAAATCTGTAAATACTTTTTTCGAGCTTTTTGCATAGCTCTTTGTGCATATTCAAATGCATGTTTATCTTTTGATTGAGCAACTCCAATAGTGATATTAATATCTATATTTGTATCATCAACATTAATCCCATCCTTATCAATGATATTAGAAAATTGATTTGCTAATTCTTTAAAATCACTCTGACAACTAATATCATCATCACAAGAACACAATACAACAAATCTATCTGAACCTACTCGATAAATTTTATAAAATTTTTGAAAGGTATTTTTAATTTGTTCTGTAAAACTTAAAAGTATTTTATCCCCAAATTCCTCTCCATAAAGGTCATTGAGAACAGAAAATTTATCAATATCAATAAGAGCCAAGAGTGTTGAGTCTGAATTCTTTACATCTTTTATAAGGGCATTTCTATTTGGAAGATGAGTGAGTTGATCTTTATATAAATCTCTTAATTCATGATACATTAATGATTGATTCATAGTATCAAGTAGTTTTTTAATATTAATAGGTTTTAATACATATTTATCAACACCTAGTTCAATAGCTTCAAGGAGATATTCAGAGTTTGAAAATGCTGTTGCCACAACAATTGGGATATTTGGGTTGATAGCTTTAATCTCTTTTGTCATATCTAAACCATTCATATTTGGCATATTAACATCAGTAATAATTAAATCTATATCATCTTCATATTTTTTAAATAATTCCAATCCTATTGCACCATCTTCTGCAACATATTGTTTTTTTGTAAATGTTTCTAAAATACCTTTAGTTACATCTCTGAGGTATTGCTCATCTTCACAATACAAAACTGTAATATCTTTTAATCTTGAAACATCGTTGTTCATAATCTCTCTTTATTTATAATACTTTTAATATAATACAACAAATTTAATAAATAGTGAATAATAAAATGAAAAATAATAAAAATATTCTAGTAATCAACACAGGTGGTACTTTTAATAAACAATATAATCCTTTGGATGGAAGTTTAATGATTAAGAAGAATAATGATTTAGTAAAAGAACTATTAAATAAAGCTCAAATTAACACAATTGAAATTAAAGGTATACTGTATAAAGATAGTTTAGATATAACTAATGAGGATAGAGAATTGCTTGCAAAACTTATCAATCAAACGAAATATAAAAAAATTATAATTATTCATGGGACAGATACTATGGATAAAACAGCATTATATTTAGATGAAAATATTAAAAATAAACAAATAGTATTAACAGGTGCTATGGTACCATATAGTATCAGTAAAATTGAAGCAATTTCTAATTTTATGATAGGATATGGATATCTGTTATCAAAAGAGAAAAATGGAGTTATGATAGCTATGCACGGAATGGTTAAAAAATACAAAAAAATAAAAAAAAATAGAGAGTTAGGGGTATTTGAATGTCAGTAGTTAAATGTACCCATTGTCATTTAGAATTTGATGAAAAGGTTATGATAAAAGAACTCGAAAATCCTGAGTTGAATTTTTGTTGTAATGGTTGTCAAGGGGTATATCATTTACTTAAAGATGATGGTTTAGATAGTTTTTACGACAAAATGGGAAAAAATAGTATCGCACCACCAGTTGCCTTAGGTGCTGATAGTAGTAACTTTGATATGGAGAGTTTTAAAAGTCGATATATTAAAACTACAAATGAAGGATTTAGTAGAGTCGATTTGATAATTGAAGGGATCCATTGTGCTGCATGTATTTGGTTGAATGAAAAAGTATTAGGGCAAACTGATGGGATAGTAGAAGCTAGTATAAATTTCACTAACAATAAAGCCAAAATAGTTTGGGATGAAGATACTATAAAGTTATCTGAAATTATAGATAAAATAAGAAGTATTGGCTATAACGCCTATCCTTATGATAGAAGCGAAAGTGAAAAACAAGCTACAAAAAATAATAGAGACTATTTTTTACGGATGAGTGTTGCTATTTTTGCTTCTATGAATCTTATGATGATAGGGGTTGCAAAATATACTGGTTTTTTTACAGGTATGGAAGAGGATATGCTCCGGCTTATACATATGGCAGAATTTATTTTTGCAACACCAGTTGTGTTTTATAGTGGATGGATATTTTATCGTGGTGCTTATTATGGTTTAAAAAATAAAATTTTAAACATGGATTTTTTAGTAAGTTCAGGTGCAACGCTAATTTATATCTACTCTTTATATGTCCTTTTTGGTGGAGAGGGACATAGTTATTTTGATAGTGCTGGTATGATTATCACTTTTGTTCTTGTTGGAAAGTATCTTGAGGTGATAGGGAAAAAAGGTGCTGTTGATACAATGGATAAAATCAAATCAACTATTCCTCTAGAAGCTACTATTATTGTTGACGGTGGGAAAAAGATTGTAGCTATTGATAAAATAGAAGTAGGGGATATAATAGAGGTAAAAAGTGGTGAAAAAGCAAGTGTTGATGGGCAGATTATAAGTGGTGAATCATCTTTTGATGAGAGTAGTATTAGTGGAGAATCACTTCCTGTATCAAAAAAATCTGGTGATAAAGTTTATAGCGGTACGATAAATTTAAATCAAGTGATACGATATAAAGCTATCAAAAATTATGCAAACTCTACACTTAATAGCATAGTAGAACTTTTAGAAGATTCTCTCAACTCAAAACCAAAAATTGAAGATATAACTAATGAGTTATCAAAACATTTTTCAGTAGTTATACTTTCATTAGCAATTGCTACATTTGCAGGTTGGTATTTTTATGAGGGTAGTTTTGAAAATTCACTTATTATTGCAATTTCAGTTATTATTATTGCGTGTCCATGTGCATTGGCTCTTGCAACTCCAATAGCAAGTCTTATTGGGGTAAGTTGGTTAGCAAGGGAAGGATTACTTTTTAAAGAGGCAAAGTTTATAGAAACATTTGCAAAAGCCAATACAATAGTTTTAGATAAAACTGGAACCATAACACATGGAAAACTCTCTGTTGTAAAGGGCAATTACGAAGTGTTAAATAACGAGCAATTAAATATTTTATATAGTTTAGTTGATAGTTCAACTCACCCTATTAGTAAAGCAATTAAAAAATATTTAGAGGAAAATTTTGAAAATATTGCACATATTGAATTAGAAAATATTGAACAAGTAGATGCAAAAGGGTTAAAAGCATCTTATAATGGAGATAATATTTTTGGTGGAAACAGCGAATTGCTAGAAGAGGTACAAATCAATATAGGAAAAGAGTATCACTCTACAATATATCACTTTGCAATAGGGAGTAAGTTATTAGTAACTTTTGAATTGGAAGATACTATAAAAGAGGATGCAAAGGAGACTATAGAATATCTTCATTCTCAAGATATTGAGGTAATTATGTGTAGTGGAGATAATGAACAAATAGTTTCTAAAGTTGCTTCAGAAGTTGGAATAGTAAACTATCAAGCAAAAATGTCACCAATAGACAAAGCAAATTACATCTCAAAGTTAAAAGATGAGGGGAAGATTGTTATAATGGCGGGGGATGGTGTAAATGATGCATTAGCACTAAGCCGTGCTTCAATTGCTATTTCTATGGGAAATGGAGCTGATATATCTATAGCTGTAAGTGATGTAGTAATTTTAAATGATAGTTTAAAAGGTTTGGAAAAAAGTGTTTATATATCAAAAAGAACTTTTGACTTTATCAAACAAAATTTAGCTATATCTTTAGTGTATAATGTTTTAACAGTGCCTATTGCAATGGCAGGATATGTTATACCACTAGTTGCAGCACTATCTATGAGTTTAAGTTCACTACTTGTAGTTGGAAATAGTGTACGAATAAATAATAAAAAATATAAAGGAGACTAGGTGACAGGAATATTATGGTTAGAACTTATTGTTGGAATTATTGTAAGCTTTACACTTTTGGGTGTATTTATTTGGGGTGTAAAGCAAGGGCAGTTTGATGATGGAAAAAAGATGATGAATGGTCTTTTAAATGATTCCACAGAAGATTTACAAGATGCTATTAATAAAGAGGAGAAAGTAAAAGCACTTAAAGAGAAAAAAGCAAAAGAGCTAGATAAATAGTTATTTACCTAGACCTGTTGTTTTTAGCTCTTCATCTGTATAGTTTTTAACTTTTTCTATCATAACACCTTTCATACTTCCACCATAAGTACCATTTTTATAGCCAAGAAGTGCTTCTACAACTTCCTCTTTAGTCATATCTCTTACAATTTTTGAAGAACCAAGTGAAGCTTTTTCAAAGTCAACACCATGACACCCTTTACAAGATGTTAAATCTATAGAGCTTTTAATAGGTTCGGTATGAATAACATTATTTACACCAATTCCAGTTGTACTTAACTCTTTATTGGTATACATTTTTACATTTTGATACATGATACCTTTCATAGAGTCCCCATAAGTACCATTTTTGTATCCAATTAAAGCTGCACTCACTTCACTTTTAGTCATATCTCGTACAATTTTAGATTTTCCAAGAGCCGCTTTTTCAAAGTCAACACCATGACACCCTTTACAAGATGTTAAATCTATTGAACTTTTAAGACCTTTTTTTTGTATTTTTTCACTAGATCCAATCCCCGTAGTACTTAACTCCTTGTTGGTATACATTTTTACATTGCTATACATGATACCTTTCATAGAGTCTCCATAAGTACCATTTTTGTATCCAATTAAAGCTGCACTCACTTCACTTTTAGTCATATCTTTTACAATTTTTGACTTTCCAAGAGCCGCTTTTTCAAAGTCAACACCATGACAACTTTTACATGACTCTATATTTACCTCTGCTGTTAGAATTGTTATACAAGCTAAAATCCCTAAAGTTATTTTTTTCATATTATCTCCTAAGATAAATAATCTAATTTGCAAAAAAAAAGCCAACCACTTAAAATAAGTGATTGGCTTTTAAAATATGCTATAGTAATATAGTTAAATTATTTACCAATACCTGTAGATCTTAAGTCAGCTTCGCTATATCTAGCAACTTGACCTTTCATAACACCTTTCATAGGTCCACCATAAGTACCATTTTTGTATCCAACTAGTGAATCAGAAACTTCTTGTTTAGTCATATTTGCAACAATTTTAGATTTTCCTAAAGCAGCTTTTTCAAAGTTTGCACCATGACAACCTTTACATGCTCCTAAATTAACTGCAGCAAATGCAGCAACACTACATACTAATGTTCCTAATACGATTTTTTTCATATTATTTTCTCCTAAATTTTGTTTCACAAATAATACAAGTAATTTACTTTAACTTATCTTATAAAAATTAAGATAGAATGTCATTTATGAAAAATAATAGTGTATTAGATATAAAAAGTATCACATTTGGTTATAAAAAAGAAAAACTTATATATGAAAACTTTTCATTACTCTTAAATAAAAGTGAAATAACTTCTATAGTAGGAGCTAGTGGGAGTGGTAAGTCAACTTTATTTGAATTAATAACTAATAACTTAAATCCTTTTAATGGTGAAATTAAAACAAAAAAAATAGCTTCAATTTATCAAGATCCTTATAGTTCATTTCATCCAACATATAGTATAATAGAACAGATAAATGATGTTGTTGAGGTGTATGATAATATTGAGTTAGAATTGATATTAGAAAAATTAAATTTAGATAAAGATTTGATTTATAAAAAACCTCATGAATTAAGTGGTGGACAGTTGCAACGATGTAGTATTTTGCGTGCAATATTGATAAAACCAGATCTAATACTTGCAGATGAACCTACAAGTGCTTTAGATAATATAACAGCATTAGAAACGATGAAGATGCTAATCTCCTTTTTAGATAGGTTTGGTATTCTTTTAATTACTCATGATAAAGCTTTGGCTTCGTGGTGTAGTGATGCAATAGTAGAAATAGATAAAAAATAGGATATAAATGAAAAAGTCATTAGTTTTACTCAATATGGGGGCAGCTAGAAGTAAAGATGAATTAGAGGTATTTTTAACAAATATGTTTAATGATGAGAATATATTAACATTCAAAAACACAACTTTTCGTTCTATTCTAGCTTCATTGATTGTTACATTTAGATTAAATAAAGCTTGGGGAAACTATGAACAAATTGGTGGTAAATCTCCATTACATGAATTAACAAATAAGCTTATAGATAAATTGGAAAAAGAATTACCTAACTATTTTATAACAGATGCTATGAGATATACTTCACCTTTTTCTCAAACTGCAATTGCAAGAATAAAAGAAAGAGGTATTAAAGATGTAACACTTTTCCCTTTGTATCCACAGTATTCTACTACAACAGTCAAGTCAAGTGTAGATGATTTTATGTTAAAAGCAAAAGATGTAGGTTTTAATATTAAACTTATAGAGCCTTTTTATCATAATGAATTATATAATAAAGCTATTTGTGATGAGATAATTCGTGTACAAGGGAAATACAATGATTTTCATCTTATATTTTCAGCTCATGGACTTCCCCAAAAAATTGTAAATAATGGTGACCCATATCAAAAACAAGTAGAAGAACATGTAGAGCTTTTGAAAGAAAAACTTACCCACTATGCAACAAATATAAAGTCAATTAATTTAGCATATCAATCAAAAGTTGGACCAATGAAATGGTTAACACCTAGCTTAGAAGATATGTTGAAACACTTTAAAGGTGAAAAAGTAATCATCTATCCTATCTCTTTTATAATTGATAATAGTGAAACTGTATTTGAACTTGATATAGAATATAGAGAAATAGCAAAAGAGTTAGGGATAAAAGAGTATAGAGTTTGTAAATGTATAAATGAAAGTGATACTTTTGTTGAAGCAGTCAAAGAGTTAATTTAACTCTTTGGGTATTTTTTATAGTATGACAGGTGTATAAATATTGTTTTGAGAAACTCTATTTTTATTTTCTAAATGAATTATCTCATCTGTTATGAGGGTTTTTTCAGTTGCAGATTTAATTATAACCCCACTATTTAAGTCAATAAGTTTTAGATAAAGTATAAGTTGTCTTTGGGTAAAAGCATAAGTTCCCACAAGAACATAAGTATTTCTATTTATTTTTTGATTGTTTAACTCATCTAAATCTCGTGATAAAAATTTTGTACCATTTGGACCAATTTTTAAATATTTTGAATATTCAATAGCATAAATAGGCATATTACACATTTGTGTTACTTGTGTTTTTAATTCATCAGAAAGCATAAATCCTAATTCTGAATTATTTTGTAAATCTTTAAGGTTTACAAAATCAACCACATAAAGTGGTGTTTTTGTTTTGTTAACACTAGAGATAGTAGGGCAAAGTTGTTCTAGTAAGTCTGCTGTTAAAGAATCAAAACTTGTAGTTGTGGTAAGATGAAGATACTTAAATTTAAAAGAATCTTCATTCTCTTTTATTATTGAACAGCCATTTAAGAAAAAAGTTACTATTAATATAATGCTGATTTGTCGCATATTCCATCTTTACATTTTTGTGCAGGGCAGTTGTCACCTGAACATTTATCTTTAACTATATTGATTCCAAAATCTGCAGGTCTAATATCTGCTTCTCTTACATTACATAGATTATAAAGTTTACAATCTTTTGGTGTATAAATCACTCTTGCTGTTGAGATAATTGCACCACTTTCAGAATCTAAAATTCTTGCATTTAATAAAACACTATCATTTTCAAATTTCACATAAGTTCCTACAACTATATATTCTGTAGCACTAATGTGATCTTTTAATCTTTCAACATCTCTTGTTATATGAAATTCACCATTTGCATTTACAGAAACGGCATCTTGTCCTCTAAAATCTGTTACTTTAAAGTGTCTAATATGAAGCTCATTAAACATACTTTCACTTAAAACTCGTCCAAAAGTACTCGTTCTTTCAAGTTCATTTAGATTAACAAATGATGTTAAAATGATACTTGTTGGTTCTTTTTCTGAAAATATATTTGATGTGAATAGCTGATCACCTATTGATACAATAGCACCATTTAAATCTTGATAGATATTGTTAGTTTTTGCATAAGGTTCGTTGTAGTCAGCACCTCTTACCTCTTGAATAACTTTCTCTTTGTATGTTTTTGGTTCACTATTAAAAGGTGTGTTTTGAACACACCCACTTAAAAATAATGCTACGAATGTAATTGATAGAATATATTTCATAAAAGCCTCTCAGTATAAAATTACTGAGATTATATTGTCTTTTTATTTAAGAAAAGTTAAAGCAAGTTATTTTTTTGTTGGTAGATAGCTTGCATTAATCATTATATCTTTCCCACCTATAGGTTTTACTCTTGAAATTGTTGGGATAATTGATGCGGTTTGATTTTGTCCTAATTGCACTTCGTCATTATTAATTAATGCAGTGATTTGTACCATCCCTTTTTTATATTTTACAGTATCTCGTGTAAGTTTAATCAAGTCACTAACTGGAATATATCCAACTTCATTAACAATATTTGATCGAGGAGAAAATATCATAGTGTATTTATTTTCATTCATATCTCTAATTGTAAACTTGAACTTTCTTGATTGTTTCTCTTTATGACTGAAAGGGAATACAATATTAATATATTGACAATCTCCGGCATTATCATAAGTAAAAGAAAATCTTTCATATTGTAAAAGTGTTAATATCTCTTTTACTTTATCTTTTCCTAATAACTCGTCAGGTTTTGCTTGGCTACTATAATTTATCGCTTCACCAAGTACTAATTGATCGTGGGCACCTTTAAACGCTGTCATTGGGATAGATGCTGTTTCTTGATTTTCTGTTTGAAATGAAACCAATCCACTTAAACTATAACTATCAACACCAAACTTACTTAGTTTTGGATTTGATTTATCTTTATCAATTAATCTATCCCATCTATCAACTAGAAAGTTTTTTGGTACTTTTTTTCTACTACCTTCGTAGTATTGTGCGATTGGATAAACTTCTATATAACCTCTAGAAAAATCCAAATTGTCTTTCTCTTGCTCTTTAATTTCAAAAGATTTTCCATTTATTTCCACATAGCCTCTTGCAACATCAACATTTCTATATCCTGCATTTTTACTATGTTCTGTTAAGTCTTTTCCTTTAGTAAGGGTCTCTAATGCCGCTGGGTGATTTGAATCATCATCACTTTTAAGAATAATTTTATTATCAATTTCACACACTCTACCTGACCATACATCACCAGGAGATAAAAATATTGGTAGATCAACTTCATGTGAAGCAATTTTTTCTCTAAAAACTACTTTAGCTAAAATTGAACTAGTTTCATTTGTATTAAAAACTTTTACTTCACTACATATATCGCCTTTTGCAATATATAAAGGTGACACTAAAAAGTCACCAGTTCTATCATTTGATATTGTCACCTTATCTGCAACTAGACTCGTTGTAGATAATATTGCAATCGAAGTTATTTTGAGTATGTTTTTTAACATTTTATATCCTTTATTTTATAAGGTTTACAAGAGGAAATTGTGTTTTTGTTTTCACTTCTAACACCTCTTCTTGTTCCACTGGTTGATTTTTTACAAAATGTTGTTTTAGGGAGATTTTATTTTGATCAACAACACTTACATTTTCTCTTGAACTATTTTTCTTATATTTATCAGATACAATATTAATGATTCTTGGTTTTTTACAGTTTTGTACTATTCTACAATCATTAGTTACATAATTTGCTCTAGCACTTGCAAGTATTCTTCCATTTTGATTATCCATGATTCTCGCATTAATTAGAATTTTATTTTCAAACATAGTATATGTACCTACTAGTACATAGCCACTTTGAACATCCTTATTTAATAGCTTTACATCTCTAGTAAGGAAATACTCTCCAGCTTTATTAATTGAAAGTGTTCCTTGTCCTCTAAAATCACTTACATTAAAGCCTCTTATAAAGAGTTCATCGAAAAAACCTTCTGATAAAGTTCTACCAAAATGAGTAGTTTTGTCAAATTGATGTAAGTCAACAAAAGAAGTTATTGCAATATCATTCAACTCTTCTCGAGTTACTTTACTACTATTAAATAGTCTGTTTGCCAAGTCTTGAATTGTTTTATCAATTGTTTTGTGAACTTGAGCTGTAGGTATAGCTAACATTGGGTCGATAACTTTTTTTTCATCCTCAGCATAAGATATACTACTAATACACAGAACACTTAAGAATGATACAATTCCTTTTGTTATTTTACTACTCATCATTTCTCCTTTAAATAAACATATGATAGAACTATACATTACCAATTCTTAATTTTAGATTAAATTATATCTTAAAATAAAATAAAATAAAAATATTAATTGAAATAAATTAACAAACAATTAACTAATTCAGAATCGTTTAAATTATTATCTGTTAAAATGCCATTATAAGTGGCGATTTCGTGACTTTATTTTAAACTTTAGGAGGAGATTGATGCAAGACAATGCACAACCAATTGAGTACGATTACTCGATAACAAAAGCCTTTACTTTTGCAACAATTTTGTTTGGTATTATTGGTATGACAGTTGGTGTTATACTAGCGTTCCAATTAGCATTTCCAGCTTTAAGTAATCTAGCTGGTGAGTATGGTACTTTCAGTAGACTAAGACCTTTACACACAAATGGTGTAGCGTATGGGTTTACTTTAAGTGGTATTTTTGCTTCTTGGTACTATATCGGGCAAAGAGTATTAAAGGTGTCTTTAAAAGAGTCACCATTTTTAATGGGTGTAGCAAAATTACATTTTGCTTTATATTTCATTACAATTCTTTTAGCGGTTGTAACACTAATTTCAGGTATTACTACATCAAAAGAGTATGCTGAATTAGAGTGGCCACTAGACTTACTAGTTGTTGTATGGTGGGTATTATTTGGTATATCTATTTTTGGACTAATAGGTATTAGAAGAGAGAGAACATTGTACATCTCTTTATGGTACTTTATTGCATGTTTCGTTGCTGTTGCAATGTTATATTTATTTAACAACATGGAAGTTCCAACAATGTTATTTGCTAACGGTGCACCAAGTTCTGTAATGCATTCTATATCATTATATGCTGGTACAAATGACGCATTAGTACAATGGTGGTTTGGACACAATGCTGTTGCATTCGTATTTACAACACCAATTATCGCGATGATTTACTACTTTTTACCAAAAGAATCTGGACAAAATGTTTATTCTTATAAACTTTCTATCTTAGCATTCTGGGGTTTAATGTTTGTTTATTTATGGGCTGGTGGACATCACCTTATTTATAGTACTGTTCCAGATTGGATGCAAACTATGGGTTCTGTTATGTCAGTTGTTCTTATTTTACCATCATGGGGTTCTGCTATTAATATGCTTTTAACTATGAAAGGTGAGTGGGGTCAATTACAATCATCTCCATTAATTAAATTTATGGTTATGGCTTCAACTTTCTATATGTTATCAACAATAGAGGGACCAATCCAAGCTATTAAATCTGTTAATGCTATTGCACACTTTACTGACTGGATTCCAGGACATGTACATGATGGTGTATTAGGATGGGTTGTATTTATGGTAATGGCAGCATTATTCCATATGGCACCAAGAATGTACGGAAGAGAAATTTACTCTAAGTCATTGATGGAAACACAATTCTGGTTACAAACAACAGCTATCGTACTATACTTTACATCTATGTGGATTGCAGGTATTACTCAAGGTATGATGTGGAGAGCATATGATGAATATGGTTCATTATTATACTCATTTATTGATACAGTTACAGTACTTCAACCATACTACACAATTAGAGCAGTTGGTGGATTATTATACTTAATTGGATTCTTTATGTTTGCATACAATATGTATAAAACAGCTACAGCAGGTAGAGTTCTTGATAAAGAACCAGCAAATGCTTCGCCTATGGGCGCTTAAGAGAAGGGGGTTAATATGTTTCATTGGTTAGAACAAAGACCGTTTTTCTTTACGGTAGTTTTATTTTTAACAATTGCTTTTGCAGGTATAATAGAAGTTATCCCTGATTTTGCTAAGGCTTCTCAACCATTAGTTAATACTAAACCATACTCTGTTTTAGAATTAGCTGGTAGACAAGTTTATATAAAAGATAGTTGTAATGCGTGTCATTCACAATTAATTAGACCATTTAAATCAGAAACTGATAGATATGGTATGTACTCTTTATCTGGTGAATATGCTTATGATAGACCATTTTTATGGGGATCAAAAAGAACAGGGCCAGATTTACAAAGAGTTGGTAACTATAGAACAACAGATTGGCATGAAAATCATATGATGGCGCCATCTTCAGTTGTTCCAGGTTCAATCATGCCTGCATATTCTCATATGTTTACAAACAAAGCGGATGTTGCTACAGCATATGCAAATGCAAATACACAAAAAGTAGTATTTGCTGTACCATATGATAAAGAAGGTATGCCAAAATTAGGTTCATGGGATGAAGCGAAAGCTGCTGCGTTAGAAGATGCAAAAGTTATTGCTGCTGATATGAAAAACCAAAGCGTAAAAGATGCAGTTGCTAATGGTGAGATTCCAGAAATTGTAGCTTTAATTGCATATATGAATTCTCTAAAGTAAAGGTAAAATATGGAATATGAAACATTAATGACAATACAAGGATATGCAAAATTTGCGTTACTTGCTTTTGTTTGTATCGTATTCTATAGTTATGCATTTTCTATCTACAAAAGGAACAGAAAGGGTGATGCAAATTACCGAGATTTTGAAAAATATTCAAATCTCGTTCTCGATGATAGTATAGAATCTAAGCCTTTAGAAGAGAGAAAAAAAACAGAGGATAAAAAAGACAACGAATAGTTGTGTTTTTTTGACTAATATAAAAATTAAAAGGAGATTGCTAATATGAAATCTATGGTAATAGGTGGGATTATTCTTATCGTAGCACTTATGACAGGAACTTACTTCATGGCAGGTGACTCATTTGCGCTAGGTGAAGATTATATCAATGACCTTACAATGCTTGCTGGTGTTGCAATTGTTTCTATAACAGTATTTGTTTCACTTAAGTATGTAAATCAGATTAAAAACGATACAGCAACTGGTGAGTTAGCTGACGAAACATGGGATGGTATTGGTGAATACAAAAATAACATTCCAGTAGGTTGGGGGATGTTATTTATTGCTACTTTAGTATGGCAATTATGGTATTTCTTTGTAGGATACCCTACAAGTCAATTTTCACAAATTGGTCAGTACAATGAAGAGACATTAGAGTACAATGCAAAATTTGAATCTAAATGGGCAAATATCACAGAGCAAGAGCTTGCTGGTATGGGTCAATCTGTATTCTTAGTACAGTGTGCTCCATGTCACGGTGTTGATGGTGAAGGTATTCAAGGTAAAGCTCATAACTTAACAAAAAGAATTAGTGTTGAGCAAGTAAAAGATGTTATTAACAATGGTTCTGCAGCTATTGGACCAAATCCAGCTGGTAACTTAGGTTTCGGTATGGGTATGATGCCAGGAAAAGATGGACTAATTAATGTTAATACAGGAATGCCTATTTCAGATTCAGAAGTTGAAGCTGTTGCTAACTATGTTGCAAATGGTATGAAAGGTGCTGGTGCTGGTGCAGATATCTTTGCTGGTGTTTGTTCTTCGTGTCACGGTGTAGATGGAAAAGGTATGGGTGGAATGTCACCTAATCTTGTAGAATATGATGATACTTTAGTTATAAATGTTTTAAAACATGGTAAAAAAGGTATGATAGGTGCAATGCCAAACTTTGAGGGACGATTAACTGAAACTCAAGATAAAGCAGTTGCTACTTATTTAAGAAGTATAGGAGAATAGTATGGCAGGAAATTCACAAATAGACCCTAAAACAGAGGGTGGTTTATTTAGTTTAGTTCATGGTATTACAGGTATGTTAATAGCTACTGTATTATTGTTATCTATTCTTGGTGTTTTAAGTTACTTAGCAGTAGTAACTCAACAAGCTAATGCAGAAAACTTTTATGAGATTAATCAAGACTTAAACGCATTGAAAATGAATAGTCCTGAAAATCATAAAATGTGGATAAACAAAGGAGAATAGAGATGGATAAAGTAATTGGAATATTATTAGCTATAACAGCTGTTGCGACTATTATGTTATCATTTTTAGATTCTTCAAGAGTGTTTGTTGGTTAATATTTAATAAATATTAAAAGAAAAGGGAGATACGAAAGTATCTCCCTTTTTTATTTAATTATTGATGCAAGTTGATCTTGTTTTATATTTGTTTTTTCTATGGGTTTGATACCTTTTGATATTAAACTATTTTTTAAACCTTCACCAATTTTTGATGAAATAAAAATATTTACATTGTATTGTATGAATACTTTGGGTAAAATAATCGCTGGTTTTTTTGAATCTGAGTATACAGGATTTTCTATTTTATTTATTAGCTCTGTTGAACCTTGGGTCATTGAATAGATAAATATATATTGTTGATTATTTTGAATATTTTTAAAGTTTGTATCTTCTGAACATATTGCAATAATATATGTATTAGATGAATGTTCAATATTGATTTTATGACCGCTGATAATAGCAGTAGATAGTTTTTTTCTAGCATTTTTTAGTATTCGTGTAAATGTAGGTCGTGATACCTCCATATGTTGCGCTGCTTCTTCTTGATATAAATCTAATATATCCATTAAATAGAGAGCTTCAATCTCTTCATCTAAAATATTTGTAATACCATTTGCTTTTGTGCTACTTGGTATAAATTCTTTAAATACTGGTTTAAAGTTTAATTTTCTTATATTTTTTTCTCTACCCATGCTAATCCTTTTAATATAATAATTTTAGCTAAATTTTATTTAATATTACTTGACATATGTTCATAAAAGTTGTATCATTCTGACATATGTTCATAAAATCGATAAAGGAATAGGAAATTGACAACAATAAATAAAATAATTTATTTTTATATTGATGGTTTTAAAAATATGAGAGTAGGAAAAACTCTTTGGAAAATCATATTTGTAAAACTATTAGTAATTTTCTTAGTGTTAAACTATTTTATTCATGATAAAAGTTTAAAAAGTGAATATAAATCATATGATGAAAAAGTAAATTTTGTGTATGAAAATTTAAAAAGGAAATAAGATGGAAGAACATTTAGTTGATTGGAGTAGAGCACAGTTTGCTTTGACTGCAATGTATCATTGGATATTTGTACCGTTAACATTAGGACTTGGATTTATTGTAGCAATTATGGAATCTATATATGTAAAAACTAGTAGTGAGTTTTGGAAAAAAACTACAAAGTTTTGGATGACACTATTTGCAATAAATTTTGCAATAGGAGTGGCTACTGGAATCATTATGGAGTTTGAGTTTGGTACAAATTGGGCAAACTATAGTTGGTTTGTTGGAGATATATTTGGGGCACCTCTTGCAGTGGAAGGGATATTAGCTTTTTTTATGGAGAGTACATTTTTTGCTGTTATGTTTTTTGGTTGGGATAAAGTTGGTAAAAAGTTTCACCTACTTTCAACTTGGCTAGTTGCGGTTGGTTCAAACCTTAGTGCTTTATGGATACTTGTAGCAAATGGTTGGATGCAATATCCAGTAGGTATGGAGTTTAACCCAGATACTGTAAGAAATGAGATGATGAATTTTTGGGATGTACTTTTTTCACCAGTTGCAATAAGTAAGTTTTTACATACAATAGGTAGTGGATATGTGATGGCTTCACTTTTTGTGGTTGGAGTTTCTGCTTGGTATTTACTCAAAGGTAGAGATGTTGTATTTGCTAAAAAGTCTATGATTATAGGGGCAACATTTGGATTAATAACGAGCTTGTTTTTAATACTAAGTGGAGATGAATCAGCACATCAAGTAGCTTTAAAACAACCTGTAAAATTAGCTGCTATGGAAGGGCTTTATGAAGGAAAAGAGAGTGCAGGGATAGTAGCAGTTGGAATATTAAATAATAAAAAAACATTAACCAATGATGAAGAGACATTTAATTTTGAATTAGAGATACCTTATGCACTCGCACTTCTTGGGTATCATGATACAACAGCATATGTACCAGGGCTCAAAGACTTAGTGTATGGTAATGAAACAAGAGGAATTATTAGTTCCCAAACAAAAATAGATAAAGGGAAACTTGCAGTTACAGCTTTAGAAGAATATAAAGAGGCAAAAAAAGCAAATGATATGATAAAAGCTCAAAAAGCAAGAGCTGTATTAGAAGAGAATATGAAATATTTTGGATATGGATATTTGAAATCTCCTGAGCAAATTGTACCACCTGTGGCAACTACATTTTATGCATTTCATATTATGGTGACACTTGGTGGATGGTTTACAGTTCTTTTTGCATTACTTTTATATCTTTGTATGAAAAAAGATATAAGTGATTACAGATTACTTTTGACAAGTGCAGTTTGGAGTATACCTTTAGGATATATAGCTGGAGAAGCTGGTTGGGTAGTTGCTGAAGTTGGAAGACAACCTTGGGCGATACAAGATTTGATGCCAGTAGGGATTGCTGCTACAAAAATAGCAACTACAAATGTGATGATAAGCTTCTTTATGTTTGCAACATTATTTACACTTTTATTAATAGCTGAGATTAAAATTATGACCAAACAGATTAAAATTGGTCCAGATGGAGGGCATTAAGATGGGATTTGGTGATTTAGAATTAATAACATTACAACAGTATTGGTGGATAATTATCTCACTATTGGGAGGATTGTTTGTTTTTATTATGTTTGTACAAGGTGGACAAACACTTATTGATACATTAAGTGAAAATGAGACTGAGAAAACAATGCTTATAAACAGTATTGGGAGAAAATGGGAACTTGGTTTTACCACACTTGTGCTTTTTGGTGGGGCCTTGTTTGCAGCATTTCCACTTTTTTATGCTACAAGTTTTGGTGGAGCGTATTGGGTTTGGATTGCTATATTATTTTGTTTTATTATTCAAGCGGTAAGTTATGAATATAGAAGCAAGCCAAATAACTTCTTAGGAAAAAAGACTTATGAGGTATTTTTAAAAATAAATGGAAACCTGGGGACATTTTTACTAGGTGTTGCTATAAGTACATTTTTTAGTGGGAGTGAATTTATCTTAACTGATAATAATTTTGTAGATTGGCAAAATGATCTACGAGGACTTGAAGCTCTTTTAAATCCATACAATTATCTTCTTGGTTTTTCATTGGTATTTTTAGCAAAAATTAGTGGAGCAATGTATTTTATGAGTAGTATTGATCATGAACCTATCATTGACAAGGCAATAGAATCTATTAAATATAATATGATTTTATTTTTATTATTCTTTTTAGGATTTATAGCTTGGATATTGTTAAAAGATGGTTATGCAGTTGATATGAATGGATTAGTATTTATTCAAGAGAATAAATATCTAATAAATTTTGCACAGATGCCATTTGTGTTTTCACTATTTATGTTAGGAGTTGCCATGGTAATTATAGCAGTTTTCTCTGCAGTAGTTATGAAAAAAACTTGTTGTATCAAAACAGGTGGAGTTGGAATTGTTTTTACTGTTATGGCTATTTTATTAAATGTTGGATTTAATGGAACTTCTTATTATCCTTCAACAACTCATTTACAAAGTAGTTTAACTATTATGAATAGTAGTGGTAGTCACTATACTTTAATGGCGATGTCATATGCTTCACTTATGGTTCCTTTTGTATTAGCTTATATTGCTTATGCTTGGTATAGTATGGATAAAGTAAAGATAACAAAAGAAGAGATTGAAGCACCTGATGCTCATAATTATTAAGGAGTGATAATGGAATATATTTATGAATTAGCTTGGTTGACATTATGGCCTATTGTGATATATGTAAGTTTAAAAATATCAATAAAAAATGTATTAAAATTTGAGGAAAAATAATGATTGCAATACCTGTAAAAACTAATAAAGAAAATCCAGCAGTGACTACACTGTTTGGAAAAGCAAAATGGTTTGCTTTTATAGATGGAGATAAAGTCACTATAGAGAAAAATGAATTACAAAGTGGACGAGCAGTTGTAGAAGACTTTGTAGCAAGAGGTGTAACTAAAATTGTTTTTAGTCACATGGGTGGAAATCCTTTTATGTTACTTCAAAAAGCAAAGATAGAGTGCTTTCATAGTGGTGAAGAGAGAATTTTACTTAATGATGTTATTGAAAAATTACAAAATAATCAATTAATAAAAGTTGATGGGATTAATATGGCTAATTTTGTAGAGCAGGGTAATATGCACAATGGTGGTGGAAATCATCACCACGATCACAACCATGACCACGGTCATCAACATAATCACTAAGGATATAAAATGAGATTAGTATTTCCTACCAATGAAGATATTGGTTATTTAAGTAAAAGAGGTGCACATTTTGGAAAAGCAAAGTTCTATACCATCATAACACTAGAAAATGGGATTATTGATAATGTAGATGTTATTGAAAATCCAGGGCATAGTGCAAATGGTTGTGGTGATGCTATAGCGAATATTATGAATCTAAAACCAGATGTTTTAATAGTAAGTGGCATAGGGGGAAGTCCTGCAAAAGGGTTTGCAAATGTAGGGCTAGAGGTCTATTTTGATAAAGATTCTTTAACAGTAAATGATTCTATCGATAAGTTTTTATTGGGAAAATTAAAATCAATTGGTTCAAGTGGTACTTGTAGCACACATTAAAGTAAATATGCTATATAATTTGATATATGAAACAAATAGATCCTAATCACCATTCTGGACAAATATTAAATAATATAGACTTAGATACAACTTTTAAGTATGGATTTTTAAAAAAAAGTCTTGTAAGAGTTGCATCTTGGTATATGGGAAAAAAGACAAAATTTTTTTTAGATTTTCAATATACTCAAGAATCAATCATCCCACCAAAATCCAATAAAAATAAAAAATATCTTTTATATCTCCACATCCCTTTTTGTAAGACATTGTGTCCTTATTGCTCTTTTCATAAGTTTAAATTTGAAGAGGAAAAAGCAAGAGAGTACTTTAAAACTTTACGAAAAGAGATGAATATTGCAAAATCTATGGGATATGATTTTATCTCACTTTATATTGGTGGTGGAACCACTACTATTTTGCCAGATGAGTTAGTAAAAATAATTGATTATGCAAAAGAACTTTTTAGTATAAAAGATGTTTCTTGTGAGGGTGATCCTTTGATTGATGATACTCTTGTTAGATTATTATCAAAAAAAGTAGATAGATTATCAGTAGGGGTTCAAACAACTAATGATGAGATGCTAAAAAAAATTAAAAGATATAAAAAGTTTGGTTCTTCAAAAACACAATTAGAAAATATTACAAAAGCAATAGGGAAGTTTTCAATTGTAAACACAGACTTAATTTTTAATCTTCCAAGTCAAACCCAAAAGATGTTAGAGGATGATTTAGATGAGATTATAAAGTTAAATCCTGAACAAATATCAGTCTACCCTTTGATGTATTCCCCATCTGTTAAAAAGAAAATAGAAAAAAATATAGGAAAGTTACACAATGAAAATGAGATAAATTTTTATAATATCATAATGGACAAATTACAAAAGAATTATAATCAAATATCATCTTGGACTTTTGCAAAAAAAAATATTCACACTTTTGATGAGTATGTTGTAGAGTATAACGAATACATAGGACTAGGCTCTGGGTCATTTAGTTTTATAGAAGATACTTTATATATCAATACTTTTTCTTTAGAAAAATACAAAAAATGTGTAGAAAAGGGAAATCTTTCTTTTGAGCGATTTAAAAAGTATAATGAAAATGATATAATGAAGTACCAACTGATGTTGGATCTGTTTTCAAATAATATAGATATGAAAAAATATAAAAAATATAAAATTTTATTTCAACTTTTACAATGGTTTGGGATACTAAAAAAAGACTTATTTCAAACAACACCTTTTGGGAAATATTTACTTTTAGTATTGATGAAAGAGTTTTATATTGGGATGGATTTTGTGAGAGAAACTTCAAGGATGCGTTTAAATAGATGATAGAATATATACTTTACTTTTTTCTTACTATTATATTGTCTTCAGTGTTTGCAATTGCAGGGGTGGGTTCTGCAATTGCTTTAGTTCCTACATTTCATTTTGCTGGGTTATCTTTTGATATCTCAAGAGCAAGTGGTCTTTTTGTAAATTTTATCACAACAGTTACAACAAGCTATTTAAATTTTAAAAAAAAGCTTTTTGATAAAGAGTTTATTTTACCTTTAGTTATCAGTTCTGTAGTTTTTGCATTTATTGGTGCAAAAATATCTTTAGAGATGGATGTGGAAATTGTGAAAAATGTATTTGCCACAACACTATTAGTAGTAGCTACATTGATGATTTTTAAAGTAAAAACAATAAGTAATAATATAAAACTAAATAAAAGTATACTTTATATAGTTGGTTCAATTGGTGGTTTTTTCTCTGGATTTTTAGGGGTAGGTGGAGGTTCTATTATCTCTCCTATACTTATATTGTGTGGATATGATCCTAAAAAAATAGCTATAAGTATATCTTTTGTGATACCGTTTTCTTCCCTCGTTGCATTTTATAGTTATGCTACTGTTATCCAAATAGATTATCTATTACTTGCAGTAGTAGGAGTAGGGGCACTTATTGGTGGGATGATTGGTAATTATTTATTACATTTTAAAGTATCATCTAAAACAATAAAAAAAATACTAGCAGTAGTTTTATATCTTTTAGCAATCAAGATATTGTTTAGTTAAAATGGAAACTTATAATATATATTATTCATTATAATTTAAGTACAATATGGTAGCATACAAAATTAGTTTAAATAAAGGAAAATAAGTGAAAATAAAGTTACTTTTTTTAGTTACATTTTTTATAACAACATTGAGTGGAAATCAAAATCCGTATATTCTTACACATGATGGTCTAATTGATCAAAGAGCACAAGATAAGATAGTGCAAATAGGGGATGAAGTAAAAGAGAAGCTTGGTGTAAATTTATATATTGATATAAAAGAAAATAATGGTATTGATAGAAAAGTAGAAAGAGCACAAAGAATAGAGATGATGAAAAATATTGAGGCAAATCTTGTGAAAGATTTACCAAAGCCTTATGCTGTTCTTACAATTGCTGTTGATCAAACTTATGCAAATATCTTGATGTCAGATGATTTAAAAACAATAATTAATAGAGATGATGTACTAGATAGTTATGTAATACCACTTTTAGCTTCTAAAGATAAAAATACATTATTTGCAAAAACAAGTGCAGCTTGTTTAAATGGTTTTGCACAAATGGGTGATAGCATAGCAAAATCAAAAAATATAAAACTTGATTCTAGTATAGGAAGTGAAGGAAAAGTTGCAAGTACTATTTGGAAAATGTTTATGTATACATTGGTTTTAGGTGGAATTATATTGTATGCGATTATACTTTTAAGAGAAAGAAAATATAGAAAAGAGGCACAAAAAAATGCTTAAAGAAGATAAAAGATTTATGAGAAAAGAGTATGTGTATACTCTTTTTGTTTTGAAATTTTTACTTGGAATTGGTTTAATATATTGGACAATCGCTACAACAATGAAATCAGATGTGGGGCAAGATGCAGATAATGCTTTTTTATCTACTTATCAAGATGTAGATAGAAACTATAATAATATGATGGAATCAAATAAAATATTTGGTAGTAAATATAATGTGAAGTTTTTATTTAATAATCAAGAGGTAGTAGGGCTTTCTATAGAAGATGTTTTTTTAGCTCAAAGATCTATTCAGGCGAGAAAAGATAGAAAAGATATGGTAAATGTTGGAGAGAATAAATTTACAATATTAGTACAAGATAAAGATGGAAATGATATAACAAATAAGACTGTGAAGATATTAGTAACAAAGAATACTACACATACAGAAGATGTGAAATTAGAGTATCAAAATGAAGATACAAAAGAGTTTACAATAAACTCAATAGGATATTGGAATATAACTGGAACTATTGATATCCAAGGAGATAAGGGATTCTTTTATATAAAAACAAATGCTAAAAAAGAATCTTAAAAATTCACTTGTAGTTTTTCCTACATCAAGAGCTATAAGGTATCACCTTGGCTCTTTAAAAAATCAAAATCAACTTTTAAATAAAAATATTGCTATAGGAGAGTTTTTCTCTCTTGTTACACTTGAAAAAGATAACAAAAACTTTTGTGATAAAAATCTTAAAATCCTTTATCTCAAAGAAGCTATTAGTTCTATTGATATAGAAACTTTAGGTTTTAGTGGAGATTTCAGTACTTTTTTAAAACAAAGTGATTATATCTTTCGATTTTTTACTGAAACTGCAAATGAGTATATAGAGTTTGAAAAACTTTTAGAGTTTGATACATATGCCTTGTATAGTGACCATATTGAGATACTGAAAAATATTCACAAAAACTATATAGAGATATTAGAAAAAAATGGTTATACAGATACTATTTTAATGCCTAAAAACTATAAGTTAAATCTTGACTATATAGAACAGTTTGAAACTATCACTATTAATTTAGAGGGGTATCTCTCCTCTTTTGAGTTTAAAATTATTCAAGATGTTTCTAAAGTTGTTGATACTTTTATCAATATCACCTTTAATCAATACAATCAAAAAAACAAAGAACTTTTTGATGCATTAAAAGATAAGTTACAAATAGATTATAGTTATACAATAGATTTAACTAATATGAAAATAGTTGAGGAAAAAGAGGATCAAAAGCAAAAACAAAATATAGTAATATCTCCACTTTCATCTCAACTTGAACAAATAGCATTTATAAAATACCATATTACGAAGATGGTGCAAAATGGAATTGAACCAGAAAATATAGCAGTAGTTGTACCTAATGAACAAATAGCAACATCTCTTGAGCTTTTTGATGATGAACACTATTTTAACTTTGCAATGGGAAGATCAATTGGACAAAATAAGATTACAAAAGTTGTAAAGCTTCTTAATAAAATATTGATAGATTTTGAACCAAAAGATTTAGAAAAATTTAAATTTTTAGGAATTAAAGAGAATGATTTTGTAAATATATTTAGAGACAATTGGAATAAAGTTCTTACTAAAGAGATATTTGAAAATATATTAAATTATCTTTTTCTTTTTGAAGAGGATGAAGAGGTTTTAGAAAAACTAGAGCATTTAAAAATTTCACTTGATATTTTGCTTTTTACAAATATAGAAAATAATTATTTAAATCTTAAAGTAAAAGAGTTTATTAAACTTTTTATCAATCAACTCTCAAATATAACAGTAGATGATATAAGTGGTGGAAAGATTACAGTTTTAGGGATATTAGAAACTAGAGCTGTAGAGTTTGATGGGGTTATTGTGATTGATTTTAATGATGATAAGATTCCAAAACTTAGTATCAAAGATAAATTTATCTCTACAAAGATAAAAGAGCTTGCAAAGTTACCAACTATTACAGATAGGGAAAATTTGCAAAGATATTACTACAAAAGAGTGTTTGATAAAGCACAACAGATTGCTATTTGTTTCATAGATGATGAGCAAAGTGTGATGAGTATATTTATCGTACAACTTTTTGAAAACTATAAAGAATTTTTGACTAAAAAAGAGTACAAAACAATCCTTTATACACCAAAGAAGTTACAACATTTTAGTAGTGATATTGTACTTGACATAGATTTATCAAAGAAAAGTTGGTCAGCTACAAGTTTGAAGTCATATTTAACTTGTAAAAGACAATATTATTTTAACTATATAGCAAAAATAAAAGAGCATATCATAAGTATAAAACCACAAAATTTTGAGGTGGGAAGTATTATCCATAATTGTCTTGAAGAGGCTGTAAAAAAAAGTGAATTGAATAATCAATTTATCCATAATTATCTTATAACTTTTCAAAAATCAAATCCATATTTAGTTCTTGAACTTGAACTTTGGAAGAAAAAACTTGAAAAACTTGTAGAGTTTGAAAAAGTGCGAGCAGCTAATGGGATTACAATTCAAAGTGTAGAGCAACCATTTAATTTAGTTTATAATGGTATTAAAATAAAAGGAAAAATTGATAGAATAGATAAGCATAGTGATGGTACTTTTGAGATACTTGACTATAAAACATCATCGAGTTTAAAAATAGACACACCAAAAACTTATGAAGATTCTGTAGATTTTCAACTAGAATTTTATTATTTAAGTCAAAGAGATAAGATGATAAAAAGTGTAGGGTATTATGATCTTAACGATAGTTCTATAAAAAGTGAAGTGGTACTTAATGAGAAGTTAGAATATCTTGATATGCATTTTCAAAGACTAAAAACGACAAGTGTAAATTTTGCTTTGACCGATAAACTCTCAAGTTGTCAATTTTGTCCATATAGTATTATTTGTCAAAGAGATTAAAACTTTTTAAAATTTAGATAAAGGTTTTAAAGATTTGATGAAGTAAGATAAAATTGTAATTTTGCTAAAATGTAACTATATAAAAGAGGTTAAATCACAATGGACAAACTCATACGAAACTCAACAGCGGAATTTTTGATATTTACTTCCCAAAGTGGTGAGAATAGTATCGAAGTAAAAGTTTTTGATGAGTCCGTTTGGCTGACTCAAGCTATGATTGCTCAGCTTTTTGATAAGGGTAGAACAACCATAACAGAACACTTAAAAAATATATTTGAAAGTGAAGAGCTAGATGAAAATGCAGTATGTCGGGAATTCCGACACACTGCAAATGATGGTAAAGCTTACAATACAAAATACTACAACCTCGATGCCATTATCTCCCTAGGATACAGAGTAAATTCAAAAAAAGCGACACAGTTTCGACAATGGGCGACAAGTGTACTTAAAGAGTTTGCCATCAAAGGGTTTGTGCTAGATAAAAAACGACTTGAAAATGGTTCATTTTTAGGAGAAAACTATTTTGATAAACTCTTAGAAGAGATAAGAGAAATCCGCTTAAGTGAGAGGATGTTTTATCAAAAGATTACCGATATTTATGCCACAAGTATGGATTATAACAAAGAGGATACAACAACTAAAAAGTTTTTTGCAAAAGTTCAGAACAAACTCCATTTTGCCATCCACGGATATACAGCAGCTGAGCTAATCTACAACAGAGCAGATAGTCAAAAAGAGCATATGGGGCTTAGTTCTTGGGATAATGCACCAGATGGTAAGATACTGCGAACTGATGTAACCATAGCAAAAAATTATCTCTCAAAAGATGAACTTGACTCTCTTGGGAGAATCGTCAATGCCTTTTTAGACCTTGCAGAAAATAGAGCAAAAAGAAACATCCCTATGACTATGGAAGATTGGGCAAAAAGGCTTGATGCTTTTTTGGAGTTTGATGATAGAGAGATTTTACAAGATGCAGGGAAAATCACTAAAAAAATAGCAGATGAACACGCCCTTGGGGAGTTTGAAAAGTATAGAGTAGTGCAAGACAGACTTTTTATGAATGATTTTGATAAGTTGCTTTTGGATATGAAAAGTGATGAAGATGGGAGTGGGGAGATTTTGGGAAACTGAAAAGCTGATGAAGTTATCTGATATTTTAATTTAGGTAAAATAAAGTATTTAGTGATGAAGCTTTAAAATATTTATAGGATGTGCAGTATATTATCGCTTTATAATTTTTAAGGTGTGTAGTTTGTTGAAAAGTGGTAGATTAAAATATTTTTAGTATGAAAGGAATTTTGAGAGATGGGTGAAATTAAATTTATATACAGGTATGATTTATGAGTAATTTAACATTTTCTGCATTTCAATTGATTATTGACGAAAGAGTTCCTACCATTGAAGCATTTTCAGAATACAAAGAAGAACAGTACTATGCAAAAGATAATGTTTATAGAATTACTACTCAAAAAATAGATAATACATACTATTGGATTTATATGGAATATGGTGGTGAATTACCATATGGAGAAAAAGTATATGATAAAGAAAAGTCAGAGATATTAAATAATCCAAGAACAAAAAGTCAAGCAGAATTAAACAAACAGCTTTTTTGCCTTTATGATTTTGATTTAAATACTTTTTATATTTCTGATGGTAGGAAAAAAGGCTTTCTTGAAGAATATTTAAAGCATAAATTATCAAAAGATATAATAATTAAGAGATTTTTTAAAAGTCCAGAAGAATTTACTGAATATGTTAAAACGATAGAAAGTATAAGTTTTACTTCGAAAAATAATCTTTTTTCTATCAACAATGACATATTTGGAGAGCCAAAAGATATATTTGGCTTAGGACAACCAGAAAACTTTAAGATGGATATTACTTATAATGGAAGAAAAGTTACGGAGAATTTTAAAAGAAAATTTTTCCACCTTCTTTCAAAAAAAGATAATAGTGAAATACAATCTTTAGTATGTATTGGAAAAGATGATAATAAAATGGAAGCCATTTTTGATATTTCAAGTTTTACACAAACAGTACCTCTAAGTTTAAAAAAAGATGAATTGGGTAGGTATGAACAAAATATAGTGCAAGAAAATTTGTTAAATGTATTAAAGGGACACATCAATGTATAATAAACATTTAATATATATAGTTTTTATAGCTATAGGTTTATTTGGAATATTGTTTTTTATTGATATTTCAATAACTGAATCATTAATGCAAAACTTCATCACTTTCCTTTCAATTACATTTGGTTTTTATATGACAAGCTTATCTGTTTTATATAATTCAAAATATATTAAAAAGCTATATGATGAAATTGATCCTAAAAAGCCAACACAAAGAAAAATACACACTTTAAAAAATTATTTTAAAAATAGTGCCTACTGGTCTTTATTTTCTATTGGATTATTAATTCTTTGTTCATTGACTACAAAGGTTCAAAATACTAATTTACTTTTAAACAGTTTTTTTGAGAGCTTTTTGGTTGCTGTTGTTTTTATAAATTTTGTTTTTATGTTTTTATTATTTAAAGTATTTATTAATGGACTAATTGATGAGTCGAAAAAATAATATGTTTATTAAAGCTAGAAAAATAAAGTTATCGTTAATTCTTCAGACTTAACTGTATTTGGAGGTAAAAATGATATTAAAAAGTCAACATAAAAGGAGAATCAAGATGAAAAAAGTAATATTGGTAGTATTAGCAGGAATGATGTTTTTAGGTTGTACAAAAAAGTTAGAATCTAATTTAAAACCTTATGTAACACTCAATCAAAATGAAAAACAAAACACAAAAATAAATTTTTTAGGTGTGGAAGATCAAAGAGTTACACAAGCGGTATCTACAGTTTTAGATGAGGGTGTAGTTGTTGAAAAATATAATGTAAGTAATAATTTAAAAATATGGTATAGAGAAGCTTTCCTTCGTGAGCTAAAAACTACAGACATGTATGGACAAAATGATGCTATGTACAATGTAATAGTTAATATAAAAAAAATAGAAGCAATCTATAAAAAAGATAAATTAGATAAAAAAAATATGCAAGTATCTATTTCATTAGAGTTAGTTATACAACAAGGTAGTACAACAACGACTTCAAATATCACAATTCATCAAACTGCTTATAAGATGATGGTTTCAGATGCAAGTGATTTTGAAGATATATTAAATGAAGCAATCAGAGATTCCGTTTCTAAAACAGTAGCAATACTTATTAAAAAAGTGAATAATCTATAATATATGAAACCGTATTTAGCCTTAAAAGCCAGTGCCGGGAGTGGAAAAACATTTGCATTAACAGTGCGATATATTTCACTTCTATTGCTTGATGCCAAACCAAATGAGATATTAACCCTCACCTTTACAAACAAAGCAGCAGCTCAAATGTCTCAGCGAATCTATGACACACTTTTAAATCTTGGAAATGATGAGGCTATTTTAAGTGCTATCATTGAAGAAACAAGTTTATCAAAAGAACAAATAATCCAAAAGAAACAACTCTTAGTAGAAAAGTTTATCTCTAGTGAATTAGCAATTTATACAATCGATAAATTTATCAATAAAATTTTACGAGAGTTTAGTGGATATATTGGGATAAATGATGATTTTGAGATAAAGTTTGATGATGAGGAGTTATTACTTTACAAGTTTTTAACTTCACTTGATGAGACTCAATTTGAATCACTTATCTCTTTTGCCCATCTTGAAAACAAAAAGCTTAACTCCATAGTAGAACTTTTTAAACTGCTTGAAGAGAAGAATGAAAAAAACGAGATAGTAGAGTATCCAAAAGGAAGTTATGAAGCTGTAAAAATAGCTATCTTAGAAGATGCAAATAGTATAAAAGAGTTTGTAGAGAAAAGTGAACTATCAAAGTCTGCTTTTAATGCAGTTGATTTTAATAGTGTTGAAACACTTCTTGATAAAGGGAAAACTTGGCTTACAAAAGAGAGCTTAGGTGAATTTTCTTATTTTAAAAAAGCAAAGCCACCAGTAGAACTTGATGAGAATTTAAGTCGTCTAAAGCAAAATATCACACTTTATTATCAAATACAAGAGAGCTATACTTTAGAAAATCTTTTTAAAATATTTGATGATTTTAAAAACTTTAGAGATAAATACAACAAGCAACGAAACTCTTTGGAGTTTAGTGATATTACAAATATTGTTTATAAACTTCTTGAAAACTATATAGAGAAAGACTTTTTATATTTTCGACTTGATACAAAATACAATCATATCTTAATAGATGAGTTTCAAGATACCTCTACTTTACAATTTAAGATTTTATTTCATCTTATTGATGAGATAATCTCTGGAAATCCAGAAGTATTTAAAACATTTTTTTATGTGGGGGATATAAAGCAATCTATCTATAGATTTAGAGGTGGAACAAAAGAGCTTTTTGATTATGTCTCAAGTATATTTCATCCTCTTTTAAAAGTAGAACTTCTTGATACTAACTATAGAAGTAGTAACAATGTAGTGAAGTTTGTTAATAATACTTTTAATAAGTTATCAAACTATGAGTATGATGAACAAAAAGTAAATTCTAAAATTGATGGATATGTAGAAGTTTGTAGCGTAACTGAGGAGAAAGAGCTTTTTTATGATGAGGTGTATAAAAAAGTTGATGAACTTTTAGTTGCAGGAGTTCAACCAAACAATATAGCAATATTAACCTATACAAATGCAGATGTATTAGCAATCTATGAGTATCTAAAACAAAAAAAGCCAATACTAGATGTGGTTACAGAGATGACCTCAAAACTTATCAACCAAAACAATGTAAAAGCTGTGATAAACGCCGTTAAATATCTCTACTTCAAAGAAAATATTTATAAAGTAAATTTCAATAGCTTAGTAGGAAGAGAGTATTTTGAAAAGTTTAATTTTACAATTGATATAGAAACTACAGATTTAGTAACTATCATCAAAAAACTAAGCTACCACTTTGGGATAGTTGATGAAAATGTGATACGACTTATTGAGCTATCTCGTGGGTATGAAAGTATCACAGACTTTGTGTATGATATAGATAAAGATGATACTGCAATGGTATCACAAAACAAAACTGGACTTACTATTCTTACTATTTTTAAATCAAAAGGGTTAGAGTTTGACACTGTTATAGTATGTGATAGAGTGACAAAAAAAGTTGCAAATAGAAGTTCACTACTGTTTGAATACAATGATATAGAACTTCAAAAGATTTACTACAAAAGAGCAAATAGAGAAAACTTCGATAGATTTTATGAAGAAGCTATAGATAAAGAGAAAAAACTGGTAGTAGCCGATGAACTCAATATCTTATATGTAGCACTTACACGGGCAAAAAATAATATGATAGTATTAAAAAAAGAGAAAAGTAGTGTCTATGAGTATCTAGGAGATTTTCAAGCTCAAACTTTAGGAACACTCTTTATTGCACCACAAAAAGAAATGTATAAAGAGCAAACATCACCAATATCATACACACCACAAAACTTTGGATATCAAGAGAAAGAGAAATCAGAACTTGAAGATAAAGATACTATAAAAGCGCGATATTTTGGGATAGCAACTCACTATTGTTTGGAGATGATGAAAAGTTTTGATATAACAAGTTTAGAAAAATCAATCCTTCTAACACAAAATAAGTTTATCAATTTATTGACAAAAGAGCAATTTAATGATATTTTTTCACGAATCAAACTTCTTATACAAAATGAGAAGTTTCAAAATATTGTAAATAATAGTAACTTTACTAAAGAACAATCGCTAATGTTTGAAAATGAACATAAGATTATTGATCTACTTGTACAAAAAGAGGAGAGCTTTGTAGTGGTTGATTATAAAACAACACTAGGACAAAGTTATACACATATAGAACAAGTGCAAAAGTATGTAGAGGCTATTAGAAATATTGTGAAATGCGAAGATGTAACGGGATATGTTGTATATCTTCAAAAAGGGAATATAGATTTATTAGAGGTAAAATATGAATAAAAGTTTAGTGACAAATGGTATTGCACTTTTAGTAGTGATAGTTGGTTTTTTTATAAATAGCAGTGTTGTATTAACAGTTGGGCTTTTTGCTTTAAGTGGGGCAGTAACAAATTGGTTGGCTGTACATATGTTATTTGAAAAAGTGCCATTTTTATATGGAAGTGGTGTGGTTGAGAATAGATTTGAAGAGTTTAAAGCTTCAATTCACAGTTTGATAATGGAGCAGTTCTTTACCAAAGAAAATCTTGATAAATTTTTTCAAAGTGAGTTAAGCAGTGATGATAAAAAATTTGATTTTACAAATCTTATCAATAGTACAGATTTTTCTATTGCATTTGAGAGTTTAAAAAGTGCCGTTATGGAGTCAAGTTTTGGTGGAATGCTTGGGATGTTTGGTGGAGAGAAAGCTTTAGAGCCACTCAAAGAGCCATTTGAAATCAAGATGAAAAAAGCTATCAATGAGATAGTACATACAGATACTTTCCAAACAACACTTCAAAAAAGTTTATCAAATCAAAATATTAGTGAAGATTTAGCTAGTAAAATAGATATAGTAGTAACACAAAGACTTGATGAACTCAATCCAAAAATGGTAAAAGAGTTAGTACAACATATTATCAAAGAACATTTAGGATGGCTTGTAGTTTGGGGTGGAGTATTTGGTGGAGTTATTGGACTTTTTGGATCATTTGTTATATAAGGATAGATGAAAATGACATTTAAGCAAAAGATTATAGAAGTAAGAGAATCAAGATGGTTCTCTAATCTTACTACAGGAATCATACTATTTTATGCAGCAGCTTTAGGATTTAAAACTATTGATCAAGTTGCTGAACCTTTTGGTTGGTTATTTTATAGCATTGATATGTTTATTACTATTTATTTTTTAATAGAGATTATTATTAAACTATCAGCAGAAGAAAGATGGCAAGACTTTTTTAAAGATGGTTGGAACATATTTGATTTTATCATTGTTGTTATCACATTAATTCCACTCGAAAACTCTTCATTTGCTGCTATTGCTAGGTTGATGAGAATTTTTAGAGTTTTAAGACTTCTAAATGCAAGACCAGAGTTGAAAAAAATTATAGATATGCTTATCGGCGCTATTCCTGCTATTGTTGATATAGTTATTTTGATGTTTATTATTTTTTATATCTATGCAATTGTTGGGAACTTTTTCTTTGAAGAGTTGGAGTCTGGACTATGGAAAGATTTCTTAACCTCTATGTTGACACTCTTTAGGGTTCTTACTTTTGAAGATTGGACAGATGTGATGTATGAAGCTATGACTCTATATAGTTGGGCATGGGCTTATTTTGTAAGTTTTGTTATCATAGCTGCATTTGTATTTTTCAATCTATTTGTTGCTGTTATTATTGATGAGATGCAAAAAATAAATAGTGAACATACAGATGAACAACTTAATCGTGAAGAGGAAAAAATTGATTTACTTTTACAGAAAGTAAGTCAAATGCAAGATGAGATACAGGAGTTGAAGAAAAAAAGAAGCTAAATTTCAAAATATGTCAAAAAGCCATATTTTTTAACATTATAGAATAATTTTGATATAATATTATTAATAAAGAATAGGATTTTATATGATAGTTTACACGCGTACCAATATATTTGAATCAAATGCACAAGTCTTGGTAAATACTGTTAATACTGTTGGGGTAATGGGAAAGGGATTGGCAAAAGAATTTAAAAGACTTTACCCTGAGATGTTTAATAGTTATCAAAAATATTGTGAAAATAAGCAATTTACAATAGGTAAACTACAAATATTTAAAACATCAAATAAATGGATATTAAACTTTCCCACAAAAGAAAACTGGAGAAATTCTTCTAAAATTGAATATATAGAGAAGGGTTTACAAAAATTTATAGAGCAGTACCAAGTTCAAGGTATAAAGTCTATCTCTTTTCCAATGTTAGGATGTGGGAATGGTGGTTTAGATTGGGATAATATAGTAAAACCATTAATGGAAAAGTATCTTAGTAATTTGCCAATTGATGTTTTTATTCATACATCTTCCAAGGATATATTTTCACCTGAGCATAAAAATCAAAAAGAGATAGATAATTGGCTTAAAAATGAAGTACATTATTTATCAAGTCTAGAATTTGTTACTCATGTAAAGCAAGAATATTCTAATTTAATAAATTCTGTTACTAATAAAAAATTAGGGTTAAGTATGGATGTATCTTTAGAGTCATTTGATGGTGAAGATGTTTTTTGTTTAAAATCAAATGAAAATAGAATTTGTATTTCAGAAAATACATTGACTAATATATGGCAAGTTTTAAAAAGTGGAGGTATATTAAATAAGAATATGCTCTCTCAAGAGTTAGCAAAATATTCTGATATGGTAATGTTGTTTTTATCAAAAATAGAATATATTAATTTAACACAACTTGATGATGAAAATATTGCAGTAAGATTATTGGCTTATAATCAGCCCAAAACAAAAAATAAAAAAGAAATTTTTGTAGCGGCATGACAGAAAAAGAAGAATATTTAGTTTCCTTTAAATCTCAACAGAAAAAGAGATTTAAAAATGGTTTTCAGAATTGGTGGATTGATTTTATTTTTCATTATAACGATTTGCATAATATAGTGTCTATTTTAAATAGTGGTAAACTATATAGTAGAAATAAAGTTACAGATTTAGCTATTTTGAAAAAAGACATAGCGAATGATGATGTAATATCTCATACAGATATTAATGTACATAATTATGTTAGATTTTACTTTGGAGCAAAAACACCTACATTATATAACAATGAAGGCTTAATACCTACAAATGAAATAAAAGATAATGCTCATTGTCCTGTACCTATATTTTTACTTTTTGATTTTATAAATATATTGTCTATGGATAATAGTTATTTTAGTAATGGAAATATGGGAGCTAAGAACCCTGAGGTATATTCTGATGTTATTGATTTAAATAAATTGGAATGGAATTATATTTATCATAGAGAAAGTCTATATGGATATGAAAACTATAGGCATATAAATTATTGTAGAAATGCAGAAGTTTTGATTGAAAATGAATTAAATATATATGATAGCTTAAAATGGATATGTGTAAGATCAATTGCAGATAAGGAGACCATTTTAAATTTAGTTAACCCGGACGCAAAAGAAAGAATTAAAAATAAAATAAAAGTATTTACTTCTGATGGGTTATTTCATAATAAAAGATTATTTTTAAATGAAGTAGTATTACATGAAAATAGAATAGATGTAAATTTTATTAATACAAATAATAAAATTTTTACAGTAGAAGTTTATATGAAAAGCTTATCGAATGGTAAAGAAATTAATATTAAAAAAGATAATTATAAAGTTTCATCAAATTTTTATTTGGATATAAAAGAGTTAGATAAATCACAAGGTATATATTTTATACTGAGTATAGATAACTATAAAGTTTATGATAATATTTTATTTGATACTAATGAAATTTTAATATAAGAGGATAAATGAATAAAATATTTAACCATATAAAAAACAACAAAGATACACAACTCTTAATTGTGTCAGATGAAAAGCAAGCAAATATAGCAAGAGATTGTGTAAGTTTCTTAGGAAAAAAGCCTTTTGTATTAAGTGATTTGAGGGCAAATTTTGGAGATGATTTACTTTCGTTTTCTGATGAGATTAAGGAGTTAACTGCAACGCTTCAAGAATATCATAAGTATAAAAAGCAAGACAAGATTCTTATCTCTCCTCTTCGTACTATCTCTTATCCTTTACCAAATGAGAATTGTTTTGATAGTTTGACTTTAGAATTTGGACAAACTATTGATTTAGAGCAGCTTAAAGAGAAGCTTTACAATTGGGGATACTATTTTGTTGATATTGTCTCTGAACAGGGTGAAGTATCTATTCGTGGAGATATTGTAGATATTTGTCCTCCGCATGAAGAGTATGGATATAGAATCAGTTTATTTGATACTGAGATTGAGAGTATTCGAAAATTTGATGTGGAAAATCAAAAGTCATTTAAGGAGGAGTTGGAAAACTTTACTATATCGGCTTCTTTTTTAGCTTTAGATGAACAAAAGCTAGAAGTTTTAAATGAGAAAATAGAAAACAGTAACATTGATGTATTTCAAAAAGATATACACTCACTAGGATTTTGGTTTTTAGATGATGATGCAACTTATTATACGGAGAAGCTAAAAAGTGTTATTACAAAAGAAGCCTTAGCTGAGGTAGAAGAAGCATATATATTTGAAGAAAAAAGGGTAGAGAAAGAAAAATTACTTACCACGCCACCTTTAAATGAAGATGATACTTATAAAAAAATTGATGTAGCAAATATTAAAGAGTTTTTACAATTTCATGCTGGAAAAAAAGTTACAATAATCTCTTCAACTGAGGGGAAGATTCGCTCCCATGAATTAGATATCACAGATAAAAATATCAACTATAAGATAGATTATCAAGTTATCAATCTAGTGAGTGATGATGAGGTTATCATCTCTTTAAATAAAGAGGTTAAAAAGAAACGAAAAAAGAAGCCAAAAATCGTACTTGATGAGCTTCAAAAAGATGATTTTGTAGTACATGAAATTCATGGTATTGGGCAGTTTAAGGGGATAGAACCAGTTACTGTAATGGGTGCAAAGAGAGATTTTGTGATAGTGCAGTATGCTGGAGATGATAGACTTTTAATTCCTGTTGAAAATATAGGAATTATTGATAGATATTTAGCAGATAGTGGTAGCATTGCTACAGTTGATAAGCTAGGTAAAGGAAGTTTTGCGAAGCTAAAATCAAAAGTAAAAGAGAGACTTTTTGCTATAGCTGGAGATATTATAGCCTTAGCAGCAAAACGAGAACTTACGAAGGGAATCTATATAGATACTTCAAAAGAGGAGATACAACTTCTTCAATCTGCTGCTGGGTTTGAATATACAAAAGATCAAAATAGAAGCATCAAAGAGTTTTTAGCTGATATCTCTAGTGGTTTGGTTATGGATAGATTATTAAGTGGAGATGTTGGATTTGGGAAAACGGAGGTTGCTTTAAATGGTATTTTGGCAACTATTTTAAATGGTTATCAAGCACTTTTTGTTTGTCCTACAACACTACTTGCAAGCCAACATTTTGAGGGGATTAAAAAAAGACTTGAACCATTTGGGATAAAAGTAGCCAAACTAGATGGTAGAACAGTAGGGAAAGATAGAAACAGTATTAAACAATCTTTAGAAGATGGAAAGATAGATTTAGTTGTAGGAACTCATGCACTTCTTGGTGTTAAAACTCATAATCTTGGACTTGTAGTTATAGATGAAGAGCATAAGTTTGGGGTAAAACAAAAAGAGAAATTAAAAGAGCTTAGAAGTGATGTCCATATTTTCTCTATGAGTGCTACTCCAATTCCAAGAACTCTAAATCTTGCTTTATCAAAAGTAAAAGGGATGAGTAGTTTGTTGACCCCTCCAAGTGAAAGACTAGGGGTGAGAAGTTTTGTAAAAGAGTATGATGAGAAACTTATCAAAGAGATAATATTAAGAGAGAAGCGTAGAGGTGGGCAGCTTTTTTATATCTATAATAATATTGCTACTATAGAGACTAAAAAAGCTGATTTGTTACAAATTATTCCAAATCTAAAAATAGCAGTGATGCACTCTCAAATCACACCAAAACAAAGTGAAGAGACTATTGAAGCCTTTGCCACAGGTGAAATTGATATACTTCTAGCTACAAGTATTGTAGAATCAGGACTTCATCTCCCAAATGCAAATAGCATGATAATAGATGGAGCGGATAGATTTGGGATAGCTGATTTACATCAGCTTAGAGGAAGAGTTGGAAGAAGTGATAAAGAGGGATATTGTTACTTTTTAGTTGAGGATAAAAAAACTATCACAAAAGATGCTATACGAAGACTTTTAGCCTTAGAGAGTAACTCATATCTAGGAAGTGGTACAGCCTTGGCACATCAAGATTTAGAGATACGAGGTGGTGGAAATATTATTGGGGAAGCACAAAGTGGACATATCAAACAAATAGGATATGGACTTTATTTAAAAATGTTAGAAGAAGCGATTGCAACTTTAAGTGGAGAACTTAAAGAGGAAACTAAAGAGGTTGATATTAAGTTAAGTATTACTGCTTTTATTTCTAGTGATTATATAAGTGAAGATAGAGTACGGCTTGAACTTTACAGACGATTGAGTCGTGCTGAATCGAAAAAAGATGTATTTATGATACAAGATGAGATGGAAGATAGATTTGGAAAACTTGATTTACCTACAAAACAGTTTATAGAGCTTATAATTATAAAGATAAATGCACTTGAAAAACATATTAAAACTATAAGTAATTATGATATGAACATAACAATAGTGTATAATGATGAAACAAAAGAGACAATTAAGGCAAATAGTAGGGATGATGATGACCTTATTAATGCAACAATGAATTATTTGACAAAAAAAGGAAAATAAAATGGAACCACTAAATACACAAACAGAACAATCAAAACAAAGTGATAATAGTTTAGTATATATACTTCTTTTTATCATTGTTGTATTATTAGGATATATAGGATATGTTCATGGTACAAAAGAGATTGTGAAAAAAGACCATATAAAAGAAAACTATATTAAAAAAGATGATGTATCATTTGATACTTTACCTTTGTATACACAAGATAAATATGTATTAAAGTCTCTTTATGACTATAAAGTAAATGAATTAGAAACAAAAAACCTTACAATTTTGAAAAAATTAGAAGAGGCTATAGTTAAAAAAGAACCACAAGTTGTAGAAAAAATTATAGCAGCAGAAAAAGCAACACATACAAGAATGGATACAAGTATTGAGTTGATACCAAAGGAACAAAATATAGGTTCACAAACCGTATCTAAATCTACAGTTAGTGATAGTACTAAAACGAAAACATATACTTGTAAAACATTAAATAGTAGTAGTGAATATATAACTAAATATTGTAAAAAGCAACTAATCAAATTTTTAGATGAAAATAAAGATGCCAAAAGATTTGAAGTGATAGGTTTGATTGATAAACAAGAATTTAAATTAGTAGAAAAATTAGAAGATGTTTATGGGAAACAAAGAGTTGGAAATCTTTCTAAATATGCACAACACGGACTTTCAAAACAAAGAGTGATAGAAGCTAGTTGGGTAATACGACAACACTTAGGCAAACAAGTACAAGTAGATAGTGTAAATTATACAATAACCAAAAAGAATAAAAGAGGATTTGTCGTAAAAGCTTATAGATAATGATTTATGATATAGCTATAATTGGAGCAGGAGCTAGTGGTCTGATGGCTGCTAGTAGATTACAAGATAAAAAAGTCTGTATAATTGATAAAAATAATACTGTTGGTGCTAAGATAAAAGTAAGTGGTGGAGCGAAGTGCAATATCACAAATAGATATCTAAGCAGTGATTATTATTTGGGTAATAAAAAGTTTATAGATGAGGTCTTACAAAAGTTTGATAATAAAAAATTACTTTCTTTTTTAAATAAAAATGGACTTCATCCTAAAATAGATGAAAAAATTGTAAAAGGGACATATTTTTGCAAAAGTAGTGATGAACCCATCTCTATGTTTAAAAAGCTTATTCAAAAAACAAAACAATATCTTAATTGTGAAGTTTTAGATGTGGAGTATCATAATGATAAATTCCAAATTGAAACTACACATGGAATGATTGAATCAAAGGAATTGATAGTTGCATCAGGTGGTCTCTCATATAGCTCCTTAGGTGCTACAGATATTGGTTTTAAAATTGCAAAAAAATTTGGACATACTATCAATAAACTTGATCCTGCACTTGTTGGTTTTACTGTACAAAAACCAGAATTTTGGTTTAAAGAACTTAGTGGTTTGTCAATTGATGCAAGAATTACCGTTGCAAATAAGACACTAGAGGGAAAAATGCTTTTTACCCATAAAGGGTGTAGTGGACCTGTGATTTTAAGTACTTCATTGTATTGGAAAAAAGGAAATATCTCTGTTGATTTTGCACCATACAAAGAAAGTTATCTACCAAAAAGATTTAAACAAGCTATCAAAAATATGGATATAGATATTCATAATTATCAAATGGCACCAGCTGGAAATTTTGGATATACAAAAGCAGAAGTGACAAAAGGTGGAGTTGAAACATCAGAACTTACAAAAAATATGGAAAGCAAGTATCAAAAAAGTCTCTATTTTATAGGTGAAGTTGTTGATATAACTGGTGAATTAGGTGGTTATAACTTCCAATGGGCATTTAGTAGTGCTTATTGTGTGTATAATTAATTTTTATATAATCTCTTCTGAGATATAATCTTTGTAAATAAAATGCAAGGGTATCTAAAATGTTTTTTTCCAATAAAGCTAAAGATGAAGAATGTGAGTTACTTAAGTCCAAAGTTCATGAACTTGAGGAAAAACTCAAACAAGTTGAATTAAACAATAAAATTGAAATTGAAAAGTTAGTATCTAAGTATGATAGCAAGGTTGCTAGTTTAGAGAACGAAAAAGTTAATCTAGAAAGAATAGCTGCATTTTCTACAACAGAGGGTATTGTTGCTATAGATTCTAACAAAAATCTCTTTTTTATGAATGATAGGGCTAAAGAAAATATTAAAAATACAAATAGTCTAATGGATGTAATCTCTCAAGAGGGTGAACGGATTATCATAGAAGATTGTGAAGCTAAATTAGAGTATAAAAAATATGATAATTTAACAATTGCTTCACTAGTGAAAACATCAATTCATGATAATGCTGATGATGGATTACTTCATAAGCATAACCAAAATATCAATGTTTCTTTAACAAATACACAAAGTGTGTATCAAGAGTTATTAGTTGAACTTGATAGTATGGCAAAAGAATCTAAAGAGACAGCAAATGGTTCTAATGAAGGTTTGTCATTAACTAAAAATATTGTTAAGGATACTGAAAACTTGAACAATCAAATTGTAACTGAAAATGAGATTGTAAATAATTTAGTACAAAAAAGTGATGATATAGCTCAAGCTATCGTTGTTATTGACCAAATTGCATTCCAAACAAATATTCTTTCATTAAATGCTGCTGTTGAAGCGGCAACTGCTGGTGAAGCTGGGAAAGGGTTTGCTGTTGTTGCCCAAGAGGTTAGAAATCTAGCTTCAAGAAGTGCTGATGCTGCAAAAGAGATTAAAGATGTTGTTGTATCAATACAAGAAGAAACTGCAAGAATGAAATCAAGTTCTGATATTGTTGCTAAAGTTGTTGTAGAGACAAAAGATAGAGTAGATATTTTAATTAAACTGATGAATACATTCCAAAAAAATGCAGGAAGAAGTGTATTTGAAGTTGAAGCAATAAGTAATAAAATATTTGTAAATCTTGCAAAACTTGACCATGTAATATATAAAAATAATCTTTATCAATTATTGTTTGGAGAAAGTAATAACTTCAAACCTACAGAGCACACAATGTGTAGACTTGGTAAATGGTATGATACAGGTTTAGGTAAGTCAGAATTTGGTACGACTCGATCTTACAGCAGTTTAAATGTACCACATAAAACAGTTCATGAGGAAGCAAATGCATTAGCAAAAGAGTGTGCAGGAAGCTCTGTTGTTTGTTCCAAAGCAATTATAGAAGATAAAATTTCTAAAATTGAAATTGCAAGTCAAGAGGTATTTGAAGTTTTAGATCATATGCTAGAAGAGAAAAATGATCAAATAATGAAGCATGCAGCAAAAGATTTATTCGATAATACAAAGGAGTAGGTGATGAAAAAAGATGTGTATAAAGTAGCCGTAGTTGATGATGAAAATGAGATCTTAAGTATGATACAAAGGTTTCTTAATAGAAGTGAGAAGTATCAGGTGACAGTTTTTTCAAATCCAATTACAGCAGTTGAAACAATCGATAAAAGTTACGATATAGTTTTATTAGATATTATGATGCCACAAATGAATGGACTTGATGCTTTAGAAAAGATTATGGATAAAAATCCTGAGCAAAAAGTAATTATGATGACTGCTTACTCAACTTTAGACAAAGTTTTAAAATCACATAAACATGGTGCAACACACTATTTGATGAAACCTTTTGATTCATTACAAGCAATTGAGACTAAGATAAACGAAGTTTTATCAAACTAGTCAAAATACAGAATTAATAAACTAGAATTTATGTCAAAATTATATTTTAATACAAAGCTTCTTGGTTTATTTACAATACTTGGGGTTATAACCTCAAGTTTTACATTTTATCTATTTTCTAATTTTAACAAAGATAATTATATTGAGTTGATTGTAATTGTTTTTATAGGTTCAACTTTAGTATCTCTTTTTCTTAGTTATATATTCTCAAATTATAATAAAAAATCACAAGAAAGTCTTAATAATAAATTGGCATTAAAAACAAAAGAACTTGAAAAATCATTGTTTTTAGTTGATAAGTATATTATTAGAACTACTACTGATACACGAGGTGTTATAACAAGTGCAAATGAAGCTTTTTGCGATATTTCAGGCTACACAGAAGAAGAACTAATTGGAAAACCACATTCGATTATACGAGATCCAGATATGCCAAAGGAGGCATTTAAAGACCTTTGGGACACAATACAAAGTGGAAAAAGTTGGTCTGGTGAAGTTAAAAATAGAAAAAAAGATGGGAGTTCTTATTGGGTATTTGCCTATATTGAACCAATCTTTGATGATAAACATATCATTATTGGCTACAGTGCAATTAGACAAGAGATTACAGATAAAAAAGATGCTCAGTTTAAAATGGAACAAATTGATGCTATTATAAAATTTGCAAATAGTGGTGTAGGTACAATTGATTTTGAAGGAAATTTTTTAAGTGTAAATGGATATTACACTAAGCTTTTTGGTTATTCTACAGAAGAGATGATAGGAAAAAATTGTATTGAAATGTCAAGTTCTGATTCTAAAATAGTCGCAGAAGAAGCATTAAAAACTGCTATAGAAACGGGTACTGTTAGTCAAGTTGAAAAAGCTTGTGATGATAAATATGGAAACAAAGTTCATGTTGAATTTTCACTTAATCTTCTCCCCGATAAAAAAACTTTTGTTGTTGTAATTAACTCTTTAGAGGATAAGAAAAAACTAGAAGCATTGAATAAATCACTCAATGAAAAGATTAAACAAGAGGTAGAGAAAAGTACTAAACAGTTGGAAATGATCCAAAAAGAGCAATTAGAAAGTGCAAAACTTAGCTCTATTGGAGCATTAGCTGCTGGTATTACACATGAGATAAATACGCCGCTTACTTATATTAAGGGTAACTTTGAATTAATGAATTATGATATTGATGATTTAGAACCAAGTGATATTAAAACAAGAATGAAAAATGATTCGATTAAAATAATTGAGGGTATAGATAGAATTGCTAATATCATTGAATCTATGAAAGAGGTATCACAAGTTGCAAGTGAGAAAAAAGACTTAGTTAATATATACAGCACACTTGTAACTGCTTTAATTGTGAGTCATAATTCTATTAATCAAATTACAAATGTTTATTTAAATGGTGAGAAATTTGATATTAATACAGATAAAAATAAATTTATTTTTAATTCAAAAGTACAAAAACAAAGAATTGAACAAGTTTGGATAGTGATAATTAAAAATGCCTTAGATCAACTCATCTATATTGATGATTTTGATAATAGAAAATTATCAATTGATATTAACAATATAGAGAACCATGTAGTTGTACAGTTTAAAGATAATGGTGGTGGGATTAAGAAAGATATTTTAGAAAATATATTCGAACCTTTTGTAAGTTTTAAAGAACATGGTGGAATTGGGGTTGGTTTAAACATTGCAAAAAAAATTATAGAAGATCAAGATGGAGAGATTTCAGCATACAATGAAGATAATGGTGCTGTTTTTGAGGTAAAATTAAAACTATATTAAAAAAGGTGTAAGTTGAAAATAGGATTTATAGGGGATATTGTAGGAAGACCAGGTAGAAAAATAATTAAACATAATTTAGAAAATTTAAGATCTCAATATAACATTGATGTTGTTATTGCTAATGGAGAAAATGCAAGCCATGGATTTGGATTAACAGTTAAAAATGCCAATGAGTTGTTTAATTGTGGAATTGATGTTATTACAGGAGGAAATCACTCTTGGGATAAAAAGAAAGATATTCTTGCTTTGTTGGAAACTAAGCCAGTTTTACGACCAGATAATTATCCAAAAGATGTTCCAGGCACTGGAGTATTAAAACTAGATATAAATGGTAAAATATTAGCTATAATAAATTTGATGGGATTGTATACTATGCCACAGGTTCTTAATCCCTTTACCCATATTTTAGAGATAGTAGAAAGTTTAGAACAAGAGGGTATTAAGCATATTTTTATTGATTTTCATGCGGAAGTAACTGCTGAAAAAAGAATTTTAATGCAAATGTTAAAAGGGCGTGTAAGTGCTATCTGTGGGACACATACGCATATAGGAACTGATGATTTAGAGATAACAGATGGTACATTTTATGTAACAGATGTAGGGCTTACTGGATGTAGAGATAATGTAATAGGGATGGATAGTTATGTTCCTATTCAAAAAGCACTTACTGGACTAGGAGGACATTTTGATGTACCAAATAGTTGTAAATCTATTATGCAAATGATTATAGTTGAATTAGATGAATTAGGAAGTTCTATTGATGGGTTTAAGCTTAAATTATATGATGATAAAGATGTGATAATTTCAAAAGCTGTAGTAAATTAAAAATTAGATAGAATTAATAAAAATAATCAAAAGGTAATAATATGATTATAATTCCTCAAACTAAAGGTGGTGTTGGTAAATCAACTGTAGCAATGCAAGTTATCGCACCATATTTATATAAAAAACATGGTAAGCCAATTACATACATTGAGATAGATGATGAGAATAATGATTCTCAAAGTTTTACACGAACTGAAATTGTCAATAAAAAGATGCTTAGTACAAATAAACTTACTCAGTTAGATGAACTTATACTTATGGATGATAACCATCAAGTGATAGTTGATGTTGGTGGGAATAAAACATCAACTCTTGTACTTGATGAGATTGCAAAAGTTGGTTCTTTTAACAATGTAAAATGGATAGTTCCCATGGGTGATGGTGAGCTAGATGGTAAAAATGCAATAGCAACTATGAAAAAGCTTAGAAAAATTGAGAGAAACTCTACAGATAATCTCTTTTTTGCTTTAAATAGAGCAATATCTATAGAACAAGATTACTTAGAAGAGCAGTTTATTAATTTTTTTGGACATAAATATTTAGGGAGTGATTCTACAATAACAGATTTTGTAAAGGATCCGAAGTATTTTGCTGTAAAAAATGATAAAGTTATTACTATGAGCAGATATCTTGGAAGCACTGTTTGGGAGATGGCACATAATAATACTGATTTTGCACAAAAAGCAGTTGAAGCAAAAGAGAATGGAGATAGAGAAGCTGCTTTAAAATATCTTTTTTTTAGAAGATTACAAACAGAAGCAAAAGATTATGTATTGAATAATCTTAATGGGATATTTTGTACCCTTGATAGATGGATTGATATCAAATAAATGATAAGGATTAATTAGTATGAGTGATATGAGTTTTAAACAAGCTAAGGAATTAACAGAAAGATTTGAATTAGCAGAGATAACTCTTACTCAAACACTTAAAAGGGTTGATAGAGCTACAGAAAATTTTGATAGAGCTTTATTAGAACAAGAAAAAATTGTACGAACAATTCCCAAAACTGATAAAAAACTAGAGTTGATGAAAATAATTGTTGCACTTAATATAGGCTTTATCATAGGGTTGTTAGTTTCAAAATATATTATATAAGGTAAAAAATTGGCAGAAGAAAATAGAGATAATCAGGAAGATATTGTAAAAATGTTTAATGAGATTGCTAAAACTTATGATTTAGCAAATAGAATCTTAAGTATGGGTATAGATAAAATATGGAGAAAAAAAGCTTGTAATATGGCTTTTAATTTATATGAACATAAACATATTTCAAAAATAGTAGATGTGGCTTGTGGAACTGGTGATTTAATGATAGATTGGGAAAACATTGCTAAACAAAATGGGATTGAGGTTGATGATATAGTTGGTATTGATCCAAGTATTGGGATGATGGAAGTTGGAAAGACAAAAATACCACATAGAACATTTATAGAAGCAGGAGCAGAAGCAATGCCAGTGGAGGATGTAAGTGCTGATATTATATCTATCTCTTATGGTATTAGAAATGTTGTACAAAGAAAGGAAGCTCTTAAAGAGTTTGCACGAGTGTTAAAAAAAGATGGCTTATGTGTTATTTTAGAGTTTACAAAAAATGATAAAGATACACTATCAGCAAAGCTTACAAAATTTTATATGAATCAAATAATGCCCCATATCGGTGGATTAATCTCTAAAAATAAAGATGCTTATACATATTTACCAGAATCTATTGAAGCTTTTATTACTACAAAACAGATGATTGAAGAACTAAAAGAGGCTGGATTAGAGCCAATCTTTGTTCAAGGGTATTCTATGGATATGAGTACAACATTTATAGCTAGAAAGATTTAATGCAATCACCACTGAGCGTATCAAGTTTAAATGAACAGATAAAAAGTGTACTTGAAACCACTTTAAGTTCTGTATATGTTGAAGGTGAGATATCAAATCTTACTTATCATAGTAGTGGACATATTTATTTTAGTATCAAAGATAGTAAATCAAATATCTCTTGTGTAATGTTCCGTGGAAATGCACAATATCTTAAGTTTCGTTTAGAAGTTGGTGCAAAAGTAGTTATTAGTGGTAATATTACAGTTTATACCCCTAGGGGAAACTATCAACTTTTATGTCAAAAAATTGAACCCTCCGGAGTAGGAGCTCTAGCCTTAGCTTATGAACAATTAAAAACAAAATTACAAATCAAAGGTTATTTTGATCAATCAATCAAAAAACAACTTCCAAAGTTCCCTAATATAATTTATGTAGTTACATCAAATACAGGAGCTGCTATTGAAGATATGAAAAAAGTGCTTACACATAGATATCCCTTGGCTAAAATGATACTTATACCAACCCTCGTTCAAGGTGAAGGTGCAAAAGAGAGTATTGTAAGAGGGATAAAAAAAGCAGATCAATTAGCACAAAATATTCACAATAAATCTATAATAATAGTAGGAAGAGGTGGAGGAAGTATTGAAGATCTTTGGGCTTTTAATGAAGAGATAGTTGCAGATGCAATTTTTACTGCAACTACACCTATTGTTAGTGCGGTAGGGCATGAAAATGATTTTGTAATTTCTGATTTTGTGGCAGATATTCGTGCAAGTACACCTTCAAATGCTATAGAGATAACAGTACCTGATATAAATGAATTAAGAATGTATGCAGATACTATATTAAATGATTTTAACCAAAAATTAAAAACAATACTTTATCAAAAAGAGCAATATATTAAACATACAAAAAGTAGTTTTGAACAACACTCTTTGAAAAAAAGATTTGAATTTGTTCAAGCAACTATTAGTCAGTTACAACAACAGTTTAATAGTACATATTTACAAACACTTAAAGTAAAAAAAGATGATCTTAATAGATTACAAAATAGCTTTTTTATTAATAGTCCAGAAAAAAAAGATAAAAAAGGCTTTGTACAATTAACTAAAGATAATAAAATTATAGATATCTCAAATATAAAGTTAAAAGATGTCATTACACTGGAAAGTTCAAAGTGTACTGTAGAATGCGAAGTAATCAATAAAAAAGTTATTAAAGCTTAAGAGAAAAATAGATAAACTATATAAAATTAACTTATAGTTCATTAAAGGAATTAAAATGAAGAGAAAGACACTGGCTAAAAGTATAGCTCAGAGACTTATAGCAGTTGCCGTAATATTTTTGTTATTTGGTATGTTAGCTGGGTATCTTATTATTAACAATATTGAAAAAGATGTTTTTAAGAATGCTAAAAAAAATTTATCAGATATGTTGATTCAAAGGGTTGCAGGAAAACAAGTTGCTGGTATAACAAATGCCGTTTCAATATCGCAAAATACAGTTGTAAGAGATGCATTATTGACAAATAATAGGGATATAGCAATTAACTCTTTAAAAGATATCTCTTCTGGGATGAAAAATGGTACACCATTTAAAAATATAAAAGTACATATTCATGATAAAAATGTACACTCATTTGTTCGAAATTGGAAACCAAATAAGTTTGGTGATGATTTGTCTTCATTTAGAGCAACTATTTTAGAGGTAAAACACACACAAAAACCTTTATCTGCAATTGAAGTTGGAAGAGCTGGATTAGTTATGAGAGGTCTTTCTCCTATTATGAAAGATAATGAGTATATAGGTTCTTTAGAATTTATTATGGGATTTAATTCAATTGTAAAAGATTTCAAAAAAAGTAATCAAGATTTACTTGTATTGATGGATGGTAAATACAAAAGAGGTGATGCACTTACTGATGAATTAAAAGTTCAAAATTACTTTATTTCTCAAAAAACAATTGACAAAAAATTTAAAGCAGATGCAAGTGGAATAGATTTTAACTTATTAAAATCAAATGGTATATACATGAATGATAACTATTTTTATACATATGTACCTATTAAAGATATTTCGGGTAATGAGGTGGGTATCTATTTAATAGGGGAAAATATTCATACTATTGATGGGTTAGTTGACCAATCTACAAGGATAGTAGAACTTATGTTGTTAATTATGATTATTATGATTATTGCATTGATAATTACTGCTAATATTGTTATTAAAAGTATTGTAGTAGATGGTATAGCACGATTTAATAAACAATTTCAAGTATTTTTAGATTTTTCTCAGTTTAAAATTAATAAATATGTAGAAGCTCAAGTTGAAGGTAATGATGAGATTTCAGAGATGATTTATCAGTTAAATGATACAGCAAAGAATGTAACAAAACAATTACAAGATGATATGAGAGTTATGGGAGAAATAGTTCTTACAACTGATAAAGTTGAGCAAGGTATTTATGCTTGTAGAATCAATGCAAGAACTAAAAATCCTATGATACAAACTCTTGGAACAACTATCAATAAGATGATAGATGCAATAGCAAGAGATATGGGACAATTAAGAGATACACTGGAAGAATATTCAAATGATGATTTTAGAAATAAAGTTATAATTGATGATACACTTAAAGCAGATATGAAAGTAGTTTTAGAAAGTGTAAATAGATTAGGCGACTCCCTATCAAATAGCGCAAAACAAAACCTATCAAACGGACAACACCTCCAATCAAACTCTTCAACAATGACACAAAGTGTAAATAACCTAGCAAATAAAGCGAATCAACAAGCAGCTTCATTAGAAGAAACAGCAGCAGCAGTTGAAGAGATTACAAGTATCACTAGAAATAATGCAAATAATGCTTCTA
>JAIOSF010000032.1 GCA_021107755.1 Arcobacteraceae bacterium
CGCAACAGTGTTTCCATTTGAGAGTTGTGATGGAAGTAAAGGATATCTTTCATGTCGAAGAAAACCATCTCGTGAAGAGATTGCTGAACATGAGGCTTTATACAAGCAATGGAAAGCTAATGAATAGTATAATACAATAATTAAAATAGAGGAAATTAAAATGGCAAAAGAAAAACAGTTTAATAGTATGAATTCAGATGAATATATGACATTTATTTTAGGTGAGATGAAGTATGCCGTAGAGTTACCTAAAATTAGAGAAATTTTAACTTATCCAGAGTTAATAACAATTTTACCAAATACAAAAGATTGGGTAAAAGGACTTATTAATTTAAGAGGTGAAGTTGTTCCAATTTTAGATATTAGAATAAAATTTAATACAGGTAAGATTGAATATAATGAAAATACAGCAGTAATTGCAGTAATAACAAATGATAATAGAATGTTAGGATTAGTTGTAGATAAAGTAGATGATGTACAAAAATTAGACTCAGCTTCTTTATATCCTGTTTCTGACATGGGTTCTGGTATCCCTGCAAAATATTTAAAAGGTTTTGTTAGACTTGAAAATAATCAAATGTTAGTTATTATGGATGTAGAAAATGTTGTCCATAAAGAAGAATTAAAAGGTTAAAATAAAAACTATTTTAACCTTGATAGTTTTTCATAAAGTTCATTTGAACTTCTTATAGTAGTATGATTTTCATAAGTACTAAAGCCCCATTCCACTAAGAAACTATCTACATTTGCAGCCTTAGCAGCTCGTATATCTTTTAAGCTATCACCAATTAAAATAGATTTGTGATGGTGTATTTGTAAATCATTTAATGTTTTCAATACCATATCTGGATGTGGTTTTGGTTTTTCTACACAAGAAGCACCAATAACAATATCAAAATATTTATCTATATTTAAATGTTCAATCATCCTTATTGCAAAATCTCTTGAGGCATTTGTAGCAATAGTAAGTCTAAAATCTTTCTGTAAAGAGTTTAATAACTCCTCAATACCATCGTAAAGTTTTATCTCTTTTATACAATTTTCATTGTAATACTCTGTAAAAAGGTCTGTTTGTTGTGGTGTGAATTCTTTAGTACCATAGAAATACTCAGAAGAGTTTATATCTGGGTTATTGAGTTGTTCAAGCATAATATGCTTTTCAATCTCTCCAAGCCCTAAATGAGCTCTTACAAAGTTAATAGTATTGGTAATTACATCACCACTATCTATAAGTGTCCCATCCATATCAAATATAATAAGTTCTTTTTGTTGCATTTTTTTAATTCCTAAACTAAGTTATAAATGGTTAAAATTTATTACTAGATTTTAAAATAGTAAAGATTTTTGTTGAGTATCAAGAAGAAGTTTTTTTTGACGAAGAAGCTTACGAATGTAAGTGACTGAGGAAAAGCAAGCTTATTCGCCGATAATCGACGAAAAGCTTTGCTATTTTACTTTTTCTAGGTACTCGCCCTTTTGCGTATCACATTTGATGATATCACCTTCAAGTAAGTGGAATGGTATCTGTACAACAGCACCACACTCCAAAGTAGCAGGTTTCTTACCACCTTGAGAATCACCTTTAAAGTTAGGTGGAGTTTCAACTATTTTCATCTCTACGGTTGCTGGTGGTTCAACAGTAATTGCTTCACCTTTAAAAAACATCATATCAACATTCATACCATCAATAATCCATTTTTCAGTTTCGCCAACTTGATCATAAGTAAGAGCAATTTGTTCGTATGTATCAGTATCCATAAATTGCATCATCTCACCATCATCATAAAGATACTGCATAGTTTTTTGTTGTAAATCAGGTGTTTCAAATTTATCACCAGCGTGAAATGTTTTTTCAATCGTTTTACCATTAAGGTAGTTTTTGATTTTACATCTTACAAATGCAGCACCTTTCCCAGGTTTTACATGAGCATAATCTGTAATTTTGTATGGTATACCATCAACTTCTATCTTAAGACCTTTTTTTAAGTCTCCCATCCCCAATGCCATAGTAATTCCTTAAATTTGAGCATAAGAAACAGTTCGAGCTGCTTCTATATTTTTTAATTTAGATAAAGTATCACTTGATACATCTTCATCAACTAAAATAACTGCTAATGCACCATTTTTACTTCTACCTAGTCTAAAATCTGCAATGTTGATTGATTCGTTGCCCAATATTTGACCAACTTCACCAATCACACCTGGAACATCAGAGTTTGATAAAAGAATCATTTTTCCAGATGGTTCAATATCCATTAGATAATCATTAATTTTAATAATTCTTTGAACATCTTCATCAAAAATTGTACCACTTGTACTATTTACAGCATGAGTAGTAGTAATTTTAACAGTTACTTGATTTTTAAATGCACTTGTATTTGAACAAACTGAAGAATCAACTTTAATTCCTCTCTCATTAGCAACAAATGTTGCATTTACATAGTTTATTTTTTCATTTGATAAACTATGTGTTAAAGCACCAACTATTGCAAAAGTTTCTAAACTTTCTAAATAATCAGCAATCTCACCCTCTGCTTCAATTTTAATTGACTCTATAGCATTTTTATCCATTTGTGCAATTAAGAAAGCCATTTTTTGAGTAAGTTCTAAATATGGTTTTACAAATGATGGAATTTTTGTTTCATCAATTGGAAGATTTAAAGCATGAGGATAACCAATGCCACGAGCTGATTTTATTGCATTATTTGCAGCTTGTGTTGCTATTTTATATTGTGATTCAACTGTATTTGCACCAAGATGTGCTGTTACTGTTACATTATCTAAATCTAATAATGGATGATCAGTTGCTGGTTCTTTATTAAATACATCGATTCCAGCCATTGCAATCTTACCAGACTTTAGGTTTTTAACTAATGCTTCTTCATTGTATAAACCACCTCTTGCACAATTTATAAGGATAACTCCATCTTTCATTTTTGCAATTTGTGGTTCATCTATCATATTAAGAGTTTCACTATTTTTTGGTGTATGAATTGTAATAATATCACACGCTAAAATATCATCAAAGTTTGTTGTGTAGTTTATACCTAAATCAGTTGCTTTTGAAGATGGAATATATGGGTCGTATGTTACAACATCCATCTCAAAACTTTTACATCTAAGAGCTACTCTATGACCGATATTACCAAAACCAATTACACCAATTTTTTTACCATAAAGTTCTTGACCATACCAATCTTCTCTTTTCCAGATTCTTTGATCTTTTAATTGAGCGTGAGCATAAGGCATCTTTCTCATACAAGAAAGAAGATGTGTCATTGTAAGCTCAGTTGCTGCTATTGTATTTGCAGTTGGTACATTCATGGCAATAACACCTCTTTTGCTACAACCATCCATATCTACATTATCAACACCAACACCTGCTCTTACAACTGCTTTTAAATTTTCTGCAGCATTTAAAAATTTCTCATCAACATCTGTTGAGCTTCTAGTGATACATACATCTGCATCTTTTATAACATCTAAAAGGGCAGTTTTATCGATGTCTGCAGCATATACATAATTTATATCACTAGTATTTTTAAGTATATCTAATCCACTTTCGTGAATATGATCACATACTACTATTGTAGGTTTATTCATTATTTTCTCCAAAATTTTAGTCGATAAAGTTAAATTACTTTAACTTACCTACTAAAGCATCTCCTAAAGTCATAGAAGAATCATCATTAACTGACTCTAACATATCTCTATCTTTTTGTGAAGCAAGTCTTCGTACACTTAATCTTACTCTATTTTTTTGTTTGTCAATATTTACAACAACTGCTTCGATTTCATCACCAATTTTAGGCTCTTCAGTACCCTCTTCAGCTTGAACCATATCTTCTTTTCTAATAAGTCCATCAAGGTTATCTTCAAGTTTTACAAAGATTCCGAAATCTTTAATATCTTTAATTGTAGATTTAATAATATCACCATTATTATGTTCTTTTTCAAATTTTTGAGCAGGAGAATCTTGTAGTGCTTTTACACTTAAAGAGATATTTTCTTTTTCAGTATCAATCTTGATAATTTTAACTTCAACTTCATCACCTTTTTTGTAAATATCTTTACATTTACTTCCAGAATCCCAAGTTGCTTCCTCGTTATGTAAAAGACCATCTACAGTTCCAAGACTGATAAATGCACCAAAGTCTGTTAAAGTAGCTACAGTACCTTTAACTACATCTCCAACTTTGTTTTCTTTGATAAATGTTTGGAATGGTTTTGGTTGTAATGATTTTAAACTTACTCTTAATCTTCTTTTATCACAATCTAAATCAATAACTTCAACATTGATCTCTTGACCAATCTCTAGGTAATCTTTTGGATTTTTAACATTTTTATTGTGACTGATTTCAGAGATATGTAAAAGACCCTCTATATCATTTCCTAAATCAACAAATGCACCATAAGATTCAAAGTTAGAAACTGTAACAGTAATTGTATCACCTACATCTAAAGCATCTCTCATCTCTTCCCAAGGATTTGCTAGTGCATCTTTAATTGATAATGATAAGTGACCTTTCTCTTTATCGTATGATTTCATTACAGCAGTAATCTCATCACCCTCTTTAAAGTATGCTGATGGGTTCACTGGTCCTTTATAGCTAATCTCATTATAGTTAACAAGTCCATCAATTCCACCTAAATCAACAAACATACCATAACTTGTGATTTTTTTAACGATACCAGTTCTTGGCTCATTATTTTCCATAAGTTGTGCTATTTTTTCTTCTTTATTTTTTTGTGATTCTTCGATAAGTTTTCTTCTAGAGATTACTATACTTGATGTTTCTGGTTTTGCTTTAAGTACTGCTGCTTTAATTTTCTTTCCAACTGCACCATGTGCTTTTAAGAAACCTTGTGCCATAGGCATAAAGTATTCCATACCTTCATCATCTTGTACTACAAAACCTGCTCTTGGTTTTACAGATACAACTGTACCTTCAACTACAACATCTTCTGGTTCTTCACCATATTTTGCAAAAAACTCATCAAACTTAGCTTTTTGTAATACTTTTTTATAAGATAAAGATAAGTTTTCACCTCTTGTACCTACAATCATAACTGTAATTTTATCACCAACTTTGTATTTTACTGTACCATCTGTATTAGTAATTTCACTTAAAGGAATTCTTCCCTCTTTACCAGCGATACTTACAACAAAGTTATCATCGTTTAGAATTACTATTTCACCCGTCGTTACTGTGTTTGTTTCTGTGTTTTTTTCGCTCTCCTCCAATAATGTTGCGAAGTCTTCACCTTCTATTTCAAAATCTTCAAATTTCATTTGCTTGCCTACCCTTTTATTTTAATGAAAGCCATTGTAGCTAAAACTTGCTTAATTTATATTTTTGATTTTGTCTACAACTTTTTGGATTATCCAGTCTGGAGTTGATGCACCTGCTGTTACACCACATGTTTTTTTATTTTTGAACCATTCAAGGTTGAGTTCATTTTCATCTTCTATGAGATAGCTATCTTTACAGTTCTCTTTTGCAATGTAGAGCAGTTGTTTTGTATTTGAAGAGTTTTTACCACCTATAATTATCATAATATCAACATCTTGTGAAAGTTCCCTTACAGCATCTTGATTTTCAAATGTTGCATCACAAATTGTATTAAAAACTCTTACCTCTTTATTTTTAAGAATAAGTGTATTGACAATCTCTAAATATTTCTCTTTTTTTCTAGTTGTTTGTGCTACACAAGCAATCTTATCATGCTTAAATTTTATATTTTCTAATTCACTTGGCTCAAGAATAACATGTACATCATCACCGTAGCTCTTTACCCCTTTTACTTCAGGGTGTGTATAGTCTCCAAAGATTAAAATACTATAATCCTCTTGTGACATTTTTTTTACTATTTGTTGAGGAGTTGTAACAAATGGGCAAGTTGCATTGATGATTTTTGCATCTTTTTGCTTAAGTTCTTGAAGGTCTTTTTTGGGAATACCATGTGTTCTAATGATAACTGTATCATCTTTTTTTACATCTTCAAGATTTTCATATAATCCTACATTAAAATCAAATTTTAATCTATTTATCTCTTTTTGATTGTGTATTAATGGCCCCATTGTATTTGAGTTTTTGTGTTGTTGTGCTATATCAATAGCTCTTTTTACACCAAAACAAAAACCGTATGATGATGCTAGTTTTACTTCCATACTATACTCTTAAACTATTTAATATCTCTGTAAAGTTTGGAAACGATGTTTCAATACATTGAGTATCTTCAATCTCCATACCACAAAGTAGTCCAGCAATTGCAAAACTCATAGCGATTCTATGATCTCCACAAGAGTTGATAGTAGCTTTATGTAATGTTGCATTTCCATTTATTTCGTAACCATCTTCAAACTCTTTATAGCTTACACCACAAAGTTTTAGGTTATTAACAACAGCGGAGATTCTATCACTTTCTTTTACCCGTAACTCTTGAGCATTTTTTACAACACTTTTACCATCTGCAATTGACATTGCAATACTTAGACAAGGGAGTTCATCTATAAGCCAAGCGATATTTTTATCAACTGTAACACCTTGAAGTTTGTTGTTTTTTACAATAATGTCTCCAATTGGTTCATAGATATTTTCGACCTCTATAAATTCAACATCTACACCCATTTGTTGTAAAACTTTATAGGCTTCAATTCTTGTTGGATTAAGTGTAACATTTTTTAATGTCACTTTTGCATTTGGAACAATCGCTGCAGCAACTGCAAAGAAAAATGCACTTGATGGATCTGTTGGTACAGTTAAGTTAAGTGGTTTAAGTGGTTCTTTTATAGGATTGATTTCAATCCAACCATTACTATTTGTCGAGATATTTGCACCCATACCATTTAACATTCTCTCTGTGTGATCTCGTGAGAGTAAATCCTCTTTATAGTAAGAGATTTCGTCGCTTTGAATTCCTGCAAGTATGAGTGCTGATTTTACTTGTGCAGAGTCTATTGGACTATGGTATTTAAAAGATTTTAGTTTTCCACCACGAATGTGTAGAGGTGCTTTGTTTCCGTCTTCTCTTCCATCAATTTTTGCTCCAATATCTCTTAATGGATTTGTAACTCTTTTCATAGGACGACTTCGTAAATATTTATCACCAGTTAATACAAAACTGCCCTCAATACCAGCTAAAAGTCCCGCATAAAGTCTCATACCAGTCCCAGCATTTCCACAATCTAGTATATCATCAGGTTCAGTGAGTTTTGAAGGTGGCGTGATAGTTATAATATCACCATTATCTTCAACAGTAGCACCTAGTTTTTGTGCAATTTTTAGTGAATCCATAGTATCTTCACCTCGAAGATAGTTTTTGATTGTTGAGGGTTTATTTGATAAAAGACTAAACATAGCACATCTATGGGAGATAGATTTATCTGATGCTATATTATCAATGACTATATCAAATGGTTGCGAAAGGGCAGATATATTTAAAGTTTCCATTATCTTATACCTATATTTAACTCTTCTTGTAGTTTATTAAGGATTTTATCCATGATATCATTAATATCACTCTCTTCAAATGTTTTAGTTTCAGATTGTAAGATAAATCTTATAGTCAAACTCTCATCATTTCCGAGTTTTTCATCACTATAAATATCTACAAGATTAAATTGTTTTATCTCTTTAATTCTCAAAGATTTTATAACTTTTTTTATCTCTTTGTATTCCAAGTTTACAGGTGCAATAATACTGAGATCTCTTCTAGAAGCTTGAAATTTAGAGATATTTGAAGCTATAATTATCTCATTTTTCAGCGAATCTAAATTTAATTGTGCGATAAATGTATTTTTTGAGATATCAAAATCATCTGCAACTACAGGGTGTAGTTTATAAATAATACCAATGTTTTTACCATTTTTTATTATAGTTGCATTTTGATATGGATGGACAAAATCACTTATGATTTTTTTCATAGGCTGTAATTCAAATTCACCAACTATATTTGCAATTTTCTCACTAAAACTAAAAAGGTCTATATTTTTTGGTTTTGCACTATTTTGCACTGATGGGTTTTCAGATTCTCCACTAAAAACAAATCCAACTTTTTTAATCTCATTTCTACTTTTATCAAACACAATACCAGATTCAAATAATCCAATTGATTTAAACCCTTGTTTAACATTATGTGCAACTGCTTGTATTAGATTTAAACTTAGAGTTGTTCTAAATGTATTAAGTTCATTTACAATTGGATTTAAAATATCTTTTTTATTTATAACAACTGGAAAATTATATTTTTCTAATAACTCTTTATTGGCAAATACATAAGTTATAGTTTCAAAAAAACCATTTGCTATAGCTTGTGATCGTAAGTGATTTTTGATTTGTAAAATATTAGAGCTTTCATTGATATTATTTAACTCTTGAATCAAAAGTGGTTTTGATTGAATTTGATCAATTCCTATGATTCTAACAATCTCTTCTGTTATATCTGCAATATTATTTACATCATGTCTAAATGTTGGAATAGTTACATTAATAGTGTCTTGACCATCTTGTTTTACAAAAAAACCAAGTGATGTAAGTATTTGACTCACACGACTTGGCTCTATATCTTGTCCTATGATTTTATTAAGTTGTTTATTATTAATATTAATTGTATTTTGCTTTATATCATTGATAAAGTGTTTACTACCATTATAAATTGTTGCACCATTTTCAGATAGTAAAGTGATAACAGAATCTATACCAAAATCTAAATTTGGTTCACTTCCTCTTGATGCTCTATAATATATATCCCCTGTTTCTCTTTTCTTATCAAAAACGGTTTGCGAGAGATAACTTGGATCTATATAACTAGCTTCTATTAAAACTTCATCACAAATGTTTTCAACTTTACCTGCATCTACACCTATGGTACTTAATAAAACATCACCTTGTACAGTGTCAAATCCATCATTATCTTGAATAACTTTTAAAGAAACTAGATCGCTCTCTTGTGTATAAGCTGCTGCTTTACTATAAACATTGATTAAAACTCCGGAACTATGTGTTGCATACGCAATAGCAGTTTCAATATCTGTAGATTGTAATTTATCAATTGTTGCAGCTCTTAATTTATGGAGTAATTTTAATGAAAACTTTTTGATATCTGCCGCTTTATAGATAAGACTTGATTGGCAATTTGTATCATATATCACATCAAAAACTTGACCAATACCTTTATTGTTACTATTCACTATTGGATCTACATTTTTCATTGAAATATTGAAATAAGTACTTAATTCTCTTGCAACGCCATTGATACTAAGGCAGTCACCTCTATTTGCTGTAAGTTCAATCTCTATGATTTCATCATTGATAAGTGCATATTCATTTAACTCTTTTCCAATAATAAGTTCACCGATTGAGTCATCTAATACAAGTATTCCATCATTGATTTTTGGTAATCCAATTTCAGTTGAACTACAAATCATACCAGCAGAATCAACACCTCTTAATTTCGCTTTTTTAATAGTAAAATCTTCACCTAAAACAGCTCCAACAGTTGCTACAGGAACATATTGTCCTTTTGCTACATTTTTAGCACCACATACAATTTGTTCTGTTTTAGTTCCTATATCAACTTGACAAATATTTAATTTATCAGCATCTGGATGTTTTTCACACTCTAATATTTTTCCTATTACTACACCATTTGGGATAAGTATTCTTTCACTACTATCAACCTCTAATCCGATAGAGTTTAAAGCATTACATATAGTTTGTGTACTTATTTTTGTTATATCAATATATTCTTGTAGCCATCTTCTTGTTATAATCATTTAAATTGTCCTAATAGTCTAATATCACTTTCAAATAAAGATCGTAAATCTCCAATTTTATGGATAAGCATTGCAAATCTTTCAATACCTAAACCAAAAGCATAGCCACTTACATTTTCATACCCAACAGCTTTGAATACATTTTCATCAACTATCCCACAGCCTAAAACTTCAAGCCAACCTGTATGTGAACATACTCTGCACCCACAGGACTTTCCAGTATTTTTATCTTTACAAAAAATACAGCTAATATCAACCTCTGCGGATGGCTCTGTAAAGGGGAAAAATGAAGGTCTAAATCGTACCTCTACCTCTCCAAACATATGGTGTAAAAACTCTTCCATTACAAATTTTAGATTTGCAAAAGATACCACACCCTCTTTTTCTACTACAAGACCTTCTATTTGATGGAACATTGGAGTATGGGTAATATCAAAATCTTTTCTAAAAACAGTACCTGGAGCTATCATACGAATAGGTGGTTTTTGCTCCATCATTGTTCTTATTTGTACAGGAGATGTGTGTGTTCTTAACACTGCACCATCATTACAATAAAATGTATCTTGCATATCTCTTGCTGGATGAAATGCAGGGAGATTTAAAGCTTCAAAGTTATGAAAATCATCTTCAACTAATGGTCCTTCTTCAACACTAAAATTTAAGTTTTGAAAATAAGTTGTAATTTGATTTAGTGTTTCTGATACAGGGTGATATGCACCATTATTTAAACTTGGTGTAAACTTTGTAACATCAATTTTTTCAGCTTCAAGTTGTTTTTCCAACTCTTGAGCCATAAGAATAGTTTTCTGTGATTCTAAGGCATTATTTATTGCTGTTTTGTTGTTATTCAAATTTTGTGCAAAAAGTTTTTTTTCAGTATTTGGAATATCTTTCATTTTCGCAAATTCTAAAGTTAAAATACCTTTTTTACCCAAAATATCAATTCTTAAGTGCTCTAATTCTTCTAAAGAAACAGCATTGTTTATTTTATCTATCCATTCTTGCAAATGTATCTCCTAAAGGGGTCTTGTGTAATTTGTTGACCTTAATAATTGGGGGATTATACTTAAACATTTATTATAGTTTGGTTATACTTACAAATATGAAAAAAGAAGGGGAAAAAGATGTGTATATTTTGTAAAATAATAGAAGGTGAAATACCAAATAAAACAGTATTAGAAAATGATAATTTTTTAGCTTTTGAAGATATAAGTCCACAAGCAAAAATCCATGTACTAATCATACCAAAAGTACATATTCAATCATTTAATGAGATGACACCAAATATTATGGCAGAGATGACATCATTTATTCAAGAAGTTGCTTTAACACTTGGGGTAAAAAGTGATGGATATAGATTGATTACAAATATTGGGCAAAATGGTGGTCAAGAGGTTGGACATGTCCATTTTCATCTTCTTGCTGGTGAACAATTAGGTAGTATTAATTAATGCAACTTTTTGGAAAAATTAAAACAGTTCACGATTTAGAGTATATTGTAAAAACTTATGTTTATATCCCATTTGAGGATGAAGAGATAAGTATAGATGATTTAGAATTATTATTGAAAAAGAAAAATAAAAATGTTGCTGGAACAATTTTTTTATTTAACCCATTTACTGCACCACTTGGGTATAAAAAGGATGAAAAACTCTCTTATCAAGATTTTAAATTTGATGATAAATTTCATCCGTTACAACTTGAAGATCAGGTGAGAGTTATAGCAAAAGCGATTAAGCAACAGTACAAAGGAAAATTAGTAGAGGTGAAGTATCTTTTTAATTATAATAAAAAAGATATTCAACCAACTTCAGCGATAGAAGTTTTTGAGATGGATTTAGAAAAATTAAATACAAATCAACTTACAGTTTTTGCAAAAAAAGATAACTATCATAACTTCAAAAATATTAGTTACAATGGAAAGTTTATCTTTTTTGCTTGGGGACATAAGTTTGATAAGTCTCATACAAACACATCTCTTTATGCTTCAAATATAGCACAATGGGCAAAAAAGCAAAATAAAGAGATAGGTTTTGTGTATGATGCAGTTCGCGATGAAGAGGGAAGTTTTGAATACACAAGATTTATAAATCCTATAAATTTTGGAAAATTAAAAACAATAGTACCAGAAGCTATTAATAGAGTTTTTGCAAATGAAGTGATCAAACCACAACAAATTTAAAATGAATATTTTTCCATTAAGTCCTTATAACTTAATCTTCCCTGATCCATCCCAAGCAGAAGATGAAGGGATTGTGGCTTATGGTGGAGATTTAAGTGTTAATAGAATTATGTATGGATATTCAAAGGGAATTTTCCCTTGGTTTAATGAAGATGATCCTATTTTATGGTGGTCTCCAAATCCTCGATTTGTTTTAGATATCAATGATTTACATATCTCAAAAAATTTAAAAAAAACAATAAGAAAAAAAATCTTTGAAGTAAAATTTGATATAAACTTTGAACAAGTAATCAAAGAGTGTGCAAAAGCAAAAAGACCAGATCAAGAGGGTACTTGGATAACTACTGATATGCTTGAAGCATATTGTGATTTACATAAAGCTGGATTTGCCCATAGTTTTGAATCTTATGAAGATGGCAAGTTAGTTGGTGGTGGCTATGGTGTGGTTATTGGTGATATCTTTTGTGGAGAGTCAATGTTTGCTCTTAAAAGTGATGCCAGTAAAGTAGCTTTTGTAGCACTAGTCCAGAGACTAAAAAATAATGGATTTAGTTTAATTGATAGTCAGATTTATACAGAATATTTAGCTTCCTTTGGAGCAAAAGAGATACCACGAGATACCTATTTATCCTTAGTAGAAAAAGCATTACATAATCCAAAAAACTTTTAAATATTGTTTTTTAAAAACTTTAAGCTTTTTGCTAACTCTCTCATATTAGAATTATTGTCAAATTCATCAACAATCTCCAAACCTAAAAGAGTTTCTATAGCATCTTCAAGAGTTACTATCCCTGCTGTTTGGTCATAGTTATCAACTACAATAAATAGATGCTCTTTTCTTGAGATAAAAAGATCTAGAAGTTTAGAAATAGGGATATTCTTATGTACTTTAAATACTGATTTTATAATATCTTGTTTGTTTTCTAATCTATTTTCTATAAATTCATAAAAATACTCTTTTGAAAAAACAATCCCAACTATCTCATCAATATCTTTTTTAAATATGGGTATTCTTGAGTATTCTTTCATCTTTTCAAGTTCTATAACTGTTTTATCACTTTTAGTTAAACTCTCTAACAAAATATCTTCAGAGATAGTGAACATAACATTTCTAGGTGTGTAGATATCTTTTACTTTTATATCTCGAAGTTCAAAAATATTTTCTATAATATGTAACTCTTTTTCTTTAAGTATTCCAGCTTCCTCTCCCATAGCTACAGTTGCTTCAAGCTCATCTTTTGTTATAAAGTTTTTATCTTTATTTTTTGTGATGGCTTTTGTTATAAATTCCATAAGGATTAAAAGAGGATAAGTAATAAAAACTAAAGTACTTATAAATAAAGAGCTAATAGTACTTAACTCTTTCCAATAATATGCTCCAATTGTTTTTGGAATAATTTCAGAAAATACTAAAATTAAAATAGTTAAAAATGCAGAGATATAAAACATATACTCTTCACCAAAAATTTTTACAGCCTCAGCACCAACTCCTGCTGCTCCTAAAGTATGTGCAAAAGTATTCAATGTAAGTATTGCCCCAATGGATTTATCAATCTCTCTTTTTTGTTTTTCAAGACGGTTTCCAATTGTTGGTTTGGAGTCTTTAATAACTTTGATATAAGTAGGTGTTGTAGAAAGTATAACAGCTTCTAAAATAGAACATAAAAAAGAGATACCAACAGCAATAAAAAAATATATCAATAAAAGTGTCATTATATTTTCTCCTATATCTTTAAAAGTTTTTTTCTTTGATTCTACTTTGAATATCAATTTCTTTATAAGAAACAAAATCATTTACCAAATACTGTTCCACTGCAACTCGACCTATCATAGCTGCATTATCACTACAAAATTCTAGTGAACTCAAGTATAGTTTAGCATCATATTTTTTACATAAATCTTCTATAGTAGTTCGTAGCTCAATATTTGCACTTGCTCCTCCTACTATTGCAAAAGAAGTAGGAGGATTTGTTTTAAAATATTTTTTGAGTTTCATAATGATATGTGCAATTGCAGTGAACTGAAAACTAGCACAGATATTTGCTATGGTTTGTTCATTGAGGTTATTATTATTTTCCTCTTTTTCTATTGCCATTCGTACAGCATTTTTTAATCCACTATAACTAAACTCTATATTTGGACTTTGTCGTAAAGGGATAGGAAAATCATAAGCTGTATTATCTCCTTTTAGGGCTTTTTCTTGAACTATTGGGCCACCTGGGTAGCCAAGATGTAACATCTTAGAAACCTTATCAAAACTTTCCCCAAAACTATCATCAATAGTTGAGCCAATAATTTTCATATCAATAAAACTTGTAGCTTCTATAAGCTGTGTATGACCACCTGAAACTAGTAGAATTGTACAAGGAAATTGGGTTTCTTTTTCTATAAAAAGCGAATAGATATGACCTTTTAAGTGGTTGACTGCAATGAGTGGTAAGTGTAAACTTATACTTAAAGCTTTTGCCATTGTTACACCTTCTGTGAGTGTTACTGAAAGTCCAGGGGCATTTGTCACTGCTATTGCTTTAAGTTTATCAAAGTAGAGGATACACTCTTCTAAAATTTTTGGTAAAGCTTCTATATGAAGTCTTGCAGCGAGTTCTGGAACTACACCACCATAAACACTATGTTGTAACTCTTGTGATATTTTTTTATGAAATACTAACTTCTTTGTTTCTATCTCTGTGATTGCGATACTGCTATCATCGCAACTTGATTCTATACTTAATATCATCTATTCAATTTCTCTTTTTATCCAATCTACTGCACAAGGAAGTTCTCCAAAGCCACTATCAGCATTTATATGACCAGCATTTTCAAGTATTTTTAGCCCCACATTGAGTTGACTTTGTAACTCTATTGCCTCTTGGACATTTAAATAAATATCGTTATCACTTGCAACCATTATTATCTCTTTAGCTTTTAAATCTTTTGGAATAGGATAAGGGAAAAATGTTTGTAGCTCTTTTATTTTACAATCTTTTCTTACGGGTGCCACAAGCATCAATTTTTCTAGCTCTTTTATAGGAAATTTTTCAACAAAATGAAACCATAGAATATTAGCTAGTGAATGACACACTACAATATCAGGTTGAAATTTATCAAATTCATTTTTCAAAAAATTTAACCACTCGTTAAAGTTTGGTAACTCTTCATTTGGAAAAGATGGAAATGAAATCTCATATTCATCTTTTGGTAGTTCATTACTTAACCACCATTGCCAATGGGGTTCATGGCTTCCACCCCAACCATGTAATATTAAAACTTTTTTTTTCATTATTTAATCTCTCTTACACATCGTACAAATTTTTTATAGCTTCTATTTTGATAGTATATAGCGCCACTTTTAAAATATACAAAATATCCATAAAGACCAAAGTTTCGCACCCAAGTTCTATCACTAGTCCAGTAGTTTTCTGGCAAGATATACTTAAAAGCTTTATTTATCATAAGCTCTTCTCTTACTCGTGTTTTATCTATGATTGTTCTATATTCGTCTGCCGTTGGTAGATACCAATTTGAATAGCCACTTAAAACTAAAGCATCACAATATTCCATAGCTTCTTGTTGTGTGAACCTATGTTTTACATTATCATATGTATCTTGCCACATAAGTTTGTTGCTATCATCGATAACATAATCACCACTTTTAGTGAGTTTATTTCCCATAAGGATATTTACAACTAATAATAAAACATATACACTTTTCATAGATTATCCTTTTTGTTTTATAGAGTATTTCTTTCTCTCTAATCTATCTAAAACTTTATCATCTAATAATTCAATATTTAATTGTTCATTTTCTAAAAATACTAATCCAACTAACTCTTTAGGTTTCGGTTTATATTCATCTAGTGTGGCGTGTTCTTTCCACTGTTCAAATTTATCTTCATAGATATTTACAATTTTATCTTCATGATGTTTTCTCTCTAATACTAGAGCAATTGTAACAATAAGAAGCATAATAAAAGGTATCATCATACTATCCATTCATATATCTCCTTACCTCTTTATCAATCTCAAAGATATCATCAATATACTCTATTTTTGTACTATGAAATTTATTCATAGCTTTTAGAGTTTTTTTAGCTACATCTAAAAATCCAATCTCTCCTTGTAGAAACTTTGCAACTGCAACTTCATTTGCTGCATTTAGCACTACACCTAAGTTTTTATTATGGAGAACTTCCTCTTTAATTTCCCAAATAGGATATCTTTCTTGTTGGATCTCTTTAAATTCTAAATTCTGTAACTCTAAAAGATTAACAGGCTTTAAGATTTGTTCTTTTACATCTCCCATTATAGCATAAGCTATAGGAAGTTGCATATTTGCATGAGCTAAATGAGCAGTGGTACTTCCATCTTTATAGTTAATCATTGCATGGATTATTGATTTTGTTTCAATAATTGCATCACATGCTGTTGTATCAAAAAGCCATCTAGCTTCTATGAGTTCAAAAAGTTTATTTGTCATTGTTGCACTATCTATAGTGATTTTATTTCCCATAGACCAATTAGGATGATTGAGTGCCTCTTCTATTGTTACATTCTCTAGTTTTTCTATTGGGTAGTCTCGAAAGCTTCCTCCACTTGCAGTTACTGTTAAGCTTTGTATTGGTTTTGTAGTATCCATTAGGTACCATAATCCAAAGTGTTCACTGTCTATTGGAGTTATATAAGAAGTATCTATAAATTGTCCTGCGACTACAAGTGATTCTTTATTTGCTAGTGCTACTCTTTTCCCACAATGTATTGCTCGTAAGGTTGGTTGTAATCCAAAAAAACCAACAAGGGCATTGACTACAAGATTTGATGATGATTCCTCAATAGCTTCTAAAATAGCTAGCTGACCAGCTTTTACATTTGAATGATTTACCTTTGAGATATTGTTTTCCTGTGCAATGATTACTAAATCAGGGTTAAAGTATTTTAATTGTTCGTTAAGTAAATCAATATTATTTCCAGCAACCATCACCTCAATATCAAGATTGAATTTTTTCGCAATCTCTAAAGTGTTGACACCAATAGAACCTGTAGTTCCTAAGACTATCAAGCAACAAACCTTAGTAGTACTAACATAACGATACCACCAAATAGATATCCATCAGTTCTATCTAGTATTCCACCATGACCAGGAAGGATATCTCCACTATCTTTTACATCTGCTTCTCTTTTTAAGTAACTTTCAAATAAATCTCCAAACACTGAAGCAATCGCAACAATAATAGAAATAATAAGAGCTGACCAAAATCCAACAGAATCTAAACTAAATGTCACTCCAAGAACTGCAGCAGTTGCAATTCCCCCAAATACACCCTCTAAAGTTTTATTTGGACTCGTTGCACAAAATGGAGTTGAACCAAAGCTTTTCCCTACAAAATATGCACCCACATCAGCACCTGCTACAACTACAAGTAACCAAAGAAGTGAATTCATTCCAAATGAGATATATAATGAAAGTAAAAATAAATATGAGGCAATAGGATACAATAAAGGTAAAAATAGTTTTTGATTGAACTCTTTTGTATAGGCTAAAACAGAGGCAAAAATAATTCCAATAATAAATACTAAATCTTCAGGTTTTGGATAGAGATAAGCTATAAGCCATATAGCAATAGCATAAATATAAATTTTATCATCATCTATATCAAATAGATTCATAGCTTCATAAAGTGCAATAAGCATCAATCCACCAAACAAAAGCCATGTAAGAAAAAATGAATCAATAAATCCTACCAATAAAAGTCCAACAACTAAAGCAACACCGGTTTTAATTCTCGTACCACTTTGAGATATAATATCAAACATAAAAAAACCTTTTTATAAAATTAGGTTATTATACAAAATTATTGATTTAGAGTTGATTATTTAGTAAAGTAGAAAAGATAAGCTCTGTTATTTTCATCTAAACTGATGTGGAGAAGTTTTCCATTATAGTTTAAAAGATTGTTAATATACATAGCACTATATGTTCCAAAGAATTGCTCACTTTGACTAATAACTTTAGATGGATCTATTTTTAAAGTATTGAGTTTATTTTTTGCAAAAAGATTTAGACTAAGATAGTCATACTGTAGAGTATTTAAGAAGTTATTTAACTCTTCAAGATTGGTAAATGTTTCTAAACTCTCGATTTTTGCTAGAGGATTTTTACTCTCTTTTGAGAGTTGAAACCATGTTGTTCCATCATATGTTTTTTGGTGTTCAGGATTTTTTATCAAACTATTTATATCTTGTATGTAATCAAGTGATTCATCAACAGCACCAACTAAAGCTTCATCTATTTTATCAATAGAGATATCAAAATATGCTAATTCAAAAGCTTTTTCAAAGGAAACATCTTCAGCTGTAATATAAAAGTTATTTCCAAGAGTATTTAAAGCTTCAGAGATTAAAAATCCTACATTATTCCCATTGATATTTAAAAAATCAAAAGGCATAACTATCTCATCTGTTTTACTTACTTGCATAAGAACAGTATTCATATCTTCTATACAACCATACTCACTAGCAGTATAAATATTGATATTGGTATCATATTGTTTATTTTCAAGAGCTCTGAGTGCACCATAAATTGCCATAATATTAAATTTTGATACTCTTCTAAATTGTTTTTGTGTAACTTCTTTTAAAAGTTGTTTATACTCTTTTGTCGTTTTATTTTGAAAGGTTGCATGAAAAGTTGTGCTAATATACATATAAATTTAACCTTTGTTACTTAATATTAAAGTGGTATTACTTCCACCAAAACCAATAAATTGGAATAATATAGTGGTATTTGATACAGGTTTATTTGCTAATAAAGGTTCAAAAGAGATATCTTCATAGCCATTTTGATAGTTGAGTGTTTTAGGGATAAATCCCTCTTTTATAAATTCACATAGTAAAACTATCTCAGAAGTTCCACAAGCCCCTAGTGTATGTCCTAAAAAAGGTTTTAATATTACTACATCTGTTGTTTCATTATAAGTTTTAAAAAGAGTATCAAGTGCTTTTGCTTCAGAGAGATTTGAGTTCTCACTTCCTGTTGCATGCGCTTTGATACAAGTTAAATCTTTAGGGGTAAGGTATGCTTTTTTTAAAGCTTTTTGCATAGAGTTACAAGTTGTTTCCCCTGATGGATTTGAACCCGTTATTGAATGGTTATCAAAAGAGGTATTAGTAGCTATTACTTTAAAACAAGTATTGTCTTTTTTTGCACTGTCTAAAACTACAGCAGAACAGGTTTCCCCTAAAATCAAACCATCACTTTCTTTATCAAATGGTTTGTATATTCCATTTTTACTCAGAAGCATAAGTGATTCAAAACCTTTATAGGTTGATTTATTAAAGAGTTCAAGTCCTATGATTAAAGCTCGTTTTATTTTGTTTGCTTGGATAAGTTCTGTTGCATATGATATTGAGTTTGCTGTTGAGGTACAAGCTGTTTGTAGTATAGTGGCTTTATATTTTGAATCTACTAAGTTTTCAACAAAAGTACCAATATTTCCATACCCAACCTCTTCAAGCATTTTTGTTGATTGGTTATTGTAGTAGAGTTGACTTTGCTCTTCATTTATAGATATTGACATTGAGGTTGAACCTATAAAGATATGTAACTCTTTTTGTTCCTCTTGTGATAAGTTTGCATCTTCTATAGCTTGAGAGATAGTATCTTTTAATATTGTATAAAATTTTTCTTTTTCATTCTGAAAAGTTTGATTGATTTTAAAAAAATTAAATCCATTGTGATTATCTTGAACAAAATCTTTATAATTTGTATTGTCTATTTTTTTTGCAGTTTGGATACTTTGAAATTTATCATTACCTAGTGCACATACTAATGATGAACCAGTGATATAAACTTGTTTCATTATTTTGATTGAATATGCTCTGTTAAAGAGTTTATAGAAACCATTATTTTTCGAAGTTCCTTACTATCAGTTGTATTGAGGTTGTATTTTTTGTTTAAAGCAAGTGAAATTTGCAACGCATCTAAAGAGTCTAGTTGAAGATTTGAATCGGAACCAAAAAGTATCTCATCATCTGTTATATCATCAACTTCACACTCTTTTTCACACTCATCTATGATAAGTTGTTTGAGTTCATTTTTTAAATTCTCAGTGTCGAAATTTGACATTATACATTTTCCTTTTTCTTTAAAACCATATATGATAAAGCTAAAAAACTACATCCAAATATCACAAGATAAAGAATATAAGTTCTTATATCACTCAGCCCGCCACCCATTACAAAAATCTCTAACAACCCTTCAAGTCCCCAATTCATAGGGGAAAAAGTTGTGATATTTTGCATAAATTCAGGCATTACAAATTTTGGTACCATGATACCACCAAGTGCTGCTAATAATATATTAGAGACACCACCAATTGTAGTTGCTTCCTCTGAAGTACTACTTATATTTGCTATAAATATAGCAAAAGAGATAGCTGCAAACGAAATTGCACTACTCATCATAAAAATTAAACCATAGTTTCCATTTATTTGGAGAGTATCTCCATTTAGTAGAGGCACTATATAAATCCCAACTAATATCATAAATAATACTTGAATTTGGTTTATTATAAAATATGGTACCATTTTACCTAAAATAATTGAAATAAAAGGTATATCCATACTTTTCAATCTATCAATTGTTCCAAAATTCTTTTCATTTATAAAAGCATTTGAGATAGGAATGAGAATAAAAAACATTGAAAAAACAAGCCAAGATGGTACACTATATTGTACAGAAGTTGGTTTGATTTTAAATTTTTCCTCTTTATAAGTTGGGATAATAGAGATTTTATCATTTAACTTTGACAAAGTTTTTCCATCTATTTTATTTTTTATAAAATACTCTTTCATAATTTGTTTTGAAATGATCTCAGTAAGTAGGTTTTTAAATAACAATTGGTTTTGTAAAGAGATACTTGGATTTAGATAAATATCAATATGAAAATCTTTTTTATTTGTATTAATTTGAGTTTTATACTCTTGTACTATATTGACAATAAAATCAAAATTTTTCTTATACATAAGTTCTTTTATATTTTCATTATTTGTAATTTTAGCTTGAAAATAATTGTTTTTATTGATCTCTTGTGTTAAGTGTGTTGTATCTTTATTACTCAAAGTATTTATTGCAACTTGTAGTTTTGTATCTATAGTATTTGAATAGGTATTTTGGAGTGCCAATGACATAATAATAATAAAAAGTGTAGGCATAATAAAAAGTACTAAAAGAGCATGGATATCTCTGCTAATGAGTAAAAATTCTTTTTTTAAAATATATCTAAACATCAGTCTCTTAAATTCCCTTTTGTAAGATTTAAAAACAGCTCTTCTAAGTTTTTGTTATTAAAAACTATATTTTCTATAGGGGTGTTTCTGTTTTTAAGAAGAGCAAGTGTTTCAATAAGGTTATTATAATCATCTTTAACATTAACTTGAATATCTTCTGTATCTGTTTTTATAGTGACAAAAGAGTTTTTTTCTAAAAGTAACTCTTTTTTCTCATGTAAAATAATTTTATGATTATCAAGTATTGCGATATCATCACAAAGGTATTCTATCTCTTCCATATAGTGTGAGGTGTATATAATAGTTGTTTTATCTTCTTGATTGATTCGTTTTATAACATCAAGTATATATTTTCTAGATTGTGGGTCAATTCCTACTGTTGGTTCATCAAGATAGAGTATTTTTGGATTATTGAGTAAGCCAATAGCGATATTTAATCTTCTTTTTACACCACCTGAATATGTATGGGCTCTTTTATCTAAAAATTTTTCTAAAGAAGTTACCTCTACACAATACTCTATTCTTTTTCTTAGTTCACTATTTTTAAGTCCATATAATGCACCAAAAAACTCTAGGTTTTCATAAGCAGTAAGATTTGGATAGAAAGCATAAGTTTGTGGCACATAAGAGCTTATTTGTTTGATCTGTTTTTTATCTTTTTGATAATCATATCCAAAGATATCTATCTCTCCTGAATCGCTAGTTTGCAGATAATTCATAATTGATACAAGGGTAGTTTTACCTGCACCATTAGGTCCTAAGAGTCCAAAAAGTGAACCCTCTTTTATTTCTAAAGAAAGATTATCTAGTACCTTATTTTTTTTATAGGATTTTGTTAAGTTTTTTATCTCTATAGTCATCTTATTGTATCAACATCTTTTTGCCTACTAGGGTTGTTTTTATCTCATCAACTAATTTTAGGTTTATAGTAAATCTCATATTTGATAACTCTTTTTTAAGAAGGGATTTTATATCTTTGATTAGAATATTTTCTTTTGTTTGCAGTGTAATATTTAACTCTTCACCTCGTAAAGCATCTTTGTCTGTAGTTACAAACACTACAGCTTTTTCTATGTTTGGTTGTGTTTCTAATATATTTTCTATTTGTATAGTTGAGTATCTTTTTCCTGCTAGTTTTATAATTTGTGAACTTCGTCCAACAAGTTTGAATTGATTTTCTTCTATCTCTACAAAATCAAAAGTTTGAATCTCATGATTTGTCACTTTAAATTTATCTTCATAAAGGATATTTGAGATAAAAGGGGATTTTACTTTGAGTTCCCCCTCTTTGTTTTGAGATATTTTCACACGATTCATAGGTGTCCATTTTTCATCATCATTATATTTATATGCAATACCACCTGTTTCAGTTGAGCCAAATATTTGGATAATATCAGTAGAAAAATTGTTATAAAACTCTTTTGATACCTCTGGAAAAAGTGGTGCTGTTGAGCTTACAAAAATTGATTTACTTAAATCTTTTTTTATTTGAAGTTTATTAAGAGATTTTATATAAAGTGGCGTTGTAACTACCATCGAATATTCATCTACAAGTTCAAGTAGATCATGAGGTAAAAAATGCTCTTTTATAATTATATCTATATCATTTACCAAAGGATAAATTGCACCAAAAAGTGAACCATAAAAATGGATAAAAGGGACGGTTACGATGATTCTTTTAATAGTATATTGTTCAAAAAGTTTTGTAAGTTGTTCTATCTCACTTAAGAAGTTTTCTTTTGTTTTGAAAGCACCTATGGGTGCACCAGTTGTCCCTGAGGTAAAATAGATAAATGAAAAATCTTTCTTTTTAAAATCATTAAAATCTAGTTTATTAATTTTTTCTATGATAGCTTTATTACTCTTGTCAAAAAGAATTGCTTTTGAATTATTAAAATAAGTTTTAAAAATATTTAAAATATTTTCCTCTTTTGTACTAAGTCCAATATAGGAGATGTCACTTTGTATCTCTGTATTAGTCAGAGTATCAGCCGATATGATATGTTCTGTTATAGAGCCATTATCATTGTAAACTTTTAGAGTCATCGAGGAACCTTATGTGTTAATAATAAAATTATAAGTGACACTATACCAAGAGTTGCTATAAGACCAATTGAAAATAGGGCATTTACTTTTGAAAAAATCAAAACACCAAAGCCAGCAAAAGTAGAGAGCAAAGAGTAAAATATCGCTTTTTGTGTATTGCTACTAAGCTTTGTATTATTCATGTAAATTCCATAATCAATACTTAAAGAGACAAGAACTATCATCATAAAAATATGTAAGATATTTAACTCTACAAAAAAAGATACTAAAAGAATCAAAGCTATTGGAAATAAAATATAATTTAAAGCTTGGAAAAATCTATTTTTTACTGCAATATATAACATTACACAAATAAATACTAAAGCAATGATAGATAAAAACTGTAAACTTTGTAAAGACTTTGTTAAATCTTTTTTGAAAAGCTCTTTAAAACTTAATGTTTTGATATATGGTTCTTTAATGATATTGTCATAATCACTATTTGATACTATCGCATAACTTATAAAGAGATTTTTGTATTTACCTATAGGAAAGTTTTGTAACTCTTGGTAAGTGTATTGTGGTAAATTACTTTGAAGTTTATAACTCTCATGAAATAAATTTTCTCGAAATCCAACTTCTTTTGTTACTGTATTTAATTTTTGATTGAGAGTTTCAAATCTCCTAGTATCAAACTTTTCAAAACTATTTTTAGTTGGTATATTTTCTAAAGCACTTTTCGTTTTAGGATAGGTAGTTTGTAGATTATGTGTATTGTTCACTAACTCTTCTATTGAATTACCATAGAGTAACACAGCAGTTTTTTTATCTTTATTTATATATTTGTTAAAAAAGTTATCTAAAGATTGTAATTCAATATTATCTACATCAAGATTTTTAATATTAAAATCAATTTTGATATTTGGTATTGCAAGAGCTATTAAAATCACAGAGACAAGAGTTATATATATTGGTTTGAGTGTAAATCTATTTTTTGTTATATATGTTGATTGTGTTGATTTGATATTTAAGTAAGGGAATAAAAAAGTAAATTGAATATATGAAAAAAGTAAAGCAGATATAGAAAAAATAGTTAGTTGTTGAATAAAACTAAAATCTACAAAAGAGAGTATAAAAAAAGCTCCAATTGTTGTACTCATACCAAAAAAAACATCTTTGTTTAAAGGTTTTCTTTGTTCATAATATCCATGCAGATAGTTGTGAAACATATAATCAATAGCAATAGTAGAAATAGAGATACCAAAAACAACGGTAAATATAGATAACTCATCAAAAATAAAAGCACTTATAACAAGTGCAAATAATACAGAGGAACCAAGTGTTGTAACAGTATGCACTAAAAGTTTGAAATTTCGAAGAATAACAATATATAAAATAAATAAAACACTCAAAGCAAGAGTGATGATGATATTTACATCACTTTTAATTTTTTCTTGATTTTCCACAAAATAAAACAAAGTGGAAAATGCCTCTATCTTTGCATCTGTTTGTTTTAAGTTTTGAACTAAATCATAAATCTCTTTATATTTGACAAAACTATTAACACTTTTGTCAAGTTGTAGAAAAGTTATATATCCATAGTTTTCTATTTTTATATAAGGTGACTTTAGTATGGTATTTTTTTCAAAAAGATTGAGTGGATCAATTGTATCGAGTGAAAAACTAAAAGGTGATGTGATTATTTTTTGATATATCTTTGTAAGTTCTTGTTTTATATCTAAGGAGTCGTATTTTTTCTCATCAAACTTATGAAGTAAATAGTAATATTTTTTTTCATACTCTTTATTGATAATAGAATTTGTTATTGGATCTATATTTTTATGTTCTAAAAGTTGCTTTTCTATTTTTTTTAAACTATTTAAAGTGTTTTTATCTTCCCCTTTATAAGCTATAAAAAGTTGTTTGTTTGTATTAAGTTTTTCAAACTCTCTTAAAAGTGCTTTATTTTCACCAGCAGGGAGAATACTTGTGATTTGTGTTGAGATATGATTAGGGACATCACTAGCAAAAAAAATTGCTAGTAAAACAAATAATATTATAAAGTTAAGGTATTTACTCAATCTCTTCAATAGTTATCCTATCTTGGTTCACAAAATTTATTTTTAGATATTTGAGTTTGTCTTTATTTTTCTCATATTCTATATTTTCTATAACAGAAGAGAGATACTCATTTGGTAAAAGAGTTGTTGTATTATCATTGTTTTTGATTGTGAAATTTTCATTAAGTAGGGTTGTATTGTTTGTATATACACCTAAGACTAGTTGAAAAAAAAGATTATATTCTACACTTTCCTCATGTGTAAAAGTTTCTGTAGTTTCTTGAGTTATAATTTGAATATTTTCATTTGTATAAATAATATTTTTATCACTATTTTTGTAGTGTAAAGTAACTTTACTCTCTTCAATATTTAAAGTACCAATTTTACTAAATACATTATCTAATGCATAAATATATTTAGTTTCATTAAAGAGTACCTCTTTTGAAAATAAAATGTTGATTGCAATTAATAGAATAAGAGATATTTTAAACATCATAATCCTTTTTTAGATATATTTTTTTATGTATCATTTGCAAAATAAATGCAACAATAAAAACAAAATACCAGCCAATAGAGCTATAGTATATCCAATAGTTTATATTATCAGATTGTAAAACAACAATATGAATTAAGATATTTATTATAGAGATTATACACCAAAAAAGTGTTGATTTTTGGATATATTCTTTTTCATTTGTAGATACTTCCTTTTTAAATCTATCCAATACTAAAAGTATAAAAGAGTTGTTTGTAAAGTAACTATAGAAAAAATACAAACTCACAAGGATAGATATAAAAAGAGGTAAACTTTTTAGTAGTAAGAAATTGTCAAAACTAAAAGCTAGAATTGCAACTATGATATAAAAAAGAGGAAAGACACTCTCTTTGTAACTTTTTCTAATCGCTATAAGTAACCAAATAAGTGCTATAGTAAAAACTATACTTGAGACAACTTTTAAATCAAAATATCGTAATGATAAAAAAACAAAAGGTGCATAAAGAAGCGAAAATAATATATGCATCTTTAGCGAACCATACCACCACTAATATTAAGCGTTTCACCTGTGATAAATGTAGCATCAACAGCCATAAAATAAGTTGCTTTTGCTACCTCTTCAGGTTTTCCAAATCTATTTAAAGGGATAGCTTTTTTCATCTCTTTTACATTTGGAATATTTTCTATCATCTCTGATTCTATAATACCTGGAGCTATTGTATTGACTCTTATTTTATATCGACCTAGTTCAATTGCTAGAGTTTTAGTCAACGCTATAATTCCACCTTTTGAAGCAGAATAGTTAGCTTGACCACTATTACCCACAATTCCAGAAATAGAAGCCATATTTATGATACTTCCATTTTTGTTCATCATCATATCTTTTGAAAGAGTTTTTGTCACATAATACAAACCTTTTAAGTTTGTATCAATAACATCTTCAAATTCATCATCTTCCATAAAGAAAAAAAGATTATCTTTGATAATACCAGCATTATTTATAAGAACATCTACACTTATATTTTCTAAAGCTTCTTGAATAGCGTTTTTATCTTTGATATTAAAAGTGATTAGCTCTCCAGAATTTCCTATATCTTCAAGGATATCTAAAGCTTTTGCCTTATTTGAGTTGTAGTGTATATAAACAAAGTATCCATTTTTAGCAAACTCTTTGACTATCGCTTCGCCGATACTTCCAGTGGCTCCTGTAACTAATACTTTTTTTGTTTCCATCATAGACTTCTTTATATAAATTTTGCTTCTTGTAGAATTATATTGATATTCTTTATATCAATATCCATTCTTCTATCTTCATACAATGGTTTTACTATTTTTCTTATCTCTTTATAGATATTTGCAAGATGTGGCGATACTTCACTTACCCCTCTTATATCAACAGCCTGAGCCATCCCTATAAATGCAATTGAGAGCATATTATGCAACTCTGGCATCATCTTAGCAAAATCATTTGCAGCTGTTGTTCCCATAGATACTTTATCTTGATTTAGAGATTCTGTCGGTCTTGAGTGGATTGAAGCAGCTGTTGTATTTTTGATAACATCAGCACTTAATGAGCTTAATGAAATTTGCATAGCTTTAAATCCATGAAAAAATGGCTCTGTTGAAAGCTTTAAATTTTCTCCTAAACCACGATTAAATTTATGGTCAACTAAAAGTGCAAACTCTTTATCGAGTAAGTCAGCTAAATTTGCAGCACAAATTTTAAGAGTATCCATAGCATGAGCTACATATCCACCATAAAAATTTCCAGAAGTATATATTTTTTGATTTTCTCCATCTATTAGTGGATTATCGTTTACACTGTTTATCTCTGTTTCTACCCAGTTTTTAGATATCTCAAGATTGTCTCTTATTACACCTAGAACTTGTGGGGCACATCGCATAGAATAGGTATCTTGGATATTTAAGTCATTATCTGCAAAAAACTTATCATATCTATCATCTCTACCGTGAGTGAGTTTAGAACCAGAAATTTTAGTTTGTATGTTTTTGGCAGCTTTTATTTGTCCACTAAAAGGTTTTGAATCATGCACAAAATCTGCAACAGGTGTATCATCTCCTAGTAAAACTTCAAACATCCCAGCAACATATGATTCCATTGAATCTAAGATAACTTCAAATTCCTCTATAGCTTTGAGTGCTATGGCACTCATTATAGTAGTACCATTCATAATAGCTAAAGCTTCTTTGGGTTCAAAACTATAAGGTGTGATATTAAGTTCATTATAAACTTCCATCACATCTTTTATCTCACCTTTGTAATATACTTCTCTTTCCCCTGCAATCACAGCAGCTATATAAGATAATGGTGTTAAATCTCCACTTGCACCAACAGACCCTTGCGATGGAATCACAGGAATAATATCTTTTTGAATTAGCATTTCAAGTCTATGTAAAAGATTCATAGATACTCCAGAACGAGCTTTACTTAGAGAAATAGTTCTACAAATCACTGCATATCTACACACTTCATAACTTAGGTTTTTCCCTATACCACATCCATGAAAACGAAAGAGATTTGTTTGTAATGTTGCTGCATCATCGTAGGTTACATAGTTTTTACCACTTGCACCATATCCTGTAGTAATACCATATATTGGTTTACCAGCTTTGATTGTATTCATCATAAAATCATGTGTATGATTCATAAAAGTGATAAATGTTTCATCTTTTGAAATCTCTATATTTGTAGCTTTTATTATCTCTTCTAAAGATATCGTTCTTTTATCTATTGTTAATTTCATATATTATTTATTCTCCCAGTCTTATATATTTATTTCTTCCAGAAATTATAAAAATTGAACCATTGTGTAGGGTATTGTATCAAGGTATTTGAAAGATATTTTACATACTGTTTCATACTTTGATTGATAGCTTCTTCAACAGGTAGATTATAATCTAATTCTATTTTGTGAAATTTTACCTCATATTTGAGTAATTCTTTATAAATTACAAAAATTAAGATGATTGGTTTTTTTGTTTTGTATGCAATAACAAAAGGATTTTTGTTAAAATTTGCTTTTTCTCCAAAAAACTCTACTGGATAATTATGTTTAGAATCGATAGCTCTATCACCCATTAGAGCAACAGATTCATTATCTAGTAGTGCATTAGCTATAGTTATATAAGCGTGAATTAAACCTTTTGAAAGATCTATAATATTGATATTTTTCGTATGTTTTCTATCTATAATATCTTCAAACTCTTTAGCACTATTTAACATAGCTTCACTCATAACAACATGAATATTAGTTTCATTATCACGAAAATAATTTGTGGAAGTTGCCCATCCACCAAAATGATTTGCAAGTAATATTGAACCACTTTTTATCTCTTTTAGAAGTGTTTCTCGTTCTTTGTTTTCAAATTGATATAATTCTGGATCAGATTTAGATATAAATCTATCTGAGGTTGCGATAGCATAGTGTAATAGATGTTGAAAATATACTTTATTTGAAAATGGAATATTAAGATGTTTATAATATATCTTTAATGATTCTCGTACATTTCTCGCAAATAAAAAGTAGTACGATACGACGAAGTACAAACTATAATAAACGAACTTGTAGCCAAATAACTTATATAATTTATAAAGAGTTTTTACAATAATACCACCAACTCTTTGTTTCTGAGACATAAAGAACAATTCCTACCTATAATATATATTAATTTTTATAATCTAAATTATAACTAAAGTTAACTAATTATATAATAAGATTATGTTTTAACTTAGGAGAAATAATGGTAAATACTGATGTGGTAATAATTGGTGGTGGTCCTAGTGGTAGCCTTGCAGCATGTAAACTTTTAAAAGAGGGATACAGTGTTACTGTTCTTGAGAGACTGGAGTTTCCCAGATTTGTAATAGGTGAATCACTACTTCCTAGATGTAATGAACTTTTAGATAAAAATGGATTAATAGATATTATAAAAGAACAAGGCTATATAGTAAAAGGTGGAGCTATTTTTATTGATGAAAATAAACAAGAAGAGATAGTTGATTTTACAAATAACCTTGGGCAAAAATGGGGAACAAGTTTTCAAGTAAAAAGAGAAGAGTTTGATAATGTTCTTTTAGAAACAGCAAAAAAATTAGGTGCAGTTGTACTTCATAAATACACTGTAACTGATTATAACAATGACGAAAATATTATTACAGCTATAGATGATAAAGATGCAACACATACTTTTAAAGCAAAATTTGTTTTAGATGCTTCTGGTTACGGAAGAGTATTACCAAAATTATTAGACTTAGATATCCCATCAGATTTGAAACTTAGAAATGCAATATTTACAAGAATTAAGGGTGAAAAAAGAAGAGCCCAAGAGAAAGAGGGATTTATAGATATTGTAATTCATGATAACAATCAAGCTTGGCTTTGGATTATACCTTTTAGTGATGGTACAACTTCTATGGGGATAGTATGCCAAGAGGATTATTTTAAAAATACAAATTTATCCTTAGAAGAGTTTTTTGATAAAGTTGTTGATACTCATCCATATTTAAAAGAAAAATTAGAAAATGCAGTAAAATTACAACCAGTTGGCATCATAGAAGGGTACTCATCTGCAATTAAAAAAATGTATGGAAAAGGATTTGCTCTTAGTGGAAATGCTACAGAATTTTTAGACCCAGTTTTCTCGTCAGGAGTTACTCTTGCCTTAGAATCTTCAGACAGAGTTGCAGATATGATTATCAAAGAACTTAAAGGTGAAAATCCAGATTGGGAAAAAGATTATGAAGAGTATATGATGATAGGTATCAATGTATTTAGAGAGTTTGTATATGCATGGTATGAGGGGAAACTTAGAAAAATATTCTATTGTTCTAAAAAATCAGTAACGATTAAAAAATCAATAGCATCTATATTATCAGGATATGTATGGGATGAAGATAATTATTTCACAACAAATACAAAAGAGAAAATTGATACTCTTGTGAGTTTATGTTAAAAAAGAGGATTTATCCTCTTTTTTATAATTTATTATAGTTTTAACTGACTAATAATTTCTAAAGCTTTTAAAATATTGTTTTTAGCAGCTTCTTCTGTAGCGGCAACTACTCTATTATAAGCATTTTCTATCTCTTTAGATGTTTTTGTACTAGAGGTTGTAATTGATTTTTGCCATATAATTTGATTGATTTTTTTAAGCGTCCATGCAAACTCTACATTAACAGTCATATCTCGACCAGCTACAGGTTGTCCAACTTTTACAACAAATATTTCTAATCTATAATCTGCATCTTTATCTAATACAGTTGAAAATAATTTAGAAGTAGTTATTGTATTTTTTACTGCATTGAAAAGTTCTTCATTCCCAATCTCTTGAATACCTAAAATATCTACTTTTTTCCCACCATCTACTGATAATTCAATAGTAGCTTGATGAATAGAGTTTTTATTAAATTGTGGAGTTAATGACTGTGCTGTAATGACACTTCTTTCACAGCCTGTGAAGGCAAGAGTTATTACAAAAAACAATATTGTAGTTAGTACTTTTTTTAACATATTATTTACCTTCTTTCATTTTTTCTAACATAGTTTCAATAGTTTCTAATATCATACCTTCACTAGTTTTTCTAGCTAGTGAAGTTCTAATAGTTTCACCTGCAACAAAAGGATACATATCTCTTGCATCCCTAAATTGCATATCAAGTTGTATCATGTAATTACTAATATCCCACATCCATCTATCTTCATATGTTACAAGTACATCAACATTTTGAGGTCTATTTTCATATTTTCCAGATATAGCATTAAAACCTTTTTGCTGTAATGTAGTAGCAATAATTTCAGAAAGATTTCGCTTATCTGTTTTTAATTGAATTACATAAAAAAGTTTCTGGGACTCTACTGATGAGTTTGGTACAAGTTTAGCAGTTGATCCAGTGATTGCACAGCCACTGAATAATGCCACTATTAGTAAAGTTACTATTAGTTTATATATATTTTTCATTTTTACCTCATTTTAATTTTGTTATTATTTTATAGCAAGAAGTTCAATATTAATTGCAAGTTCTAGATTTTTAATCCAAATATTATAATTTTTATGGATAGAATAATCTTTATAAGAAAGTTTATCACTTGTAATATATGTAATATTATATTCTGTAGTTGTATAATCAATTCTTACAATTGCAGTATGTACTCTTTGTACCATTCTTGCTAAAATAAAACCATCTTTTTGTTTAGCCATGATCCAACCATTATCCCTACCAGCTTTAATGATTTTATCTCCTATTTCTGATAAGTTAGTCGATTCTGCTTTAATTTGAGCTTGAGTTACATTATAAATTTTTTCTAATTTACCCGTTGACTCCAAATTAGTATTATTTTTACTATCTAACATAGCTTTTTTTTCTTCTTCAATAAGGGTACTATTCATCTTTAAAGGTTCAAGTCTAGAGTCAATCTGATTTTCTAAATTACCAATCCATCCATTGTAATTGTTGTGTATAGTATTATTAGTTTTATCATATTTAAGATTTTTTGCACCGACAAAATGAATTTTATAACTATTATTTGTATATTCTATTTTTATAGTTGCAGAGTGATTTCTTTTTAATAATGTCGCAATGATAATCTCTTTATTATCTATTTTTTTCATTGTCCAACCTAGAGATTCCCCTGACTCTATAATGATAGATTCCATAGAACGGTTATCTAACCTTTTTTGAAAGATTTTATTTTCAACATTATATACTGTACCTACTCCACAACCTGCTAAGATTATAGTTGCTATGATTAATAAAATATATTTCATATAAAATTCCTTTTATTTGAATGATTTAATATCTTATTAAGTAAGTATCACCAAGTTTAGCACCATCCATAGGACTTGATAACCATACTGCTGTATCTTTTCCTAAAGCTTCTACAGTTCTACCGAGTACTGCACAAGAGCCTTTGTAAGCACCCCAAAATCCACCACCAGAAATTCTGGCTGCTTTAAAAGTTTGGTATACCTTATCTCCTTGGACCAGTGCACCACTAATTGTTACATATTTATTATGACCTCTAAATGCTCCACCACGACTAACGGCATCAACAATTTCAACTTTAAGTTGAATATCATTTTTCCCAATATCATTTTTGACTACCACATTTAAACCACTTGCTTGTGCTGATTTTAAAATAAACTCACTCAATTGTTGATCAATAATACACTCAGCTTTAATATTTGGAGCAATTGGTGCTGTTGGAGCATAAGGGATAATACTTTTGATATAAACAGTTTTCCCCTCAAGATTTAAATCGCCTGATTTTTTTAGATTACTAGCTACTGTTGTAACTGGTCGAGCAACTACTGGTTGAGATACAGGAGCTTTTCTAACTGCTGAAGTAGTTTGTGTCATACCAATTTGAGCTAATTCATAGTTGATATTTCTCTCTAAGCTTGTAATCCATTTATTATAGTTTTTGTGAATAGTATTGGCTGTTGCATCATAGCTTAACCCTTGACTAGTTTTATAATCTATTTTATACCCTTTTTCTGTATAAGGGATAGATACAACAGCGATATGCTTACCTCTTACATTAATAGTAGCAGTTAAAAGTCCCTCTTTTACTTTTTTAACAGACCAGTTTTTTCGTAAAGCTCCTTTTTTAATAGCTGTTTCAACTTGCTTGAGTGAACTCTTATTAGCAATAGTATTACTATTATCTATATTATATATAGTAGCACCGCCACAACCTGCTAACACTAAGATAACTAGCGCAGAGCCAATGTATTGAAGAAAGTTTTTCATTTTTATTCCTTATTTTTTTATAGGGTAATATGATACTTGAATAAGTTTTATAATCTAATAAGATTAGTTAATTTTATTTTAAAATTTTTAAAAAAAATAGTTTAAGGTGTAATAAAATAAATCTTGTAGTATCTCTATAGTTATCAAAATGACTTACTCTATCTTCAGGCTTAGGGTAAAAACACTCTATAATTGTTTGTGTAATATGTTTATGTTTCCATATATGTTTGACTATTACTTCTATCTCAAAACTAAATCCCACTTTTGTAGTGCCTAAATCAATAATTGACACAGGGTAAAGTCTAAATCCACTTAAAGAGTCTTCAATATCATAGCCACTATTCAATCGTATCCAAAAGTTATGAAATGCTCTTCCTATTTTGGACTTTTTTGGAATATTATCTATATTGAAATTTCTTGAACCTATAATAATTTGATTTACTAATGTATTTTTTTCAATAAGCTTAATTACTTCACTAGCTAGATGTTGCCCATCTCCATCCATACTTACAATATTTTTATATCCTAGTTGTTTTGCTTTATTAGCACCTGTTAAAATTGCTTGCCCTTTACCAATATTATGCGGGTGTGTTTCTATATGAATACTTTTGTATTTTTCTTCATTTAAAATATCTACTACTTTACTAATAGAACCATCATCTACTACAATTACATTATAGTTATTATCTAAAATATCATCTACAACATTTTTTATTGTTTTAGGATTATTAAAAGTAGGAACAACTACTATCGTATCTTGTTTACTCATAGGTTATCTCAGCAATCTTACTATTTTTTTCATCATCTTTTACAATTTTTATTTTTGTTTTCAAGCCATCTTTTTTTATATTATATATTATTGTATCATTGGGTAAAGTATGGGATATAAATTTTGCAGAATGAAGTTTTTTTATAGGATTATTGAGTATATTTACTATTATCTCTATGAGTAAAAAACCTGGTAGTATTGGATAGTTTGGAAAATGTGCTTTAAATATAGGGTGATCTTCATCGCTTAATTTTACAACTACTTGTGTATTTTCATTTTGAACTATAGTGAATAAATTTTCTAACAATTTAATATACCTTTATGCTTCTTTTATAATAACACTAAAGTTACCAGAAATATATGGTTCTGTAGTGTTGGAGAGGTTAAATACTTCAAAATAAAATTGTTTAAATTCTGCAATTTGAGCTTCTAGTTTTAAGTGAATATGATATTGTAAACTATCAAATTCTCTATGTTGTTCAATATTTTTAACTGTAGCTAGAAAACCTAGTTTTGGTTTACTTTGATCTACAAAAGATGAGCTAGATTGTGCAGCAGCCTCTATAAAAGTTGTTAAAGTTGGTATCTCTTTAAATTCACAAAATACAATAGAATTATTTTCATCTTTTTGGATAATTTTTTTAGCAAAAATTAAAGGGTCTAAATGGGGTAGTGTCATATTTTAATCTCTACAATATTTTGTTTTGTTTCATCAAACTGTTTTGCAATAACAAATAACTCATAAAGAGAACTTGGAATTTTTATTGAATTATTATCTTTATTTATATCAATATTTGGTGACATTTTAGTTACTCTTATTTTTAAAGCTACACCAGACTCAAGATACTCTATACAGTTATTTACCTCTTCTATATTTGGGATATTGAGTGTTTCTGTAGCAATAATAAGAATCTCATCCCCATCAAGTGCCTTAATGGCTCCCATTTTAAGTAAATTTTGTGCTGTATTATCCCCACTTGAAACTGTCATAATTTCGCTTTTATTTCCGTATAACATAGAAAGGTAAGAGGCTGCTGTATTATAAACAGAATTTTGAAAATCTGTTGGACTTATATGGTCATTACATTTTATACTTTTTAATATACTAGCAGTTGCTGGAATCTCTCCAAAACTACTTCCATACACAATTCTTCCAATTTTAAAATCAACAGCATTTGCTAAATAAATAGCAATTTTAGCTGCCCTAGTAAGTCTTCTTCTTGTTACCATTTTAGGAACTAACTCTTTTGTTTTCAGTTCTACAATCTCATCTTGTTCATAGATAAAAGCAGTATCTAGTATCTCTAAATTTATAGTCATTTTACTTTCCCAAATACTAAACTGCAATTATTTCCACCAAAAGCAAAAGAGTTACTTATTACATAGTTAATCTCTTTAGATATATTTTGTGTTGATAAATTGATATTTTTATTTTCTGCATCATTAAGATTTGTACTTGTAGGTATAGTTTGATTATTAATAATTAATTTACAAATAATTGCTTCTAGTGCTCCAGCTGCTCCTAGTGTATGACCAGTAATTGATTTAGTTGAAGTTACATAAGTGATATTCCCAAATAAACTCTCAATAGCTTTTGCTTCGGCTGAATCATTTGCGCTAGTACCTGTCCCATGTGCATTGATATAATTTATATTTTCTGTAGTTATTTTTGCTTTGAAAATTGCTTTTTCCATTGCCCTTTTTGCCCCTAACCCATCAGGGTGTGGATGTGTCATATGATATGCATCAGAACTATATCCAACACCACAAATTTCTATACTATTTTCATTTGGTTCTGTTTGTACTAAAAGACAAGCGATAGCTTCAGATACATTCATCCCGTCACGGCTTGTATCAAAAGGTTTACAAGGCTCACTTGAAAGTACACCTAAAGATAAAAAGCCACCAACAGTAGTTTGGGATAATTGGTCTACTCCTAAAACTAATACATTTTTATAGATACCTTTTGTTATAACTTCATGTGCATATCCTAAAGCATTAGCACTTGAGGTACAGGCTGTAGAGAAAGAGATTCCATCAAGAAATTTGAATTTTTTTTCAAGTATTGTTTGTATTGTCTGTATATTGTGGTAGTTTGGGTCTACTTTTTTATAATCACCATATTTAAGATAAATCTCTTCAGTGATTGCTATTCCACCAACTGAAGAACCTACAACTAGCAGGGTGTCTTCAAATGTTGTTAAGTTACTATGAAGAAGAACCTCTTCACATTTTAATAGTAGATTATCAAAAAAACTTTTTTCTGAAGATATTTTTCCAATAGCTGCTGGAGTATTATTAAAATAATTTGAATCATTTTTTATAAAACTATTTTGAGTACAAATATTATGAAAAAGTTGTTCTTCATTATCTCCAGAACAACAAATTAAAGCTGTATTTGTTATATAAGCTTTATTTTTTATTGTCATTTATATAAGTTAAAAGTGATGAGATTGTTGCGAATATAGTATCGTATTTTGTTGAGTCAGTGATCTTCACACCATACTCTTTCTCTATAGCTAAAACAAGTTCAATAGAATCAACTGAATCTAAACCTAACCCAACATCACCAAATAATGGATCATTGTCATCTATCTCATTTGTTTCTATATCTTCAAGATTAAGATATTTTATTAAAACCTCTTTTAACTCTGTATTGCTTACTATTTATTACCTTTTTACTTTACTGTTAATTATCCTGCTATTTTATAATAGAGTTACTTATTATCGAATTAGATTGTTTTTAAAATTTTAAAAGCTTCCTCTTCTATTTTTGAAGCTTCAACCAAAAATTTGGCTATCTCTTTGGAATCTAATCTATCTATATGCTTTGCACCCATCACACATTTTAAAGCAAATTCTCTTAAAATATCACCAGATTGTGTTATAAGTTCACTTGCAGTTTGCAGTTTGTTATTATCTAAATTATATTGCTTTGCCTCTTGTAAAAATGCTGAATATAAAAATCTGAAACCACCACCACCAGTTCCTATCTCTTCTTGCATTCTTACGATATGAGTAAGATAGTTTTTTACATATCTTTCATCATCATTATTTTCTATTTTTTCAATTGCACTTGCTAGTTTTCTCATCCCTTTTATCCCCGCAAATGGAAAAGGTGTTGTCATTGATTTTGCATTTTTTTTGATTGATTTTTTTAATATATTCTCATAGTCAATATTTTGTGGAATATGTTGTGGATAGTATAAAAAACCTTTTGGTGCAAAAACACCTTTAGCAAATCTTGCGATTGTCAATTTATTTTCTTTTGCTCTTACTACATCTTCAAATACAGGGTCAGAAATAAGATACTCATCATTTTCTTTCCCATACACAAGTAGATTATGAGCATTAAAATGAAATCTCATATCTTCTGGCATATATGGAAGATAATATACTGAAGTTTGAAGTCCAACAAGTTTCTTTTCATCTTGTACTAAACGGGTAAGTTCCTTATTTGCTTCAACCATATTTTTATATTGTTTTTTATATATTTTTACACCAAGTCTTTTATCAATATTTTTAATAATATTTTTTGGTACCTCTCTATATGCAATTAAGGGCATATTATTAAGTTTTATAATTGGTAAAAAAACAAATGATAAAGAGTGAGTTATTCCAAAAGCCATAGGTTCACTAATTGGAAGTCCATAGCTTGTTAAAAGTGTTGAAACTACACCACTTTCACAATGTGCAAATTGATTATGTTTAAAATTATTTTCCATCACTAAACCCTTTTAAATCATTTATCGTTATACCAAAAATATCACTATACTTTTGAAGAATTTTATCATTTAATTTTCTAAAATATTTAGCTTTTAAATGTCTTTTAACTTTAAATTGAAAAAAACCAACAACAGAAGCTAAAGTAGGTATATCCATTCTGTTTTTATACATATAGTATTCTATTGGGGAAGAGATATTATTTTTTATATTTTCTAAACACTCTTTTTGTAGTATTTTATACTCCTCTACAGCTAGCTTAGTTGCATATTCTTCTATATTACTTCCATAGTTAAATGTTTGAAACTTTCCATTTTCATTAGGGGCATACATCACTTTTTGATGCCCATCTAGTGTTGAGTTTTCCTCATTTGGAATTTTGATTTGTTTCATACTACCTCTAAAGCCATAAATGAAGTTGAGAACCTGCCACTCTCAGGTATATAACAAAGTATTTTTTCACCTTTATTAAGTTTACCACTATTAAAAAGTTCCTCCAACATAATATAGATAGATGCACTTCCCGTATTCCCAAATTTTGTTAAGTTAGTAAACCATTTTTCATAAGGTATCTCAAAATTTGCTTTTTTCAGACCTTCATATACTTTATCTCTAAAATATGTTGAAGAGTAGTGTGGTAAAAAATAATCAAATTGTTCAGGCTTTAAAGATCGTTTTTTAGCAATTGTAATGATAGGTTTTGTTACTGTAAATTCAATAATATTTTCATTTAATAGTTTTACATCTTGTTTTATAGCAAGTAGAGATTTTTCCATCACTTCATCCTGAGAATAAGCTCTCCATGAAGTTACCTTATTATCTTCTACATTTAATCCACTATACATACATACAGGCATCTCTCCAGCATAAGAGAGTATATCTATAAAATCAATTTTTAAAGAGAGTCCATTTTTATTTGGCTTATTTTGAAGTTTCATTGCCCCCGCACCATCTGAAAGCATCCATCGTAAAAAATCTTTTTCAAAGGCAATACTTGTATTTTTTTTAAGTTCATCAATGAGATGTTCAGATTCTTTTTGAAAGTTTTTAGCACTTAAAATAGGAGATGAAGTTTCACTTCCAGTTGCTATTGCACAAGATAAGTCACCACATTTAATACCATAATAAAGGTATTTTAAAGCATTAATTCCACTTAAGCAAATACCACTAGTACTTATTGTTTCTATCTCACTAATTTTAAGTTCCCCTTGTACCATAAGTGTGTGATTTGGCATAAGTTGATCAGGTGAAGTTGTACCACAGGAAAGAGATTCAATCTCATCTAAAGAAAAATTCTCATTTTCTAATTTTTTTATAGCGTTTGCTGTTAGTTGTGCATTTGAAAAGAGTGGTTTTTGAGTCCCTTTTTCAAGCACATAGTATCGTGTTTGTATACCATTACTTTTTAAAACAATTTTTCTAGCTTTTGATTTTTTGCCACCAATATATCCAAGATACTCTTCCATCTCATCATTACTAACAGGTTCATTTGGCATAAACTTTTCTATTTGATTGATATAAACATTATTCATCTAACATAAATTCCTTCATTCTTTCATCCCCATTACCAGAGGGTTGTTCATAGGTTTCTTTCTCTACTTGTACTTGATCTTTATTTGTTCTTCTTAAAATTGATTGAACAATCATATTAATTGGGACTACAGTTACAATAATAAGAAGTAAAAACATAAGATAAAGTATAACCACAGGTTTTCTTTTTATATCACCTGGTTTCCCTAGTTTTTGTATTAAATTACCCCAAATATGAAAACTTTTTGTTGCAATCTTTTCACTTCTTATTAGTTTTGAGTTTACTTCTACTGCTTTTAAGCCTTGTAGTAAAGAGATATGTTCTTTCTCTTTATCGTTTTTTAAAGCTTCAACAATAGCTTTTCCAAATCTTTTAGTGTTATTTATCTGCTTTGGATCGATTCCAGCTTCACTCATACCCCATAAAGAATTAGTTTTCCCTGTAAGCATCCATCGTGGAGTTGTGATAAAAGTTTCAAGAGAGTTTCCTCTATCTATAAGTACAACATTATCAATAAGTTTTGCCCCGATATTATTTAATAAAGTTTTTACTTTTTCTTGTGCCATAATCCACATATTTCTACAACCAATAAGTGTTATAACTGGTTTATTTTGGAGTTTTTGTTTTGCATATTTAGATTTTAAAAATGCTGTTATAGGAATAGATGGAGATAAAAACCATACTTGATAAGCGAGTATAACTAAATCATAATTAGTCTCATCATCCTTGAAATTCTTGATATCACACCCGTTAAGATGAACAGACTCAGGGAAAGTATCCATAAAAGTCATTAAATCCCAAGGGAAGGGATAAGGTTTAATAGGTTCTATGTTTCTATAAGTAATTTGTATCGTAGTGTCATTTTGCTCAAGAGGTGCTATAAAGTTTTTTACAACATTATCAAGCTGTCCTGTTTGAGAATATGATACAACTAAAATATGTTTCTTCAATATTTGTCCATTTATTTAGTGCTTTATTTGAATATATATTATAGTATTTTAATATTTAAATTAAGGTAAGGTACTACTTTATCTAACACAATCATAGGTTAAGTTTTAGTTAAGATTAACAAAAAAATTACGCGTGACTTGAAAATGAATATCCAGTGAATTAAGGCAAATTAAGCTCAAAGAATAATAAAAAGAGCTTAATTGCTAAAGCTATTTTCTTTAATCTTAACTAAAACTTAACCTGTGATTGTACTATACTTTATCCTTTTTTTTAAAACATTTTTGTACAATAATAAGATGAATAAGTTTTTAATCAATATTGGGTTTATTGTTTTTGGTATTTGTATTTTTACAGGTTGTGGATTTGTTAATTCTATTAAAGATTTGAAACAAAATGTAGTAGCCTCAATTAACTACAATGAAAATGAAAAATTAAATACAATACAGATGGAAAAGCAACTAACTCTTTATAAACAAAATTTTACATACGATAGAATCACTGAATTAAATTACAATAACTTTGATCCTACTTTTGGTAAAACTGGCTTATGGCTACCAATGAAGTTTATTGAAAATATTGGTGGAGGAGTTTATTTTTTAAACTCTTTTAATCCAAATAAAACACCAATAGTTTTAGTGCATGGTGCAGGTGGAAACCCAAGAGAGTGGACAACTATGATTCAAACATTGGAAAATGACTTTCAAATTATTGTAGTTTCTTATCCTTCTGGTATGCGATTGTCTCAAAGTTCACAGGTGATATATGAAGCTTTATCATATCTAATACAAAAATATAATTTTCAATATATGCCAATAATTGCTCATAGTATGGGTGGATTAGTTATGAAAGATGCAATATCAAGAATGACTCCAATAGAGTTACAAATAGTTCAAAAATTTATCACCATCTCAACACCTTGGGATGGTGATAAGTTAGCAAAAAGATCATCATCTTTAGATTATTCATTACCATATTGGGTTGATATGAAGCCCAATAGTATCTTTTTAAATGAGCTTAACAACAAAGAGATACCTAGTTCTGTACAACACTATTTGTTTTTTGGATATAAAGGGAAAGTAACCTTAACTGCTGGTATTAATAATGATGGAGTTATATCATTACAAAGTCAACTGAAAAGCCAGAGACAATATAATGCTTATAAAGTATTTGGATACAATGAAACTCATACTTCTATACTGCGTTCAAAAGAAGTTATAAACAATATTCATACTATTCTTTTAAAAAATTAAATGAAAAAAGTTTCCTAGATTTTCACTTAACCATCTCCTAAAAACTTTTTGGCTATAATCCAAAAAAATTATATATTTAAGGTAAATAAATATGTCACAACAAACACCATTAGAAATTGCACTTGCACACTCTATGACTGAAGAAGAGTATCACAATACAGTGAAGATTTTAGGACGAGAGCCTAACTATACAGAAATTGGGGTTGTCTCTGCTATGTGGTCTGAGCACTGTTCTTACAAATCAAGTAAAAAATACTTAAACGGTTTTCCAGTCAGCGCTCCATGGGTTATACAAGGGCCAGGGGAAAATGCTGGGGTTATTGATATTGGTGATGGATATGCAGCAGTATTTAAAATGGAATCACACAACCACCCAAGTTTTATAGAACCTTACCAAGGTGCTGCAACTGGTGTTGGTGGTATTATGAGAGATGTTTTTACAATGGGGGCACGACCGGTTGCTTCTTTAAATCTTATCCAGTTTGCTTCAATTGATGGAGATAGTGAAACTGCTAAAAGACATAGATTTTTACTAAGAGGTGTTGTTGAGGGTATCGGTGGATATGGTAACTGTATGGGTGTTCCAACTATTGGTGGACAAACAGGTTTTGAAGAGTGTTATGCTGGAAATAACCTTGTAAATGCTTTCAATCTAGGTATTTGTAAATCAGATGAGATATTTTTAGGACGAGCAGAGGGTATTGGAAATCCTGTAATGTATGTTGGGTCTAAAACAGGACGAGATGGTCTTGGTGGGGCTGTTATGTCAAGTGCTGCATTTGATGAAGATAGCGAGTCAAAAAGACCGACGGTACAAGTTGGAGATCCGTTTACTGAGAAACTTTTACTTGAAGCTTGTATGGAACTATTTCAAAAAGATTTAATCATCGGTATTCAAGATATGGGTGCTGCTGGATTAACTTCAAGTTCATTTGAGATGGCTGGTAGAACTGGTTCAGGGATGATTATGCATTTAGACAAAGTACCTGCAAGAGAAGAGGGTATGACACCTTATGATTTCATGTTAAGTGAATCACAAGAGAGAATGCTTATCTGTGCTAAAAAAGGGTGTGAACAAGCTGTTATTGATATTTTCCATAAGTGGGAACTTGATGCTGCTGTTATTGGTGAAGTTACAAATACTGGAAATATGGAACTATTTTGGCATGGAGAAAAATGTGCTGATATACCTATTCAACCACTTTCAGAGGAAGCTCCTGTTTTAGATAGACCAGTGAAAGAACCTGAATATTTAAAAACTATCAAAAATGTAGATTTTATGGATGAAGATGTAAATATTCAAGACACATTTGAAGCACTTTTATATGATATGGAAGTTGTAGATAAATCTTGGATATATGAACAATATGACTCAATGGTACAAACAAATACTATAAAAGGGCCTGGAAAACTTGATGGAAGTGTAATTCGTATCAAAGAAACAGGGCGAGCTTTGGCTATGAGTGCTGATTGTAACACTAGATTTTGTTATATAGACCCAGAACTTGGAAGTAGTGCTGCTGTTATGGAAGCTGGAAGAAATGTAGCTATGACAGGTGCAACTCCAAAAGCAATCACAGATTGTCTTAACTTTGGAAACCCTCAAAACCCAGAAGTTATGTGGCAGTTTATGATGTCTTGTGAAGGGATTAAAAAAGCTTGTAAAGAGTTAAATACTCCTGTTATTGGTGGAAATGTATCTTTATACAATGAAACAAATGGAGTGGGAGTTTTCCCAACACCAGCAATTGCAACAGTTGGTGTAAATGATGATATGAACAAAGTTTTACCTAGTAGCCTACAAAAAGATGGAAATATCATCTATATTTTAGGTGATACAAAAGGTGAATTTGGTGGAAGTTTATTTTTAAAGAAACTTTTTGGAAAAGTAGCTGGAACACACCCTGAAGTAAATTTTGAGAAAGAGTTAAGTCTTTGGAATTTAGTAATTGATGCAAATAAACAAGATTTATTAGTAGCTGCAAAAGATATAGGGGTAGGTGGATTAGCTATTGCACTAGCAAAAATGGCAGCAGTTGGAAGTAAAGGGCTTGATGTAGATGTAGTTCTGCTAGACCAAAAAGATATGTTTGCTGAAAGTTTAAGTAGAGCAATAGTTGAAGTTGAACCAAAAAATTGTGATGCATTTGAAGCTATGGCACACTCAATGGGTGTTACTTGCGCAAATGTTGGTGTTGTAGGTGGAGATGAGTTTTCTATAAACAATACAATTCACATGGAAGTTTCAACACTAAAAGATATCTATTTCAATACATTTAAAAAAATTATTGAACAAGATTTATAAAAGCGAATAATACTTTGTTAATAGATGGGCATGGGAGAAAAGTAGATTACTTAAGAGTCTCAGTAACAGAGCGATGTAATTTTCGATGTCAATATTGTATGCCTGAGAAACCATTTTCTTGGGTACCTCATGAAAAACTTTTATCTTATGAAGATATGTTTGAATTTATTAAAGTAGCTATTGATGAGGGTGTCACAAAAGTTCGTCTTACAGGTGGAGAGCCACTTTTAAGACATGGACTTGAAAACTTTGTCAAAATGATAGCTGACTATTCTCCTACTCTTGATCTAGCACTTACTACAAATGCCTTTTTATTAGAAGAAGCAGCACAAAAATTAAAAGATGCAGGTCTAAAAAGAATCAATGTTTCCCTTGATAGTTTAAAACCAGAAGTTGCCCATCATATAGCACAAAAAGATGTATTAGGAAAAGTGTTAGCTGGGATCCAAAAAGCCAGTGAAGTTGGACTAAAAGTAAAAGTAAACTGTGTTCCTATGAAAGATATCAATGATGGTGAACTTATAGATATATTAGAATTTTGTAAAGAAAAAGGGTATGAGGTACGATTTATAGAATTTATGGAAAACTCTCATGCTTCAGTAAAAAAAGGTCTCAATTCTGCCCAGATACAAGAGATAATCAAATCAAAATACAACTTTACTAAAAATGAGAGAGAGGGGAATAGCCCATCTCAAAGTTATGAGCTAGAAGATGGTTATAAATTTGGAATCATAGAGCCACATCTTGATGATTTTTGTAGTGATTGTAATCGTTTACGAATCACAGCTGAGGGGTATTTAATCCCTTGTTTATATTTTGAAGATGCGTTAAGTATTGCAGATGCGATAAAAGCAAAAGATATAGATAGTGCAAAAGAGATATTAAGAAAAGTATTACAAGATAAACCAGAAAAAAATAAATGGGGAAGTGAAGATCAATCTGACCGAGCATTTTATGAAACAGGTGGTTGATTTGTTGAAGTGAGTTATAAAAATATGATTCATTTCAATAAATAATTTAATATTCAAAAAAGGAAAGAAAATTGAGAGCATTAATTAGTGTTAGTGATAAAAGTGGTGTTGAGAACTTTGCAAAAGAGTTAGTATCTTTAGGATATGAGATAATAAGTACAGGTGGAACATACAAAGCATTACAAGATGCAGGAATAGCTGTAATTGAAGCAAACGAAGTGACAAAATTCCCAGAGTGTTTTGAAGGTAGAGTAAAAACTTTAAATCCATTTATCCACGGTGGAATATTACACAGACGAGATAAACAATCACACTTAGACCAAGCAAAAGAACTAGGTGTTGAAGGTATTGATTTAGTATGTGTAAATTTATATCCATTTAAAGCTACTATTGAAAAAACAGATGATTTTGAAGAGATTATTGAAAACATTGATATTGGTGGACCTGCAATGGTAAGAAGTGCCGCTAAAAATTTTGATTCTGTAATTATTGTAACTGATGTTGCAGATTATGATTTAGTATTAAACAATCTAAAAAACGATACAAATACAGTTGAATTTAGAAGAGATATGATGATAAAAGCATATGAGCATACAGCAGCGTATGATTCTATGATAGCAAACTATATGAACAAAAGATTCAATGGTGGATTTGGTGATAAACAATTTATTGTAGGGGAAAAAGTATTTGATACAAGATATGGGGAAAATCCACATCAAAAAGGTGCTTTATACGAGTTTGATAAACACCTATCAAATAAATTTATCACTGTAAAAGGTGAAGCTAGTTTCAACAATATGGGAGATATCTCAGGAGCTGCAAAAATAGCAAGTGCATTTGGTGATGATAATGCAGTATGTATAGTAAAACATGGTAATCCTTGTGGATTTGCTATCAAAGATACATTATTAGAGTCTTACACAGAAGCTTTAAAATGTGACCCAGTAAGTGCATTTGGTGGAGTTGTTGCTGTTAATGGAATTGTAGATTTAGATTTAGCTGTTAAGATGAACGAAATTTTCTTAGAAGTTGTATTTGCAGCTGATTTTACACCAGAAGCAGAAGTTGAATTAAACAGAAAAAATAGAATCAAACTATTCAAACAAGGTACTGCAAAACTAGAACTTGCAAATGATGATTTTAACTTCAAAATTGTTGATGGTGGATTTGTTTACCAAGATAGCGATAAAGTTGAAGATGACGAAGTTAAAAACTCAGAGTTAAAAACTACAAGAGAAGCAACTGCACAAGAGATGAAAGATATGGAGATAGCTTACAAAGTAGCATCTTTAACAAAATCAAACTGTGTAGTGTATGTAAAAAATTCTGCAATGGTAGCTGTTGGTATGGGTATGACTTCAAGAGTTGATGCAGCAAAAGCAGCACTTAGAAAAGCAGAAGATATGGGACTAGATACAAAAGGTTCTGTTCTTGCTAGCGAAGCGTTCTTCCCATTTAGAGATAGTATTGACTCAGCTGCTGAGGCTGGTGTAAAATGTGTTATTGAACCAGGTGGTAGTGTAAGAGATGATGAGGTTATAGAAGCTGCAAATGAGTTTGGTATGGCACTATACTTCTCAGGAAAAAGACACTTTTTACACTAGTTTAAGAAAGAATATTTTAAACATTTTTTTTGCAATAAAGCTGTTAGATAATTTTATTATTATTTAACAGTATTTATAATGTTTTTTGTTAATTCATTAATAGTATTATTCATGTATCCTAATTCTTCTTTCATTTTATAATTTTCATTTTTTGTATTAAATTGATCTGAATATTTATTATTTTCTAAAGCATTATTAATAAGTTTATAAATAATATTTTCAATTTTACTTATGAAATTTTCACCGCTAGTAATTTGATTTAAGGCGTTTAGTGTAGAATCTATATTGTGAATATATGTATAGTACTGGTCAATTTCTTTTAATTCATGTTCTTTAATATTACTTTGACGGAAGGATAAAAAAGAAACTATAATAGGAAAAAAAACTGGAAAGGTTATAGATAGATAGGTTACTATTTTAATATCTTTATCTGTTGATATGAAATAATAAATACAGGTAATATAAATACAACTAAAAATGAAAGATACGATTAGAAGCCATTTCCCTAAACTATTAAAATAACTAATTCTTTTTAATATATAATTCCTTTTTTCTTCAATTTCTTTTGTTTTAACATTTAGTGATGATATTGTTTTCTGGATAATTTTAGTTTCTTCTTGTTTATTCAAAATATAATTATCTTGTGCAATAGTAAGTTTTTCAACTTGTTTTTTATAATCTTCTACTATTTTATCTTTTTCTTTAATGAATTCTTGTGTTTCAATGGATTTTTTTGTATTGTTTTCTACGATAACATCTTTGTCTTTTTCTAACTGATTAATCTTTTCCTGTAATGATAAAATTTCAGATTTAATATTTAATTGTTGTACAATATCATTATTATCAGAATTTATTTTAAGGTATAAATATTGGTTTGGTAATATGGAGTTGTTAAATATTGCCTTATCTAAAAATGCACCTGTTAAATTAATATTAGTTAGATCTGCATTAGAAAAATCTGATTCAACCAAATTTGTTAAGCTTAGATTTGAATTTTTAAATATTGACTGAGTACAATCTGAAGTTGATAAATCTGAATTACTTAAATTAGAGTGGAGTAATATAGAGTTTTTAAATATACACATAGTTAAGTTAGCGTTTTGAAGTTTTGAATTTGACAAATCAGCATATGTAAAATCAGCACCATAAATTGTAGAGTTATTTAGGTTTGATGATTTAATTGTTGCTCTATTAAACTTTGATAAACTTAACGTAGCATTATTTAAATTTGAGTTATTTAGATATGTATAACTTAAATCAGAGTCTGTTAAATCAGCATTGTTTAAATTAATATTATTTAGATTGGAATTACTTAAATTTACTTCTATTAAATCAAAATTTGACAAATTTTTATTGCTTAAATCAATTCTAGATAAATCTAGTTTTTGTAAATTGGATTTGTTGTATTCAGATTTTAACCTATTCCATTCTTCAGAATTATTATTATCAGCACATTCAATTAAAAATTCAACTATTTCTCTCTTTGTCATTAATTCAATTTTCTTCACAGTAACTCCTTCCTTATAACCTTAAATATCATATACTTTTGTTTATTAGATATTAATTAAAGTGTTTCGAATATTAAAAAAGTAAGAGGAAAGAAAAGAGAGTTTAGATTTCATCATAAGTTCATATGCCATAACCAGTCGCAAAATGCGACCAGTTCAAAACTTGAAGTCGCATTTTGCGACATCAAGTATATCTCACATTTTGTGATAACCTTCAAATTGCATTCTGCAATATTTTCAAATCAAACTAAAATTTCATGATATTATATACAAAACCAAAAAAGATAAATTGACAAAAGTGTATCCTATAGGATACAATTATAAAATATGATATAAAACAAACAGATATTTTTTCTAAGTGGCTTTTGAAACTAAAAGATATCAAAGGAAAAGTTTCTATACTTCGTAGAATTGATAGGATAAGAAAAGGAAACTTTGGAGACCATAAAGGTTTAGGGGATGAAGTATCTGAACTTAGGATAAGTGTTGGTGCTGGATATAGAGTGTATTACACCATAGAAAATAAAAAAGTTGTATTGCTTTTGGTTGGTGGAGATAAATCTTCTCAAAAAGTAGATATACAAAAAGCAAAAGAGTTGGCAAAGGAGTTAAAAGATGATAAATGATTTTGATATATCACAATATTTAGACTCAAAAGAGATGATAGCAGAGTATCTATCGCAAGTATTAGAAGATGGCGATATGGATGAGCTTTTAACAGCAATTGGTCATATCGCAAAAGCAAAAGGTATGAGTCAAGTATCAAAAGATACTAGTCTTGGTCGAGAGAGTTTATATAAAACATTTGCCAAGGGATCTAAACCTAAGTTTGATACTGTATTAAAAGTTCTTAATTCATTTGGTATAAAATTAAAAGCAAGTGCTTAAATAGTACAAGTAACCCCTTTTTGATTGAAATTCAGATAAAATTCTATATATGAAAACAAAAGAAGATATTTACAACACTATAGAAGCATTAAAATCTGAACTTATAACATCCAGTGAGATAGATGATGTAGTTATTGATGGATTAACCATACTAAACAAACTTAGAAATTTATACAAAGAGGATAGAACACTTTTCGATACCCATCTTATTGGCGAGTTACAAAACCTCAAAAAGAGTATAGAATCAATTGATGAATGTTCTGAATTAATATATGACGATTTTTCAAAACATAATTGTAAAGAGCTTCAAAGAATAAAAGCTGTAATACCACAAAATGAGTATCTTTTATCACTTATAGATGAAAAAATAAAACAGTTTGAGCAGAATGAATACAACTAATCTTCACAAAGCTCAACCCCAACTTTTAATAAACCAATAGCCTTTAAAGTTATTGGTTTAATTTTATTAATCTATAGGTATAACAGGATTTAATCCTGCAGTAATATGTAAAAAGTGTCTGTGTTTTTCAAACTGATCAATAATGTCATTTGCAACTACATCCATCTCATATCCATAAATATCATACGCTTTATTACCATCTTGTAAATAGACTTCAGCTCTAGCATATTTCTTTTGTTCATGGTTTGGATTAAGTATTTCTGGAAATGCATATGTTGGTGTATCATATCTACTGAATCTTACTTCATAAATAAAGTCTAATTCACCATTGTGCTCTACTGTTAAAACAGAAACACTTTTTTCTTTATCATTGACAACTTCTACATTCCATCCATGTTTTTCAAGCTCTTCTTCTACATTTTCCATGGCAGTAATTACATCCTCATTGATGTACCTTCGTGTTTCTTCTGGCGGTGGAAATTCAATAAGTCTTGAAAGTCTATTTTGCCATGTTCCACTCACTTTTCCATGTCGACCTGCATTCATATGATGTTGCAGTGACTCGTACCGAATAGATTCTAAATGTAAAGCTTTATAAAGTCCCCAGCAAGCAATAAGCATAATAATAGCAAATGGTAAAGCAATTACAATAGAAGCTGCCTGTAAAGCACCAAGTCCACCAGCTATTAATAATGCTGCTGCAACAACACCTTCAAGTACTGCCCAAAAGATTCTTTGCCATACAGGATTATTTTCTCTTCCACCACTTGAAATAGTATCAACTACCAAAGAACCTGAATCAGAAGAAGTTACAAAGAAAGTTATAACTAAAATAATAGCCACAATTGAAACTACACTAGCAAATGGAAAGTGTTCTAAAAACTTAAACAACGCAGTTGCAACATCTGCTGAAACAGCTGTACTTAAAGTCGTAAATCCTTCTTTCATGATTGCATGCAGTGCACTGTTTCCAAAAACTGTCATCCAAATAAAAGTAAATCCTACAGGGACAAAAAGCACACCAAGTACAAACTCTCTTATAGTTCTACCTCGTGAAACTCGTGCAATAAACATCCCAACAAAAGGTGCCCAGGCAATCCACCAAGCCCAATAAAAGAATGTCCACCATCCCATCCATTGGGTATCTTCATAAATATATTGGTTAAAAGTCATTTGTACAATATGAGTTAAATAACCCCCTATATTTTCAACCAATGCACCAAGTAAGAAAAAAGTGGGACCTGCTATAAATATAAATAAAACAAGACCAACAGCAAGATAAAGATTTAGCTCAGATAATCGCTTAATCCCTCCATCAAGTCCTAAAACAACCGAAACTGTTGCCATTGCTGTAATAATAGCAATTAATATAATTTGTGTGGTAAGTTCCACAGGAACATCAAAGATATAATTAAGTCCCGCATTGACTTGTAAAACCCCCAAGCCAAGAGAGGTCGCAACACCAAAAATAGTTCCAAGTATGGCAACAGTATCAACACTATGTCCTATTTTTCCATAAATCTTGTCTCCAATCATTGGATAGAGTGCTGATCTAACAGAAAGAGGTAATCCATGTCTAAAAGAGAAGTAGGCCAGTACCAAACCAACAACAGCATAGATTGACCAAGCATGTAATCCCCAGTGAAAAAAAGTAATTCTCATGGCTTGTTTAGCTGCTTCTATTGTCTCTTTATCTCCAGTTGGAGGTGCACCATAGTGCATAACAGGTTCTGCTACACCCCAAAACATCAATCCAATACCCATACCAGCACTAAAAAGCATAGCAAACCATGAAGCATGACTATAAGCTGGTTTTGATTGGTCAGGTCCAAGTTTAAATCGTCCAAAGGGAGAAACAGCTAAAAATATTACAAACATAGTAAAAATTCCAACACTAAGCATATAAAGCCAACCAAATTTATCTGCTATAAACTGTTTCATACCATTAAAAGTTTCACCTGCTATTTGAGGCATTGCCATTGCAAATATTACAAGTATTACAATAATCACAACAGAAGGATAAAAAACAGGCTTTAAAATGGTTGATTGTTTTTTCTTATTTTCCATAATTCTCCCTTAATTTAAATCCATTGTATCTTAAAGTAATAAAATATTCCTAAAAGAGGGGGAACTTATATTATTTAGATATAAGTTCCCTTTTACAGTAAACTAATCCTCACAAATTTCAATCCCAATTTTCAAAAATCCAGTAAAAGCAGCATTATCAAAAGTAAGTGAGTCATCTATATTCGATTTCATCTCATTTAAAATTTCAGTATAGTTCTCATAAAACTCAAAACTAGGTTTTGGTTTGTAGATTAGACTTTCAAGTTCAAAATATTTGATAATATTTTTGGTGGTAGTTGGTTTGATGAAATACTCTGTTTGTCTATTTATACTATATGGAATGATACTAATAAGAGTCCATTTTGCTAAGTTATATTGAGCCAAGAATTCTACTAAACCCTCAAATCCCTCTTTTTTATCCCCATATAAAAGTTCATATATCTCGATACTTAGCATATCTTTTTCATAAGAGTTTAAACTTGTAATGGCATCTTTTAATTTTAACTTATCAAAGAGTGAAACCATAACTGACTTTTGTATAGTTTTAAAAAAGCCATCAACCACTAGGTGTGGATTTGAAAAATTCTCTTTTTTAAGTGCCTCTTTTGCAAATTCTTCTAGCTTTTCAGGTTTAAACTTTTTCATTGTAGGAAAAAAGTGTGCATCCTCAAAACCTTTTGGGTATCTCTCTAAAAATTCTGATTCTAAATCTTTTAATTTTTCTAAATTCATAGTATAATTGTACCATATTAAGTAAAGAAGCGATAACCTTTTATAAGAAAATTAGTGGAGTTGTAATGTCATATTTTGTTTATATTTTAGAGTGTAGTGATGGAAGCTTATATACGGGTATCACCAAAGATGTATCAAAGAGATTAGATGAACATAACTCAAAAGATACTGGTGCAAAATATACAAAAGCAAGACGACCTGTAAAGTTAGTATATCAAGAATCATCGAAGGATAGAAGTAGTGCATCAAAGCGTGAATATGAGATTAAACAATTTACAAGATCAAAAAAACTGCAACTGATACAAAAAAGTTAACAAACTCCCATTAAATTATTTAATACCAAAATAACACTTTAAAAACAAAAGTACACTTTTTGCATATATAATAAAAAGGGGCTAATATATGCAAGAGAAGAGAGAGTATCTCGAAGTTGACTTTATCATTTGGAATAGCAACTATGGTGTTCGTGATTTTGTCACCATAGGACGAGTTGATGATTCAAAAAATGCATGGCTAGATGACCCTTATGAAATGGTTGGGCCATTTAGTTTAGATGAGCTTTTAGAAACTGGACAAATTAGTTTCGCTACTTGTGTTGTAATGTCTGATAAAAAATGGCAAGAGAAACAAAGTTCATTACGCCAAGAGTCTTTGAAGAGGCAATATAAAGCACAACAACAGTTTCAAGAAGAGATAAATAGACACAACAAAAGTAGAAGAACATACCATACAAATCTAGAACAAACAAGCCAAAAAGAGCATCGTGAATTATTGTGTTTACCTATTGAAGGAGTGCTTGAAGTATCTCAAATAAAAGCTGCATATCGTTTGATTGTAAAAAAGGTACATCCAGATATGGGTGGAACTCATGAACAGTTTATAAAAATCACTCAAGCTCGTGATGCTTTACTTGAAAACTAGGCTAAAAGAACTTATAACAAAGATTATCCTATAATCACTTTTTAAAAATCACTTATAGCAAAGAGAATTATGATACAACTAACAAATATTTCAAAACATTTCGGAACTAAAGAACTTTTTTCAAATTTAAATTTTAGATTAAACTCATGCAATAGAGTAGGACTTGTGGGAAGAAATGGTACAGGTAAATCAACTTTATTTAAACTGATACTGGGTGAAGAAACGCCTGATGAGGGGGATATTTCGATCCCTAAAGGGTACAAAATAGGAGCACTAAAACAGCATTTGGAGTTTAGTGAAACAACATTGAGGGATGAAACAGCATTAGCTTTAAGTGAAGATGACAAGTTTAGTATCTATAAAGTTGAGAAGATATTATTTGGTTTGGGGTTTTCACAAGAAGATTTAGATAAAGACCCAATGTCATTTTCTGGGGGTTATCAGATTCGTATAAATCTTGCCAAACTGCTTATTACAGAACCAAATCTATTACTTCTAGATGAGCCAACAAATTATCTTGATATTCTCTCACTTAGATGGTTAAAAAACTTTTTAAAAAACTTTGATGGAGAGGTTATATTAATCACTCATGATAGAGATTTTATGGATGCTGTTTCAACTCATACTATGGGGATAGTGAGAAAAAATCTATTTACTATTCAAGGGAATACTTACAAGTTTTATGAACAACTAGCATCTGATGATGAACATCATGAAAAACAAAAAATTGCACAAGATAAAAAGAGAAAAGAACTAGAAGAGTTTATTGCAAAAAATAAAGTCAGAGCCTCAACAGCAGCGCAAGCACAATCAAAAGTGAAACTCTTAGAAAAGATGGATGATATGGACTCAATAGTGGATGAAGCAACACTAGAGTTTAATTTTAACTACAAAGATACACCTGCAAAAGTATTGTTAGAGGTAAAAGATTTAACTTTTGGATACACAGCTGATAATATTTTATTTAAAGATATCTCTTTTACTCTTGAAAAAGGGGAAACACTTGGAATTATTGGTAAAAATGGAAAAGGGAAATCAACGCTTTTGAATACTATTGCAAAAGAGTTAAAGCAAATAAGTGGAACAGTTGATTATCATCTCTCAACATCTTTTGGACATTTTGGACAAACAAATATTGCACACCTAAATCCAAACAATACAATTATGGATGAGATATATGTAGCAAATTCTAAATTAGCAGAGTCAACAGTTCGAGGTATTTGTGGCTCTATGATGTTTAGTGGTGATGATGTAAAGAAAAAGATATCATTATTATCAGGGGGAGAAAAAAGTAGAGTAATGCTTGGGCAAATTTTAGCAAAAGATGTGAATCTATTGTTTCTTGATGAGCCTACAAATCACCTTGATATGCAATCGATTGATTCTTTGACAAAAGCTATTAAAAACTTTAAAGGCTCTTGTATTGTTGTAACCCATAGTGAAGAGCTTTTACGACAAGTTTGTGATAGATTGATAGTCTTTTCAAAAGATGGTGCTGATTATTTCAATGGAACTTATGATGAGTTTTTAGAAAAAATTGGTTGGGAAGATGAAGAGTTTGATGATAAACCTAAAAAAGCTCCTAAAAAAGTAGATAAAAAAGAGAATAAAAAAATAAGAGCAGCTTTAATTACTGAAAAAAATAAACTTGCAACTCCTTTGAAAAAAGAGGTAGAAAAGTTAGAAAATAGTATTATGGAAATCGAAGATATGATTGAAAAAAAGCAAGCGGAACTTGTAAGTGCTTCAAATAGTGGAGATAATAGTAAGATAATAGAACTCTCCTCAATCATAGTAAAACATGAAAAAGAGGTTGAAGATAAGTTTGAACTACTTGAAGAAAATCAGTTAAAACTTGATGAGATCACACATGAGTATGATAAAAAGTTAGAGATGATGTAATGAGTTTTTTACTCATCATCAGTTTCTAACATCCCTAGGTTTTTTCTCACCATTTTTTTATATCTTTTCATATATTTTTTTTCCATTGTTGGCATCACTTCCATTTTACAAGCATGGACAATGGGTGCAAATTCTGGTTTTGAAAATATAGTTTTTCTATTTCTTGCTAATTGTATCAGTTGGTTCACATCGTTTTCAAGTTTTATATCACTTCTATCAGTAAGTGCATCATAAACATAAAAAAATACTTTTCTATCTTCATGGGTCATATTACATGAGTTGTCTAACATTTTAAGTGCAAGTTTTGATGCATATTCTATCTCTATTGGTTCAAAAGTATGATTAGTTGCCCAGTTGTAAGCTTTTTGGTAAATATTCTCTTCCATAGTAAATCCTTCAATTGTATCTAAATATAAATGCAAGATTTGTACCAATATATAAAACAAAGTAATAAACTTCAATTCAATTTAAACTTAATCCCTTATAATTATCTCTTATACTAGGAGAAAATTATGAAACTACTTACTTTGGCTACAAGTGTAGCGTTATTATCAACAACTACTTTGGCAAAAGAGCCACGAACACCTGACCAAATCTTTGCAAAAAAGTGTGCTATGTGTCATACTATTGGAAAACCAGAGAGTAATATGGAGAGAATGAGAATGGTAGCACCTCCAATTGATGTTGCTATGTCGGGTGTTGTTATCACTATTGATGCAGTTGATGGACCTTTTAAAGATGATGAGTTAAGAAAGGAATCTATTGCATTTTTGAAAGATTATCTCTATAATCCAACAGCAGATAAAACAAATTGTGAAGATCAAGTTGTGAAAAATTTTGGACGAATGCCATCATTAAAAGGATTTTTATCTCCCGAAGAGTTAGATGTGGTAGTTCCTTGGGTATATGATACATTTAAGCCTGAAAAAGTAAATGGCGAATATCCAAAACATAACTAAAAACTATTTTTAAAACTTTTAAATATCACCTCTTTATGGTTGGTTCCTGTATCGGAACCTAGTACCATATTGACAAAATCATCATTTAAAAAACTTTTGTAAAATTTTTCTATTTTTGGATAAGAGTAAGTCTCTTTAAAAATAGGATAGATATAAACTTTTGCAAGATAAACTTGCATCAAAATATAAAGTGAAAATGTAAAAATAATTAATACTTCAATAGCTGTAAAAACCTTAGCAAATACTATTTTTAGTTTTTCATTGTTGATATATGTTCTAGTAAATTGAAAAATATATTTCCAACTAAAATATATGATAAAAAGATTTACCACAAAGGCTATAAGGATAAGTGTAGTATAGGTATCTGCTTTTGTGATATAAAGTTTTTGTAATAAAACTCCTGTATAGCTTGAAAGCTTTGCAGCAACGGTGATGATAAAAAATATTTTAAAATAGTGAAATATTTTGATATATATTTTTTTTTGGTAGCTATAGTAACAAGCAAAGATAATTAACAATAAAAATAAAACATCTAAACTATAATAATAATTCAATACAAACACCTTGTTATTTTTAAAAACAGATTATACCAAATCTTTATAAATTCATATTTTATTCATAAGGATTTACTATGATTTGACAAAAGGATGAAAGGGTAAAATATGGAAAAAGTTATTTTATTATTGCTGGCATCAATTGTAGCAATAACTTTGATTACAGGTTGTACAAACCTTCAAAGCTATATGGAACAATCAAATGCACAACATAATCAACTAAAGCTAGGATAATTTACCAAACTATAGGTTCTTTTCCTATATTTTTTAAAAGAGTATTTGTTTGGCTAAAGTGTTTACAACCAAAAAATCCTCTATAACTTGAAAGTGGACTAGGATGAGGTGCGCTTAAAATATGATGTTTTTTTTCATCTATAAGTTTTGATTTTTTAATTGCAGGTGCACCCCATAGAATAAAAATAATATCCTCTTTATTTTTGGAAATATATTTGATAATATTATCTGTAAAAATCTCCCAACCTTTTTTTTCATGAGATTTTGGTTTACTATCTTCTACGGTGAGAATAGTATTTATAAGTAAAACTCCTTGTTTTGCCCAAGGTGTTAAATCTCCATCTAAGCATTGACAATCTCCAATATCATCAATAATCTCTTTAATAATATTTACCATTGAGGGTGGGTTTTTGATATGATTTGGTGTTGAGAAAGCTAAACCTTGTGCTTGACCTTTTTGATGATATGGGTCTTGTCCTAGAATAACAACTTTAAGGTTATCATAATTACAAAGTTCAAATGCTTTAAAAATATTCTCTTTTTTTGGGTATACAGTAGCTATTTCATATTGTTTATCTATAAAGCTTTGTAACTCTTTATAATACTCTTTTTGTTGTTCTTCATATATGATAGTTTTCCAGTCCATTTTCTGCCTATTAATTATTTTTTGGATATAATAGCCTAATTTTTATAAAAGGTATTATCAATTATGTGTGGAATTGTCGGGTATATAGGGAAACAAAATACAAGTAAAATATTAATAGATGGATTAAGAGAGTTAGAGTATAGAGGCTATGACAGTGCAGGTATTGCAATACTTGAAGATGATAAACTAGATGTTTTTAAAGCAGTTGGTAAGATTGCAAATTTAGAAGCTAAAATAGAAACTTCAGCTTATGATACAGAGTCATCAAATTTTTCTATTGGTATTGGACACACAAGATGGGCAACTCACGGTAAACCAACAGAACTAAATGCTCATCCACACTTAGGGGAATACTCTTATGTGGTACATAATGGTATTATTGAAAACTATAAAGAGTTAAAAGATGAACTTATAAATTCAGGTCATAAGTTTGTATCTCAAACAGATACAGAGGTTATTGTTCATCTTTTTGAATACTATTTCAATAAAACAAATGATGCAAAAAAATCATTTCTTGATACTATTGCTAGACTTGAAGGTGCATATTCAATCCTTCTTATTACAAAATCACAACCAAATAGAATATTTTTTATGAAGCATGGTTCCCCTTTAGCTATTGCACATGGAAATAATAAAGATGAAATATTATTTGCATCTTCTGATGCTCCACTTATTGGATTGGCTTCTGATGTAGTATATCTCGAAGATGGTGTAAGTGGATATGCAATTGATGGAAATATTGTATTTAATCAAGAGGTGAAGTGGACAACACTTCCAACAAGTAAACAATTTGCTCAAAAAGATGGATTTCGTTTTTTTATGGAAAAAGAGATATATGAGCAACATGATGTGGTAACTGATAGTATGCTTGGAAGAATTAAAGATGATGAGATCAATTTTGAAGAGCTAAATGAGTCTTTATGTTCTGGAATAAATGAGATTAAAATCTGTGCTTGTGGTACATCGTATCATGCTGGTTTAACAGCATCATATCTTTTTGAACGAATATCAAAGGTGAGATGTAGTGTTGAAATAGCAAGTGAGTTTAGATATAAAGAGCCATTGCTTAAAGATGATACACTCTTTATCGTTATTTCACAAAGTGGTGAAACTGCAGATACCCTTGAAGCTTTAAAGATGGCAAAAAAAGCAGGACTTAAAAGTATAGCAGTATGTAATGTTGATAATAGTTCTATGACAAGAGTTGCCGATGCTACAGTATTAACTCGTGCAGGGATTGAAAAAGGTGTAGCTAGTACAAAAGCATTTTCAACCCAAACAGTTGTATTATGGATGATGGCTTTATATTTTGCTAAAGTAAATGAAACTATCGCTAAACAAGAACTTCACGAGCAACTAAAAGTTTTAAGAGAGGTTCCAAAGTCACTTATTGTTGAAGATAAACTACATGAAAAATGTCGAAGGTTATCAAAAAGATATCTTCATGGACATGGATTTTTCTTTATAGGTCGAGATGTGTTTTATCCACTAGCACTTGAAGGTGCTTTAAAACTCAAAGAGATAAGTTATCTTCACGCTGAAGGATATCCAGCAGGTGAGATGAAACATGGACCAATAGCCCTAGCAGATCCAGAACTATTTACAATTGCACTTATGCCACAACATTGTCACTATGATAAAATCAAATCAAATGTTGAAGAACTTAGTGCCAGAGATAGTACAATATGTGCTATCAGTCCACTAGAATTTGAACTTAGTGATGATTTTATCAAAACAAAACCAACAGATCATTATATGTTAGAGTTTTTTGAGATGTTAGTTGTACTACAACTTTTATCAATGGAGATAAGTGTACGACTTGGAAATGATGTGGATATGCCACGAAATTTAGCAAAATCTGTTACTGTAGAGTAGTTTTATCATCTAATCTATTTTACAGTTTTGTTTTGTTAATATTCAAAACTTTTACAAATATGTAAAACACATACTTTAATTAAAAATTTTTACTTTTCAAAATCTTAACAGATTTTATGGAAAACAAAGATGGACAACAAAAGAATGGAAAACAGACGATGACTTTTTTAGAGGTTATTGCGGAAAACAAAAGAATGGAAAACAAAAATGGAAAACAAACAACACAACAAAAATCATTACCTATTTACAAGTGAAGTGGTAAGCCCAGGACACCCTGATAAATGTGCAGATATTATTGCAGATAGTATAGTTGATAAACTTATTATTGGTGATGCTAAATCAAGAGTTGCAAGTGAAGTATTTGTAGCTGGGAAACATGTAGTTATAGGTGGAGAGGTTACAAGTGCAACAACTCTAACAACAGATGAATACAAACAAATTGCAATTGATGCACTAGAGAAAATAGGGTATCATGATAATGAATTTTTTACAGATGAAGAGTGTTTAAAACCTCAAAATGTAGAGGTACAAGTATTATTAAATAGACAATCTCCAGATATCAACCAAGGTGTTGATCAAGAAGATGGTGAAACAGGTGCTGGTGATCAAGGGATCATGTTTGGTTATGCTGACCATGAAACAGAAAACTATATGCCAAGTGCTATTACATACGCAAGAATGCTAATGCAAAAAGTATATGATTATGCCTTAGCAAATCCAAATGAGCTAGGAGTTGATATTAAAACTCAAGTTACTATGGATTATGGTTGTAAAGAAAACTTTGAAAAATCACAACCGCAAAAAATTGATACTATAGTTGTAAGTGCACCTTGTGTATCTAGTATGAATATTGGAACAGTAAGAACTTTAATCCAAAAACTTATAGATGAGACAGGACTACCAAGTGAATTATATAACAAAGATGAGTGTATCATTCATATAAATCCAACAGGAAAATATGTATCACATTCAAGTTTACATGATAGTGGATTAACTGGTAGAAAACTTATTGTTGATAGTTTTGGTGGGTATTCTCCAATAGGTGGAGGAGCACAAAGTTCTAAAGATTATACAAAAGTTGATAGAAGTGGATTATATGCAGCTAGATATATTGCAAAACATATTGTTGCTGCTGGTCTTGCTACAAAAGCTGTTGTACAAATCTCTTATGCTATTGGTGTTGCAAAACCAACATCAGTTGCAGTTGATACATATGGAACATATACATCATTAAATGATGATGCCTTATCTACATTTGTTGAAGAGAATTTTTCACTTACTCCAAATTGGATTACAAAAAAGTTTAATCTTGACCATCCAAGTGCAGATACTTTCCTTTATGCTGATGTAGCAGCTCGTGGGCAAGTGGGTCAACCTGATTATCCTTGGGAAAAGCTTGATGAACTTGAAAAATTTCAAGAATTAAGATAAAATAGCGCACTAAAATAGAAAAGGTAACTATATGGATTTAAATTTAAAAAGTTTTTTCAAAAAAATAAAAACAGATATTTTAGAGAAGCAAAAAAATGACCCTCAGTTTATAGAGAATCAAAGTCATTGGGTAAAATGTCCCTCTTGTGAAGCTCTAATGTTTTTTAAAGAGGTTGAAAATTTAAATCATGTATGTCCTAAATGTAATTTTCACATGAGAATAGGGGCTAAAAAAAGAATAGACCTTCTTGCTGATGAGGGAAGTTTTGTAGAGTTTGATAGTGAATTACACCCTACCGACCCACTAAGTTTCGTTGATAGTAAATCGTACCAAAAAAGATTAGAAGAGGCATTACATAAAACTGGTAAAACCTCTTCAGTTGTAAGTGGAGAGTGTACTATTGATGGAATTGCAGTACAACTTGTTGTATTTGATTTCTCATTTTTAGGGGGAAGTTTAGGAAGCGTTGAGGGTGAGAAGATTGTTCGAGCTTGTAATAGAGCTATTGAAAAACGACAAGGTGTTATTATCATAAGTGCATCTGGTGGAGCTCGAATGCAAGAGTCAACTTTTTCTTTAATGCAGATGGCAAAAACAAGTGCAGCTTTACGAAAACTTGATAATGAAGGATTACCTTTTATCTCAATTTTAACTGACCCAACATTTGGTGGGGTAAGTGCATCTTTTGCTTTTCTTGGTGATATTATCATGGCAGAACCAGGCGCTTTAATAGGTTTTGCAGGTGCTAGAGTTATTAAACAAACTATAGGAAAAGATCTACCAGATGGTTTCCAAAAATCAGAGTTTTTACTTGAACATGGAAGTATCGATATGGTAACTCAAAGAAGTGAGATGAAACAAACTTTACATGATCTTTTAAAATTATTCTATAAAGATGCCGTTGCATAATACACAAATTTATGCTTTATGTGATATTGAATTATTAAATAAATTTAATTTTTCAATTTCACAATATTTGCAACATATTTCACAATATAATATTGTCTATATTCAATATAGAGATAAAATAAACTCTTTAGAGATTCAAAAACAAAATATTATTTTACTTAAATCACTTACAAATATTCCTATTATTATCAATGATAAATTAGAACTTTTATCAATTGCAGATGGTTTACATTTAGGACAAGAAGATATACAAAGAGTTAAAAATAAAGAGTTGAAAATTACTAATGATGAATTACTTTTTAAATTCTTACGAAAAAAATATCCTAATAAAATTTTTGGTATTTCAACTCACAATGAAAGAGAAATCTTAGAAGCAAATAGATTAGATTTAGACTACATTGGTCTGGGTGCTTATCGAACTACAAATACAAAAGATGTACCAAATATACTTGGAGAAAACATCTCTTATTTAGCAAAAATATCAAAACATCCTGTTGGTGTAATAGGTGGTGTTACACTAGATGATGAGATAAAAAATATAACGTATTATGTCATAGGAAGTGGACTTTTACAATAAGTACTCTAAACTTATAATAAGATTATAATATAAAATAAAATACAACACTATATTAATCTTAATAAATATAATGCTACTATTCTAAATAATAATAATTATTAAGGAGTAATAAATGGCACATGAAGGTTATCACGAAGATCCAAAAGAGTTATCAAGTTTTGCAAAAGATTATCATAGAATGATACAAAGTACTATGGAAGAGTTAGAAGCTGTTGATTGGTATAATCAAAGAGCTGAATGTGCTACTGATCCTGAAGCAAAAGCAGTTATGGAACATAATAGAGATGAAGAGATAGAACATGCTTGTATGGGTATTGAGTGGCTTAGGAAAAATTCTCCTGTATGGGATGCAATGTTACGTGAGTTTTTATTTCAAGATGGAAATATTGTGGGAAAAGAAAATGAGATGACAGGTAAAACTGAAGAGACTGATACACAAACAGTGACTAACAGTAGTCTAAATATTGGAAATAATAAAAAGTAAAAAAGGAGAAATATAATGGAAATTTTAAACAGAGCAAATGCCCCTTTTGGAGCTAGTGTTTGGAGTACAATAGATTTAACTTTAGGTGAATTTTTAACAAAAAGATTGAACTTGAGAAGTGTTGTTGATTTTGATGGTGGATATAGTTATGAAACAGATAGTATACCTACAAAATATTCTACAGAAGTATCAAATAAAAATGGTGTATTAATTTCTACAAGAGAACCTATAAAAATGGTAGAGATTAAAAAAAGTTTTAAACTATCTAAATCTGTAATTGAAAATATAAAAAAAGGTATTGAAGATTTTGATGATAAAGAGTTAGCAACTGCTGCAAATGAATTTTCATCTGTTGAAAACAATATGATATTAAGTGGATTGAAAGAGGCAAATATAGGAGGTATCACAACAAATAAAGATATTAAAACAATAGAAGTTAAATCAACAAAAGATATTTTAGGTGCTGTTGCAAAATCATTAGGAACATTTAACCAAGAATTTGTGGATGGTACTTTTAAGTTAGTAATATCGAGTGCAACTATGGCAAAACTTTATACAGAATTTTTTGATGGAATTAGTGTCAAGACAAAACTAGATGATATTTTAGGTGCTGGAAATATTGTGATAAATCAAGATATTGGAGATAGTAAAGCTTTAATAATATCTCAAAGAGGTGGAGATTTTGAATTTTATAGTGGACTTGACGTTTCAATTGGTTTTGAAAAAGATACTAAAGATACCGTAGAATTATTTCTTATTCAAAGTTGTGCTTTTAGAGTATTATCTCCAGAAGCAGCTATTGTTTTAGATATAAAATAAATATAAAACATAGAGATTTTTTCTCTATGTACTTCTCTTTCTTCTTTTCAGATATTTAGTTCCATTATTGTAAAATACTTTTAATAGATTAGTTATAATAGGAGTATGTATGAAAACAATTTTAATACCAATAGCAAAAGGCTTTGAAGAGATTGAAGCTGTAAGCTTGATAGATGTTTTAAGACGGGCAGAGATAAAAGTTATCGTTGCATCATTGGAAAATAATTTAGAAGTTCAAGGTGCTCATAATATAACTCTCATGGCAGATACAAATATCCAAAATGTCACTACTGAAGATATTGATATGATTTTATTACCAGGTGGTTGGGGTGGTACAAAATTATTAGCTCAAGATAAACATGTACAAAATTTATTAAAAGAGATGAATAATAAAAATAAAGATATAGCTGCAATTTGTGCAGCACCTTATGCTTTAAATAGTGCTGGAGTTTTATCTCAAAATTATACTTGTTATCCATCAGTTGAAGAAGAGATTAGAATAGAGGGATATCATCCAAATGAAAAAATTGTTGAAGATGGAAATATTATAACTTCAAGAGGTCCAGGAACTGCTATGTGTTTAGCACTTTATATTGTGAAAAAATATAAAGGGGAAGAAACTTATAACTCTTTAAAGTCAGGATTATTAGTAGACTTTTGTTAATTAATTTTGATGGATAATTTTTCACAAGAACATACAGAACTATTACAATGGTATAAAAATAACGGACGCCATGATCTTCTATGGCGCAATACAAAAGAGATTTATCACATTTATCTAAGTGAGATAATGTTACAACAAACTCAAGTAAATAGAGTAATGAGTGAATATTACCCTAAATTTGTAGAGAAATTTCCAACACTAGAAAAACTCTCAACGGCATCCTTAGATGAAGTTTTATCTTATTGGAGTGGACTTGGATATTATTCAAGGGCAAGAAATCTTCATAAAACAGCCCAAAAGTGTCCAGATAGATTACCTGAAGATATAAATGAACTACAGAAACTACCAGGAATAGGGAGATATACCGCAAGTGCAATTTGTAGTTTTGGATATCATCAAGAGGTATCTGTAGTAGATACAAATATTGCTCGTGTATTAAAACGATATTTTGCTACTTTAGATGTTTCAGATATAGAAGTTTGGGAAAGTGCGAATAAATTTTTGAATACGAAAGAACCAACAAAACACAATCTTGCCCTTATGGATTTAGGTTCAATAGTTTGTACTCCTACAAATCCTTTATGTGAAAATTGTCCTTTATCTATAAGTTGTTTAGGGAAAAAAAATCCAGAACTGTACACACAAAAAAAGAAAAAAGAGTATGAGTCTTTAGAGTTATTTTACGGTATCTATGGAAGAGAAGATAAGATAGCTCTTGTTAAAACAACAGGAAAAATGTATAAAGGGATGTTAGAGTTACCTACTGTTGATCCTATAGAGGAGAATTTTATTGGACAGTTTAAACATAGTTATACAAAATACCGATTAAGTGTAAAGCTTTATAAAATAGATAATTTAAGTGATGAAGTTATTTGGATTGATTTAGATAAAATTGATTCAACACCTATTTCATCATTGACAAAAAAGGCGTTGAAAAATTTTTTATTGTAGAGAGAGTTGAAAAGGAAACAACTCTTTTGTATATGTCTTGTTAAATTTCGTACCTAATTGTAATAAACGAAAATGAAATGAAAATGAAATAGACAACACAATCCAGTATTCAGTTTTAATTAAGATTAAAGAAAATAGCTTTAGTAGTTAACTACCTTTTATCTACTTCAAGTATAAATCTCTTAACTTATTGGATAAATCTCTTAAAATCACGCGTAATTTTTTTATTAATCTTAATCAAAACTGAATACTGGATTGTGTTAAGAGGATTTTAAAACTTAAAATCTTTTAAATTTCCTATCTCTGGTATTTTACCAACTTTTTCTCTAATAAGCATTGTTAGTCTATTGTTTGTATATGCAACATCAAAAAGCTCTAATGCTTTTATTAAGTCACCCAATTTATTAAAACCATGGTTAATTGGAGAAAATGAAGAGTTTTGTTTGATATATAATCCAATATTTTTTACATCACTCCAATCATTGTCATCAGTAGTTTGATGTACTGCATTAAGGATAAATTTTTTGAGTTTTGTATCTCTTTTAATGTCATAGTTTTTTCCTATATATCCACTAGCTGAACTATAATCTTCAGTTACTAAAGTGTCATTCTCTTCTAATTTTGCAGGTGTAACTTTTGATGATAACTTTTCAACATAGATAAATTGAGAACAGGCATTTGTAAAAGCCATTGGAGTTTTTTCTTCCCCATATCCATATACAGTTAACCCATTTGCTAATATTCTTGTAACTATTGGAGTAAAATCACTATCACTTGTAACAAGTGCTACACCGCTTAACTCTTTTGTATACAATAGATCCATAATATCTATAATCATAGCTATATCTGTAGCATTTTTCCCTTGTGTGTAGGCAAATTGTTGAATTGGTTGGATATTATGTTGTTGTAACAGTTTCTCCCAACCTATGAGTTTTTTATCTTTCCAGTTCCCATAGGCCCGTCTTATATTTACTGTTCCATATTTTGCAATATCATTAAAAATATCTTCTGCATACTTATGACTTACATTATCACAATCTATAAGAATCGAAATGTTTTGTTGCTCATTTTTCATATTGTTGTTACCACCATTTTTTGGATATTGTATACTTTACTTGTAAACTTAAAATTAATCTTCCATCATCTCTTTATTACTTAAGATATCAATAATACTTGAAGAGCGTTGAAATCCTGCGAAAGGGTATTTTACATCTATTTTATTGTCTTTGTTTATTTTTAAAATATATGTTGTAGGGAAATACTCAACCTCTCCAAAATTTCCTGTTTGAATAAGTTCTTTAAAAACTTTTGTACCTCTCATAACTTTTAGGAATTCAATCTCTTGAAATTTAGGTTGTACTTTTTTTACAATACTTTTCTCTTGCCTCACACAATAAGGGCAAAACTCCATTGAAAATATTAAAACAATATTTTTGTTTTGAGGAATATCAGAGAATTTATCAATCACTTTTAAACTATCAGCAAAAATAACTTGGGTTAAAATCATTAATATAAAAATAGTTTTTTTCATTGCTTAGTACCTTTTTTTATAGTGTATCCTTCTGTAATAAACGAGAAGGCTCTGTTACCTGTATTATTTACCATAACTGCTTGAATTACAGGAGATAAAAGTGTTTGAGAACCTTCCCACTTGATGATAAAATTGGCTCCAGAACCACCTCTCATATCACGAAGGTCTACAATAAAATCTATTGAAGCCATGGGTTTTAAATAGTGTGGTTTATCAATAAAAGTTTCAATTAAATCACCTTTGGTGTTATAGTAAAGTATATTTTTAACTAACATATTCTCATCACTATCGGTATTTCTTATACTCAGTGTAATACCCATTCTTTCATATTTCTCTTCAGAGGTATATACATGAGAATAAACTGGTACATATACTGTTTTAGTAGTTTGTTGCTCCATATTAGAAGTAGTTGCCGGGTAAAAATAACTATGTTCTCTTTGTTTTTTATCAGTTACCTCCTTTTTATCACTGCAACCTATAGTGAAAAAAGAGTATAAAAATAGAACAATGAGTATTTTTAGAGTGGTTTTTGTTTTCAAATTTTCAAACTCCATATTTTAATTATTTGTAACTGTAGAGATATTATACTAAATTATATTAAATTGTTTATAATAAGTAGATAACAAAATTTAGGGGATTTTTAAAAAATACTGATACAATTTATTCTTATTAGTTAGAATAGAAGTGGGAGTAGTAGTTTGAAATATTTAATTTTATTAATAGTAGTTTTCACTTTTTCATTAAATGCTAAAGATTATAGTAAAAATGAAAAGACAGTTGAATTTATAAATATGATGGTAAAAGAGTATAACTATGAAAAAGCTTATTTAGAAAAGTTATTTTCTAATGTAAAGGTTCAAAAAATACCTTTACGAATATATGCAAAAAGAACAAAAACAATAAATAAAAAAATAAAAAAAGTAAGTTATCCAACACATGGTGCATGGGATCGTTATGTTAAATATAAAGTAACACCCAAAAGGATAAGTCAAGGTATATCTTTTATAAATAAATATCGTTCAGCTTTTGAAGAAGTTGAAAAAGAATATGGAATCCCAGCTGAATATATAGCGGCAATTATAGGTATAGAAAGTGTATACGGCAAAAATGTGGGTAAATTTCCTGTATTTGATACTTTAACTACACTCGCTTTTGAGGAAAATAGAAGAAATAAATTTTTTACCAAAGAGTTGAAAAATTTTATCAGACTTTCAAAAAAACATAATATTGATCCAAAAAAAGTAAAAGGTTCTTATGCAGGTGCTATTGGGTTAGGGCAGTTTATGCCAAGTAGTTACGAACACTTTGGAATTGATTTTAACCAAGATGGTAAAGTAAGTCTTCAACATCCTCTTGATGCAATTGCAAGTGTTGCAAATTATTTAAAAGAAAATGGTTGGAAAAAAGATGAAGAGGTTGCTACAAGAGTATCTTATACGGGTACAAGATTTACGCAATATAAAACAGGATACAACACAAAATATCACAGAAAAGAGTTAAAAGGTATTAGACCAAAACATGGAAAATGGGAATATAATGATAAAGTAAGACTAATCAAACTTAGTAAAAAGTCTTACGATGAATTATGGTATGCAGCTAAAAACTTTTATGTGATTACAAGATATAATCAAAGTGCTTATTATGCCATGTCAGTACATCAGTTAGCAGATAAAATCAACAAGAAAATCTCATCATACACACTATCCAAAGTTGAAAAAGAGAAAACTCAAAATAGAATGCAATAATTTACTAAAGAGTTTTTAAAAATACTTTAAGGGTACTATTAAATTGCTCTGGCTTTTCAATCATACTTGCATGCCCACTATCACTTAACGAGACTAGGGTACTGTTTTTTATACTATTGGACATTTGCTCCATAATATCAGGAGATATAATTTTATCATTTTTTCCACTTATTAATAACACAGGGATATCTATTTTTTGTAAGCTTTTAGTTGTATCAGTTCTACTAATCATAGCCAACAATCCACCCTTAATTCCTACAGGATTAAAATTCATGATTTTATCTTTAAGCTTTTTTAATCTTAATGGCTCTTTTTTCGTATAATCTTCACTAAATGCAACTGAAAAAAACTTATCTAAAAAAGGTTCAACTCCATCTTTATCAATACTAGAAATAGCACCAGAGCGTTTTAATTTTGTTTCATCATTATCGCTAGTTGTAGCTGTATTTGCAAATATTAGTGCTTTATAGTTTTCGGGTTGTTTTTCATTTGCTCTAAATGTTATATAACCACCCATAGAAAAGCCACAAAGGATTGGTTTGTCTAACTGTAACTCTAAGATTATATTTTCTAAATCTTCTACATAACTTTCCATTGTGTATTGTCCTGTATTACACTGGGAGTTACCAAAGCCTCTAATATCATAGGAGATACAGTAATATGTATCTTTGAATGTATCTATGACATTATCCCAAAGTGTATGGTCAAAAGGAAATCCATGGATGAAAATTATAGATTGATTAGTATTTTTACCGTAAGTTTGTACTTCTAGTCCGTTAATTATTATTTTATTCATAGTAACTCCTTGTAATGTACTAGTAAATACTAACATACACAAGTTATTGTATCCTTAATAAAAATAATTACACTTTAAATAAGAGTTACCTATTCACTAAAATTACTAAAAGCAGCTTCAATACTTGTGATAGTTTTATAGTTTGTTTTTGTAAATCTTACTTTTTTTGTTTTAAGATCACAAATAGCAATTTTAAAACTAGCTCCCATAAATGGTTCTACAGCACAGATAATTTTATCTTTAATTTGTCGTGTTAAATAAATTGTACCTTGTAAAGATGGAAAAAAATATTTTGGATAACTCAATGGTGTTATTTCAACAACAGTTATAGATTCTTGATTTTCAAGAGTTTGTAATATAATCATAGCATCATCATAATTTTCAAACTGAACACACCAATCATCGAAAATTTTATTGAAATGATTTAAATCCTCATCTAGGAATCCACCAACTAAAGATTGTATAGCAAAAATAGACACAAAAACACCTTGATATATATAATTTTAATAGTTAATTATACCCTTAATTTTCTTATATCAAATTATCTATTTTATAGGTAAAAAGTTGTGTAAGATACTATTTAAAATAAAACCTGTAAAATACAAATAATTAATAAAGGATTTAAAAATGCAAATAAGAGTATATTACGAAGATACAATAATTCTCTTATTTTCATAAAAACATAGTAATAAACAAGGCTTTTCAAAAATAATTTTCTTACAAATTATAGTCTTTAAGCTCATTTGTGGGGACTAAAATAGGGACTATTGAAGCGAGGGATTGATTAAGTCCCTCCTGTAGTTTAGTGAAGTGGTACTACAAGGATAAATCCTACCACTATGAAGATTAATATTAATCTCAACACAACGAACCTTTCGTAAAAGCTCCACCGCTTAACTTCAAAAGTTCCCACTAATAAAAAAAGGTAAGGATTGCTCCCTACCTTTTTAACTTCCCTTTACACGATAAGTAATCAGCTTATCATAAAAGGCTCATTGTGTTTCGTTCGTATTATATATTAATTGTTTTTAAATGTCAATATTAATGAAAGCAGATAATAAATTTTATTCCTTGGTCAACAAGTACCAGGAACAAATAGGAATAAATTTTATCAAGATATCTCTCGAGCTACTACTGATCTAATTTTTGTATATTTTTTTCTGCAGTCTTTTGTTGCTTAGCTTTTTCCATAGCTTGTTTAAGACTTTGATATGTTTCATCATTTGCATTATAAAATGCAAAATATATAGCACCAGAAACAAATAAGATAATATACAATATTAGTTTTATCATGATATCCCTTGATCTACTTCAATTAAACTTTTTACTTTCATCATATAGTTTTATAACTATCTGGTGAACATTATGTAATACAATATTTAACTCTTTTACAACTTTTATCATTTCAACTTTCTCAACTTCATAATTACAATTCAATTCAAAAGCAATTCTATTAACATCATTTGTAATATTTGCTACATCATTATTTAACTTCATAAGCTCTCTAGCATATTTTATTTGATTATCTGATAGTATGTAGTACCTTTTATCTAAAAAGTATTTTAAAGCTGCTCTAATGAGTTTTGATTTATCCAATTTTAGATTTTTATAGATATCTATATTTCTCTTAACATCCAATAATATTGTTTGATCTACTCGAGCAATAATTGTATGATTTTTTATTTTGTTCTTTTCAAAAGGTCTTAAGAGTTTAATTAATCTTTTCAGTTCCTGGACATATTCTATATTTGACTTTTTACAATAGGAAAAATTATCTATTATAATATCTATATTTTCATCTGCTGCAACTTCTAAATGTTCTGTTATTTGAGATATATTTGCAGTAAGTCCATTCATATCTAAAATCATTTCATTAGATACTTTTATGATCGTATCTATATTTGAAATATAGTTAAATAAGTTTTGATCAACAAAATTATTAATAGCTGCTCTTAACAGTTTGCTTTCATCATAGTGTGAAAATTTCTTTAGCTGCAACTTTTTAGATATTTGACTTTTCAAATCATCATCAAGTCTTGCTGTGATACGAGGATTGATAGACATTAATCTCACTTTTCAATTAGTTTACTAGAAACTAATTGTATCTAAAAAAGCAAAAATTATCTAGTCGGTTGGGGGGATTTGTCATACAAATTCCCTATCCTGCCAGTCTAAAAAATAAAATTTTTTAGACTTAAAACAGAAATTTACTTAATTTTTGTGTTAATTTTCCTTTTTTATTCTTAATTATTGGTTTTTTGTTGTTAATTCTTTGCTTTTAGGTGTTAATTATTGGTTTTGCAGTGTTAATTTTTAGTATAGGGGTGTTAATTCGTAAAAAAGTGCTTTGATTTATCGAATATTTGTATTTTAATAATTTAATTGAAAATTTAATATCATAAAGAAAACTTTTAATACTTAGTGGAGAAGCAAATATGAATATAGAAGAAAAATTAAATATAATCCAAAAGATCATTCATAGAAATAAAAATTCATTATGTAGTAGTGATGAATTAATGGAAAAATATGGCTTACATTTTGCTATATATCATGCTTATATTTTAGATAAATATGAAAAGAATATGAAAACTAATATTTTAAATAAAGAGTTTTATATTAAAATAGATGAGTGTAAAAGTAAAACAACTTTATCATATCATCATCAAAAAAAAGCAATGAAATTGGGAGAAAGTTTAAAATGGTGGAGCTGTGAGTTAAAATATAATAAATCAATAAAAGCTAAAGTAGTACATTTTATTTTAGATGATAAAATAGCTATTGAAATGCTTACTAAGTTAAATCAATTTAAAAATACTTTTAAATCTATTTGAATAGATCTTAATTACTTTTGATCTATTTCATGTAATGTATTATAAATATAATATCTAGTTATTAATTATTTAATTATCTTCATCAATTTCATATAAAGTATTATAGACTTTGAATCTTGATAAAATATATAAAAGAATAGGAATGTCATTGATAGAAAAATCAAAGCCTACTTCTTTATTAAAATCATCAATTATAATTTGATTCATTTGATTATATTCTAAATTCTTCTCTTTATTCATATCCTCTAAAATTTCTAGAAAATATTTTAAAAAAATAAAATTTGTTTTTAGATTCTCTAATTTAGAAATAATTCGAGTATCAATACCTATACTATTTTTATCATATTGTTTTGTTATATTTAATAATAAGATATTTGCAATGTCAGCAGGAGATGAAAGCTGCATAAATTTTATTATTTCGTGAACTCTTTGATCTCTATCATAATTTCCTATATTAGATAATTTTGCTTCAAGTTCTTCAACTGAAAGTTCTTTAATAAGTTCAAATTTTTTAATTTTATTTGATTCTAAAAACTCTTCAATTTCATTTTTGGCTATGTAGCCTTTTTCAAAAAAAGATATAACTGCTCTATCTTCTTTAGCCCAGTTAGAATAACTTCTTGCAGTAATTCCGAACAAATCACATAATATTTTTTTAAATCCACTTTCCATAGTTGCACCATATTTAGAAATATTTTCATATAAAAGAAAATATTTCTAATAAATTAAGTTTATTTTAAATATAAATTATTTATACTTCACAAATAGAAAATATTTCATTTTATATGAAAATATTTCTATAATGTATGTATTTTGTCTTTATATATTAATTTTAATTAATAGAATACCTTAAAAATGGTTAAACATATACATTTATACATAATTTTACAATTATTAAACATTTGGAGCTGACCAAACAGCTACTCGAAACTTTATAAGTTTTGAAGCTAATCACTTGATTAGCTCCAAGTGTTTTAAGGTAGCTGTTTGGTCGCTCTACCTTAAATTGCTATATTAATGATAAGGTGGAACTATTCTATGAATAAATTCTGTATTTTTTTAATGCTTAGTGAAAAAAATTAAATGAAATATATATTACATATAAATCAAGAACAAGCAATTAAACTTGGCATGAAAAACATAAACCAGGCTATTATATTTGATTTATTGACTAGTGCCTCAACTTGGGCAGAACCAATAATATATGAAAATAAAGTTTACTATTGGGTTGCAAGACAAGTTGTAGTGAAAGAACTTCCTTTATTAAATCTCAAAGAAGACACCGTATATAGACATTTTAAATTTTTAGATGAAATAGATCTAATCAACTACATAAAAGTGTCTAAAAAGGATTGTATCAATATTACAAAAAAAGGAAAAAAATATGCTTTTAGCACTATGTCGGAAACAAATCCGAATTACTATGTCGGAAATAAATCCGAACTCGGAAATGAATCCGAAAAAAACTCGGATTTAAATCCGACATATCAATATACTATTCCTTATCCCAAAGAAGAAGAAAAAGAAGAAGATTTAAAATATATAAAAAATATTTTAAGTGATGACACAAGATATGAAGTTTTTTCAATTGAGTTTTATGACTTCATCTATCCAAAAAACAAAAAATCTAATCAACAAAAAATTTGGTATGGCAATAAAATCAAAAAAAATATTTTAGAAAAAGAAAAACAAACAATAGAAAATATTAGTAAATTTGTAGAGTTCCACGATCAATTAAATTTCAAATTAAAAAATCATAAAGGGAGGGAAAATGAAATATAAAATAAATTCAAGAGATAGTTTTGAGTCTTCATTGTTCTTTTGGATACAAAGGTTTATATATAATCAAACACAAAAATCCAATAGCAGATATATTAAAGATTTATTTCAATATAAAATCAAAGTTATGACACTTTCAATTGATGATGTTTTTGAAGATATGAAGGAATTTGTACAGTTAACTAAGGAGATAAGAAATTTAGGTAATAAAAGCTTAAGTACATATTTTTATCCATTGTTAAATTTTTATAATTACAGTATAGGTTTAGGTTTACAAAAATTAACAGATATCAATGAAGATATGTTAATGAAATATGTAAGTCAATTGAATTTTAAATCAGCAGTAACTCGAGAAAACTATAAAAGAATGATAATCATATTCTTTAATTATTTAGATTTGAATAACGAAGATATGAATGGAGACCAATTTATTTTTGATATTAAACTTGATACTCTTCAAAGAACAAAGCATACAAATAAATTACCATCATATTTAACAGAACAAGAATTAGAAAAGTTTTTAATAGCAAATGAAAATATTAAGTATCAAAAACAATCAGCTCCAATGAATCGTTTAATTATAAAACTTCTAGTATTTACAGGTATAAGAGTTGATGAACTAATAAACATTAAAAAAGATGATATTTATTTGGAAAATAATCAATATTATATAAAAGTTTTAGGTAAAGGGAATAAAGAGCGAGTAGTTACTGTAGATAATTACAAAATAGATAAAGATTATTTAAGATGTTTACGAATAAATAGATCTAATAATGAGTTTTTATTTATAACTACACAAAAAGGAAAAGTATCTGCTCAATATGTGTACAATTTAGTTAAAAACTTATTAGAGTATTCTAATATTGTTAAAGACAAAAGCGGTGCTCACATGCTAAGACATACATTTGCAACACATCTATATCGTAAAACTAAAGATATATTACTTGTTCAAAAAGCGTTGGGACATGAAGATCTTAAAACTACTCAAATTTATACACATTTATCATGAAAACAATTAATGAACTTTTATTATTAAAAATTGATAATTCTGTAGATATCAATAGTCTAGTAGACAAAGTAATTGATGATAAGGATTTGAAAGAAAGAATTATAGAAAGAACATTGGTAGAGCAATATGTGACAAATTTCTATAATAATTTAAATAAAGAAAAATTATATAGTGAGAAATTAATTGTTGAAATAAATGAACAAATAAAAACAGCAATTTTAATAGGTAAAAATGATGATAAAATTTATAAAATTTTAGCTAAATCTAAAGATAAAATAGAAGCTATATTAACAGTAATAAATAAGTTGTCTAGTCTTAGTGAGCATGAAATGATTATTATGGATCATATTAAGAGTATAAGATTTAATTTATCAAAAAAAGATATTGAATTAGAAGAAGAAATCAAAAAAGAAATGTCTACATGGACTAATTCAAAATTAAATCTTAGTTTTGAAGATAAGAAAAAATTGATTGAAGATGCAATAGATATTTTGAAAAAACATGATGAAAAAATAACATATATTGCTATTGCAAAAATCACGGGTAAACACCAAAGAACAATTAAAAATTATATGAAGTTATTAAAAAAGAAGGAGCTTTTAAATGATTAAAAAATTCATGATAGTAACTATTGCTTATCTTAATATATATGCAATGACCGCCGTAACAGATATTACAAGTTATCAATATTTGATAAGTGGTATCAAACAATATACACAGATGATCAATGGTATTACACAACAAATACAATCACTTGGTGGTATTCGTAGTTCTGTAGAAGATTTAAAAGATGCCCTTAATTCTTCTAAATCTGAACTTACTGGCTCTTTAGCTTCATTAGAAAAAGCGAGAAACAATTTAAAAAACACAGTTGACAATACAGAAATAAAAAGTTTATTTGACATGAACGCAGCACGAAAAAGTGCAAGTGGTACTGGTATAGCTTATGATGATATAGCAAAGGTATTTTCTGATAGCTTTAAAAAAGCCGATGATGGACTAGTGAATTTATTAGGTGGCAAAGAAAAAGCAAAAGAATTTTTGTCAACACAATATAAAATCAATCAAGGACTTGACACAACTAATGTCGATGATTTTATGACTATTATGAATAATAAAGAGTTAGTAGATCCAATTAAGATCAAAGAAAATATTTTAATCAAAGATTATATAGATGAGACTCATAAAATGGATAGAGATGCTAAACAATCAGTTGCAGCTGAATTGATAAGTGAAGAGTGGAAAGCTACTTTTTTCCCATCATCAGAAGAAGAGATCGAGGCAATCGAAAAAAGAACAGAAAGATTAAAAGAGCTTAGCGAATTTATAGAGAACTCAAAAGATGTTAAACAATCAATAAAAACAACAAATATGATTTTAATGGAGATGTTACAGTTGTTACAAAAAGATTTTAATTCGGCTTTACACTATAGAAATGCTATGGCTTCATTATTTTTAAAAAATGGTGAAGGTTCAAAGTTAGCACTAGAGCTTGAAAAGAGATATGAGGAAATAGATAATACATCAAAAGGACTACCCAAGTCACTGAAAAAAAGTAAATTATCAATAATGGAAGGTAGTAATCCATATGGAATAGGTTGGAGGCCATTGAAATGAACAAAAGTACTATAGAACTAGTAGCAGACTTATATGACACTGCACTAAGTAATATATTTAAACATATTTATACAGTAAGTGCAAATACAATAGAGGGTTTTTTACCTGCATTTATTTCATTGTATTTTATTGTTATGGGCTATAAGTGGATGATAGGAGATATGGCAAAAGGTAAGAAAAACTTTTTTAGAGTATTTATATTTTTACCTATATTGATATCTTTTATATTTAACTATAAATTTTACTTGGAATATATAGTTACACCAATATTTATGTTAAAAGATTATGTTGTTGCAGCTATAAATGAAATAACTACTAATGCAAATGATGTAAATACATTTAAAAAGCTTGATACAACTTACATAAACTTATTTTCTTATGTAAAGAATGAGCTAATGGGTAATATTATAACAAGTACACTTGATTTTTTCCTTGGAGTAATAGTTCTTATTATATATGGAGCACTATATATTTGGACAGGGTTTTATATGATTGCTTCTCTTGTTTTAACTTCTTTATTTTTAATGATAGGACCATTTCCAGCAATTTTATTTGCATTTGATTCTACTCAACATATAACTATGGCATGGATTAGAACAATTGCAACATATTTTTTATTTGCTGTTTTTGCTGCTTTTTTTATGATATTTAATTATTGGATTTCTCAATCTGTGGTCTCTGAAATTGAAACAAATATGGAGTATTTATTTTTATTAATAGTATCAGGATCTATACAAATTATATTTGTAAAATCTATACCTGAATATGTGAATGCTATCACAGGTGCAATGTCAAGCGGAGGCGATGCTATGAGTGGTGTTTCACAAGCCTTTAAGTGGGGTAATTTAACGGGTAGAAGCGTAAGTAGCGTAATGAGAAAATAAGGAGAAATAAATGACACTAGAAGATACATTAAAATTAATATTAGACAAGTTAGCAGATCAACAAGAGTTGCTGCAACTTTCTATCTCGACTTTAACTACTAAAAAAGAGGTAGCTAGGTTTTTAAATAAAAGTGAAAAAACAATAGACAACTATGTGAAAAATAATACTTTAAAAAAAGATATACATTATTTTTACAATGAAAAAGATAGAGTTGAGTTTATCCCTTTTGCTATATTGGAGTTTAAAAAAGCTCCTAAAATAGTTATTGTAAAAGATAACATTGATGAAACTAAAAAGATGTATCATAGTTCAGTAAATAGTATAACTCAAGGTTTAAAAGTTGGCTGATAATATCAAATATAACTATATGGACTTTAAGTTTACTATCTTTGTTAAAAATGGTAAATGGTGGTTAGATTTTTACTATCAAAAAAAGAGATCTAAACGAAGTACAAAATTAGCCAATACAAAAGAAAATTTAGTAATAGTCAAAAAAGAGATCATTCCCTCTGTTGTTGAATATTTAACTGGAGATATCCAACTTATTCAAGAACAGAAAGAATACACACTCAAGAGTTTTGCAGAAGAATATTTTACAATTCATAAAAAAGATGTAAGAGAGCATACATACAAAAGAAATGTAAATCATTTTAATAAACATATTTTACCATATTTTGGGCATAGGCTATTAGCAAGTCTTTTACCTATGGAACTTGAGAAGTGGCAATATAAATTATTAGAAAACTATAGGATCTTAACAGTACAAAAATTTAGATCTATTTTATACTCAATTTTTGATATGGCAGTATTAAATGATATATTAGATAAAAACCCATTATCAAAAGTTAAAGCTCCTAAAGTACAAAAAGAGTTTTTATTGGATAGTAGTAATGATGAAGTGCAACCATTTACAACTGATGAAATAAAGTTATTGTTAGAACATACAACAGGTTATATGCATAACTTTATATTGTTTATGTATTCATCTGGAATAAGACCAGGGGAAATTATTGCATTAAATTGGAAAGATATAGATTTTGATAAAAAACAAATAGCAGTGTATAAAACAATTGTAAATAATAAGATAGGTAATCCTAAAACTCAATCAAGTGTTAGAAATGTGGATATGCTGCCAATGGCACAAAAAGCACTAGAAAGTCAATATAAGCTTACTAAAGAGTATGAATATGTTTTTGTAAACTCTTCAAATAAATACTTTTATTCTCATGATATTATAAATTTGAATTTTAAAAGATTATTGAAGTTAAATAATATTGAACAAAGAACATTGTATAATTTGCGACATACATTCGCATCACAACTTATAAGTAATGGTGCTGATATAGTTTGGGTAAGTAAGATGTTAGGGCATAAAGATGTTTCTATCACTTTAAAAGTTTATACCAAATTTATAAAAGAAAATGAAGATACTAGATTTAAGAAAATTGAACAAATGGGGACTATTTTGGGGACTGTTTCAGGTTTTTAAATCTAAGATTGCTTTAAATAAAGGGTTTTAAAGGTGCAAATAAGAGTATATTACGAAGATACAGATGCTGGTGGAATTGTTTATCATGCAAATTATTTGAATTTTTGTGAAAGAGCTAGAAGTGAGTTTTTTTTTAGAAAAGAGATGTTGCCTATAGTTGATGGGGCACATTTTGTTGTTCGTAAAATGAGTTGTGATTTTATATCTAGTGCAAAATTTGGTGATGTGGTAGAAGTGACAACACAAGTTACTCAAATGAAAGGTTCCTCTTTTGAATTGTTTCATGAAATTTATAGAGATGAAGAGCTTTTATTTAGTTCAACTGTTTTGTTAGTACTAGTGGATAATGGAAAAGTAAAAAGATTAACAAAAGATATTCAAAATTTATTGAACTCACTTTTTCATTAGCAATTTATTTTCAGCATATTTTAGATAAAATCAAACAATATAATTTTAACTAAAATAGGAATGAAATGATTGTAAATATCACCCTCCCTGACACCTCATACGACATAACAATAGATAACTTACAACAAATAGATATAGATAAAAAAGTAGTGGTTGTAACAAATCCAACTATCTCAAAGTTACATTTAGATTATTTGCTTTCAAAAATTAAGGCAAAAGATTTAAGTGTAGTTACTATTCCAGACGGGGAACAATACAAAACTTTAAAAACAATAGAAGATATTTTAGAACATTGTTTTACCCATAAACTTAATAGAAGTTCAGTATTAATAGCTTTTGGTGGTGGTGTAATAGGTGATATGACAGGATTTACTGCAAGTATTTATCAAAGAGGTATAGACTTTATACAGATACCAACAACACTTTTAAGTCAAGTAGATGCAAGTGTAGGTGGAAAAACTGGTATTAATAATAAGTTTGGTAAAAATCTTGTTGGGGCATTTCATCAACCAATTGCTGTACATATTGATCCACATTTTTTAACAACACTTCCAAAAAGAGAGTTTGGTGCAGGAGTTGCAGAGATTATAAAAATGGCAGTGTGTTTTAATAAAGATTTTTTCCAATGGATTGAAAATAATGATTTATATGATCCTGAAAATATAAAAGTAGCAATTCAAAAGTCAGTAGAAACAAAAGCTTGGGTAGTAAGTCAAGATGAGAAAGAGAAAGGGCTTCGTGCTGCACTAAACTATGGGCATACTTTTGGCCATGTGGTTGAAAATGAGACAAATTATGATACATACTTACATGGGGAAGCTGTAGGTATTGGGATGATGATGGCAAATGATGTTTCAGTTAAATTAGGACTAATGAGTTTAGATGATGCAACAAGAGTAAGATCTACTTTAGAAAGATATGAAATTCCTACAACTTACAAAATAAGAGATGTGGAAGATTTTTATGAACATTTTTTCTTAGATAAAAAATCATTAGATGATAAAATTAAATTTATACTAGCTGTTGGTATTGGTGATTGTAAGATTACAGATGAAGTTTCAAAAAATGATGTGATAGATGTTTTAAAGGATTTTAGTTGAAAAATATATTTAAAATTTTAGTTGTATTTATTGTATTAGTTTCATCCATTATAGCTGAAGATACACAAGTAGTTGTAGATAAAAAAGAGGCAGATGCTCAAAAAATAATCACTTTACAAAAAGAGCTTATTGATATCAATGAAGAATTATCTACAAATATTTGGATAACAAGATACAATAACTATTTAACATATCGAAAACTTGAAAAAGAGTTAGCAAAAATTAAAGTAGATGCTAAAAAATATGCTAATTGGAAAGGTGAAAAATATAAAGAACTTTCTTATCAGCTTTATAACAAAATTAAAATTAAAGAAAATGAGTTAGAGTTAATAAGTGAATATAAAGACTCCCCAATTGGTAAACAAATAACACCCCCAACTATAGAAAAAATACCATCAGTAACAAATCCAGTTGCTATTATAGAAGCTATGACTTATATTCAGCAATTAGACGAAAGTTTGGATAGTTATAATAGTATTAAAAAAGAGTTACAAAAAGTTCTTGTAAAACTTGAATCAAAGACCACAATTTTAAAAAGTATGTATGATTTGGGAAAAGATGAAAAAACACAAGAGTTATTGGAAAAAACAATATCAGAAGTGAAAGATTTTACAATGGTAGTTGACATTGTTTCAACTACTAGTGAAGTGTATACAAAAAAAGTTTTACAAACAAGACAAGAGGTAAAAAACTCTATTACAGATGAAATTTGGCATACGGTTAAATTACTTTCTATTATTATTGTTCTATTTGGGATAGCTTTTGGGGTAAAAAGAGCTTTTAAAAAATATGTTGATGATGATGACAAACATTACACAACCAACAAACTTATCAATTTTATTTTTATTGTATTAGTAATATTTATATTGCTATTTTCATATATTGATAACGTATCTTATTTAGTTACGATTCTGGGTTTTGCATCTGCTGGGATTGCTATTGCTTTAAAAGATTGGTTTATGTCTATATTTGGATGGATGGCTATTATGACAAGTGGGGCTATCTCTGTTGGAGATAGAATCAAAGTTACTCGAGATGGAACAGAAGTTGTGGGAGATGTACTGGATATATCGATTTTTAAAATTGCTGTAAGGGAAGATATTACACTTACTTCATATATGAAAAATAGAAGAACTGGAAGGGTGTTTTTTATCCCTAATAATTATATTTTTACAGATATGATTGCAAATTACACATTTGATGAATTACGAACAGTTTGGGATGGGATAGATTTGTATATAACTTTTGAATCTAATCATCAAAGAGCAATAGAGTTAGCAAAATCAATTGTATCAACACACTCAAAAGGGTATACTGATCTTACTAAAAAAAGATTACAAAAAATGAGAAGAAAATATGTGTTACGAAGTGCAAATCCTGAACCTAGAGTATTTTCTTTTATTGAGCCTTATGGGATAGTGATATCTTCTTGGTACCATACAAATTCTTACGCTACTTTAGCTTTAAGAAGTACTATTAGTATGGAAATACTTGAAGCTTTTAAAGCAGCGGATGATATACATATAGCTTACCCTACACAAACATTACGAGTATCTGCGAATGCACAAGTTGAAGCAGAAAACTTACTCCCAGGTGGAAGTGCGAATGGACTATTTGATGGTCCCATTTCAAACTAAAAATATGAAAAAAGTTTTTTTTAAAACCTTTGGGTGTCGTACCAATATTTTTGACACTCAAATAATGATGAGTAATCTAAAAGATTTTCAAACTACCCAAGATGAAAAAGAAGCAGATATGGTGGTAATAAACTCCTGTACAGTAACAAATAGTGCAGATAGTACAGCTAGAAACTATATAAGCTCTTTACAAAAACTTCCTAAAAAACCAAGAGTAATATTTACAGGATGTGGAGTATGGACAAAAGGGGAAAATCTCTTTAATGAAAATAAAATAGATGCACTCTTTGGACATAGTGAAAAAGAGAAAATTAATACACTTCTTAAAGATGATACACGATTTTTTCAAGCAGGGGATTTAAAACATATAGATGAAACAATTATTGAAAAAATGGTTGGGAAAAGTAGAGCATTTGTAAAAATTCAAGAGGGGTGTAACTTTCGATGTAGTTATTGTATTATCCCATTTGTTAGAGGTGATTCTAGAAGTTATGATGAGGCTAAAATATTAGAACAAATTACCACTTTGGCTTCAAATGGTTTTGGTGAGTTTATACTTACAGGAACAAATCTTGGTTCTTATGGAAAAGGTGTTGAGGGGCGAGATGGTTTAGCAATACTTCTTAAAAAAATATCTCAAATAAGAGGGGTAAGACGAATTCGTCTTGGAAGTGTTGAACCTATACAGATTACTGATCAATTTAAAGAGATACTAACTGAACCTTGGATGGGAAAACATCTCCATATTGCATTGCAACATACAAATAAAGAGATGTTAAAGCTTATGAATAGACGAAACCAAGTTGATAAAGATTTAGAACTTTTTGAGTTTTTAGCTTCAAAAGGATATGCAATAGGGACAGATTTTATAGTTGGACATCCAGGAGAGAGTGAAGAAGTTTGGGAAGATGCTATGAAAAATCTTCAAAAATTTCCGCTAACCCATTGTCATAGTTTTACTTATAGTAAAAGGGATGGAACACCAAGTGCTACAATGAAACCACAAGTCAATGGAGCGATTGCAAAACAGCGTCTAAAACAATTAGATGATATAATAAAACAAAAAAACCTTGAGTTTAGAAAACAACAAAAAAGTTTAGATATACTTATAGAATCTTCTAAAGATGATATTTATACAGGCTATGATCAATTTTTTAATCCTATTGAAGTATCATCAAGTAGTGATATTGTTGGGGATTGGATAGTATGTGATCAGTTTGAGGTAAAGGAGAATTATAATGTTTCCAAATTTTAATAAAAAAAATGAGAAAGAAACTCAATCAAATGTAGATAAAAATTTAAAGATGATGAGTATTTCAGCTATTGTGTTAATAGTATTATTTTTATATACACTTACAAAAGCAGATAATGTGATACATGGATCAAGCTATTATGTTGGAGTTGGCTTTTTATTTATACTTTTAATTTTAACATTTGCCCTACAAAAATATAAAGATAAAATTCGTAAAAAATTAGGGACAAATAGATTCTCAAATGAATTAGAAAAAGCACAAGAGGAAACACCTACAAATGAAAAAAGTAAAGTGAAACAAAAAGAGGAGATAACTTCTCAAATAATGCCAATAAGCTCAAATATTACTTTTCAAGATGTCGCAGGGATAGAAAGTATAAAAGAGGAGCTAGAAGAAGTAGTTGACTTTTTAAATCATCCAAAAAAATATCAAAAACACAATATCTCTTTACCAAAAGGTGTTTTACTTGTTGGACCTCCAGGTGTAGGGAAAACTCTTATTGCAAAAGCTGTTGCAGGTGAAGCTGATGTTCCTTTCTTTTATCATAGTGCAGCGAGTTTTGTTCATATTTATGTGGGTATGGGAGCAAAAAGAGTTCGTGAACTTTTTATTGCAGCAAAAGCCAAGGCACCTTCCATAATCTTTATAGATGAGATTGATGCAGTTGGGAAAAGTAGAGGAATGGGAAGTAATGATGAAAGAGAAGCTACTTTAAATGAACTTTTAACTCAAATGGATGGTTTTGAGTCAAATAGTGGTGTTATGGTAATTGCGGCTACTAATAAAATAGAGGTTTTAGATGAAGCTCTTTTACGGGCTGGAAGATTTGATAGAAGAGTGTTTTTAACACTTCCATCAAAAGAGGATAGATTAAAAATACTGAATCTTTATTTAAAAGATAAAAAATATAACTTTGATATAGAAAAATTATCATCAGATACAAGTGGATTTAGTAGTGCTGCACTAGCAACACTTGTAAATGAATCGTTACTAAATATGATAAAAAGAGATGGGAATACAGTTTTAGAAGAAGATATAGCAATTGCAAAACAAAAAATACAACATGGTAAAAAGCAGATACATATACTCAATGAAGAACAAAAAGATATTTTAGCAACTTACCAAGCGGGTAAAGCATTTATTACAAAAGCAAAAGTGAATCTTTTTGAAAATGGGATAGTACAAGAGGATTTAATATATCCATCACTTACACAGTTACAAAATCAAATTAAAAAATATTTAGCTGGCAGTATCGCTTTAGAGATAATTAAAGGTGAATCTTATATTGTATTTGAAGATGAGATAAAAGAAGCTTATAAAATAGCTCATAATCTAGTAGATGTATACAAAATGAAATCTTCACAAGAGGGTGTGATCCAAAAAGCAAAAGATGATTTAAAAGATGAACTATCTGCAAATATTGAAGTTGTAAAAGAGTTAAAAAGGAAGCTTTTAAAGGATGAAATTGTATTTTAGTGGATTTTCTTTAAAAGGGGAAAAAGAGCTTTTTAAAGATTATATTATAGAAAATGATTTTACCGTATCTGGTTTTAGTTATGGAGCACAAAAAGCTTTTGAATATGTTTTAAATACAGATAACAGAGTCGATTTATTGCAACTTTTTTCTCCAGCATTTTTTCAGGATAAAGATACAAAATATAAACGCCTTCAGTTGATGTTTTTTAAAAAAGATTCGCAAACATATTGTGATAACTTTTTAACAAATTGTGGTTTTAGTAAAGAATTAGCTAGTAAATATTTTGAAGAGGGAACATTTGAAGAGCTAGAAGAATTACTAACTTATGAATGGGGTCAAGAAAAATTACAAAAATTAATTGATAAAAATATAAAAATAGAGATCTACTTAGGAAGTGATGATAAGATTATTGATGCAAATGTTGCATTAGAGTTTTTTAAACAGTTTGGTGAAGTATATTTTATAAAAGAAAAGGGGCATATCTTATGAGTAAAGAAAAAGCTAAAATAGGAATTATAACAGTAAGTGATAGAGCAAGTGCAGGTGTATATGAAGATATAAGTGGAAAAGCGATTATCGATACACTCAATGAGTATTTAACATCATCTTGGGAAGAGGTATATAAAGTTATACCAGATGAGCAAAATATTATAGAAGATACCATAAAAGAGATGGTTGATAATAATGGATGTTGTTTAGTTGTAACTACAGGTGGAACTGGACCTGCAAAAAGAGATGTAACTCCAGAAGCCACAGAGGCTGTATGTGATAGGATGATGCCAGGATTTGGGGAACTAATGAGACAAGAGTCTTTAAAGTTTGTACCAACAGCGATACTTTCTCGTCAAACAGCAGGATTACGAGGGAGTAGCTTAGTCGTAAATCTTCCTGGAAAACCAAAATCAATAAGAGAATGCCTTGATGCAGTCTTCCCTGCAATCCCTTATTGTATAGATTTAATGGAAGGTCCATTTTTAGAGTGTGATGAAAATATTATTAAACCATTTAGACCTAAAAATAAATAAAGAATATGATAGAAAAAAAACTTGATATCATAACCCATATAGAAAACTTAATGGCACTTTTTTGTAGAGAAAAAAGTGTAATATTAGAGGGAGATATAAATCTTCATCATACTATTATAAAAGAGTTAGAAAATTTTGAGTTAAAAACACCATTACAAATAGCAAATTTAGATAGTACTTTAAACTATCTACAAAAGCAAGGAAATATCAAAATATATGAGATATATGAATTTGTAAAAATTATAAAATATTTTCAATATCTAAAAAAATTTAGCTTTAGTGGTAAACTAGAATCTTGGATTGAAAAAATTGTTATTCCTATTGAGTTAGATAAAGTTTTACACGCTTTTGATGATAAAGGGGAATTGTTATCTGGGTTTAATGAAGATTTTGATAGGGTAAATCAAAGTTTATATACAAATAGAGATGCTATAAAACAAAAACTTTATGGTGTGATAAATAGTAAAAACCTACAACCATACTTAGTAGATCATCAGGTGCATTTAGTACATGGTGAACAAACATTAATGGTACGAGCTGGATTTAATCATGTACTAAAATGTAAAGTATTAGATAGAAGTCAAAGTGGATTTTTTTATGTATTACCTCATAGTGTAGGTGAATTAAAACAAAAACAATCAGATTTGATAAATTTAAAAGAGGATATTTTATACAAAATAACTCAAGAGTTTAGCTCAATATTAACAAAACATCTTATGTTTTTACGATTTATAAATAAAGAGTTTGACAGGTATGATCACTATCAAGCAAGAATACAATTTGCTAAAAATAAAAACTTAACATTTATACTTCCTACCAATAAAGCAAATAAAGTACAAAAATTAGTTGACTTTAAACATCCTGCATTAGAACATGCAAAAAGTGTTACAGTAGATTTTACAAAAAATGTAATAATGATAACAGGTGTAAATGCTGGTGGGAAAACTATGCTTTTAAAATCAATTTTAAGTGCAGTGTATATGTCAAAATATCTTATCCCCTATAGTTGTGATAAATCAACTATTGTTGGAAGTTATAAAGATATCAATGCAATTCTTGATGACCCACAAAATGTGAAAAATGATATCTCAACATTTGCAGGGCGTATGGTTGAATTTAGTAAACTATTTACAAAACAAAATGCAATAGTTGGTGTTGATGAGATAGAACTAGGTACAGATAGCGATGAGGCTGCTAGTTTATTTAAAGTGATTATTGAAGAGCTAATTACTAAAAATATAAAAATAATAGTAACAACTCACCATAAAAGACTAGCTGCGCTTTTAGCTTCCAACCCACAAGTAGACTTAATAGCCGCTATTTATGATGAAGAGAATCGTAAACCAACTTATGAATTTTTACAAGGAACCATTGGGAGAAGTTACGCTTTTGAAACAGCACAAAGATATAATATACCAGTAGGCGTTGTAAAAAAAGCAAAAGAGGTTTATGGTGAAGATAAAGATAAACTCAATGATTTAATACAAAGAAGTAGTGATCTTGAAAGAGAATATAAACAAAAAATAGAACAACTTGATGATAAAATTCAAAAAAACAATAGATTAGAACAAAATTTAAAAGATCAAAAAGAGAATTTAGATAAAGAGGTTTTACAAAAAAAATATCAATTGGAAAAAGAGTACAATGAAGCTATTGATGAAGTAAAAAAAGCTGTGAAGTTAAATGATTCAAAAGAGCAACATAGAGTTTTAAACAAAGTTCATACAAAAAAACAACAAATAAAAGTAGAGAAAGTAGAAGAACTACTTAATTTAAAAGTTGGAGATAATGTAAAATATAACAATACAAAAGGTGTTATCTTATCAATCAAAGGAAAAAAAGCGATGGTTGAGACAACTGATGGTATGAAGTTACAACTTCCATTGACAAGTTTAAAAAGAAGTGGGAATATACCAAAAGTAAAACCAAAAAATGTTAAGATAGAGATACAAAGACCACAAACGGGTCATGTAAAGTTAGATTTACATGGACAAAGAGCAGATGAAGCTATAGAGAATCTTGATAAATTTTTATCAGATAGTTTGATTGCTGGGTTTGATGAGGTGTTGGTATATCATGGTATCGGAACTGGTAAGTTAGCGTATGCAGTGAAGCAGTTTTTAGATACACATCCAAGTGTAAATAGTTATCATGATGCAACTGCAAAAGAGGGTGGATATGGAGCAAAGGTTATAAAACTATGAAGAAAATTATATTTATACTTACAGTATTAGTTACAATGCTTTTTTCAAATGAAGCAGAATTGTTATTTTGGGATGAAGTTAAAGATAGTAGTGATATAGAGTTACTAAAATTATATAAAAAACAATATCCACATGGTATTTTTGAATCTTTAGCGGATATTAAAATAAAAAGACTCACTAAATCAAATACAATTGAAGAGGAAGAACCAGCAATCCCTTTATGGATTAAAGGAAGAACATCTAAATATGAATATTATGGAGTTGGAAAATCTAACAAACATTTTAAAGGGAAAGATTACCAAGAGAATTTAGCTAGAAGCAGAGCAAGAAGAAATTTGCAAAAAAAACTAGATAGTACAGATTTAACACAAGAAAAGATGTATGAATATTTTAAGTTGATTCAAACAAAGAAATATATTGATGATAGGGATAGAATTTATATACTACTTTATATAGATAATTATGATTTATAAGTATCAAAACATACTAAAAACAGCATAATTTTCAAAACTTTCAAAATTTCAGCAATAATTAAGCCAAACCCCTTGACAAAGGGAGAAAATTTTATTATAATTCGCGTCCAATTAAAGTAAGGCACTTTAAGAAGAGAGTTTGAACGAGTTGTTTAAATAATCGATAAACTTAAAGAGGAATATTTTAAAAACTGGAAAAGTTCTTTAAAAAA
>JAIOSF010000026.1 GCA_021107755.1 Arcobacteraceae bacterium
AAGAATAAGAACAGGTGAAACAGGAAATGAAGCTGTTTAGTATTTTTACTAATATTCTATGAATTAAAATAAGTTTTTAATTTACTTAAAACTCCTTGAGGTTTTCCCTTGGGGAGTTTTTTTATTTTAAAGAATCTTTTTTAAGTAATCAGCAACCCTAAAACTATTTGCATAGATAGTAAAAGTATAAGGGACACTGCCTCCTGTAGGCATAAAGCTTCCATCGGTTACAAAAAGATTATTTATCTCATGAGATTGACAATATTTATTTAAAACAGAAGTTTTAGAATCATTACCAAATCTACAGCCACCAGCTTGTAGATTTTGTGGAGGATATGGTGAGATGTTTCCATTTATATTTTTTGCTCCCATTGTTTCTAGAAGTTTTACAGCTTTTTTAGCTAGTTTATCTCCTATTATCTCATTTTGTGGATGGGAACCAATTGCAATTTTAGCTACATTAATCCCATATTTATCAACTCTATATTTATCAATAGATACATTACAATTATCATTTGGAAGCCAATCATTAAAAATCTCAATACTAAGTTTTTTTTGTTTATTAAATGTATAAAAAAGTTTTTTATAAAGTTCTTCTCCCCATACTAGGTTACCATCTTGATCCCATTTTTCTTTGTTTGCTTTTCTTATTGGGTTTGCATGTTCAAAAAGTAATTCAAGTATTCCACCTTTTTGTTTATCAAAAAAATAAAAGTCTTTTATAACACGATTAACAAAATATCCCTCGGTCATTAAATCTTTTAAAGAGATTTTACTATTTTCATCAAAAGTACCATTAACAACTCCACCACCACTAAAGAGGAGATTTTTTCCAACTTGCCCAGAATTGTTACTAAGTCCATTTGGAAAATTATTAGTACTTGAGTTTAGTAAAAGGCGACTAGTTTCGATTGCCTGACCTGCTACAATAAAAGTTTTTGCAAAAATCTCTTTTTTAATATTTTTATTTTTATCTATATATAGAGCACTTACGATTTTCTTATTTTGTTCCTTGAGCTTTATAACAAAAGCATTTGTAATAAGAGTTACATTTTTGGTTTTTAAAGCTGGATTTATTAAAGCTTCCCTTGCACTTCCTTTGGCTCCACTACTACACCCATAACTTCCACAATAGTTTGAGTAATAACATTTATCTCTATTTTGTATATCTTGTGACAAAATTGCACGAGGTGTTACAACAGAAGTAAAACCAATTTTTTGAGCACTCTTATCAATAAGATGCACAATAGGATGTTCAGTAGTTGCAGGATAAGGAAAATTTTTTGAACTTCTTGGGCTCTCATATTTGTGTGGTGTTGTATATCCACTTACTCCAACTATTTTTTCAACTTTGTCATAATAAGGTTCTAGCTCCTCGTAATTTATGGGCCAATCTTCAATATTAGCACCCTTTATAGTACCAAATTTTGTTTTGAGTTGAAAATCATTAGGGTGAAGTCTGTGGAAAAAACCACTCATAAAGTTAGATGAACCACCAACTATAGAACCATTCCAAAAATCCCAATTAGCCTGAGTTGTTGTATACTCGTCATTATTTTCTATAATAGTGTGGTATTCATCATTAAGATTAGGGGTTACAATACTTCTTTTTGTATAGGCTATCTCATCTTTAGAAAAATCTTCCCTTTTATAATGTTCCCCTTTCTCTAGAACAATTATTTTTTTACCCGCTTTTGCAAGTTCATATATAATAGGTCCAGCTCCCGCACCACTCCCTACAACACAAATATCATAGATTGTATTCATATTTTTTTCCCAAATGGTTGTGATGCTGTAGGTACTGGAATAGTATGATTGATATTCTTCCAACCTAGCATATCTTTGTTCCCCTTATATATAGGATCCCCGAGCATAGCCTCAAGTCCATAATACAGAAGAGTAGATAACCAGTTTTGTCCGAAGTTTAGTGTCTCAAATTCTCGTAATATTTTCTCTTTTGTCTTTGTATTCAAAAATATAAATTGATTGTTAAATTGATCAAGTTTATTTGCACCCTCAAGAATAAACTCCAAGTCATCTTTATTAAAGGTAGGATGTTTCATAACAAATAGAAAAAAATCATAACCTTTAAAACTTGAAGCACCACTATATGTAGGAGTATTAGGAAATAGATGTTCAAGTACAGACTTGATAATTTGTAATTGATTTGTCTTTTTACTTGCATAAAGTTTTGTAAAAAAACTTAACAATGAAAAAATAAGAAAAGTTCTTCTTCTCATAATAAATACTCCATAAACATAATAATTAGTTAAAAAATTAAGTTTTAATTTAGGTGCCCTAATAGTATAATAATACCTTTATAAAAATCTTAAAAGGAAGTCGTATGAAAAAATTATTAGCATCACTTGTAGTGATGGCAGCGTTTGTTGGATTTGGAATTACTAGTCTAAATGCATCTGTTATAAAAGATGGTATTGTGTTAGCATCAAATGATAAGTGTGGTGGTTCAAAATGTGGTGCATCAACTAAGTGTGGTGGTGAAAAAGAGGAAAAGAAGTATGGTGAAGGGAAATGTGGAGAAGAGAAAAAAAGCTCTAAATGTGGTAGTTCAAAATGTGGATCATCAGATAAATGTGGTGGTGAAAAAAAAGATAAGCCTGTAAAAAGTTCTTGCGGAACAGGTAAATGTGGTTCTTAATCACTAAATAAAAATCATAAGCTTCAATATTTTGTTGAAGCTTATAGCTACAAAAAACAAAAAACAATTTTTGTATAGTCCAAATACCAAAATTGTTTACTCAAATAACTTCTAAATAAAATATTATTAAATGAGATAAAAATACTCCTAAATACTTATATAACCCTTAAATAAGCCAATTAGATTAAAATTTAAAAATTTATTCTTTTTATTTTTCTTTGTGGAACACTATGTGCAATATACTCTTCGATAACAAAATTAAACAAAAAAGGAGTCAATATGTCAGCATTAAGACAAATTGCATTTTACGGTAAAGGTGGGATTGGAAAATCTACAACATCACAAAACACACTAGCGGCTATGTGTCACTATTATGGTCAAAAAATATTAATCGTTGGTTGTGATCCAAAAGCGGATTCAACAAGACTTATTTTACATGAGAAAGCTCAATCAACAATTATGCAACTAGCATCTGAAGCTGGTACAGTTGAAGATCTTGAATTAGAAGATGTATGTAAACCAGGTGCAGATGAATTTCACCCAGATAACACAGAGATAACAGAAGGTTACATTATGTGTACAGAGTCAGGTGGTCCAGAGCCAGGTGTTGGTTGTGCAGGTAGAGGGGTTATTACAGCTATTAACTTTCTTGAAGAAGAGGGTGCATATGATGACGAGTTAAACTTTGTTTCTTATGATGTTCTTGGAGATGTTGTTTGTGGTGGATTTGCTATGCCAATTAGAGAAGGTAAAGCTCAAGAGATCTATATCGTTATGTCAGGTGAGATGATGGCTATGTATGCAGCTAATAACATTTCTAAGGGTATTTTAAAATACGCTAATACAGGTGGAGTTAGACTTGCAGGTTTAGTGTGTAACGCTAGAATGACAGATAAAGAGTACGATCTTGCAAAACACTTAGCAATGCAAATTGGTACACAAATGATTCACTTCGTTCCAAGATCTAACCATGTTCAAAGAGCTGAGTTAAGAAGAATGACAGTTGTTGAATTTTCACCAAGTTCAGATCAAGCAATGGAGTACAAAGAGTTAGCTAGAAAAATTATTGCTAATGACTTAAAAGTTATTCCTGCACCATTAGAGATGGATGATCTTGAAAACTTATTAATGGAATTTGGTTTAGAAGACGAAGTTGATGAAGAAAACTTAGGTAAAAAAGCAGAAGAAGCTTAATAATTACTAAAGTTTAGAAAATTAAATCTTGAGGTCAATACCTCAAGTATAAAACAAAAAATTAATAAACAAAATAAAAAATAAAAACAATAGGAGAAAATTATGTTTGTATGTGGTTATCATTTTCCAGCGAGTGAAGGAAACGATGTATCTTTTGATAAAGTTATAGAAAAAGTAAGTGAAGGTATTGATTCAACAGGTAAAACTGTTACATTAACAAGTGAAACAAGAGAAGGTGTTCAATTAGAAACATTAGAAGTACCAGCAGGTACATTTGCACACACTGCATTTGTAGATTATTACACAAATACAGAAGTTGCTGAAAAAGATGGTTTAAAAATGATTTATTATACAAATAAATACCAAATTTCTGAAATTTCTAAATCTGTAGATGGTGCAGTTACAAAAGATTTATGTAAAAAATTAGATGATATGAATCTATACAGAGTAAAAGTAGCATAAAAAGGTTTAGAATAGCAATTCTTTCATACGATTTCGGCGTTGAGGACTCGTCATTTACTCTAAGTAAACTTCCTCATCCTCGCCTTGAACTCGAATGAAATAATCACCATTCAAAACCTTTTGATTAAATTAAAATAAAAGCAAAAGGAAAGTTATGGCAAACGAAGAATTAGAAGCTTTACAAAAAGAAGCTATAGAAGAGGTACTGTCTGTTTACCCTGCAAAAGCTGCAAAAAACAGAGCAAAGCATTTAGGTGTTGATACTCCAGAGGGTGTAAAAGGTGCTTGTGATAAAACTAGATCAAATAAACAAACAGTTCCAGGTGTAATGTCTCAAAGAGGTTGTGCGTACGCAGGTTCTAAGGGTGTTGTATGGGGACCAATTAAAGATATGATTCATATTTCTCATGGACCAGTAGGTTGTGGACAATATTCAAGAGCGGGTAGAAGAAACTACTATATCGGTACAACAGGTGTTGATACATTTGTTACAATGAACTTCACAACAGATTTTTCTGAGAATGACATTGTATTTGGTGGGGATATTAAACTTAAAAAAGCTCTTGGTGAGATTGATGAGTTATTTCCATTAAATAATGGTATATCTATTCAATCTGAGTGTCCAATTGGTTTAATTGGTGATGATATTCAAGCTGTTGCAAAAGTACATAAAAAAGAATCTGACAAACCAACAATTGCTGTTTCATGTGAAGGGTTTAGAGGGGTTTCTCAGTCGTTGGGGCACCACATAGCTAATGATATGATCAGAGATGAAGTTATGCCAGATGCAAGTCATAGACAAAACTTTGAATCTACAGATTTTGATGTAGCTATTATTGGGGATTACAACATCGGTGGTGATGCTTGGGCTTCAAGAATATTACTAGAAGAGATGGGATTAAGAGTTATTGCTCAATGGTCTGGAGATGCTACTTATAAAGAGATGGCAATCGCACCAAAAGCAAAACTTAACTTACTTCACTGTTATAGATCAATGAACTATATCTCAAGACATATGGAACAAGAGTTCGGTATACCTTGGATGGAATATAACTTCTTTGGACCAAGTAAAACAACAGAGTCTTTAAGAAAAATTGCTGAGTTCTTTGGACCAGAAGTTCAAGAAAAAACAGAAGCAGTTATAGCTAAATATACAAAAATGACTGACGAAGTTATTGCTAAATATAGACCTAAATTAGAGGGTAAAAAAGTAATGCTATATGTTGGTGGATTAAGACCAAGACATGTTATTGGTGCTTATGAAGATTTAGGTATGGAAGTTATCGGTACTGGATATGAGTTCGGTCACGGTGATGATTATAAAAGAACAAAAGAAGATTTAGGAAGAGCTACATTAATTTATGATGATGTTAATGAGTACGAACTAGAAGCTTTCGTTAAAAAATTAAAACCAGATTTAGTTGCATCTGGAGTTAAAGAGAAATATGTATTCCAAAAAATGGGTCTACCATTTAGACAAATGCACTCTTGGGATTACTCTGGACCATACCATGGTTATGATGCATTCGCAATTTTTGCAAAAGATATGGACTTAGCTATGAACTCACCAGTTTGGAGTCATACAAAAGCACCATGGGATAAAGAAGAGGTAGGAGCTTAATATGCAAGACGTAAATAATATAGTAAACGGACAAAAGCTGTTCTTAAAAGAAGATTACCAAGCTTCTTTAGCAGCAAAAAAAGAGTTTGAAGGTTCAATGGGTTCAATTAATCCTGCGAAAGTTGAAGAAGTTGCTGAGTGGACTAAATCTTGGGATTATAGAGAGAAAAACTTAGCAAGAGAAGCTATTACAGTTAACCCTGCTAAAGCTTGTCAACCACTTGGAGCTATTATGGCTGCACTTGGATTTGAAAATACAATGCCTTATGTACATGGAAGTCACGGATGTGTTGCATACTTTAGATCGTACTTTACAAGACACTTTAAAGAACCAACACCATGTGTATCTGATAGTATGTCAGAATCTGCAGCGGTATTTGGTGGATTAGCAAATATGAAAGATGGTTTAAGAAACTGTAACGCAATGTACAAACCAGAAATGATAGCTGTATCTACAACTTGTATGGCAGAAGTTATCGGAGATGATTTAGGTGCATTTATCATTGGTGCTAGAGATGAAGCAGAAGGAGAACTAGATGCTTTACCAATAACTTATGCTCATACTCCATCATTTGTTGGGTCACATATTACAGGTTATGATAATATGATGAAAGGTATGCTTGAGCAATTAAGTATAGGAAAAGAGAACAGAGTTGTTGAAGAGGGAAGAATTAATATTATCCCTGGTTTTGAACCTTACCTTGGATCTTTAGCAGAAGTTAAAGAGATTGCTGCATCATTTTCTGACAAAATTGTAATGTTAGGTGATCATGAAGAGCAATGGAATACAGGTGCTGGTGGATATAGTTTATATGCTGGTGGTACACCATTAGAAGTTGCTAAAACAGCTATAAATGCAGAGACTACAATCTCTTTACAAAAATATTCTACAGTGCAAACTGCTAAGACTATTAAAAATAAATGGAAACAAGGTTTTGAAACTTGTAATCCAATAGGACTTGCTGGTACAGATGAATTCGTAATGAAATTAGCTGAACTTACAGGTAAAGAAGTTCCAGAGTCGTTAAAAACTCAAAGAGCTCAACTTGTTGATGCAATGCAAGATTCTTACCCATATATGCATGGTAAAAAGTTTGCAATCTATGGTGATCCAGATTTCTTATTAGGTCTTGTTGCATTTATCGTTGAAATGGGTGGTATCCCAACTCATGTATTATGTCACAATGCTCCAAGGAAAGGTTGGGAAGCAGATATGCAAGCAATCATAGACAAATCTGATTGGGCAAGTGATTGTCAAATCTGGGCTGGTAAAGATTTATGGCACTTAAGATCATTATTATTTACAGAGCCAGTAGATTTCTTAATCGGTAATGTTTACGGTAAAGAATTATACAGAGATACAAAAATACCTTTAATCAGAATTGGTTTCCCAATTTTTGATAGACATCACTTACATAGATACTCTATGAGTGGTTACAAAGGTGCTTTAAATCTATTAACATGGATTACAAACTCTGTTCTAGACGAACTAGATGAAGAGACAAAAGATATAGCTAAAACAGATTATTTCTTTGATTGTGTGAGATAATTTAAATAGTAATTTCGAAATTTACAGATTAAAACTAGAAGATTTTTCTTCTGGTTTTTTTTAAATATTCATTATGTATTAAGTTATATAACGGTATTATTTTTTGTGGAAATAACGAATTTTTTTTGAAAATCGTTATATACCATTTTATATAAGGACTCAATGTGGAATTTTCATCATCTTTAACAATCTTTAACAGCGATACGCCACTTTTATTGGAAAAACGAATTAAGCTTATAGGCTATATAGAGATAGAAGGATCTATAAGTAAAGCAGCCAAAAAAGTACCCATGAGCTATAAAGCTGCATGGGATGCTATCGATGCCATAAACAACCTTTGCCCAACAACAGTTGTAGAAAAATCTACAGGTGGTGTTGGAGGAGGCGGAGCTGTAGTAACACCTTATGGTAAAAACTTAATTAAAACATATTCGACGCTTAAAAAAGAACATGAAAAGTTTTTATCACAATTGACAAAGATGACAGATTTTAACACAGGAGCCCTTAAATCTTTAGAAAGGTTTTCGATGCAAATAAGTGCAAGAAATCAAGTTCAAGGTATAGTTGAACATATTGAACAAGGAAAAGTAAATTCTTCAGTGTATTTAAAATTAAAAAGTGGTTACACCTTAGTAAGTGTTATTACAAATGGGGCTATTGATAATTTAAATTTACAAATAGAAGATGAAGTGGTTGCTATATTTAAATCAAGTTCAGTTCTCCTTACAACAGATTTGAGTTTAAATATTAGTGCTAGAAATAAATTCCAAGGTACTATAACTGATATTAGTTTAGGTGAGATAAATAGTGAAGTTCTAGTTGATATTGGTAATGGAGATAAAATCGCCTCTGTTATTACGAAAAATGCCACAGGGAGTTTAGATTTGAAAGTTGGTGATAGTGTAAGTGCTATTATAAAATCATCTGATGTGATGATAGGAAAATAAAGGGATAAGAATGTTAAAGAAGTTATTGATTGGAAGTTTATTATTTGTTGGATCTTTATATGCTGGAACTATTAATATTGCAGTTGCTGCCAATGTAAGTTATGCTATTGATGATTTAAAAAAAGAGTTTAATAAACTCTATCCAAATACAGAGGTTAAAGTTACACTTGGAAGTAGTGGTAAACTAACTGCTCAAATTAAAAATGGAGCACCATATCAGTTGTTTATGGCTGCAAATATGAAATATCCACAAGCTTTATATGCTGATGGGATTGCTACAACTAGACCACTTGTTTATGCTCAAGGAAGTCTTGCATACTTAAGTAGTAAAAAACAAAATTTTTCAAAAGGTATAAAACTTGTTGAAAACTCAAAAATATCTAAAATAGCAGTAGCAAATCCAAAAACTGCACCTTATGGAAAAGCTGCAGTTGAAGCTATGAAAAATGGTGGAGTATATGATAAAGTAGTAGGAAAATATGTCTATGCTGAATCTATCTCTCAAACTGTTTCTTATGCTGTAACTGCTGCTGATATAGGTTTTATTGCTAAATCTTCACTTTATAGTCCTAAAATGTCTGCTTATAAAAAAGGTATTAATTGGGCTGATGTAGATCCAAAACTTTACACACCAATTAATCAAGGTATTGTAGTACTTAAAAATGGTGAAGCAAATAGTGAAGTAGCTGCATTTTATACATTTATGTTAAGTGCAAAAGCAAAAAAAATATTAAATGACTTTGGATATTTAGTACCATGAGTAGTTTAATAGCAACTGTAACACAAATAGATTATTGTGATAGTTTGCATATAGTAAAGTTTGATTGTCATAATCAAACTTTATCTATGATGAGTTTAGATTTAACTGATGCTATCCAAGTTGGTACAAAAGTAAAACTTGTAATCAAACCATCTCATATAGCAATTGCAAAAGATTTTAGTGGAGAGGTGAGTTATTCAAATCAACTTAAAACTACTATTAAATCGTGCACAAATGGACAACTCTTAAGTAGTGTGAAATTAGATTTCTTTGATACTACTTTGGAGTCAATTATCACACTAAACTCATCGCAAAAAATGGGCTTAAAAGTAGGGGATCAAGTAACTGCCTTTATAAAAGCTAGTGAGATATCAATAGGTGAGGTTTTAGGATGATTGAAATATTTACTAACTTAGAGTTTGAACCTTTTTTGCTCTCTTTTAAATTAGCAGGAATCACTACATTGATACTTTTTGTTTTTAGTGTACCATTAGCTTGGTATTTATCTCAAACAAAGTCAAAGATGAAACCATTTTGGGAAAGTTTAACAGCATTGCCTATTGTACTGCCACCTTCTGTTTTAGGTTTTTATATCCTTGTAGCATTATCTCACAATTCACCTATAGGGGTGTTTTTTGAGGATATGTTTGGGATAAAACTTGTTTTTAACTTCACAGGACTTGTGGTTGCAAGTTGTTTTTATAGTTTACCTTTTATGGTACAACCTTTGCAAAGTGGTTTTGAATCTATCAATAAAAATATGTTAGAAGCTAGTTATATAAGTGGGAAAGGGAAATGTGAGACTATAATTAAAGTTGCATTACCAAATATAAAACCAGCTTTGATGACAGCAATTATTGTAACTTTTGCCCATACAGTTGGAGAGTTTGGGGTTGTTTTAATGGTAGGTGGAAGTATCCCTGGGGAGACAAAAGTAGCTTCAGTTGCTATATATGAGTTTGTTGAAGTTATGGACTATACACATGCACACATTTATAGTGCTATTATGGTTGTTATTAGTTTTCTTGTATTATTGAGTGTATATATTTTTAATGGTAAACAAAATAAAAAATTTGGAATATAAAGATGAAAAAAAAGATTATAGAGAGATATGATGTAAGTGATAATGGAGAAGTTATTATTAAAATATCAGCAAAAAAAGTTGAAGATTTATATAATGAATATGATAAAAAATCATCTTTTTCAAAAAAAGATTTAGATCAAGAGCTTGTAGAATATATCATAGAAAGTGTAAATGAAATAGGGAAAGAACCTTTTTCTCTTAAGTTTTATTTAGAAGATCAGATACCTAAAGGGCTTCAAGAAAAGGTACGAAATAGTATTAAACTATATTTTTCTTATTTGCAAGATTTAGAGAAAAAAAAGATGAAAGAACAAGTGAAAAATAGTTTTATATTTATCATTATAGGGTTGTTTTTTACTACTTGTTCACTTCTTAGTGGTGATAGTGAAAGTTTTATTGTCAAAATTTTATCAGAGGGGATGCTAGTTGCTGGATGGGTTTCTTTGTGGGAAGCATTAGCTACGCTTCTTATAAAATGGTTACCACTAACTAAAAAACTAAAAACTTTTACGAGAGTTTTTAATTGTGATGTTGAGTTTGCATAAATATCTTTATAAAGGGAGAATAAAATGAAAAAAGAAAATTTATTAATAATTGTTTCAACTAATAATGTTGATTCTATATTAAAATTTCCACTTTTATATGGTGGAGTATCAATACCTAGGGGATATTGGAAACGAGTACATATTATATTTTGGGGAGCTTCTATTAAAGTGGTTCAAACAAATGTAGATATAAGAAAAAAGGTTCAAGAGATGCAAAAAGATGGTGTGGAGTTTAGTTCTTGCATAGTTTGTGCTCAAGAATATAATGCAGTAGAAGAACTAGAAAATATAGGGATACCTTGTAATCATACAGGGGAACTTTTAAATGAAGCTTTACAAAATGATAAATTATGGGCAACCTTAACGGTATAAAATATGATAAAAATAGATATAAATAAAAAACTACATGGTGCAAATGGGGAGATGGATTTAGTTGTTAATCTTGATATAGCTCAAGGTGATTTTGTAGCACTAGCAGGGCAAAGTGGTAGTGGAAAAACTACGCTTTTGCGTATTCTAGCAGGTTTAGAAGATGCTAGTGGAACTATACAAGTTGGTGAAGAGATTTGGCTGGAGGGTAAAAAAGCACTCCCATCTCAAAAAAGAAAGATTGGATTTGTCTTTCAAGATTATGCACTTTTCCCTAATATGAGTGTAGAAGAAAATTTATTATTTGTTCAAAAAGATAAAGAGTTGGCTTCCAAACTATTAGAGCTAACAGAGCTTAGTGAATTAAGAGATAGATTGCCAAATACTCTTAGTGGTGGACAAAAGCAAAGGGTAAGTTTATGTCGTGCCATGATGAATAAGCCAAAACTACTTCTTATGGATGAACCACTCTCAGCTCTTGACCCTATTATGAGAACAAAACTGCAACAAGAGATATTGACACTGCATAAAGAGTTTGGAACTACAACAATTATGGTAAGTCATGACCCAAGTGAGATATATAGATTAGCTTCAAGAGTTATAGTATTAAACTTTGGTGAGATTATCAATGACGGAACACCAAAAGATGTATTGCTTAAAACAAGTGGAAGTCAAAAATTTTCTTTTGAGGGGGAGTTATTGGATATTGTAAAAGTAGATGTGATAAATATTGCAATAGTTTCAATTGGTCAACAATTGGTTGAAGTTGTAGTAAGTGATGATGAAGTAAAGAGTTTAAGCATAGGACAAAGCGTGAGTGTAAGTACAAAAGCATTTACCCCAATGATTCAAGGGCTACAATAAAACTACTAGAGTGATACTCTAGTAGTTTTATTTTTTCTTTCTGGTTTTAGAAACTCTTGCTTTGTTTACTTTATATTTTGTTTTTTCTAACTTTTCTATAAGCTCAACAGCAATTTTATGCATATTTATTACAATATCTTTTTTTTCCCCCTCTAAATTTTTACCATATAGTTCAAACTTTTCAATTAATGTTGTATAATCAACATCTTTAAGGAAAGGATACAATACAGTTGATCTTTCATTTTCTAAAATCCAATGACTCAGTGTACATACAACCACAAGCTCTGGTATCCACCATGTTTGGTTTGTTGGGATATCTACCTCTACTTTTTTTGCTAAAACATCATAATATGTAATAAGGGGTTCTTCAAACTTTGCTAATGATCTTAGTTCAGGATGTTTTTTAGCACTTTGAACTAGATTGAGTAGATAATCTACATTTTACTACGCACTCTTGAAGTTGATCTTTTAACTCTCTTAGTGTATCATAGATATAGATTGTTTCATCATCTGTCCCAACAATTGGTTGCCAATCATTGTTATCAACTCGTTCAAAGAACCTCTCCAGTGCAGTTCTTGCAAATACAAGTAATGCTTCTGTTTTTATATCTCTTAAAAGTCGAGGCTTTATCCTTTTTTTTGTGCAGTTATCTTGAATCATTGTTTCCCTTATAATTTTTTGAAGATTATTTCATAAAATTATAAAAGTTATTTTAATTTTTTAGAGTAGTTTAATTATTTTGATTAGAAATTTTAAGAAGAGGTTAACTGTTAGTTTGATACTACAGTTTTATTTCTTCCTATATTTTTGGCTTTATAAAGAGCTTCATCTGCCCTTGAGAGGGTAAGCTCTATATTGTTGTTATCAACCTCACTAAATTGAGCAACTCCTATACTAACAGTAAATTTTACCTCTGTATCAAGGTGAACACTTATAGATGTTTTTTCTATATCTTGTCTTACTTTTTCAGCTACCTTATAGGCACCATCGAGATCACAATCTTGAAGTAACATAACAAACTCTTCCCCACCAAATCGTGCAACAATATCACTTGTTCTTACCTCTGCTTCAATTATATGGGCAACTTTTATTATAACTTCATCTCCAACAAGATGTCCATAGGTATCATTGATTTTTTTGAATTTATCAATATCTAAAGTAATAATACTAAACGGGATATTATTATTTCTTTGTGAGAAAGATTTGATTTTTTTAGATTGTTCTGAGAAGTATCTTCTATTAAATATTTGAGTGAGAGGATCTCTATGGGACATATCTATAAGTTCCTCATTTGCCTTTTCAAGTTTTTGATTAATTTCACACATCAAAGTATTATCATAAATATAGATACAAATATATTTTTTTTCTATATCATAAGGAAGTATTGTAATATCTTGTTGCATAGATTCAAATATTGTATTTGTAATATTACTTACAGGTATATTGATAAGGTATCTATTAGTATTAAGACTTAAAAATGAAGGATTATTTGTTACCAATACTGTTTTTGCTTTTCTTTTGAGTTTTTTTTCATTGATATATGGAAAATATTTACAAATATTTTTGCTTAAAATATCTTTTTCTTTAATTTTAGTATATATCTCAAGCCATTTATTCCAAGCTAGTACATTCAAATCTTCATCAAGAATAATAATTCCATTATTAACAGTATTAAAAATTATGTTGTTATTTATTTGCATAATAGAGCCTTAAATTAAAGATTTTCTAAAGCATTATCAAGTGCTTTTTTTAGAAAAATAGATGATTCTTTTTTAGTTAAAATCATCAGCTCACCCTTAATATTCTGCTCTTTAAAATTTAGTTCTGTTGAGATTATAATTACATGACTATATTCCCCTTCAAATCTTTTATCAAATTCATCAATAGAGTTTATTTTTGTAATATGAGGGGCACTAAATGAGATACTTGTATCTACTAATGAAGCTAGTTTCCCTGAAGTAGCAGAAGAAAGAATATTAGTAATCTCTAGTATTATATCTTTTATCTCATTTTCATCAATTTCATCATCACTTAGGTCAAATTCCCGTGCAAGGTTTATACTTGAAATTTCATCTATGATAAAAATGTTTTCACCTGCAAGGTATCCATTAACTAATTGATTTGATACATAGTATTTATTTTTACTTAAAAGTTTTTCATTAAGATGTTTTCTTAAATCACAAGATGAAATAGTATCAATATTTGGTATACTTAATGTTGCAAACTTTCCAATTATTTCAGAAATTGCTGCTGTTGCAGCACCATAAGAGATATTCATGAGCTCTTGTAAACAATCTTTTTCATCTTCGTTTAATTCAATTAAATTTTTCATCTATATTAATCCTAATGTTGATAACATACTTTTTAAATTATTTTGGTTTATAGGTTTCTTTATAAATCCAATAGCTCCATTATCTTTTGCTTTTTGCATAGAAAGCTCTTGTATATCAGCACTTATAACTATAATTTTTGCTTCTGAATCAAATAAACAGATCTCTTTAATAGCCTCAAATCCATCCATTACTGGCATAGTTAAGTCCATAAAACATATTGTCGGTTTATTTTCTTTATAAAGATTTACAGCTTCTAGACCATCTTGTGCTTCACTTATCTCTACATTTTCTCCAACTACAAGTTTTAAGTTTTTAACAGCCATTTTTCGTGCCATTCTTGAGTCGTCCACTACCAAATACATAATGACAATCCTTATTTATTTTTTATAGACTATCATAAAAAAGCTGAAAGAATTAAGAAATTAATTATAATATTATATAACAAAAAATTATTTTTATATAATTATGATACTACAAAAAAGAAAGTTGGTGTTAAATGGTTTCAAAAATGTAAATAATATTTAGCCATATTATTTAGATAAATAGACACTAGATTACTTTAAAATAGGCTTTTATAGATAGAAGACAAAGATATTAAAATCCTTTTAAATTTATGGAATAGTACTTGCATAATTGTTACTAATTTATAAAATTTTAAAGGGAAGATGATGGAAACTTATATATTACCAATTATATTAATATCTTATACTATTGCCATAGTAATTTATACAAATAAAACTTATGCAAAAATGACAAAAAGGTAATCCATGAAAGTAGCAACACCAGAAAATACATTAGAATTTGCCAAAAAATTTTCACACTATAAAGATTTTTATACTCAAAGCAATGGGTTGATATTTTCAAAACTAGGTTTAGGTACATTTAATAAAGAACCATACAAAGAGGAAAACTATGTTTTTCATTATATTGCAGGGGTTAAAGAAGCCGTTAAAAATGGAATTAACTTAATAGATACAGCAAGTAACTATAGATATGGACAAAGTGAAAAAGAGATAGGCGTTGCATTAGAAGAGCTATATGAAGAAGATTCAGTAAAAAGGGAAGATTTAATTATATGTTCAAAAGGTGGTTTTATACAGTTAGATTATCCATTTCCAGAGAATCCATATACTTGGATAGATGAAAATATTGTTAGTAAAAAATTAGCAACTAAAGATGAAATCGAGTTAGATCAACACTGTATGACACCAGATTATTTAGAATGGTCTTGTAGAAGAAGTTTAGAAAATCTTGGAGTTGAAAGTTTAGATATCTATTATCTTCATAACCCAGAGATGCAGGTTTTAAAATTAGGTGAGAAAAACTTTTATAAACAAATAGAGAAAATATTCAAAAGGTTTGAAAAGTTAGCTGATGAGGGACTATTTAAATATTATGGTGTGGCTGTTTGGAATGGTTTTATGTCTGAAATAAATGAAAATATTGAGATAGAAAAATTAGTTGAGTGTGCAAAAAAAGTTGGTGGTGAAAATCATAGATTTAAATATATCCAAACCCCTTTTAATATGGGAAAAACAACAGCATATACAACACCAACTCAAAAAGTTAATGGTGAAAAATGCACTATTTTACAAGCTGCATATAGATTAGGTTTAGGTGTTATTGGTAGTTCTAGTTTATTACAAATGAATCTTTTTAAAAAATCATTTACAGCAGAAACAGGGGTGATTTTAGACAATAGTATGACTTTAAAAAGTGATATTCAATTAGCATTACAATTTGTTCGCTCAACTCCTGGAATTGTAAGTGGACTTTTTGGAAGTAAAGTCCCTGTAAATATAAAACAAAATTGTGAAATATCAAAAGTAAAAGCAGTACCAAAAAGTAAATATGATTTACTGTATAGGTTGTAGTGAATGATATTTGATGTAATTGTTGTAGGTGGTGGCGTTGCTGGTTTGATGGCTGCTATTGAAGCTAAAAGTGATACTACGCTAAAAGTTGCAGTTGTAACAAAAGGGAATCTTTTTAAATCAAATAGTAGTCTAGCTAGTGGTGGAATAAACGGTGTTTTGGATAAAAATGATAAAGAGGGTATATCAAAACATATTGATGATACTTTAAAAGGTTCCTATGGACTAGCAGATAAAAAAGCTGTAACTTATATGTGTGAACAAGCTCCACTAATCATCTCAAAACTTGCAGATTATGGGGTGAATTTTGATAAAGATGAAAATGGAAATATAGCTCAAAGAAGTTTTGGTGGTGGAAGCAGTAAAAGAACTTGTTATGTTGGTGATAAAACAGGTTCAGCTATAACACAAGCACTTATTAAAAAAGCAAAAACTGTAGGTGTAGAGTTTTTAGTAAACCATTTTGTGATGAATATTACAAAAATAGACAATAAAGTAAGTGGGATAGTAGTTTTAAGAAGACTAGATTCTTCTGTGATGGTCTATCCCGCAAAATCAGTTGTATTAGCAGGTGGTGGATATGCTGGTCTTTACAGAGGTTTTAGTACAAATGCTCAAGACTATACAGGTGATATGCTCTCAATTGCTTTACGAGCTGGATTAGCTTTAAAAGATATGGAGTTTGTACAGTTTCATCCAACTGGATTTATAAAAACAAGTTATCTTGTAAGTGAAGCAGCACGAGGTGAGGGTGGCTATCTTATAAATAGTGAAGGTGAGCGATTTGTTGATGAACTAGATACAAGAGATGTGGTAAGTCGTGCTATTTCAAAACAGATTAATGATGGTAAAGAGGTGTTTATAGATTTAAGACATTTAACCCCTGAACATATAGAATCAAAACTTCCAAGTTTACAAAAAGCTGCTTTGATGCAAGCTGGTGTTGATATCACATCAGAGCTACTCCCTATAAAACCAGTGGCTCACTATACAATGGGTGGTATAGAGGCAAATATGACAAGAACAACAATTAAAGGTCTTTTTGTATGTGGTGAGTGTGCTGTAAATGGGGTACATGGAGCAAATAGACTTGGTGGTAACTCTCTTTTAGAGGGTGCTGTTTTTGGAGAACTAGCAGGCAGAAATGCGTTAAAGTATAGTGAACGAAAAGCATTTTTGCCAATTGATTACAATATTGTAGTAAAAGATCAACAAAAAGTTGACTATATCTTCGATCAAGATACAACAAAAAACTTTAATTCTATGAGAATATCTGTTGGGAAAACAATGTTTGAATTAGCTGGAATTAGTAGAAGTAAGCAGAAGCTTTTTAAAGCATTAGATTATTTAAAATATTTACGAAGAGAATCTGGAACACTCCATTGTATAGATAAGGGGAGAAATAATAATGTAGAGCTTGTCTCTATATTGGAGTTACAAAATGCACTAGAGGTGGCACAAACTGTTGTAATTAGTGCACGAAAAAGAAAAGAGAGCCGTGGTGCACACCATAGGGATGATTATCCTGATACAAATGATGAATATAAACACAGTATTTTAGTAAATGAACTAAAAAGAGGTTTTTATAAAGTGTGGTTACAAAAAAATAATATACTAGGGTATTTGCGAAGATTGGTTGCAAATAATAACTAGGAATGAATAATGCATATTATATATAAATATAAAGGATAATTTATGGCAAAAGTGATGTTAAGAGAAGCAAATGGGGAAATATATTTCTATATAGCAAAAAAAGATATGGAAGAGACTATAGAAACTATTGAATTTAGTGATGATGATAATTGGGGTGGAGAAGTAGAACTAAGTAATGGTGAAACTTGGTGGATACAACCAGGTCCAAAAAACCTACCAAAAGAGGAAGTTTGTAAAAAACTAGCCGATTGATTAAAATGTATACATAAGAGGTGTTTATATTATTTATAAACAAGAGTATAATATAAGAAATATTATATAGATTGGATGAATTATGAATAGTGAAGATAGTTTGATACAAATAGAACTTAATGTTTTACAAGATATAGCTACAATAATAGCCGATTCAAGAGGACAAATAGTAGAGTCTTTAGAGAAGTGTCTAAAAATACTCAAAAAAAATCTTGATTTAGAAAATTGTGTTATATATAAATTAGAAGATGATATGTTAAACATATTTGCTTCTATAGATTTTAATAAGCACCAAAAAATTATATCAGAATATAGACTAGGTGAGGGTGCTACAGGTTTAGCTGCAAAGAGTATGGAACCTGTTGTTATTGAAAATGTACATAATGATATATTATTTTTAAATAAATCTGGAAATAGAAGTAGTGATACTATTTCATATATCGCAGTTCCTATGATTGTAGAACATGAAACAATTGGTGTGTTAGCAACTAATCTTACAAAATCTACAAAAATAGACTTTGATGATACTGTGAGAATACTATCAATTATTAGTTCTTTATTTGCTCAAAGTATGTATTCACATTTTGTCTTAGAAGATGAGAAAGAGAAGTTAAAAGATCTTAAACAGTATTATAAAATGGAGTGGGATTCAAAAGTGCATAATTTTGGTGACATAATTGGCGAGAGTAAGAAGATGAAGGATGTCTATAGAGTTATTGAGCGAATTGCGCAAAGTGATGTGACTATTCTTGTGAGAGGTGAAACTGGAACTGGTAAAGAACTAGTAGCAGCTGCAATACATAAAAGAAGTCGCAGAGCAGAAGAGCCATTTGTAAAATTAAACTGTGCAGCTATAACTGATAGTTTACTAGAAAGTGAGCTATTTGGACATGAAAAAGGTGCATTTACAGATGCTAAAGAGACTAGAAAAGGGCGATTTGAGCTTGCAGATAAGGGGACTTTATTTTTAGATGAGATAGGGGATATTAGTGCGAGTGCTCAAGTAAAATTACTAAGAGTTTTACAAGAAAGAGAGTTTGAACGAGTTGGTGGAAGCAAAACTATCAAAGTCAATGTAAGACTAGTGGCTGCAACAAATCGAAATCTTGAACAGATGGTAAAAGATGGAGAGTTTAGAGAAGATTTATATTATAGATTAAATGTTATACCAATAGATTTACCTCCATTGAGAAAAAGGGGTGAAGATATAAAACTTCTTGTAAACTTTTTTCTTGAAAGAGCTGTGAAAAACCATAAGAAGATGGTAACTATTACAGATGAGGCGATGGATAAACTTATGGGTTATCCTTGGCCTGGAAATGTAAGAGAGATGGAAAATACTATTGAGAGAATTGTATTGATGGGTGATGAAAAAGGTATAAATGCAGCAGATATGCTTCTACTCCTTCCAGCTTTAAAAAATGAAAAGTTAATTGAAGAGTATAAAACAATTTCAATGGAAAATAGAACATTGGATGAGCTAGAGAAAGAAGCGATAGCAAAAGCACTCAAAGATTGTAGTAACAATCAATCAAAAGCAGCTGAGATGTTAGGGATAACAGTCAGACAAATAGGATATAAAGTGAAAAAATATGGAATCTGATATTATATATAAAAATGAACAGTTTGATTTGTGTGATGACTTTATCGATATAGGTTATATGGCTGAAAACTTTGAAGTGGTTGATACAAATGGTGAAAAGCAAGAGATAAAAAGAAGTCATAGTGATGGTTCTATGAGTTTATTTATCTCATTTCCTGATACTAGTGATGATTTTAGTAAAGAGATTTTAAAAATCGATCAGTTTATGAGTAAGATTCAAGTTCCTATTAAATGTTATTTTATATTTAATGAAGAGTTAGAAGATACAACAGTTTTTAAAAATAGACTAAAAAAATTTGAGATGGTTTTTGATAGTGAAGATGAATTTGGAAATATGTATGGAACAAAAATAGTAAGTGGTAGTTTAGAAAACAAACTTACAAAAGCATTGTTTCTTATCTCAAAAGATGGGGCGGTATTTTTTTTGGATATGCCAAAAGATTTAGAAAAAGAGTTTGATTTAGAGAGATTGCAAGTGGAACTAAACAAAGCATATGTAACATATACTGGCACAGGATGTCATGGATAAACCTTAAGTATCTCATAAATAGAAAAGTTACTTTTTTTATTTTAGAAGGGTAATTCTTAAGTGGAATGGCTTATGCAATATGTTTATCATATAAAGTAATAAATGGGAAGTATAATGGAAAACATAAAAGAAAAGATAATAAGTGGTGAACTAGTTCCATTTTTAGGTATGGGTGTATTTGAGGGCGTAAAATCTACTGATGGTGTACAGTTACCATTTGATAGTGATAGTATGGTACTAGCCCTTAACAATGGTCGAGCTATGAGTGCAAGACTTATGTATGAGTACACAAGAGCTGCTATGAGTTTAGAGCAACGAAAAGGTAGAGAGTTTATCATTCAAATGACAAATCATATTTATAGTTCAAAAGAGTATGAACTTCCTTATGTGTACCAATTTTTAAAAGAGATTAAACCAAAATATATGATAGATACAAACCTTGATGATAGTGGTTGTAAAATCTATGAAGATGTAGAACACTTTATGGTAACTGGCGTTTCAAGAGTTATGGGTGGATATGATAGATTTATTGTATATAAATATGACTTGCCAACAAAAACATACAACAAAATAGAAAAAGATGAACTAAACGATAGTATCCCAATTCTTTTTAAACCTATGGGTTCAACTATTCCAGATATGGACTTTATAGTAAGTGATGCTGACTTTGTTGATTGGTTAACAGAAGCTATGGGTGGATATGCGATACCTCCATTTTTAAAAGGGTACAAACAAGGGAAATCATACCTATTTTTAGGGATAGATTTTAGTCGTGATACCTATAGAATGGTTGCAAATGAGATAACACTAGGACTTGATACAGGAATAGTTGTATCAAACAAAGAGGAACATAGTAAAAAAGAGAATAAGTTTATCTCTACACATAACTTAGAGTTAGTACAAGAGGATACAAATAGTTTTTTAAAGGCTTTATAAAAACTTCTTAAATCTTTTCATATAAAAAGCAGGCAAATATTGCCTGCTTTTTTTTAATCTTTCTCATCTATAATATTGTTGTGATATTGATATGGTAAAATATTGATATAACAAAATGCAATATTTTTTAATAAATCTAAAATTTGATGCTATGATACATAATATAAAACTCAAAAGAGGCAGAGCAATTATGAATGAGATACTACTATACAAAACAGCAAATCAAGATATAAAACTTGAAGTTTTAATACAAGATGAAACAATATGGTTAAATCAAAAACAAATATCAGAACTTTTTGATGTAAAAGTTCCTGCTATTTCTAAACACTTAAAAAATATATTTACTAGTGGTGAACTTAATGAAAAAGTGGTTGTTTCCAAAATGGAAATAACCACTCAACATGGTGCAATACTAGATAAAAAACAATCAAAATTAGTAAATATTTATAACCTTGATGCAATTATATCTATAGGATACAGAGTAAATAGCCAAAAAGCTACACAGTTTCGTATCTGGGCTACAAATGTTTTAAAAGAGTATATCATCAAAGGTTTTGCTATGGATGATGAGAGACTGAAAAATCCATCTCAACCTTTTGGAAAAGATTATTTTGATGAACAACTGATGCGAATACGAGATATACGAACTAGTGAAAGAAGATTTTATCAAAAAATCACAGATATATATTCTCAATGCAGTGCTGACTATGATCCCAACAGTGAAGAAACTAAAAACTTTTATGCAACAGTTCAAAACAAACTTCACTATGCGATGGTTGGACATACGGCTTCTGAAATTATATATGATAGAGCCGATAGTCAAAAGGAGAATATGGGATTAACCTCATGGAAAAACGGATCAAAAGGAAAGATTAGAAAAACCGATGTAACTATTGCCAAAAATTATCTTAAAGTAGGTGAGTTAGATTTATATAATAGAATTGTAACTATGTATCTTGATTTTGCAGAACTTCAAGCAAAAAGTAAAAAGATAATGTATCAAAAAGATTGGATAGAAAGGTTAGATAAGTTTTTGATGTTAAATGACAGAGAGATACTTCAAAATAATGGAAAGGTAACTATGAAATTAGCAAAAGAGTTAGCTTTAAATGAATTTGATAAATACAATAAAATACAAGACAAATTATATATAAGTGATTTTGATAAGCTTTTAGAAGAAATTTAGGTATGGAGTTAGTTTATTTATGGGTTGAGGATTATAAAAATATTAAGAATCAGGGATTTAATTTTTCTCCTAGGTTTGAGTGTAAATATGATGAAGATAGGAATGAACTTACTATTGATAAAAATGATGATTATGTAAGTATTTTTCCTGATAATATTAATGTTACTGCTATTGTTGGGGAGAATGGAAGTGGGAAGAGCACTATTCATGAAATAATAAATAATGCAATTTTTGAGATTTTTGATAAATTTGATAAAAAAACAGAAGAAATGTTTTATGATAAATGTTTATATGAATATAAAAATATAATTTTATTTTTAAAAGAAGGTAAAAAAATATACTCTATAGTCGCAGGTAAAACAAAAAATAGTTATCATATTAGAACATCATTGAAACATTTAGAATTAAAAACAAAGTCTCCTTTTATATATAATAAAAAAGAATTTGATACTAGAAAGTTAAAACTTTTATTTTTTAATAATACTAATTTTTTAGATTTTACTGAAAATCATAATTCTTATATTCATCACTATTATATTGCTGGAAAACAAGGATATAGAACAGAATATGATAATTTAATTTTACAGAGTAATACAACTATAGGAAAGAATTTGAGACTAAGTCTTTTAGTTAAAATATTATTTCTACTAAAAATAAAGAAAAAATATTTTAGTTTTTTAAAGTCAGATTTTTTATTTGATAGTATTTTTTTCAAATTAGATGAAAGACAGAAAAAGAATATCATTAAAAACTATGATGAAATAATAAAGGAAATAGATTTTAGGTTTATAAATTTGAATAAAGAATATTATAAAAATAATAAAGAAAAAATCATATATTTAGTAGAACATAGCAAGGATATTATTAATTTTGATAATTTAGATGATGATATTTATTATTTTATAATGTTAGGATTTCAATATTTAAATGATGAAAAAGAATGTGATTTATTAACTGTTGAGATACTTTCAAGTAGTAATAACCTTTCCTTAAATCATCTAAGCTCGGGTGAACAAACTATTATAAAGTCATTTGTGGAATTGTTTTATACATTAGAAATAGCTAAGATTAATGATGAAAATGTAATATTAATGATTGATGAAGTAGAATTAACACTACATCCTAATGTACAAAAAAAATTTATTTATGATTTGAATAAAGGCTTAGAACAATTAAGTTTTCATAACTCATTACAAATAATAATTAATTCTCACTCTCCCTTTATTCTTTCAGATTTACCAAAAGAAAATGTAATGTTTTTAAAACAAGGCAAACAAAAATATCCATTTAAAGATAAACAAACATTTGGAGCAAATATTCATACTCTTTTATCTCATGGTTTTTTTATGAAAGATGGGCTTATGGGTGAGTTTGCGAAAGATAAAATTCAATCAATTATAAAATATCAAGAGGAACTCTTAGAAAAAAAATTAATGAACGAAGAAAACAAAATTCAAAGAGAAAAAGAAAAAGAAATTTATGAAAAAGAGTATAAAACAAAATTTTGGCAAATTCAATCAATTATTGGAGATGATTATTTAAAACAAATAATAAAAAATCATTTGATAGAAATAGAGAAGATAGTTTTAGGAAATGATGAAGCAAAAAAAGAAGAAGTTAAGAGATTAAAAGCTCAAATAGAGTTATTGGAAAAATAAAATGTTAAAAATAAAATATTCATTAAATTTAGAAAATAGCTACTATGAAATAATTGCAAAAAGTAAAGCCGATAAATTTAAAGGTTTAACTTTTGAAGAGTATTACAACAAGCATTATAAAAAAACTTTGATTTATGAATTAAAAGAGATTCTTTGCGGAGATTTTGACAAGATAGTAGAAATAAAAGATTTTCATAAAACTAAATATAAAAATGATAATACAGTAAAGAAAATTTTTAATTATGATAAGGCAAAAACAACAAAATTTATTCCCTTGATTTCAAAGCTACAACCAAAAATATCAAAATTTTTTGAAGAAAATGTGGAAGTTCATACTTGTTATTATTGTAATACTGATTTTATAAATAAATTCACAAAGGGTAAAGAAACAAAAAATGCCTTTACATTAGACCATGTTTTAGAAAAAGCAGATTATCCTTTTTTAGCATTGAGTTTATACAATTTAGTACCAAGTTGTTATGTATGTAATAGTAAAGTAAAAGATTCAAAGATACCATTTGATAAGTTTTCTCCAACAAATAAAGATTTTGATTTTGATGAAAAAGTAAAGTTTAAATCATTTATTTCAAATCCAAATCTTCAAATAGAAAAAGAAGAAGATTTTTATATAAAACTGATAGAACATTATGCAAATAAATATGATAAATATATAGAAAGTTTAAATTTAAACAATAGATATGATTACCATAAATATAAAGTTGTAGAGATGATCCAAAAAAGAAGAGAATATCCAGATAGTAGAATCAAAGAGTTGTCGGATTTGACTCAAAAAACACAAGAAGAGATAAAACAAGATTTATTTGGAATATATTTGAATGAAGACCTACACAAACGCCCACTTAGTAAACTTATTAAAGATATAAGTGAAGAATTAGGTCTAACATAACAAAATGCAATACTTTTAAATAAAACCATTTTTTCTTGCTATGATAATAAAAAATATCAAGGTGACATAAGATGAATAGTATTATCAAATCAAGTGAATATAACACTTGGTTAAAAGAGTTGAAATCTAAACTAAAACAAGCTCAAATAAAAGCTTCTATAAAAGTAAATACAGTATTGCTAGAGTTTTACTGGGAACTTGGCAATGAGATAGTTGAAAAACAAAAAAACAGCACTTGGGGAAGTGGATTTTTACAACAACTAAGTGATGATTTGATGAGTGAGTTTCCTGATATGAAGGGATTTTCAGAAGCAAATTTACAGTATATCCGTCGTTGGGTATTATTTTATTCTAAAAGTGGAACAAGTTATTCTACAATTGTGGCACAACTTGTGCCACAATTAATAATAATACCATGGGGACATAATAGAACCATAATCTCAAAATGTAAAGATACCCAAGAAGCACTTTTTTATGTAAACAAAACCATAGAAAATGGTTTGGAGTAGAAGTGTCTTAGTACATCAAATAGAGAGTGATCTATATACAAGAAGTGGAAAAGCTATATCAAACTTTGAAGTAACTTTGCCAAAAGAACAATCAGACTTAGCCTATGAACTTATAAAAGACCCATATAACTTTGATTTTTTAACTCTAAGTGAAAATTTCAAAGAGAAAGAACTCGAATCAGGCTTATTGGAACATATCACAAGTTTTTTATTAGAACTTGGAAGTGGATTTGCTTTTGTTGGAAAACAAAAAATCTTAAAGTCGGTCAAAAAGATTTTTACATTGACTTGCTTTTCTATCATATAAGAATGCACTGCTATGTTGTAGTTGAGTTAAAAACTGCTGATTTTGAACCAGAGTTTGCAGGGAAACTAAACTTTTATATTAAAGCCGTTGATGAACAGATAAAAACAAAAGAGGATAAACCTACTATTGGTATATTATTATGTAAGAGTAAAGATAAGGTTGTAGTAGAATATAGTTTAAGTGATATACATAAACCAATGGGAATATCACAATATCAATTAACTCATATAGTACCAGAAGAGTTAAAGGGAAGTTTGCCAGCTATTGAAGATATTGCAGCTGAGTTAAACAGAAAAGGATAGTTGACTTATAAAACCTAGCGGAATGATATTTGCATTGAAATACCAAATACCTTCTAAAAGGCTTTATAATGAAACAAGAAGAATTGATCTGTGACTTTTGTGGTAAAACAGTCAAAGAAGTAAATAAAATATTTAGTGCAGAAAATGCACATATCTGTAATGAATGTGTAGAAACCTGCTCAATGGTTATGCACAAAAGTGAACTCAAAAAAGCAAAAGAAGATTTTCAAAAAGGTCTTTCTGTTCCTACAAAAATCAAAGAACACCTTGACAACTATGTAATAGGTCAAAGTGATGCGAAAAAAGTACTTTCAGTTGCTTTATACTCACACTACAAAAGAATCGATAAACCAATTTTCAAAAATGTAGAGATAGAAAAATCAAATATTATGCTTATTGGTCCAACAGGAAGCGGTAAAACACTACTGGCAAAATCATTGGCTAAGATTATGGATGTACCATTTGCAGTTGCAGATGCTACAGCTTTAACAGAAGCTGGGTATGTGGGTGAAGATGTTGAGTCTATACTTTCACGACTTTTAGCATCAGCTGATTTTGATGTGGAGCGAGCTCAAAAAGGGATTATCTATATAGATGAGATAGATAAAGTTGCAAACAAAAGTGAAAGTGCAACAAGTGGTAGAGATGTAAGTGGAGAGGGTGTTCAGCAAGGACTCTTGAAAATACTTGAAGGTGGAGAGGTGTATGTTCCTGTAAAAGGGAGTCGTAAAAGCTCAACTACTGAAACAGTTTTATTTGATACTACACATGTACTTTTTATCTGTGGTGGTGCTTTTGTTGGTCTTGTTGGTGATGATGAACAAAAGAAAAAACATAGAAAAAAAGTGATGGGATTTATGACTGAAAGCTTTGCAGATATAACTGATGAAGTTGAATCAAAAGACCTTATCTCGTATGGATTAATACCTGAGTTTATAGGAAGAATTCCTGTAATTGCAACACTTAATGAACTTACAACAGAAGATTTAATACGAGTTTTACAAGAGCCAAAAAATGCTATTATTAAACAATACCAAGCACTATTTGAACTTGATGGTATGGATTTAGAGTTTAATGATGAAGCATTAGCAACAATAGCAGAACTAGCACAGAAAAAAGGTGTAGGGGCAAGAGGACTTAGAGGTATTATAGAAAAAATCATGCTTCCACTTCAATATGAACTTCCAGCATCAAATGATATTGAAAAATGTATTATTACAAAAGAGTTTATTGAGGGTGTTGCCGATGTAATTTTAGAATATGTAAAAGAGAGTAAACCTGCTAAAAAAGAGAAAGAAAATGGATGATCTCTCCACTGTATATGAGTGGGCAAGAACAGAAAAATTTAACGAGGTAGATTTACATTACTGTACACTTTTAGCTTTGAAAATTCTTGATGATTCATGTAAAATGGACTATGATAATTATAATTTATTTATCTCTGTATATGATGGTATTGTAGATAAAAACCCAACCCCATTTGATAAAAAGGTGCATCAAATCATAGCTATGTCTAGAACTGATAATCCTATTAAACCCAAAAAAGAGTATGAAGAGGTTATCCATAACTTACGGGTAGCAATGATGAAAAATATGGATAAACCATCTATGAAAGCTTTTAAACAACTTGTTTGGGACAATCAAAACTAACTCTCTTTATAAACGATAATAACACTTATTGACATAAGTCAAAGAAATACTTTTTTATTTACTCTACAATTTTAATACTAGGAGTATTATTATGTTAGTAGATAGTTATAATAGAGAAGTAGATTATTTAAGAGTTTCTGTAACACAAAGATGCAATTTTCGATGTCAGTATTGTATGCCAGAGAAACCATTTGAGTGGACTCCCAAAGAACAGCTTCTCTCATATGAAGAGATGTTTAAATTTATTAAAGTATCTATTGACAATGGGGTTAAAAAGATACGGATAACTGGTGGAGAACCACTTGTTAGAGATGATTTAGATAAGTTTATTAAAATGATTTATGATTATAAAAGTGATATTGATTTAGCACTTACTACGAATGGATTTTTATTAAAAGCACAGGTTAAAAAATTAAAAAATGCAGGTCTTAAACGGATTAATATATCTCTAGATTCACTTGAAAAAGAAACCTTCTGGTATCTTACAAAAAAAGATGCTTTAGAGACAGTTTTAAGTGGAATTGAAGCAGCACTTAGTGAGGGATTATTTGTAAAAATCAATACAGTTATGATGAAAGATATTAATGAACACGAAATAATTTCATTGTATGAGTATGCAAAACAAAGAGGTATTCAAATACGATTTATAGAATATATGGAAAATGAAAATGCTACATCATATTTAAAAACTTTACCAAGTAAATATGTTTTAGAAGAAATATCAAAAAAACATCTCATAGACGAGATAGAAAAAAAAGAAAGTTCTGCTGCAAAACTATACAAAGATGAGAGTGGTTTTGTGTTTGGTATCATTGAACCTTATGATGATAGTTTTTGTAAAAGTTGTAATAGAATACGCCTTAGTGCTGAGGGAGATTTAATCCCTTGTTTGTATTTTGAAGATTCGTTAAATATAAAAAGTGCTATAAAATCTGATGAAAGATTAGAAGAAGTTTTAAAAACAGTTGTAAAAAATAAACCAGAAAAAAATAAGTGGTCATACAATACAAATAATAATATAGATACAACTTCTGAAGTCTCCAGTAGAGCTTTTTATTTTACGGGAGGGTGATTCTATAAAAGTTTAATTGTTTAGAAATATGTAAATAAAGGATTTAATCAATGGATATAAAATCATTATATAAATTAAATGTGGTAGCTGTTGATGATGAGGAGATGATACTTAAACATTTGGATAATCATATCTCAAGGTATTGTAATAAGTTTGAAAAATTTACAAGTGCAATTGAAGCATATGAATATATATCTACTTCTACAGTTGATATTGTTATAAGTGATATAAGAATGCCATTAATGAATGGAATAGAATTCTCAAAAAAAGTCAAAGATTATAAGAAAGATATAATTGTTATTTTGCTTTCGGCTTCTAATGATGCTGACTACTTAATGGAAGCTATTAATGTTGGAGTTGATAGGTTTTTGCCAAAACCCTATAGCATAAAAGAACTCATAGAGATTTTAGAAAATTATGCAACTCAAATTGAGAGTATAAAAGAAGTTAAATTATACAATGAGTTTATAGTCAATAAACTCAAGATAAAAGAAAATAATTTCAAGGATATATTATATTATCTTGAACAATACAATGATGCAATTAATCAAACAAATCTAGTTAGAAAATTTGATTCAAATGGAAAAATAATAACTACAAATAATAAGTTTACAAAAACTTTAGGAATGTATTCTTTAGCAAACCAATTAAAAGAGATAAATTCTTTTGATGTTATAAAAAATACAACATCTTCAAGTGATAATTTTTTTAACAATTTAATTATTTATGAAAATCAAAACCAAAAAAGCTATATTGAATCTACATATATACCTATATATAAGTATGATCAAACACTATTAGAAGTATTAGAAATAAGTTATGATGTTTCTGAAGTCTATAAACTCAATGAAGAGATACAAAAAACACAAGAAACGGTTATATATATGTTAGGAACATTGATAGAGAGTCGTTCAAAAGAGACCTCAAATCATCTAAAAAGAGTAGCTTTATATGGGGAAATAATAGGGAAAGCTTATGGGCTTGATGACAAACAAATGGAGCTTATGAAAATCTCTTCACCTTTACATGATATAGGTAAAATTGGTATTCCTGATCATATTTTAAATAAACCATCATCACTAAGTGATGAAGAATATAGAGTTGTAAAAGAGCATTCTAAAATAGGCTATGAGATACTTAAAAACTCAAATAGAGATATTTTACAAATAGCAGCAGTTATTGCTTATTCACATCATGAGAATTGGGATGGAACAGGTTATCCTCAAAATTTAAAAGGGGAAGAGATAGATATATACAGTAGAATAATAGCTGTTGCCGATGTATTTGATGCTTTAACTCATGATAGATGTTATAAAAAAGCTTGGTCTATAGAAGAAGCTATTGATTTTATTAAAAAGGAAAAAGGAAAAAAGTTTGAACCTAAAATAGTTGATATGTTTTTAGAATCAATAGAAGATATTTTAAAAATTTATCGAAAGTATACTGAAAATGACTAGTCTCAATTTTTTGGATATTTTTAAAAATGGAGATAAATTAGAAAAAAAACTACTATTAAACCATATAATTGCACTATTTTTACTATTAAGTATGGTAAGTATCTCTTATGTGATTTTAACATCTATAATTAGTATGCAAAGTGATAGCTCTTTATTAGTTAACAGCTGTGGAAAACAAAGAATGTATACACAAAAAGTACTTTATTTAGTTAATAATTTTTCAGCAAAAAAAGAAAATGATTATTTAAAAAAATTGATAAGTGAAGAGTTAGGATTACTCCAGCTAAATAACAACTATTTAGTTGCAAAATTAAGTGATAAAAAATCAGTTAGTTTTCAGAATCAAGAGGTAATAAATTTATTTCAAAATGAAAAGGGTATTAATAGTAAATATCTTCAATTTAAAAATAGTATACAAATATATATTGATAATAGAGAAGAAAAAAACTTATTAAAGATAGAAGAGTATGGAAGAGAGCTTTTAAATCTTTATGATGATACCACTCAGACTTATCAAGATATGTCGAAGTTAAAAATTAAAAAATTATTATTTTATGAAAAAATAATATTTATAATATCACTCATTACAATAATTCTTGAGGGATTATTTATCTTTAGACCCGCTATATTTGAAGTTTATAAAAAACATTCAAAGCTTAAAAAATTAAATAAAAAATTAAATATAGAGGTGAAACTTCAAGTTGAAGCATTAAGAGAACAAGAGCAAATGATGATACAACAAGCAAAATTAGCAGAGATGGGTGATATGCTTAGTGATATTTCGCATCAATGGAAACAACCTCTTACAATTTTATCAATGCAGTTAGAAAATATGCAGTTGGATATGGAAGATATGGGGATTAATAATAAACTTATAAACGAATATTTCACAGAAAGTTTTACTCTTATAAAACATATGTCCACTACAGTAGAAGATTTTAAAAACTTTTATAGACAAGATACTGAAAAAAGAACATTTAATATATACAAAGCAATAGAAGATGTTGTAAATATTGAAAAAAGTGTATTCTATAAATATACCATAAAAAATGAGATTATTAGTGATACAATAGATATAGATTTTTTTGGATTTTATGGACAATTTAAACAAGTTGTTCTAAGCTTAACAAATAATGCAATTGATCAAATTGTTGAAAAATATGAAGAGGGGTCTTTACAAAAAGGTGAAGGTAAAATAAGTTTTACAATAATCAAAGATGCAAATACAATAAGTATTACAATAAGTGATAACGCAGGAGGGATAGAAAAAAGTATTCTTAACAAAATATTTATACCTTATTTTACAACTAAAGAAACAAAAGGTGGTTCTGGAATTGGTTTATACATGGCTAAAACAATTATAGAAAAAAATTTCAATGGAATACTAAGTGTAAAAAACAATCAGTTTGGTGCTGATTTTAGTATAAATTTAGATACGAAGTAAGATTGAAACTTAACTTATAAATACACCTTTTAAAATTGATATATATCAATGTCAAGTATAGTCAAAATAGATATGATTATATAAATTAAAAGAAGGATAAAAAATGATTCCAAATGATGCTTTAACTATTGAACAAGTAGGTGCAACTGTACCTTTTTATGAGTTTGTACAAGATGGTATAAAATTTTATGGTTTTGATACAAGTAAAACGCCACCACCAGAACCTATGGTAAATGCAATGATAGGACTTAAACTTTTAAAAGAAGGTGAAAAACTTATGATGATAAATCACAAATCACCAGGGGGACTTTTCCCTAAGGTTGAAGGTGAATTTGATTTTGAAGAGACTACTTTAGAAGATGGGCGAGCTTGTGTTATTTTTAGTAAAAAAAGTGAGATAAATCAAGCTACTGATTTTTCTCAAAATAGTTGTAATGGTTAAAAGTGTAGCGTTTAATCATGGCAATTTCACAACAATTTGCTCCACCATTTAAGCTAATAGCACCTTTTTTTATCATCTCTTTGGTGATATTTATAGCTGCTATTATTTTTTTATTTGGTTATGATGTAACAAATATGACAATTACTGATAATTTTGTATTGTCTTTTGTTCATCTTTTCTTATTAGGCTTTGTGATGATGGGGATATTTGGTGCAATGGCACAGCTTGTCCCTGTTGTTTTAGAAGTAGAGCATTTTGCAGTTGAGTTATATTATGTGATATATCCCTTGCTTTTTATAGCTACTATTATGATGGTGTTTGGATTTTATAACTATCCTTTGCTTTTGTCATTTGGAGGAGTTATTGCTTTTATATCTTTTGCTATATTTTTATTTGAAACATTTATGACTCTTTTAAAAGTAAAAAAACAAAGTTTTATCTCTTTGAGTGTGATTATCTCTAATTTGTTTTTACTTTTTGGACTTATTGCTGGGCTATTGATGGCATTTGGTTTTAGTGGATTTATTAGTGTAGATTTTCAAAGTTTGTTAAGAATACATATTTTTCTTGTATTTTTTGGATATGTTGGAGTTACTATTATGGGAATGAGTTACATACTTATCCCTATGTTTTGGCTTTCACACTCTTTTGATGTACGATTTTTACATTATGGTATAGGGATATTGTCTAGTGCTGTAGTTGTTGTGGTATTGGGGGAGTTATTTCATTTTACATCACTGTTTGCAGTAGGGTTTATTTTGACTATCGTGGCTTTTAGTTTATATCTTTATGAAATATATTTGATATATGCTACAAGAGTTAGAATGCAAAAAGATATTTATTTTTATTATATAGTTTATTTTATGGTTAGTTTTTTTGCATCTATAGCTTTAGCAATTAGTTATTATTTTATAGACAATGAAACTATCCTGAAGCTTTTTAGTTTTGTAGTATTATTTGGTGTTGTAAGTTCTTTAATTGTAGGACACTTGTACAAAATAGTTCCTTTTTTGATTTGGTTTGAGAGATTTTCTCCACTTGTAGGAAAACAAAAAGTTCCAATGTTAGCAGATATGGTGCCAGAACGAAGTGCAAATTTTACATTTTATTTTCATCTTGTAGGATTTCTTTTGGTGTGTGTTAGTTTGATTTTTGGTTTACAAGATATTTTTAAAGCGGGATGTAGTTTTATGGTTATTGGGGCAATATTTTTACTAAAAGATATTGTATATATGATAAATTTTAAGGGGTAAATAATGTACACTAAAGAAGAAATTTTTAAAGCAGTATCAACTGTAAATGATCCAGAAGTAGGATTTAATCTTGTGGAGATGGGACTTATTTATGATGCAACTTGTGATGAAAAAGGTGACGCAAAAGTAGTTATGACACTGAGTACAAAAGCTTGTCCTTTGCATCAGATGATAGTTCAATGGGTAGAAGAAGCAGTTTTACGAGAGTTACCAAAGGTTGAAAATATAGAAGTTGAAGTGGTTTGGGAACCTGTTTGGAATATCTCTATGGCTACAGAAGAAGTGAAACAAAAACTTATAGGATAGGTTGTTGAAAAAACTTTATGGAAGTTTGATATTTTTCTTCTATTTTGTAAAATATCCAATAGTAATATTTTTACCAGTTGCTTATTGGGTATTAGATTATCCAAATAGTGTAGTGATGGATATTTTGTTTATTATATCTTTTATTTTGATATTAAAAGATATTGTTTATCCATATAAAAAAGAGTAAAAAGGGGAAAGTAGTATGATATATCTTACTATAAAATTAGTACATATATTTTCAGTGTTTATTTATGGAGGTTTCTTATTTACAGATAATCTTTTTTTAGCAAAAATGAAAAGAGATTTAAGTGATGATGAACATTCAAAAATACGAGAGTATTTTATGCAATATGTGCGAAAAGTTGTGCCAAAAGCTTTGGTTGTTGCTGTTGTTTCAGGAGTTTATTTATTGTATGTAAACTTTGGAGTTATTGAAGAAACTGGTTTGTCAAATTTTCAAATAGTATTAGGTATCAAAGCTTTTTTAGGTCTATGGCTTGGAGTTCGTGGAATTCTACAAGTATTTTTTGGAATACAACCTTTGGTTTTCAAAAGTCATTTAGTACCTTTTATACTTGTAATTATCATCATCTTTTTATCGCAACTTATGTTTAGTGTTTGACAAAATGTAAAGAGATGAGTTTTTCTAATACTTTTAAAACATCATCTTCATCACTTAAAGATTGTACTATAGAGTGAATACAAGCTTCATAAGGATCAAATCCTTGTACTATAAGTTTTGCTGCGTACACTAGAAGTCTAGTTGATACAGCTTCTTGAATATCTGTATCATCAAGTTTTCTTATTTCGTGTGCTATTGAAACAAGTTTTATTGCAGTTTGTTCATCTATACCACTTTCTTTGATGATAATCTCTTTTTCAATATCTTCATTTGGATAAGTAAATTCCAAAGAGATAAATCTTTGTTTTGTGCTTGGTTTCATACCTTTTAAAACATTTTGATAACCAGGGTTATAAGAAACTACTAACATGAAATCAGGATGTGCCTCTATAACTTCCCCTGTTCTATCAATTGGTAAAACTCTTCTATAATCTGCTAGTGAATGCAATACAACAGTTGTGTCTTTTCTCGCTTCAATTATCTCATCAAGATAACAAATTCCACCTTCTCTTACAGCTTTTGTAAGTGGTCCATCTTGCCAAAAAGTACCATTTTCATCTATTAAGTGTCGACCAACCAAATCAGCAGCACTTAAATCATCGTGACAAACAACTGTATATACTTTTCGATTGAGTTTTTGACCCATATACTCTATAAATCTAGTTTTCCCGCATCCTGTTGGACCTTTTATAAGCACTGGTAAATTCATCTTAGCTGTTGCTTCAAAAAGTTCTATTTCATTTCCTTGTGCTACATAAAATATATCTGACATATTTTTCCTTTATTTTGTTAAGTTTATATATACTTCTGGTATAACTTTTGGCAAGTTTTGACCATCTTTTACTATGGCAAAACCGTTTCTACCAAAGAGATAACTAAGGTATTCTTTTGCTTCTAAATCGATAGTGATACAAAAAGGGGTAATCCCTTTTTTTTTCACCTCTTCAATAGCTTTTTTTGTATCTTCTATCCCATATCGTCCATCATATCTATCTTCATCATTTGGTTTCCCATCACTAATAATTAACAATAATTTATTTTGTGATTGTTGTTTATCTAAGATTTTCGTAGACTCTCGTATGGCAGCCCCTAATCTTGTATAATAAAATGGTTGCATACTATCAATTCTTCCACGAATAAGATTATCATATTTATCTCTAAAATTTTTGATAATATTAAAATACACTTTTTTATTTTGTAGTGATGAAAAAGAATAAATAGCAAACTTATCATTTAATTTTTCCAGTGCTTCACTAAAAACCATAAGGCCATCTTTAATAACATCTATTATTCGCATATCTTGAGTTATCCCACCTTCTGTAGAGAGGGAAACATCAGCTAAAATAAGTGTAGCCATATCTCTTGTTTTTCTCTCATATGTTGTATAAAAATTTTGATGATGTGTGGATTTATTTTGATGCCCTTTATAATCTATCCATGTATTTATATTGATCTCATCACCATAAGGCAACCTATCATTTTTGATTCTATCAAGTTCTAGTAAATCAAGTTCTGATTGGATTTTTTTTACAGTCTTTTTCAATCGTTTTGGTAACTCTGTTGGTATAACATTTATCGTAACTTGTGGTTTTATACGAACATAATTTATCAAATAATTATTTATTCTATAATCCCATTCATCAATCAAATGTCCTTTACCTAAAGGATATATTTCTCTCATATCAGGTTGTAAATCCAAATCCATCTTAATTCTAGAAGCTAAGTTGGCTTGTTTTTTCCCTAAAGTTATCTCATCTAAATCTTCAGCATGATACAAAGCATTGTCATCAAAACTATCATCTTCCATTCTATCAACATTTACTTGTTCAAAAATACTCATCAAAGATTCTGGTAAAAAAGCCAAAAAGCCATTTGTCTCTTTTGTGTCATCTATTTGATTTGTTTGTTTTTTCATCTCTAAAGTATCTGTTCTTTCTTTCTCTTTAGCTCTTTGTAACTCCTCCTCTTCGCTCTCTTGAGTGTTTTTTTTATTTTTAGAAGAGAGGGGAGGGTATATCCATAAAGGATTTGGATAGTTATTTATTAAATCTTCATTATATTCTTTATCAAAAGACTTAATAAATTCTAATTGTTCAAATTGTGTACTTAAGTATTGTGTTGCATAGAGATAAAACTTATTAAAACCACTGTATCTATTTTTTAAATAGAAAGTTGCTTGACTATTTTGTTCTATTATATTTGTATCATTTAAAGTAACTTTTGACATCATAGCTACTAGCCAATAATATAATAGTTCATTGTATTCTTTATTTGGAAAATATGCAAAAGATGCAGGTAAATAGAGAGATTTTTCATCTTGCCAAGCAAGATAAAAATCACGTCCAAGAAAAGATATTTTTTCTAAAAATGTTCTTGAGGTATCTATAAATTGTTTATCAGTTGTTTGTATCTCTTTGGCTTTTTCACCACCCATTAGGTGATGAAAAATAGTAAGAGATTTTGAAATATCGGTTAAATAAACTCTATGCTCTTCATGGAATTTATTTACTTTTTTATTTAAGAATTTATCCCAAACTTTACCAATACTCTCTTCAAACTCTAAAAAATAGCTAAGCATAATCTATTTTGCTTCCTCTTTTACAAAGAAACTAGCAAAATAAGTAATAAGTCCTGCAAATACCAATACACCAAAGAAAGCACGAACAGTATAAACTCCAGCAATAGAAGCTTGTGACTCCATAAAACCAATAAGTTCAGTTCCAACTCTTTGGTCAAGAATTTGCATAATTCCAGCTGTTGTTAATGCTAGTGTAAGTCCTACCATTCCTATATTCATCATCCAAAAAGATTTTAATTCTAAGCTTTGTGCTTTTGCACAATTTCCATGTGGTCTACCTCTTAAAATTGGCATTGCATACGATACTATTGTAAAGATAATCATAATATAAGCACCATAAAAAGATAAATGACCATGAGCAGCTGTAAGCTGTGTACCATGAGTGAACATATTAACAGGTGCTAAAGTATGCATAAATCCCCATACACCAGCTCCTAGAAATGCCATCACAGCAGTTCCTTTTGCCCATGTTAGTGCCATTTTGTTATCATGTTCTATTTTTCTATCTTTTGCCATTGAAAAAGCAAAAAGAATCATCAAGAAAAATGGCAACGGTTCGGCAGCAGAAGCAATAGAACCAATCCATAACCAATATTCAGGTGCACCCATATAAAAGAAGTGATGACCTGTTCCTAAAATACCAGAAACCATAGTCATAGCAATAATTAAATATAACCATTTATCAATATGCTCTCTATCAACACCAGTTACTTTAATAAGTACAAATGCTAATATAGCACCAAGAATAAGTTCCCATGTAGCTTCTACCCATAAATGAACAGTAAACCACCATAAAAATTTATCTATAATAAGATTTTCAGGCACATAAAATGCAATTAAAAAGAATACTGCAAGTCCTACAAGTCCTGTGATTAAAACAGTAGTGATAACAGTTCGTCGCCCTTTTAATACAGTCATACCAGTATTAACAATATACGAAACTACAACAAGCACAATCCCTAGTTTTGTAGGAAGTGGTTGTTCTAAAAATTCTCTACCCATTGTTGGAAGTAGGTTGTTAAAAGTAAGCTCTGTTAAAGTAGCATAAGGTACAAATAAATATCCTAAGATTGTAGCTACACCAGCTGCTGCGAATACCCAAAAAGTGATAATCGCTAATTTAGGACTCCAAAGTTCTCTTTCTGTTTCTTCAGGGATTAGGTAGTAAGTAGCTCCCATAAAACCAAAAAGTATTAACACAATAAGTAAATTTGTATGAACCATTCTTAATACATTAAAAGGAATTAATGGAAATAAAAAATCTCCATACAAATATTGTATTGCCATAAGCAAACCAAATAAAATCTCTCCAGCAAGAAGAACCAATGCAAAAATAAAATACGGTTTTGCGACCGCTTGTGAACTATATTTCATAAATTTCCTTTATCCTTCAATAGTTGGTGGCCATTCATTGGCATTTACTTTTGATGTCCAGATTAAAAAGTCAGATAGACTATCAACTTCTTCAGTACTTAGATTAAACTGTGGCATTTTTCTTCTATGTGGAGTATCAAGTGGCTGTGCTGCCATCCACCCTTGCATATAGCCTTTAAAAGTTGCTTCATCACTAGCACCTCGTCTATTAAATACATTCATAAGTTCTGGTGCATAATATGCCCCTTCACCTATAAGTGTATGACACCCAACACAGTTGTTTTTCTCCCATAGTGCTTTTCCTGCAACTACTGATTCTGTCATATTCACTTCGTTTGAGCGTTCTGGTATTTGTTGTACCGTATCAAAAGATAAACCCAAAAATATTAATAATGCGAATAATCCACCACCATAATAGATATTTTTAGCCATACTTTTCGTAATTCGTTCAGTCATAAATAACCCCTTTTTTAAATTCTACTTTAAAGTAGTATATGAAATAGTAGCGAAAGTATTTTTAATTCTATATTAAGGTAGTATTTAAATAAACTATATTATCATACACTATGAATAAAGAAAAATTTTTATATCCACCTGGAGATTTTTCCATATGGATTATCATATATATAGAGTTAATTACTTTTGGGTTATTTTTTATTGGATTTGCCTTTTCTAGAAAAGGGCAAGTAGAAGTTTTTAATGCATCACAACTTCTTTTAGATCAAAGGTTTGGCTTGGTAAATACTATTTTACTTATTACAAGTAGTTATTTTGTCGTTAAAGCAGTTACTATTATCAAAACTATAAATACAGAAGAAAGTTTTCAAAAAGCTTCTGTTTATTTACTAGGAGCTATTGGACTTGGTGGAGTATTTTTAATTATAAAAATCATTGAATTTAGTGATAAATATTCACAAGGGATAAATTTAAGTACAAATAGTTTTTTTATGTTCTATTTTATCTTAACAATATTTCATTTTATGCATGTGGTTTTAGGAATGATAATCCTATATAACCTTTATCTAAATACAAAAGTAGGGTTATATACAAAAAAAGAACATAGAGGATTAGAAACAGGAGCTTCTTATTGGCATATGGTTGATTTACTTTGGATTGTTTTATTTCCATTAGTATATATAATAAGGTAAAATATGGCAAATATTACAAAAGTATGGATAGGGTTACTACTGTTTACATTGTTTGCATTTTTATTAGGATGGTTACAAATAATTGGTAGTTTTTTAGTTTGTGTATTATTAATCACAACTTTTTTTAAAGGTTATTTAGTGATTGAATATTTTATGGGCTTAAGTGAAGTTCGGTTAAAATATAGACTTATTCCTACAGTTTGGTTAGGAACTATTCTATTTTTTATAGCAATAGCATACTACTAAAATTTTGAAAAAGGACTACCATGAAACTTAATAATACTTCTCAATATGCAATTAGAATAGTGACATTTATAGTACAAAATGGTTCAAAAAACAAATATAATGCAAAAGATATATCAGAAAAACTTTCAATTCCATATAAATATCTTACAAAAATTATGACTCAACTAGTTGAGGCAAATATTATTATTTCTACAAGAGGTAGAGAAGGGGGCTATAGTATTGAAAAAGAGTTATCTCAAATCACAATAGGTGATATACTTGAAGCAGTAAAAGAAAGTTTACATCAAAAAGAGTGTTTACTTGGAAATGGACCATGTGATGAAAGAAAAAAGTGTGTCCTACATGATAAGTGGACATCTCCTAAAAGAGCTATTTCAGATATGTTTAGAAATACAACTTTAGAAGATGTAATAAGCTAAGGATTATTTTCCTATAAGATTAGCAATATCTTTGATATCAGAGGCACTTAATGTTTTAACTTGCCCAGCCATAAGACCTTTCATCGCTCCACCATAAGTTCCATTTTGGTATCCTAAAAGTGAGCTTTCAACTTCTGCTTTTGTCATATCTTTGATAATTTTACTTTTCCCTAAAGCAACTTTTTCTCCATTTGCACCATGACATGCAACACATTTTTTATATGCTGTTGCTCCATCTGCTAACGCTATAGTAGATACTAATCCTACTAATAATCCAATTGAAATAATGTTTTTCATTCTAAATCCTTTTTTTGTTTATAAAATTCTATTAAAAAATCTCTCATTTATCTTTGACTTTGGTCAATTTTGACACATTATTTAGATAAATCTATTATCAGATCGTTTTATCTCTACGTCATCTTTGGTTGCTTTCATCCATCCAGATTTTGTTGTGTCATCAATCTTATCAAAGTTTTCAATATATGGTTTGATATCTAAAAGTGGAGTACCATCAAGTATATCTATCCCTTTAATTGTTACAATATTCTCTTCTACGCTAATAAGCTCTACTACACTTAACCCTATTTGATTTGGATGTAATGGAGTTCTTGTAGAAAAAACTCCTCTTGGTGTATTTGTATCATCATTAAAAGGGATGACGGTTAGTTCATGATTGAAAACTTTATGAAAATAATAGATTAAGTAGATATGACTAAATCCCTCTAGATCTTTTAATCCCTCTTGATACTCTTTTTTAAACTCTATAGTTGCATAAGTGTCTTTTGCCCCTCTTGGTTGTATAGGCATATCTTCTAGACTACAAAAAGGAGAGTGTATTGTTGCTATTTGCATTAAATTAATATTCATAATTACCTTTTTTGATTTTTGTTATTTTATAAAAAAAAAATACATTTTGTTTTGATATGGGTCAAATACAAACTATTTTTTTTAAGATAGTATTATAGATATTAAATTTAATAGTAAAAGATAAATATGATAAAAGTAATGCACTTGATTTTAATAGCAACATTAATAACTTCAACATATGCAGATAAGTATGGAAGATTACTTTTGTATGGAAACTGTATCACTTGTCATCATGAAACAAAAAGTATCTCAGCTCCATCTTTACAAATAATACAACAGAGATACCATGAAGCTTTTGAAGATAAAAAAGAGTTTGTGAACTATATGGTAGATTGGGTTTATAAACCATCACATGAAGGTTCAATTATGCACGATATGATAGAAAAATATGAGCTTATGCCAGAGCTTGGATATGACAAAGATACTTTAGAAAAAATAGCAACATATCTTTATGAATTACAATAAATAGCAAAATTTTTGATATGGGTCAATCTAAAATCACACAAAAAAAGATAGAATTGTTCAAAATTAACAAAAAAGGATAAAAGATGGAAGGTTGTGGAACAGGAGCTTGTCTATGCAGTGGTGGTACAGTAGAAGATACAAATAAATCTGTACTACTTGAATCAACAGTAGATTTTTATAAAGTAAAACAAGAGGAGGGTACACATTATTGTTTTGAAGGGATATATCTTCAAAAAGAGGAGATATTGCACAATATTCAAATAGGGCAAACTTTATTGCAAAGTAATGATTGTTTAGTAGTCTCCTCAAATAAGACTTTAAAGCCATTTTTAGAATTAAAAGATGGATATATGGCAAAAGAGTGCTTTTTAGAAGATAAAGTTTTTTATACAGTTATTATGAATTCACAAGAATAAGAAAGAAACATGATTGATAACCTAACACACTTAGACCAAAACCATAGACCAAAGATGGTCGATGTTTCTTCTAAAGAAGATACTACAAGAGTAGCCGTTGCTAGTGGAATTATCTCTATGAGTAACGAAGCATTTGCTAATGTAGTATCAAATCAAAATAAAAAAGGTCCTGTAATACAAACAGCAGTAGTAGCAGCTATCATGGGAACTAAAAAAACACCAGAACTTATCCCTATGTGTCATCCACTGCTTTTAAGTGGAATTAATTGTGATGTAGAACAACTAGATGACCTTCCAGGATTTAAACTTACTGTTACTACAAAGCTTAAAGGGCAAACAGGGGTAGAGATGGAAGCACTCACAGGAGTTTCTATTGGACTCCTTACAATTTATGATATGGTAAAAGCAATTGATAAGGGTATGGTTATCTCAAATGTACAGCTAGAACATAAAAGTGGTGGGAAAACTGGAGATTTTAAGAGAGAAGAAAATAATATATCTCAATGATAATAGAATTTTAAGGACAAATAAATAAAAAGTAATACAAGTTGATATCTAAAAAATTGATTAAAAAAAGATTGGAAACATAAAAAATGAATTTATCAATATTAAAATCATATTCTATTATATTTATAATATTAGTATTTTGTACTTCTATTGCTTATTACACCATGAATGCACTTATAGACTCGCAAAGTTATTATGCAAAGTTGATTAATATGAGTGGTAAACAAAGAATGTTTTCTCAAAAAAGTGCTTTTCTTACATCTAAATTTATTCAAGACAATCAATTAAATTATATTAAAGAACTCAAAAAAATCATTAAAGTTTTTGAAAAAAATCATAAATATATAGTTAAAAATTTATCATCAGATGCAAAAAAGTTATATTTTGGAAAAAATGATAGTATTGATAAGAATGTAATGAATTATATAGATTTAATTAATTCTTTTTTAGAAAATCCTACTGAACAACAATCAAATATAATTTATGAAAAATCACAAATAATTTTAATACAACTTGATACAGCTGTTAATCTTTTTCAAAAAGAAAGCGAAGATAAAACAAAAGAATTACACAGAAGAGAATTATTTATTTTAATTGGAACCATCTTAACTATACTTTTTGTAGCACATTTTTTTGCAAAACCGGTAATTGAAATGATTAGGTTAAAATTTCAAGATTTTTCTGAAATGCTGAATAAAAAAGATAATTTAATAGATTTACAATCTAAATTTTTTATAAATGCACATGAAGGCATTGTTATTACTGACAAAGAGAATAAAATAATAGATCTTAATCCTGCATTTGAAAAAGTAACAGGATATAAAAAAAGTGAGCTTTTGGGAAAAGACCCCTCTTTATTAAAATCAGGTGAACACAATATCGCTTTTTATAAAGAAATATGGAACCAACTTCTTCAAAAAAGTTTTTATAAGGGTGAAATTATTAATAAAAAAAAGGATGGAAAAAGATATATTCAAAATGTATCTATTTTTGTTATAAAAAATGAATTGAAAGAAGTAACAAATTATTGTGCTCTTATATGGGATATAACAAATGAAAAAAAACGGGACAAAATAATTGAAGAACAAATAAAAATGTCGTCCATGGGTGAAATGATAGGTAATATAGCCCACCAATGGAGACAACCCTTAAGTGCTATTACAACATCATCTACTGGATTAAAAGTAATGAAAGAACATGGAGTATTAGATGATCAAAGTTTTTTTAAAAATTTAAATCACATAGAACATACTGCTCAATATCTCTCTGAAACTATAGATATATTTAAAAACTTCCTAAAAGATAAAAAAGAATACAAAGAGGATATCTTGCAAAATAGAGTAAATAATGCTTTATGTATTGTAAATGCAACTTTAACAAATAATTATATACAACTTAAAAATAACATTGAGAAAGTAGAACCTTTAAAAGTAAAAATAATAACAGGTGAACTAGAACAAGTTATTATAAACATTATAAATAATGCTAAAGATGCAATTTTAGAAAAAAAAGTAAAAGATCCTTGGATTGAAATTAATTTAAAAAAATGTAATGGTTTCGCAATTTTGACAATAGAAGATAATGGGCTTGGAATTCCAGAAGATGTTTTACCCAAAATATTTGAATCTTATTTCACAACAAAAAATGAAGACAAAGGTACAGGGCTTGGTCTTCATATGAGTTTTAAAATTATCAAAGAAAGTTTGAATGGTAATATTTATGCTAAAAACAGTAATAAGGGTGCAATTTTTTATATTGAATTACCATTATCTGAATCTAGCTAAGTAAGTATAATTAATTGAACCTAAGTAGTATTTTTCCATAGCGTAAAGTCCAAATTATAAATAAGACTATCCATATAAATGAACTAAAGTATAATATATTCATAAAAATATCACTTTCTAAAACAAAAAACAATGAAGCTAAGACTCGACTTAGAACAAGTATTTGTGTTAAAAGAAATAAAAATATTGTAATCTTATCGGCAAATATCTTTTGTGCAGGTACTGCATGCCCCATAACTACACGACTTCCAAAACCTATTAAAAGATTGGTTACAAAACCTATAGCAAAAATATGAAGTGATAATTTTAAAGAATAAACTTCAAAAATAGATTCTATAAATAAGAAGACAAACCCAATCTCAAGCCAAATAAATGATAAAACTAAAATTGCCAAAATAGGGGGTGTTTTTTTATAGATATTGAGATTGAGTACAATATATCCAAAATATATCATTGATAAAAAAGCACTTAGTTTAAAAAATAAAATCATCTCAAATTGCACAGCAATACCTAATGAAAAGAGTAATAAAATTGCAACTTCTAATAAATACTTTGGTTTCTTCCAAAGTGGCATACTCATTTGACCACTGTAAAAAGCAGGTATCATTTTTTGTGCAACAGTAAAAACAAGTGCTAAAAGATATGCAAAAAATATAAGTTGTGAGAGATTTTGAACAAATAAAATTTCACATAGCAATAATACTGCACCAATAAAAAGGAGAAAGTTTAAAACAATAGATTCTTTTTTTGCTATTGATGTTCCCTTTTTTATAGTTTGATAAAAGATAAAATTTATATAAAAGAGTGTAAGCGATAAAGTTATTTTTCCTATAGTTTCAAATCCAATAAGAGTTGTTATCATACTAATTTGTAATATAATCCACGGTAGTAAATAGTGTTTTTTATCTATTATTTTAGAGTGCGTATATTTTGGAATTACAGTTATTAAAAAACCTATAAAAGCATTGGTAAATACAGCATAAATCAAGCCAAAACTATGAATAGTAGTAAATTCTGATGTTATAGTTCCATTTAAAGATAATATTGTTAATACCATTACCATTATGGCAAATAATACACTTGATGTAAAAAATAACTGATGTGGTTGAGAAGTAAATTTTTCTATCCAAGGTTGTTTAATTGGAATGTGGTTTTTCTGAGTATGAAAAGTCATGATTAGCCTTTAAAGTCAATATTTATATATCAAATTAAAAACCAAAATGTGTTTTATTATATGTTTAGGAGACCTATTTAAAAGTGTTTGGTTTTTAATTTGTAGAATTGTATAGTTATTTAGAATAAAAAAACATGACTTATATCAATTGCATATAATTACTTATTAGTATGAAAAATAGTTAATAAAACATAAAGTATAAATATAAGGTTAGAATTAAATATTTGTTACTCAATTGTAACTATTAAACTAAAAGGAAATATTTTTGTTGAAAATAGTTCTAAATGTGCTTTATTTACGCTTGTTCTTCCTTTTAGTACATAATATTTTTAAAATCTCTTTTAAAGTTATACATAAGTGAATCTAGTATAAAGTTTAATAATTACTAAACTTGACTAAGGTCAAGATAATTAATTATTTATAGTGATAAAATTTGGATGTTTAAGAACAAACATATATAAAAGGAGAAAATATGGCACTTTCAAGAAGAGATTTTCTAAAAAGTTCAGCTGCTGCTTCAGCTGCTGCTGCTGTTGGAATGAGTGTACCAACCGAGTTAACTGCTGCTGCAAATACAGCAGAAACTGATTGGCGTTGGGATAAGGCTGCTTGTAGATTTTGTGGTACTGGTTGTGGTATTATGATGGCTACAAAAAATGGTAAAATAGTTGCTGTTAAGGGTGACCCTGCAGCACCTGTAAATAGAGGATTGAACTGTATCAAAGGATACTTCAATGCAAAAATCATGTATGGTGCAGATAGATTAAAAACACCATTATTAAGAGTTGATTCAAATGGTAAATTTGATAAAAATGGTAAATTTGCACCAGTTTCTTGGGAAAGAGCTTTTGATGAGATGGAAGTGCATATTAAAAAAGCTCTTAAAGCTAGTGGTCCTGAAGGGGTAGGTATATTTGCTTCTGGACAATATACAGTTATGGAAGGGTATGCAGCTCAAAAAATGATGAAAGGTGGATTTAGATCAAATGCTATTGATCCAAATGCACGACATTGTATGGCATCTGCTGTTGTTGGTTTCTATCAAACTTTTGGTATAGATGAACCAAGTGGTTGTTATGATGATATAGAACTTACAGATACAGTTGTATCATGGGGTTCAAATATGGCAGAGATGCATCCTATTTTATGGTCAAGGGTAACTGATAGAAAATTATCAGATCCAGAGAGAGTAAAAGTTGTAAATATTTCAACTTATAGACATAGAACTTCAGATTTAGCTGATATGGAGATTATCTTCACACCTAATACTGATTTGGCACTTTGGAACTACATAGCAAGAGAGATTGTATATAATTATCCTGAGTCTATTGATTGGGATTTTGTAAACAAACATATGATTTTCTGTTCACAACCTGTAAATACAGGATATGGGATGAGAAGAAGTGATGAAAAATCTATTAAAGATGGTAAATATACAGACCTTGAAATGGAAACTATCTCAAAAGAGATGAGAAAAGTTGTTTCAGAAGCTGAAGCACCAGCATTAGAACCTTTTGGTTATAAAGAGGGTGATATGATGGAGAATAAACCAGCTGGATTAAAACACTGGGAGATATCTTTTGAAGAGTATAAAAAATTCTTAGATCCATATACAGTTGATTATGTTGCAAAGATATCTAAAGGAAATCCTGATGAAGATATTGAAGAGTTCAAGAAAAAACTTCAAGCTTTAGCAAAACTATATGTTGAAAAGAATAGAAAGGTAGTAAGTTTCTGGACTATGGGTATGAATCAACATACAAGAGGTACTTGGGTAAATACACTTGCATACAATGTTCACTTTTTACTAAACAAACAAGCAAAACCAGGAAGTGGAGCATTCTCACTTACAGGGCAACCAAGTGCATGTGGAACAGCAAGAGAAGTTGGAACATTTTGTCATAGATTACCTGCTGATATGATGGTAGCAAATCCAAAACATAGAGAGATAGTCGAAAATGTATGGAAAGTTCCAAAAGGTACACTAAATCCAAAAGGGCATCAAGATATTATGAGAATTCATAGAGATATCGAAGATGGTACTATAAAATTTGCTTGGGTAAATGTATGTAATCCATACCAAGATACAGCATCTGCAAAACATTGGATTAAAGCAGCTCGAGAGATGGATAACTTTATCGTAACTTCTGATGGATATCCTGGTATTTCTGCAAAAGTGTCAGATTTGATTTTACCATCTGCTATGATCTATGAAAAATGGGGAGCGTATGGAAATGCTGAAAGACGAACACAACATTGGAGACAGCAAGTACTTCCTGTAGGAGATGCTATGTCTGATACTTGGCAATGGGTTGAGTTATCAAAAAGATTTACAGTAAAAGACTTATGGGGTGAACAACCAATCCTAAGTTCAGGTGGAAAACAAAAACTTCCAGATGTAATATCAGAAGCTAAAAAAATGGGATATACAGAAGATACTACTATGTATGATATTCTTTTTGCAAATGATAGAGCAAGAAGTTATGAATTAGATCACAATGATCCAATTCAAAAAGGATATGATAACTCTGAGTGTTTTGGAGATAGTAGAAAAGTGATAGGTTCAGATGGTAAAGAGTTTACAGGATATGGTTTCTTTATTCATAAATATCTATTTGAAGAGTATGCAGATTTTGGTAGAGGTCATGCACATGATTTAGCTGATTTTGATACATATCATAGAGTTAGAGGGCTTAAATGGCCAGTTGTAGATGGTAAAGAAACTCAATGGAGATTTAATACTAAATATGATCCTTATGCTAAAAAATATGGAAAAGAAACTGGGCATACTGATTTTGCATTTTATGGAAAACTAGCAAAAGCATTACCATTTGGAGATTTAAATGGAATTAAAGATAAAAATAAAAAAGCTTTAACAAATAAAGCAAAAATCTTTGCAAGACCATATATGGATCCACCAGAAACTCCAGATACAGAGTATGACACATGGTTATGTACAGGTAGGGTACTTGAACACTGGCATAGTGGTACTATGACTATGAGAGTTCCAGAACTTTATAGAGCAGTTCCTGAAGCTTTATGTTATATGCATCCTGAAGATGCAAAAACAAAGGGACTTAAACAAGGTGGACTTTGTTGGGTTGAATCAAGAAGAGGTAGAGTAAAAGCAAGAGTTGAAACAAGAGGTAGAAATCGACCTAGTCGTGGTTTAGTATTTGTTCCTTGGTTTGATGAAAAAGTATTTATAAATAAAGTTTGTCTTGATGCAACTTGTCCACAATCAAAACAAACAGACTTTAAAAAGTGTGCAGTAAAAATTTACCAAGCATAAATTTGAAGTAACTTCTCTTAATTGAGAGGTGCTTTCTAAAAAACAAAAAGTAAAGATATGAAAGAAATTATGAGTGAACGAAGAAAATTCTTTTTAACAATTGCGAGAGCTACTGGCGTAGCAGCTTTAGGTGGGTTAGTTTGGAGTGCTTATGTAGATGAAGTAACTGCTAACTCATTGATGTTGAGACCTCCTGGTGCATTGGAAGAGGAGGATTTTTTAAAAACTTGTATCAAATGTGGTATGTGTGTAGAAACGTGTCCATTTGATACATTAAAGTTAGCAGCACCTGGTGATAATAAGCCAATGGGAACACCATACTTTACACCAAGGGAAGTTCCTTGTTATATGTGTACAGATATCCCTTGTGTACCTGTATGTCCAACGGATGCATTGGATATTAAAAAGGTAAGTAATACAAGTGGAGATTTGGATATCAATATGGCACAGATGGGAACAGCAGTTATTGATACAAAAAACTGTATTGCATATTGGGGTATTCAGTGTGATGCTTGTTATCGAGCGTGTCCTTTATTAGATGTTGCTATTAAAGTTGAATATGAACAAAATGCAAGAACAGGTAAACATGCTTTTTTAAAGCCTGTAGTTGATAGTGATTTTTGTACAGGATGTGGACTTTGTGAGAGAGCTTGTGTAACTGATAAAGCTTCTATTTTTGTACTTCCTAGAGAGGTAGCTTTAGGGAAAGCAGGAGACTATTATATTAAAGGTTGGGATAAAAATGATGAAAAGCGACTTGAAAATGCTACAAGTCAAATAACAAAAACAGAGTTAAGTAGTGAGAAAGCAATAGATTCATTAAATGATATGGGGGGACTTTTAGATGATTAAAAATAAATATTTAATTTTAAGAAGAATTACCCAAATAAGTTTAATGACATTGTATTTTGGAGCAAATGCTTGGGGATGGACTTTTATTACAGGGAACTTGAGCTCTTCACTGATTTTAGGGACGATTCCTATGAGTGATCCTTATGCTGTATTACAAATGTTTGCAGCTGGGGCTTTGATTGCTTCAAATGTATTTTTAGGAGCTTTAGTTGCAGTTTTATTGTATGGACTTGTTGGTGGTCGTGCATTTTGTTCATGGATTTGTCCTGTAAATATTATTACCGATAGTGCAAATTATTTACGAAGAAAATTAGGATTTAATGAAATACAAAAGAAACAACCTGCTACTAGGAATATGAGATATTGGGTTATTGCACTTAGTCTTATTATCTCTGTTGGATTTGGAGTAACTGCTTTTGAGTTTATCTCTCCTATATCGATGGTACATAGAGGTATTATTTTTGGTATGGGATTTGGATGGGCTGCTATTGTAGTGATATTTTTATTTGATCTTTTTGTTTTAAAAAATGGTTGGTGTGGGCATATCTGTCCATTAGGTGGATTTTATTCTATCATTGGAAGTTTTAGCCTTATTCGAGTTAAGCACCAAGAGGAAAAGTGTACGCTGTGTATGAAGTGTAAAGAGGTTTGCCCTGAAAATCAAGTGTTGTTTATGGTTGGAAAATCAAGTGAACAGGTTTTAAGTGGCGAGTGTACAAATTGTGCAAGATGTATAGAAGTTTGTGACGATGATGCTTTAAATTTCTCAATAAGAGATTTAATAAATCAAAAAACTAAGGAGATGAGTTATGAAAACAATAGTAAAAATTAGTCTAAGTGTTGTTGCTGGATCTGTTTTATTTTTGACTGGATGTAATAATACACCACAAAAAGCGACAGAGGTAAAGCCTGCTAAAATGGTAAGTGAGGAATCATTGGGTTTAAGAAAAGTTGATCTATATAGTGAAAATGTAGTAACACCTGATGAAACAAAATATAGTACAGAGTATGCAGGGAGTGGTAAAGTTATAGAAAGAGCATTTCAAGATGCACCACCTATGATACCACATGATACAGAAGGAATGTTACCAATTCAAATTGATAATAATCAATGTGTAGGGTGTCATATGCCAGAGGTTGCTGTTGGGATGAATGCAACACCAATTCCAAAATCTCACTTTACAAATTTTAGGCCACATCATAAGTTTGATGGAAATAAGTTTGAAAAAAGTATAGATAATATGAAAAATGAGATTGCTATTAAAGAAGAATCAACTTTAGTAAATGCAAGATTTAACTGTAGTCAATGTCATGCACCACAGAGTGTTGGGCAACTAGTAGAAAATACATTTAGTCCTGATTTTACAAGTAAAGATGGAGCTTCAAAATCAAGCTGGAGTGGTTCTAAACTAACAGAAGGTTTAGATACAATACTTGGTGAATAAAGATGGATAGAAGAGAACTTTTTAGTTCTCTTTTTTCTTCAAAATCTAAAGAGAAAAAAGAGATAGTGGTACGACCACCATATTATATAGACAATGATTCTTTTCTTAAAGAGTGTGTAGAATGCGATGGTATTTGTAGCACTTTTTGTGAAGAGAAAATTATTGTAATACAAGAAGATAAAACACCTAAAATAGATTTTACTCTTGGTGGATGTACTTATTGTGATGCATGTGCGGTAAATTGCCCACATGAAGTTTTAAAAGTTGAATATAAAAAAAACATAGAACAAACAATAGAGATAGATATATTGAAGTGTATGAGTTGGCATGGTACAATGTGTTTTAGTTGTAAAGATCCTTGCTTGGATGATGCAATTGAATTTTTAGGAATATTTAAACCAAGTATCATCGAAGACAAGTGTACCTCATGTGGTTTTTGTATCAGTGTGTGTCCAGCACAAGCTATAGTTATAAAGGATTAAAAATGGCAGTTAAATTTATATCATATGTAGATGAAGATAGTTTCGGGAATTGGTTTATTGAACTCACAGATACTCTAGAAGAGACAACAGTAGTATGTAAAAATCTTGATGAGTATAAAAAAAATATAGAAGAACTTGGAAGTAAATATGCCGCTGATATAGAAGTAGTTTGGAGTAAATCTAAAACATTATCTCCAAAAAGCTATCAAGATTTAAATGACAAAATGGCAGAGCTTCAAAAAGAGTATCAAGATGAAATAGATAAAATAAATGAAGAAAAACAAGATGTAAGTGGGTTTAATCCAAATGGCTAAAAAACTATTTATACTCTTATTTGCAATAAATCTTTTTGCTTTACAAAATTTAACTCCTGCAAAAGTATTAAAAGCAACAGGTACAGTTCAAAGTATGGTTTTTCAAGATGGAAAACTTTATGCAGGAACAGATAATGGAACTGTTGAGATTTTTGATATAGGTTCAAATCATAAAGTACAAACTATAAAACTGCCTAATATAAAAGATTTTATGGGAGATGTAATACCTGCAAAGATATATTCAATAGACCTAATAGATGATAAAATATTGATAGTATCTCAAGGGATGAAAGGGTATAGAAATATTTTTATTTATGAAAATGAAAAGCTAGAAAAAATTATTGGCATTGATAACAAGATGTTTATACAACAAGCAAGTTTTATCTCATCTGATTTAGTTTTATTTGGTTTATTAAGTAACCAAGTGGGACTATATGATACAAAAAAGAAAAAAGAAAATTACCTTATTCAAGTGAGTCATTCATCATTTTCACACTTTATGGTTAGCGAAGATAAAAAAAGATTTGCTACAACAGATGAAAGTGGAATAGTAAGAGTTTTACAAGTAAAAAACGGTCAGATTATAAATCAACCAAAAGCATTAAATCTTGATAGAGTGTATCAAGTTGATTTTAAAAAAGGGATTATATTAACAGCGGGACAAGATAGAAAAGCTGTAGTATATATGAAAAATAGTGCATATAGTTTAGATTTTGATTTTTTATTGTATGCCTGTGCTTTAAGTCCAAATGCAAAACTTGGAGCAGTAGCATACAATGAAAAAAATGAGGTTTTAGTATTTGATATTAAGACACAAAAATACCTATACAATTTAAGTGCTCAAGAAGCAACACTTACTCAAATACTGTTTATAAATGAACAAGAGATATTTGTAAGCAGTGATAGTCAAACAATAAATTATTATAAATTAAACTAAGGGGTTAATAATGAATATTTCAAGTATAGTAGTACAAACAGTACCAAAGTATCTAGATGAAGTTGTGGCAAGTTTAAAAGCTTGTGAAGTGTGTGATTATCATATGCACGATGAAAAAGGACGAATTATCATCACTATTGAAGGTGAGGGTGTAAAAGAGGAGCTAGAAAAACTAAGAGTTATAGAAGCTATACCACATGTTGTGGCAGCTGATATGCAAATGGCTTATAGTGAAGATGAACTCAATGAACATATGGAAGTATTAGACAATGCAGATGCAGTACCAAAAATGTTAAATGATGATAATATAGATTTAGATAATATTATCTATAGAGGTGACTTGAAGAAAAAAGATTTAGAAGGTTTTGCTGCAGAATTTGACAAAATAGATTAGCAATAAAAGGAAAAACTATGGAATATAATCAAAGTGAATTTCTTATTGAAACAATTGTACCACAAGATGAGCTAATAATCTCACGAACAGACTTGAAGGGTGTGATTACATATGCAAACGAAACATTTGCAAATATATCTGGGTATAGTGTAGAGGAATTAGTAGGACAAACACACAATATAGTAAGACATCCAGATATGCCAAAGCGAGTTTTTAAAGATATGTGGAATAAACTTCAAAATCAACAACAGTGGACAGGTGTAGTAAAAAACTTGCGTAAAGACACTGGATATTATTGGGTTCATGCTACAATTAGTGGAGTATATAAGGAAGATAAACTTGTAGAGTATAAATCTATAAGAGTACCTATTTCTTATGAAGATAGATTAAAATATCAAAAAATTTATGATCAGTATAGAAATATTGATAAAGAAAATATTAGAAGAGTAATATATAGCTAGAATGTAGCTATATATTTGATTTACAACTTGTTAATAGTTTATCAAGTTCATCTTTTAAATTTTGTAATTTTTTTGTAGATTTTATCAAGTCTTCAGTTGATTCTATAACAATATCTTCACTTTTATCTAACTGTTTTGCAATCTCTGGTCTATTTTGAAGTTCATTTATTATATTACTAAATTCATCAGTCAAACTTTCAAGTTTTTGTGATGCTAATTTTGATTGCTCTAATGCTGTTTGTGAGTAATCCATAGCACTTGAAACTTTATGTATAAAACAGTTAAAATTATCAGCCATCTCTACAAATTCAGTTTCACCATTCATATCTAAAAGTTCAATGTTTTCTAAATCATTAGAACTTATTTTTTTAGATTTGGCGATAAATTCTCTAGCATGAGCTTCTATCTGTCTTAATTGTATCAAAGCATATAAGGCAAAAATAAATAGTAAAGAGAATGATACATATTGAAAATTCTTTATAAAATTTGTTTTTTGTTCTATATGTTTTGTGTAAAGAGTAACAATGGTATCCACTTCTGCTAATAATTTATTGTTTGTTTTGTATATATATTTCAAAATGGAGTTCAACTGATTTATGTCATTTTGCATTAAAGAAGTTTTAAAATTATTAGTATTTTTTTCAAAACTATCCCAAAGAATAATTACTTTTGATATTTGATTGTTGATATCTTGGGTTGGAGCTGCTGAGATACCTAAAAGTTTATTTCCATCTTTTAAAGTTTTCAGTCCATGATTAAATTCAGATAGAGCATTATCAAGTTCTGAAAAGTCATCAGTTTTATATTGGTAAAGATAAAAAATATTTTTTGTGATTTTTTGTGTTAACATTCTTTGTTTACCAGCTATATTTACTATTGTTGCATCTTTTATATTCTTTTGATTTAGATATATAGTGATACTTATAACTGTAAAAATAGTTAAGATTAAAAGGGATGCAAGTACTTTTATTTTTTGACTTACACTGATATTTTTCATGGTTATACTCCTAAGTAGATACTTTGTAATTCTTCAAGATTTTCAATCATGACAATTCCTTTATCTACATTTATAGTTTTATTTCTCACAAGTCTTTTTAAAACTCGTGAGAGAGTTTCTGGTTGTATATGTAACATTAAAGCAACCTGATTTCTTTTGAGTTGATTGAACATCTCTAAATCATTAGAAAGCATAAAAGCAACTTTTGAAGTAGCATCAAATACTAATTCTCGATTGACAATACACTGTAATTGTTGATTTTTATAAATAATCTCTTCAATAAATTTTACAATGAGTTCATTCCCAAGTAAAAATTCATCTTTAAATTTTTTAAAATCTATTGCAAGCATTAGACTATCTTCTATAAACTCTGTATTTGAAAAACATCTAATTTGATTGTGGTTTATATTAGATAACTCTGATATCATACTGTTTGGGTAAACATAATATAAAAATATCTCATTATCATATTTGTCAATTTTATATACTTTTATAAGACCAGTAATTAAAAAAAGTATTTTATCTACAGAATCTGATTCATAATATAAAATAGAATTTTTCTCAAATTTTGATAAATATGATATTGAAGCCAATTTCTCTAAAGAACCATCATCTAAATGTGCAAATAGGTTAATTTTTTTAATAGTTTCTGTTATACTAATCATAGTTACATCCTATCTTATAATTAATTTTTTTACCTTGATTTAGGTCAATGATATAGTCTATATTTTAATGTAAAATGGACACAATATGATATTATAAGGGAATTTTGATGAATTATCCAACTTTTTTTGAAGAAATTGAAAACATTACAGTAAAAGATGACCTTTCACAATTTTTAGGTATCTCTGAAAATGGCGTGATGGAGTTTAGTTATTTAGATATAGTAAAAAGTGCAGGGCATAGTTGTCCTACAGTTGCTGGGGCATATTTGATGGCACAAGCTGGATTAAAAGCACTCTATAAAGATGAGCTACCTAAAAGAGGTGAGATTTTTGTAGCTTTTAAAGAAGATTGTAAAGATGGTGTTGCTGGTGTGATTGCAAATGTATTTACTCAAATTACAGGAGCAACTGAGCAGTTTGGTTTTAAAGGTATTGGTGGAAATTATGTTCGACATGATTTGATGCAATTTAATGCAGAGATAACTTCAGATGTAAAACTACAAAGGCTAGACACAGGTAAAACTGTAGAGGTAGTTTATAATCCAAGTAGTATTGGTATCAATCCTCTCCAACCACAACTTATGGAAAAAATTCTAAAACAAACTGCAACACAAGATGATAAGATACTATTTGGTAAAATTTGGCAACAAAGAGTTGAAGAGATTTTTAAAAATAAAGAGAAGGTTATTACAATACAATGAAAAATGTAGAAGTACAATATATTTTTAGTGGTAAAAAACAATCTTACAAAATAAAAAGCAAAGAGTTTCAAAGTGGATATATAAAGCGTGAAGCTTATACAACTGCATATATCTCAAAAGAGGGTATAAAAGAAGATGAACAAGCCGATAGTAGATATCATGGAGGAGTTGATAAAGCACTTTTAATAGCTTCAACAAATCATTGTCAAGCTTATGAAAAAGAGTTCGATGAGCCTATAGATATTGCTATCTTTTCTGCAAATATTTTACTCAATGAGTTAGACGAGAGTAGTGTTTGTGTTGGGGATATTTATAGTATAGGAGAGGTTCAGCTCCAAGTAACCCAACCAAGGCAACCATGTTGGAAAATTGGGGCTGTCTTTTCACCTAGTGCTTCACAGTTTATTAAACAACACAGTGCAACTGGCTGGTATGTAAGAGTCCTGCAGGAGGGAAATATATCTTTAAATGATAGTGTTAAACTCATAGAGAGAAAGAGTGCTATATTAATAAAAGATATGACACAATATTTAGATTCAAAAACAATTGAGAAAAATATTTTAGATATGATTTTAGCAGCTAATTTTGTAGCTCAAAGTTATAAAAATGACATATCGAAAGTTACTGTCATATGACAGTAGAGAAGTTTGCAAACGAAACTGAAACATTAAAAACTTTTCTACAAACTTATTGCAAAGATAAACATCATAACCAACAACAAATAGAGCAACCTATCATTTATAAAAATCAAACTTTTATTATTTCTACATATCTATGTGAAGAGTGTCAACTGCAATATGATTATTCTTTACAAAAGTTAGTTGAATGTCCTCATGAAGAGAAACCTCGATGTAGAAAATGCCCAAATCCTTGTTATGAAAAACCGTATTGGAAAAAACTAGCAAAGATAATGAGATATAGTGGATTTAAATTAGGATTATTAAAATTAAAAAATAGACTTTTTTCTTGACCTAAAAAGAGATATCAGCTACTATTACACTATGATACAACAACTACAAAAATTAGATTTATTTAACACGCTGAATAATAATGAATTAGAACAAATAGTAAAGATTTCAACTATAAAAAATTTTCAAAAAGACAATATTGTATTTTATGAGGGGGATACCCCAGAGTATTTTTATCTTTTAATTGATGGTTTTGCAAAAGTTTATAAAGTTGATCCAAAAGGGACTGAGATAGTTTTGCATAACTTTGTAGGAACTACACTTATTGCAGAGATGGCAAGTATTGAGGGGTTTAATTTTCCAGCTACTTGTATCTGTGTAGAAGACTCAACTTTTGCTTTGATAAAAAAAGATGAGTTTTTAAAAATACTTCAAACAAATGCAAAAATATCTTTTAAAGTAACAAAGTCCTTGACAAAAAAAATAAAAGGGATGGATGGACTTTTAAATAGAAGTCTTATCTTTGATGCCACAACTAAAGTAGCTTCTTATATCCATGATAATCCAGAAGTATTTAAAAATAAAAAAAATAAAATCATAGCAACAGAGCTACATATGACACCAGAAACACTCTCTCGAATACTTAAAAAGCTTAAAGATTTGAAAATCATAGATAAAGAGCATAATCTTTTAAACAAAGATAAACTAGAGATGTTTATTAATTTTTAGTAATAAAGATAGCTAACCAAATTGTAGGATTTGAAGTATATGTAACTTGATGTTTTTGGTTTGCTTTTATATAGAGACTATCACCTTTTTTAAGATGATATATACTTTTATCATCGTAACTTATCTTTGCTTCACCCTCTAAAACTAAAACAAATTCATCTTCACTTTGGTCATACCAATACTCTTTTGGTGTAGTTTGTCCATAAGAGATGATTCTCTCTATTTTTATGTTTTCATTTTGTGTAATAGTTTGAAATATCTCCTCTTTTGATGAGGTAGGAATATTGTCTAAAAAGTTAACTATAGTACTATTCATACAAACTCCAATTTTATTATAAGTTAGGTAGTATATCATAGAAAATTAAAGGATAATTTGAAGCATAATGGTACATATAGATTTTACACTTACATATATAGAACTTTATTTGATAGTTATTAATATATTTTCATTTACTCTTTACTCTTTTGATAAACTTCAAGCTATAAGAGAAGATAAAAATATCTCAAGAGTACCTGAGTTAAAATTATTACTTTCAACACTTATTGGTGGTACTATAGGTTCTATTTTAGCTATGCTGTTTTTTAGACATAAGATAAAAAAGTTTTCATTTCTATGGAAATTTGTTGTTGTGATTCTTTTACAAATAGTTTTGATTGCAATATGCAATGAAATGAATCTTCTCTAAAAATATAAGTTACAATACAACATAAAATCATAAGAGGGAAAAATATGAAAATATGTGGAATAGAGATAAAATCAAATTATGCGATACTAAGTGTAGTAGAGGAGGGGAGTTATTTTGATTTAAAAATAAAAAAACTCATATTAGAAGATGATGAACTACAAAATAATATAGTACTTTTCAAGGAGAGTTTAGAATCCTTTCTCAATGAGAATCAAATAGAAAAAATCACTATCAAGAAGCGTTCAAAAAAAGGAAACTTTGCAGGTGGTGCTGTTACATTTAAAATAGAAACAATTATCCAGTTAAATAGTATGTGTGAAGTTGGGTTTATATCTGGTCAAGTTTTGAGTAAATTTGAGAAGAAAAATGAAATCATCTATCCAAAAAGTTTAAATAAATACCAAGAACAAAGTTATCTTTGTTGTTTGGTATAGAAAGCTTACTGAAAATTAGTAAGCGTCTCGACAGCGGTGATTGAGACCTTTTTTGTAGGATTGATAAACATCTTCAACAGTTACATGAGTTTCAAACATCATTAAAATTTGTTTTAAAAAATTAATTGGATATTCCACATAGTGTCCCTCATCTTGTCTGTAATATTCTTCAAGTGTTTCATACATACCTTCGTAGATTTTTGGGTATTCTTTTTTTAGTCTTTCTAGTTTTTGTGCAGCAAGTCGTATTTTATCATCATTAAACTCACCTCTTTCATTAATATCTTTTCTTTTTTCGATATATTCAATAAGGTCTTTTTTGTTTCTAATGTAATCTGAAAATAAATCAATAAGTCTCATATTTATACTATCCTATATATTTTTTACTTATAAAAGTATATCGTAATTCACTTGAATAAAAAAAGCCCAACACTTTAGCTGGGCTTTTAGATAGTATTTGTAAAGAGATTTTACTAAATCTCTACAGCCATTTTAGATTCTCTATCCTCTATAGAGATAGATTCTCTAAAAGGTCTAGGTTGATTTGCAGGGCTTAGTATCCCTTTTTTCTTATGAACTCTAATACTATAGATGCCATTTTCTTGTCCATCTAAATAGTATGAGTCATATTCTTCTGTGTAAGGCATATCCCATACGATACATCCCTCTGTAGGACAGACATCGGCACATTTTGGTACAGTTGTATCTACACATTCGATACATTTTTCTGGTTTTACATAAGTGAATTCTGCATCTTCTAGTGGAGACTCATCAGCACTTACTATTGCAGTTGCAGGACACTCCTCAATACAGGCATCACAGTTTATACAAGTATCAGTGATATAAACAGACATCTTACCATTGACCTATATTTGCATGAGATTCTCTATCTCTCATAGCTATCTCTTCAATAAATGGTTGTGCTTTTATTTCAGGAAGCATAAGACCTTTTTTCTTGTGTTCTCTAATTTTGTAAACACCCTCTTCATTTTTTTCTTTGTAATATTCATTAAATTCAGCAGTATATGGCATATCCCATACAATTGCACCCTCTGTTGGACAGGCTTCTACACATCTTGGTTCATCAGCATGACCAACACACTCAACACAAGATTCAGGTTTTACATAAAATTTATCATCACTTGGATTTTTTTCGTTTGTATCCTCTAATATTGCTGCAACTGGACACTCACCTGCACATGCCTCACAATTTATACATTCATCAGTTATATATACTGCCATAATTTTCTCCTAGTTTTAGTTTTTAGATAAATCTTAAAACCAATATAGTCATATCAATTTTAAGATTTATCTTTTAAGTTGGTATAAAATGAGTATATTGAGTTTAGTTTTAGTATATGGTAACTGCGGATTTGTTTTACAATATACTCATTTATGTTTTTAATATATACAAAAACTATTCCATTGGTACATATATTGCATAATGAACTATTAATATAAATCATCAAAAAGGATATTACTTTGGAAATAGAGATAGATAATAATAAAGTTGTTTTACAAAAAAAAGATAGAGCCATAGGAACTGAAGCACCAGCAATAAGAGTAAAAATGGATGATGGAGAAACAAAAGTTATAGGAATGATGGCAGATAAAATACAAGTATTTATCACAATGCCAAATGAAGAAAGCCTAACAAGTGAGTTAGAATCAATTCTTACAAAACATACTAAATCATTAATCTACATTATTAGTGCTAATCCTATTACAAAATCGTTGAATAATATTGATACATCAAGTGATTTTAAAGATTTTAGTTTAAAAATGGGTGTAAATGTAGATGATACACTTTGTGCAAAATCAATATTTATCATCAATAAAGATGGAGAGATAGAGTATAAAGAGATTGTTCCTAACTTGACTGATGAGTTTAATCTAACACAATTTGATGAGAGTTTAGACAAAGCAATCAAGTTTAAGAAAAAAGGACACACACATGAAAATTGGATGGGTGTGTAACTGTTTATGAAACACTTTGAAGATGAAAAACATCTCTTAAACAATGAAGATATTGACACACTCCATAAAGAATTTTTAGATATCTTTAATAGTGTAGATCCAAGTGATGATAGTAGCTATAGAGATAAATTAATCAAACTTTATGAACATTCAAAAACGCATTTTCGCATTGAAGAAACCCTTATGGATGAAAGTGGTTATAGAACTTCAAAAGAGCATAAAGATGAACATTGTAAAGTATTAGCAGAGATGAATTATTTTATTAATCTCTCTCAAAATAGATTTGGTATCAATATGTTAAAAGCATATTATAAAGAGAAAGTACCACACTGGTTTGACTTACATCTTATTAGTATGGATAGTGATCTTGCTCATCATCTCAAGAATCATACAACATTAAAGGAACAAAATGTTTAGTACAACAACACTCCAATGGCTAGAAGAAAACGATTACGATAAAAATGACATTAACAAAGTTGGAAAGCATGGAAATAGTGCTTTAATGAAAGCAGTTCGAGAAGCTAGAAGTGATATAGCAAAAGAGATACTTGATACAAAACCAGAATTAGAGATTTCAAATGTAGATGGAAATACAGCACTTTGGAATGCTTGTTTTGGACAAAATTACAAATGTGTAGAACTGCTTGTAAAGGCTGGAATAAACCTAGATAAAATGAATGACAATGGTGTTACTGCTTTAATGTATAGTGCAAGTGCTGGAAAAGAGGATATGGTAAAACTTCTCCTTGAAGCTGGAGCAAATAAAGAGTTAAAAAATCTTGATGATTTTAAAGCTATCGATTTAGCAGTAACTCCTACAATATTTAAACTACTGAAATAATTTATGACAATAAGAAAAGCTATACAAGAGGATATAGAAGATATTACAAAACTTTTATATCATCTTTTTAACCAAGAGGTAGAGTTTAACTTTAATAAAAAACTCCATAAAAAAGCTTTACGAAAAATTATCAACGATAAAAATATCGGTGAAATTTTTGTTATAGTGAAAAAAGGGAAAATAATTGGTTGTGTCAATATACTTTATACTGTAAGTACTGCACTTGGTGGCACAGTTGCATTTTTAGAGGATATGATTGTCTCTCCCAAACATAGAAGAAAATCACTAGGTACAAAACTTTTAAAATATACAATTAACTATTTAACTAAAAAAGGTGTTCAAAGAATTACTCTTTTAACTGATAAAGATAACTATAAAGCACATAAATTTTATGAAAATCTTTCTTTTAAATTTTCAGATATGATTGTTTATAGGCAAATTCTTAAAAATTAAATCTTCAAACTAATAAATTTAGATTAAATAGGATAATTTATATCTTATTTAGAAATTCTTGCGTATCTTTGGGATAAATATTATAAAGGAGATAGCATGAGAGAAGTTATAAACATCTATAAAAAACATAAAATAAATGTTGACAATTTTATATCAATTGTTATAAAAACATTACCTAAAGATTATATCAAAAACTCGAAATATATTTTGGATAATAATAGATATATTCAGTTACTGTATAGTGTAGATGATAACTATAAACAAAGTAGTCCAGTGATTTGTAGAAAAGATACAGATGATATGAATATTAATAGTGATAAAAGTCATTATTTTATGAAATTAGACTTAGATGAAGATAATTTATATATATCTAATCCTTACATTCATTACAAAACAGGGAAAGCTAGCTTATCAGTTGTCAAAAAACAAGGTGATCATTACTTTATCTTTGATTTTGATTTGATATTTTTACTTGAAGAGTTAAAACTTATTGACTATAATACTACCTATGACAGATTAAAAAGAATGGTTTATATCCTTGGTTCTGTGATGTTAGGTATCATAGCTATAGTACTTATTGGTCATGGTGGATATACTTTTTTAACTATGTCAATAGGTACAAATGAGTTTGATTTTTTTGAAGCAACATTTAAGGCTATTATATCAGTTACACTTGGTATTGCTATTTTTGATTTGGCAAAACAGATATTTGAACATGAAGTTATCTTTCACTCATTTAGCCATGGAAACGATAGACAATATAAAGTTTTAGGAAAATTCTTAATCTCAATTATTATTGCATTATCAATTGAGACTTTAATGGTTGTTTTTAAAATTACTTTAGACGATTATAAAAATATGGATTCTGCATTCTATTTATTATTTGGTACAACAATTATGTTTATAGGATTGGCGTATTTTTATAAAAGTATTACTCAAAGTGCAATTTTAGACGAGAAACAATCACATAAACTATAAACTAGATGTAGCTTATCAAATTTTGGATAAGCTACATTATGGTTACAACATAATTCTTGATTGATATAAAATCTTATGATAAAATAAAGCCACAAATAAAATACTTTAAAAGGCTTAAAAGCATGAAAAAATTCTTTCTTTTTCTTCTTATCATTATTGCAGTGCTTTTTGTAGTTAATAATTATGCCTCAAAAAATCAATATGATGATTTAAATGCTATTACATTAGAAAATATTGAAAAATTAGAGATATCAAACAATAAAACTTTAGGAATTGCTTTTGGTGGTGGTGGTGTGAGAGGTTTTATGCATCTGGGTGTTATAAAAGCTTTAGAGGATGCTGGTATAAAACCTGATATTGTTACTGGAAGTTCAGCTGGCTCTATAGCTGCTTCATTGTACGCAACTGGTATGAGCTATAAAGAGATTGAAAGAATCGTAACATCACTTCAGGAGAAAGATTTAGCAGATATAAATATATTTTCATATGGTGGACTTATAGGTGGTAAAAAACTCTCAACTTGGATACAAAATAATACAAATAATATAGCTATAGAAAACACCCCTATAAAACTAGGTATTGCAGTTACAGATTTAACTCATGGAAAACCTTTACTGATAACAAGGGGTGATATGGGGAAAGCTGTACAGACCTCTTCAACTGTACCCGTGGCTTTTGTACCAATAAATTCAAATGGGAATATCTATATAGATGGTGGAATCTTATCTCTGATCCCTATACGATTTACAAGAGCTATGGGGGCAGATATAGTAATAGGTGTTGATATCTATTGTGGTAAAAAGAACAAACCAAAAGAGGAGATGCTCAATATTGCCATGGCAACCCTTCGTTTACAAAGTTGTGAAATAAGTAAAGAGGAACAAAATGAAGCTGACTTTATTATAAGACCTGATTTTGAACCAAAAAGTTTTAGTAGTTTTGATTCAAAAGAGGAGTCTATAAAAGCTGGTTATAAAGCTACAAAATCGATGATTGAAGAGTTAAAAAAGAAATTATTATAACTTCATACTTAAGGTATACATATTGCATAATAACTCCTATATAATTATATAGGAAAATACACCATGGGAAAAATTGAAGATAAAATCAAACAAGATTTAATGAGTGAAATATTTACAGATACTTTTAAAATCTATGAATTTATAGATACAAGATTTAAACTAGAGGAAAAACAAAGAAGTGAAATCATCGCTAAGATTAATAGTTTAAACAATGATTTAACAGTGATGTTAAAAGAGATAAAACTTTCATAACATCTACTATAATTTATATTATATTCTTTTCATCAACTATATCACAACACAAAATATAATTTGCCTCTTGTAAGTTTATTTTTAAACAGTATGTATTACACATATTACCAGTAGCTTTTGAGATATACTTATCTGTTAAATATTCCTTATTTTTTGAGTCTTTTGTATATAAATAATACTCTTTAAAACTATGGTCATGTCCATCACTTGTAGGGCTGTATAACAATCTTTGATTTATCTCTTCTATAATTGTCTCCCCAATTTGTAATCCACTCTCTAAATCAAGAAGGTATATCGCTTCTATGTGATTATCGTTTTTAATTATTTGTGTTATCTGTTTTCTATAATCTTGTGTATTACTATTTAAAATATCTAATGTTTTTTTAATGATTTTTTTTGATCTTTTTAAAAGTTTTTTCTCTTTTTCGTAATACTCTTTTAGTAATAGTTTATATTCTTTGTGAATTATCTCTATTTTATCTACTACTATATCATTTATATTTTTATCAATGCTATTTTGTGCTTTTGAAAAGAAAAAACCTTGATAAATATCTATGTCTTTTGTCATACAAGTTACTATTTCATTATTCTTTTCAACACCCTCAGCTAAAACTACAGCACCTATTTTATGACACATATTTGCTATAGAAGTAAGAATCTCTGAGTTTATGTAGTTTTTATCAATATCATATATTAAAGATCGATCAAGCTTTACAATATCTGGCTTAATTAAAGCAAGCCTATCAAAACTGGAATAGCCAGTGCCAAAATCATCCACACCAATTAAAAAATCTAACTCTCTGTATTTTACAACAAACTTTTCTAGGGAATAGTTATTTTTAACACTGTCTTCTTTTATCTCTATAATAATATTTTGATAAGGGATATTGCAGTTATCTACATTGTGTAAAAAACTAGAATCAATATCTTCATCTATCATAGAAGCTTCAAAATTCAAAAAGAGTAACAGAGTATTATCTTTATTATAATACTCTGTAAATTTATTTAAAGCCAATTTTCGTACATAATCATCTAACTCTACAGAACGATTTTCTTTTCGTGCCTGTTCAAAAAGAAAAAGAGGAGATATAAAGTCATTATTTTCATCAAAAGCACGAGTCAGTGCCTCAAATGCAAATATCCTATTCTCTTTCATAGAGACAATAGGTTGAAAATGTATCTCTATTTTATCTTCATTTATTAATTTGTCTAACATTTTTCCCGCATTTACCATTAATTTTATTTTACCACTAAACCATATTGTAAAACTAATTAGCAGTATATAAAAAAATAACAAGAAAAAAACTAGTTTTCTATATAAAAAATATACAATTATAAAAAATAAAGATAAAGAAATAATACAATAATGTATAAAACTTAACTAATAATCTCTCCCATAAAGCTCCGAAGCTTCTTGTATCACAAGAAAAGCTTCAGGGTCATACTCTTTTATAATTTCTCTTAAAAGTTGCAGTTGTGAGATATCTACAATTACAAGTATCAATGTTCTTGAATCTTTTTGATTTAAGTTAACCCCTTGCAAAATTGTGCCATGTTCCCCTAGCTGACTTAAAATTTGTTTTGATAATATTGCAACATTATTTGCTACGATACTTACAGTTTTTTGAGCTGGTTTCCCTGAAAGTAAAAGATCAACTACTCTTGAAGTAACATACACCCCAATAACACTAAATAAAGCTTTCTCAACATCCCCGTAAACAAAAACAGAAGCGAACATAATCACAGCATCTATTACCAAAATGATTTGTGATGTTTTGTATTCTGTTTTGGAAGCTATCACTTCAGCTAAGATTGTTGTTCCACCTGTTGAGGAACGCCCAAGCATCACTAATCCAACTCCTAAACCTATCAAAAGTCCTCCGAAGATTGAAGCTAGTATAGTTTCATGGGTAGTTGGTGATATTTTCAAGACCTCTTTTAGTATATCTGTAAACAATGAGATAAGTGCTATAGAGATCAAAGTTTTCACTACAAAACTTTTTCCAAAAAATTTCATACCAATAATTATCAATGGGATACTAATAATAGCTATCCAAGCCCCCAGAGAGATATTTGGGAAAAGTGCATAAAAAAGTTGTGCCAATCCCACTCCACCACCAGTGATAATACTATTTGGATTTAAAAAAGCAACAGTTGAATATGCTATAAAAAATGATCCAACTGTAACAAAAAAAATATTTTTAATAGTTTGCATATTAATCATCCTTTTAAAATACTTTTTAATCTTTGTAAGCCAATGCTTATCTCCTCTTTTGTTGAATGTGTATAGTTAAAGCGTATCTCATCAGATACATTATCATCAAGATAAAATTCAACTCCTGGAACATACACAACTTTTTTCTTCAAAGCTTTATATACTAAAGCTTTAGTATCAATACCTTCAAGTTTTCCATATACAAACATTCCACCTTTTGGTTTCTCAAAAACAAAGTTTGGTAACTCCTCTTGTAAAGATTTTATAAAATACTCCATTTTGTTTTTATACTCATATCTTAAAAGCTCTAAATGTTTTTTATATCTATTCTCATCTTTTAAATATTCATCTAAGATATATTGGGAGATACCACTACTATGTAAATCTATAGTCTCTTTTATCTGCGTTAGTTGTGCTATTATCTCTTCATTCGCCCGTACCCATCCTATTCTAAGACTTGGTGAGAGAGTTTTTGAAAATGACCCTAGATGAAAACTATAATTAGGGATTTTAGCACTTATACTTTTTGCTTTTTGTTCAAAATAGAGTTCACTATAAGGAGCATCTTCTATGATATACCCTTTGTGTTCTAATACTGTTTTTACTATCTCATCTCTTTTTTCTTGTGAGTAAAGTGAACCTTTTGGATTTTGGAAATCTGGTATTAAGTATGCTAGTTTTATAGAGGGATATATATTATTAAACTCTTTTATATTTATCCCATCATAATCCAAAGCTACTGGTCTCATAGATAAATTATTCATCTTAAAAATATTTACAGCACCCAAATAAGAAGGTTTTTCTATAACTATCTCTTTGTTTTGAAAATACTTTGCTATTATGAAAAGTGCTTGTTGACTTCCTGTAGTTATAAGTATGTTTGAGGGTTTTGTTTCAAAACCCTCATCACTATAAAACTTTGCTATCTTTTCTCGTAAAGGTGTGATACCGTTACTTATAGTGTATTGGAAATGTTTTTTGTTCTTAAATACTTGTTCACTAGCTTTTGCTAAATCTTCAATAGGAAACAAACTTTCATCAGGCAATCCCCCTGCAAATGAGATAGTTTCGTCGTCTATTGATTCTAATATTTGTCTTATAAATGACCGTTTTTCAGTAGGCTTGATTTCATTTTGTTCCATTATCATAAACCTTTTTTTTAATTTTCTTAATTATAGAGCAATTAAAAAACTTATTCTTCACTATTTTTGCTAATAAAAGTAACTATTTTTGCTCAAAATGTAATTTTTTTTTAGTTATAATAAAAATTATGAAAAAAGATACAATTCAAAAACACAAAAAAATTGCTAATGATATTATGTATTATATCTACAGACATATAGATACAGATATAAATATAGATGAATTAAGTCATGATTTAGATACTAGTAGATTTCATATGCAACGACTTTTTAAAGAAGAATTCGGACAAAATATCTATGAAACTATAAAATCCATACGACTACAAAAAGCATCAAATCTACTTCTAACAAATAAAAACTCAACTATAACAGATATAGCAAAAATGTGTGGCTACAGTTCACAAGGTGCTTTTATACGAGTATTTAAACAAAAGTTTCATATAACTCCAAAACAGTGGAGAAAAGGGGAATATAAAAAATTCACCAATGATATTTTGACAACATCTCCTACAGCTTCAAGTGCTACTATTGACTTCTCAAACCTCACACCAAAAATTGTACAGATGTCTACAATGAGAGCCTACTATATAAGACACAAAGGCTATAACATATCCATAAAACAAACTTGGCAAAAACTTCAAACTTGGCTTTTATGTAATCATATCAAAGAGTACAAACAACTAGGACTCCACCACGATAATCCAACTATCACACCACTTAGCCAGTGTCAATATATCGCTTGTATCATTGTAGATAAAGAGATAAAAGAATCAACACTACCAACACTTATCATACCAAGTGGAGTTTATGCAAAATTTGATTTTGAAGGTCAATATGGAGATATATTGAAGTTTATGAACTGGGTTTACTTTAGTTGGCTTTTAAATAGTGGCTATGAAACAACAACAAACCCACCTTATGCTATCTATGAAAAAAACCATTTTTTAGAAGACGATGAAAAGTTTATTGTGAGTTATTATATCCCTATAAGTTACTCATAAATACAAGTTTAATTAAAAATAATTTTTACTTTTGTTCCATTGTTTACATCAATATTAAAACTACCTTGTAATTCATCTTTTACAATATTTTCAATGAATGATAATCCAAAAGACTCATTAGGTATTTTTTCATAATCAAATCCTCTGCCATCATCTTCTATAATAAATTCATTTTTATTCTCTTGTTTAGTAAGTGATATTTTAATTGTTCCAATATTATCTATAAAGGCATATTTAAATATATTTGTTAAAAGTTCATTTAATATAATTCCACAAAAGATTAATTGATTTGATGAAAGTGTAGTATTTACAACTAAAGATATTTTTATCTTTGAGGTATCGTAACTGTTTTTAATCTCTTCAAGAAGATTTTCAAAATATACTTGTGTATCTAAGATATTTAACTCATTATGTTGATACAAAATTTCATGTGTTTTACTAATAGCCTGTATAGAGCACTCTATCTCTTGTAACTTTTTATCTAATTCTTCATTTTTAATATTTGACAACTTTAAACGATACAATAAAATAATAAACTGCATATTATTTTTTACACGATGATGTAACTCTTTTGTTATTAATTGATTAGTCTTAAGAGAATTTTCTACCTCTTTAGCTTTGTTGAGTTTTGCTGATAATGCTATAGAAAAAAGTACCGCTTCTAAAAAGCTAGTAAGTTCATAAAAATAAGGAAAATACTCAATCGGATTAGGTATTGCATATTGATTCAATGCCAATGAGAATATCCCAATAATACTTATTGTCCAACCTGTTAAAATATATTTAGCTAAAGCAGTTTTTTTATATAAAGTAAAAACTATTAAACAAAGAATATACAACATACATAACAATAAATAGAACATAGAAAATTCAAATAAACTATCTATTTTTATACTTATAATCATCAATAAAACAGACCCAATTATGAGTGTAAAATTAATTTTGTGTAAGTATTTAAAACGATCAATATTCAAAATTTTATCAATAAATAAGAGAGCAAAAACATTCGCGATAGAAAGATAATAAAGTCCTAGATAAGCATCAATATCTAATAACATTTGATTTTGTATAAAGTAAGAGATCATTGCTGAATAAGAGCAATAATTAATTGTTGCAACAGTTATCAGTAAAATATAATATAAATAAGCAACTTCCCTAGTAAAAATAAATATAAAAATATTGTATAAAATTAAAGCTATCATTGCACCAAAAAAAAGTGCTTCTATAAGCTGATATGAAAATTCATCTTTATACAACTGTATTTGATCTTTTAATAAAAGTTTAAAATAATTTGCACTACTTAAAGAGTGTGCTTTTAAATAGAATTCTTTTATTTCACCTACATTGAAATCTATTTTAAACGAGGGATATAATAAATTGTTTTTTTCATATTCCTCTATATGACACATCCCTTGAGTTTGTTTATAATAACCGCCATCTTGTTGTTTAGTATAAAGTTCTATCGTATCATGCAAAGGATTTGTTACTGTAATGTATCTTTGGAGTGGTTTTTGAGAACTATTTTTGAGTGAAAATTTAATCCATATTGTTGCATTTGTCATCCCTAGATGAACATAGTTTTTATCACTTTTTTGAAATTTTTTTGTCTGTATTTGACCAAATGATAATGTTGAGTTAGTATCAATATAAAAAAAACTTTTTTCTAAAATTGATTTTTTTACATCATTTTCATTGAACTCAATCATTGTAGAGTGTAAAGATGAAAGAAAAAGTAAATATATAGTAATAATTTTTAAACTCATAGAAGAAATATAGCATAGTTTAAATAAAATGATAAATATAATTTTTGAAAAGAGGAGATTATGGAAAATTTAAATGTATTGATTATTGAAGATGAAATTATTATTTATATGCACATTACAAAAACTCTCAAACAATTAGGTTTTAAAAATATTCAAGTTGCTAAAGATGCTCAAACAGCACTTGAAATTGCAAAAAAATCCAAGATTGATTTAGTGTTTTCTGATATAAAAATAAGAGGGGAAATTGATGGCATAGAAACTTCTAAAATATTACAAACTCTTTATGGTGTTCCTATTATATTTATCACAGCTTATAAAGATGAAGAAACATTGTTACGAGCAAGTAATGTTGATTTTGTTGGCTATTTACTAAAGCCTTATCGACAAGATGAACTAGAGGCATTAATAAAAATAGCTATCATAAAAAATGACCTTTCTTTATCTCAAAACAATACCATAACTATCAATAAATATACCTACAATAAAATAACAAAAGAATTATTGTATGGAAATGAGATAATAAATCTTACTAAAAAAGAACATCTTTTTATCGCTTTATTTACTACAAATTTAAACACTATTATACCTTATAATATAATAGATCAAACAGTTTGGTATAAAGATTTTGTAACAGAAAATACCCGTCGAACTTTTATCTACAGAATAAAAAACAAACTCAAAGGTTTAGACTTTAGAATAGAAAAAAACATTGGTATTGGTCTTTTTGAAAATATACCAAATAAAACAATAGAGGAATAAAAACCTCTATTTTGAACTATAACTTATATCTTTTTTAGCTATTTTGTATTTACCATTTTTATAATACACATAAACACCCTCTTTGCCAGGATGAACATGGTGTTCTACTAAATGAATATCTTTGCCGTCTTTTTTAATTCTTGCTTTAACAGTATAACTATTTCCAGCTAATTTATAACTAGTTAAAATATTTTTATCACCAGCTTTAAGCCAATTGTTTCCAGGAAGATGAACATCTGTACTATTGTTAACTACTACTTGAAAATCTACTTTATGATTTTCCAAATGATTTTCTATAGCAATCATAGGTTTATGGTGAAATTCTTTTTTACCGATATGATAATGTCCATTTTTATGGTATACATATACTCTATCTTGATTTGGTACAACTTTATGAATCTCTAAATGAATATCTTTTTTTAAACCTCTTTTTATTCTAGCTTTTACAGTATAATGTTTTCCATCTAGTTCATTACTTGCTAAAACGCCAGTACTGTCTCCTTCAAGCCAATTATTACCATGCATATGAATATCATTCCCAGCTTTAACTATTACTTTAAAATCCACTTGATGCTCTTTTAAATGATTTTCTATAAAAATATATGGTGCTGTATCAGGATACACCACATCGCAAATATTTTTTCCAATATTTTCTGCATTCTTTTTTACATATTTTTTACCAAAAAATTTACAATTAAATCCTAAAACACCTGACCCTATTGTACAAGGAACTGTACTAGTAGCACCTGTCTCTGCAGCTGTTGCAGAAACACAAGCCCCTTCAAATTCAGCGGCAACATAACCACAACCTTTGTCAATTGCTTTATTTACTGCTTTTACAGTATATTTTTTTATCTTTTCACAACCATCATTAGCATATGTGACATTTAAACTTGTCATCATTATTACTAAAACTAGTAAACCTTTTTTTAACGTATTCATAATTTTCTCCTACTTTTAATATATTATTCTCACTTAAGAATCACCCTTATTACATATATCTCTATTTATTAGTCCTCATCTCCTTCATTATCATTGTCTTCCTCCTCATTTTCTTCATTATCACTCTCTTCTTTATCTTCTAAAGAAGTATTATCACTACTATTTTTAACAGAAGTACTTATATTCATAGCTTGTGAAACTGCCGTTGAAGAACCTTTATCATGTTCATTTTTTATAAGTTTATTCGTATATTCAAAAAACATTTTATATATTTCAATAGTTTTTTCACTATCTAAATTTAAATTCAATGACAATTCACACGCTCGAAACATCATCTCTCTTGTAATAAGAACAGCAGGACTTCTACCTCCCAATGCAACTGCACCAGTTCCCTCACCACCTGATATACTTTCTTGAACTCCTCCTGTTGATAAACCAAGACCTAAACCTTCATTAAAAGTTTCTGTTGTATCTATCTCTCTTGACGCACAAAACCTTTCAAGAGTTGTAGTGTCTTTCAAATAAGTAACTTTACTACCCTCTTCCATTACTATTAAATCAATACCACTTCGTTTTATCTCTTTTGTAAAAAGATCACTTTTTACAGAACAGCCCGTAATATTTAATATAATAAAAATAATCAAACTACTTTTGAGTATATTTTGTTTCATTTTAAGCACCTTTTTTTAACTATACTAGTATTTTAAAATATTAACATCACATTTCATATCACATTTTAAAAAAATAAAAATAGATGGTATAAAAAATGCAATGTATTCTCCTAAATTATATTTAGGAAAAGCATATTATGATAACACCTGCTATTGGTACAGCTGAACTATACAATCAACTTGATATCTTACTTCAAACAGATACACCAGTCTTTATTCATGGAAGTCCAGGGATTGGAAAATCATATATAGTTAATGACATAGCACATAAAAATGACTTAGAGATTATAGATGTACGACTGTCACAACTTGATGCTGTAGATTTAAGAGGTATTCCAACTATTCAAAACAACCAAACAATCTGGATGCCACCAGTGTTTTTACCTGCCGATGAAAACTCAAAAGGGATACTTTTTTTAGACGAGCTGAACTCTGCTCCACTTTCAGTTCAAGCAGCTATCTATCAACTAGTACTTGATAGAAAAATAGGTGAATACACTATGCCAAAAAATTGGAGAATAGTATGTGCAGGAAATAAGATAGATGACAAAGGGATTGTATTTAAACTTCCTTCGCCACTAATCAATAGAATGGTGCATATCGTTTTAGAAGCAAAATTTGATGACTTTAAAGCTTGGGCTATAAAAAATGAAATCCATCCTTTTATTATAGGATTTTTAGGATTTCGTCCAGATTTACTTTCAAGTGAAGTACCAAGTAGTAGTGAAACTAATCCAGCATTTTGTACCCCAAGAGCTTGGGATATGCTTTCAAACATACTAAAAAATAGTAATGATATAACTAAAATATCTCCAATAGTCTATGGAACTGTTGGTTATGGTGCAGGGATTGAGTTTACATCATTTGTAAAAGTGTATAAAACACTTCCAGATATAGATGCCATCCTTGCTGGAGTTTCCCAAGATGTACCAACTGAACCTAGCAGTCTTTATGCCCTAACAGCAGCTCTCATAGAAAAGTATAACAATACAAATCAAGCAAAAAATCTTTTTGCATACTCAAAAAAACTTCCAGTGGAATTTTCTGTGATGTTAATAAAAGATTTAATCATAAAAGATGAAGATATAGCTGAACTAGAAGAATTTGAGGAGTGGTTGGAGAAATATGGCGAATATATCATATGATGAATTATTTGCAAAATTAAGGGTAAATTTTTTATTCAATCATCCTTTTTTATCTGTACTAGCTCTCTCAATTCCAACTACTTTTGAAGTCAATAACAATAGTGCTTTTCAAACCAATGGGGCAAAAATATCTATTGATTTAGAAAAGTTAGAAAAATATAGTGATGAAAATATCACTTATTTGTATGCACATACTTTACTTCATATTGTTCTGAAACATCCTTATAGACAAAAAACTCGCGATACATATATCTGGAATCAAGCATGTGATTTGGTTATTAATAATATTCTTGATACATTTGACAATGTCGGTTCAAAACCCGATGATGAGATAGTAGATTTAGAACTTAAAGAAAAATGTGTGGAAGAAGTCTATGAAATACTCTATAAAGAAAATGAAGAGGAGCAAAATCAAGACTCACAAAGTGATAAGACACAAGAGGCACAAACAAAAGTAAATCCTGATCCTAAAAGTGATAAAGAGGCATATATCTATGATGAGTCAAAACGAGATTTAGAAGAGGTAGCCGATGAAAAGACAAATCAAGGTGACCAAGAAAAACTAGATGGTATCATCATACAAGCACTTACCATAGCTAAAAAAACATCTCATAAATATGGTGGTTTACAAATAGAGATAGATACACTAATACGACCTGATATTAGTTTACAAGATGTACTTAAAGAGTATCTTACTGCATCCTTATTTGAAAAACAAACCACATTTTCAAGACCAAACAAGAGATATATTCATACAGGACTATATCTGCCTGGGACTAAAAAAAGTGATGAGCTTATTGAAGTATATATTGCACTAGATAGTAGTAGTTCTGTAAGCCTTGAGGAGTACAAAAAGTTTTTAGGGATTATTCAAGATGTTTGTGAGGGATTTTATGAATACAAAGTAACTATAATGCCTTTTGATAGATTTGTAAAAAGTGAACATATCATAAGTTTTGATAGTTTTAATCCTTTAAAAGAGAAAGACTTATATATTCCTAAAAGTGATGGTGGGACTAATTTTGATGAAGTGTTACGATACCTTAAAAATACAGAGATAAGAGCTGAAAATATTTTGATGGTTTTAAGTGATGGAGAGTTTGATATAACACAATCACTTGTATCAAAAACACTTTTTATAATCAGTGATAAGAAAAATATAAAGAAATTTGAATCCTATGGGAGAGTTATAGAGTTTTCATTGTAATATACTTGATTTTTTAGCTATAATTCCGCCAAAGGATTATGATGAAAAAAAGATTTGTATTAACAGATACAAAAAAAGCTCCAGAGCGTGTTCTAGAAGCAATTAAAAACGATATACGAAAATATATCAAAAGAGAAAAAAGAAAACCACTACCTGCTGATACAAACTTTTGGAGAATTGATTGTAAATTTGCAAAAAATGACAATGAATTAGAAGATATAAAGTTTGAAGATATTATGAAAAACATCAATGAAGCATCTGCACAAAATTGTGAAAGTTTTATGATAGAACTAACTGCAGTTGCAATACAAAAAACACCTAAAGAAATTCAAAAAGAAAATATCCAAGAAGATTTAGAAGATGCATTCACAACCAAATAATCCCTTACATGGTATAACCCTAGAAAAGATGGTAACAGACTTAAGTGAACACTATGGCTGGGAAGAGTTGGGGAATCTTATAAAAATAAGATGTTTTACTTACGATCCTTCAGTAAAATCTAGTTTAAAATTTATACGAAAAACATATTGGGCTAGATTAAAAGTTGAGAAGTTATATATAAAAACTTTTGTTACAACAGCAGATAAAAAAGAAGAGGAATAACAATGGCAAAAGGGAAAAAAACAGCAATCAAAGAGATCAAAAGATTAAATAAGAATGAAGTTTTAGTAAATAGTAGAACTTATGTAATTGTAGAAGATACTCCAGATATAGAAAAAGCTATCACTATGAAGATAACATCTCATGGGAATAGAATATTACGATTTGAAGATTTAAGTAAAAAAGCAACTATTGATGTAAAAAGAACTATCAATATTTTAAAATATACTTTTAAAGATGCTCATCGTGCCAAAAGATTTAGAATAAGTTTTGAAAAAAGTATTTTAACAAATGAGGATAAATTTGAAATAGTTGCCATTGCCACTTCATATATCAATGCGAGACAAATAATTGCAAGTTATGTCACCAAAGATACTCCAAATTATGATAGAGAATCTCAAACAACAACTGTCTATGTTAGCCAAGAAGAAAAATAATTACAACTAATATATGATAAATAAACAACAAATAAAAACACTTCATCCTAGAAATCTTCATAATACAAGATATGACTTTGAGGCACTTTGCCAAACAAATCAAGAGCTCAAGCAATATGTAGCTTTAAATAAATATGATGATTTATCTATAGATTTTGCCAATCCAAAAGCAGTATTGTGTTTAAATAAAACACTTTTACAACACCATTATAATATACAAAACTGGGCCATTCCACAAGACTATCTTTGTCCACCAATTCCTGGACGGGCTGATTATATACACTATATTGCTGATTTATTAGGAAAAAAAGAGAATATCCATGGTCTTGATATAGGGGTAGGGGCTAATTGTATCTATCCTATTATTGGAGTGTCGGTTTATAATTGGAAGTTTACAGTATCAGATATAGACCCAGTTGCTATTGAAAATATAAAAGAGATTTTAAGTTCAAATAAAAAGATTGTAGATAACATCACTGTCAAATTACAACAAAACAAAAACTATATCTTTGATGGTATTATTGATAAAAGTGATAAATTTGATTTTACGATGTGTAATCCCCCTTTTCATAAATCAAGTATTGATGCTCAAAATGGAAGCAATAGAAAAGTATCAAATCTTACAAAGAAAAAAACTAATAATGCCACACTCAACTTCGCTGGACAATCAAATGAACTTTGGTGTCAAGGTGGAGAGTTGGCGTTTATAAAAAAAATGATAACTCAGAGTGCAAAATACAGAGAGAACTGTTTATGGTTTACAACCCTTGTATCAAAAGTAGATCATTTAAAAGAGATTTATAGAGCTTTAAAAAAAATAAACTCTGTAGAAGTAAAAACTATAGAGATGAAACAAGGGCAAAAAACTACACGATTTGTAGCTTGGAGCTTTATACCAAAAGAGTCAAGAGATAATTGGAATAGCTAATTATCTAAAGACATTTTTTGGATAAAACATCCTAAAAACTATAAATAAAGCAAAGAGTATATTTAAACTAAAAAATGAAAACTCTAAACCAAAAACTAAAACAACTCCACTATAACAAAGAGCAATCAAAAAATACCAAAAAAAGATAAGTGAAAAAAATATCATAACTACTCTTGCAACTGTACCTATACTATTTTGACTCATTGTTCAACTCCTTGATAATAGCTTGGATTTGTCGTCTATGAATAAAGGTATGCATATAGATAAACACACTCCAATCAAAGTTATTAAACTCTATAAACCAAGGGTGTTTTTTCTTTGATTTAGATTGTTTTTTTGGTAAGTTATGAATAAAATCAAAGTAGCTATTGTAAAAATTCAAAAATTCATCCAGCTGATTTGATTTGTTTTCATGTGGTTTTACATTTTCTATTTTGATTTCTACTTCAAACTGTTGTTCTTTTGAAAGTGTATCTATAACCATCATTATGGCATTTCCTGCAATTGTGAGATGTTCAAGTACCATATTTATTGAAAATTGTCTTGTATCATCTTCTATTGCAAAGGTTCTCTCTATTAATACTTTGTGTTGTAGTTTTGAACTATCCACACCACTTACTAATTTTTTGATAATACTTATTTCCCTTTTGAGAAAAAACAAAGCTATATCCCAAGTAAAAACTATTCTAACTGATGGAACTAAAATATTTTTTATAAATAATCTTTCAAAATTTGGTAATCCAGCACCTGGTGGTTGCAGTTTCATCTTTATCCTTTCAGAAGTTATTTTAAAATTGTAATAGTTTAATAATAAAATAAAGCTTAAATTTAGAGTAATTACTCTAATAATTAAAATACAAGCTCTAAATATGTACAATATCATATGAAAAAAAAGCTCTCTCTTACAAAACAAAAGATAAAAAATAGTGCTATTACTCTCTTTAATGAAGGGGACACTCTAAGTATAACTACAAATCACATTGCAGCAAAAGCTGGTATCTCTTCTGGAAACTTGTATTATCACTATAAAAATAAAGAAGATATTTTAGTTGATATTTATCTAGATATGTCAGAAAAATTTGAAAGTTTTGAGAGCTTTGATACTATTCTAACAAGTGAAAATCCACTAAAAAGTTTATATGAGATGTATGATGTTTATGGGGAACTTTTTTGGGAGTTTAGATTTCTTATGAGAGATTCTGTTGTACTTATGAGACTCAATCCTAAACTTAAAGAGATGTTTTTAGAAAGACAAACGAAAAGAATTTTTCAAATTGAATCTCTTATAAATTATTTTATCTCTAAAGAGATATTCACTGATATCCCAAAACAAGAGATTTCTTTAAGAGCAAAACTTAATTGGTTCATCTCTGCATATTGGCAAACTTTTGTTTCTAATGGTGAAGAAATTACAAAAGAATCCATAAAAGAGATAAAAGATATAGTATTTACAATCAATATTTATCCTTTTTTAACAGACAAAGGGAAACTTCTAGCAAAAGAGTTCAAAAAAGAATAAAGGCATACATTATGCATATGAGTTTGTATGGAAGAGCTATTTAATTTAACCTACAAAGATGAAGTTGAAGCTATCAAAGATGAAGAAAACTTTGAAGCACTTGGTGATGAAAAATATATTTTCCATGAGGATATGGAAGCACGACTCTATTGGGCGTTTTGCCGCCCTTCAGGTTCCCATCCAAATCAGATAAAAGACCCACATCCACTTGTATCAATTATGGCTTTTAATCACTCGCGACTAGGAGCATTGGAACGATTTAAGATTATCAATCCGGAAGTTATAAAAGATGATGAATTACGAAAAAAAATACGAAATAGAATAAGAATGTTATTTCGCGATTTGATTGATAATGATTTTACAGAATTAAATCAAGTATTAGAAATAGTACCTGTCTTTTTAAGTGTTGCAATTGACCAATTAATAAATGGTCGACTTTGGAATGATATAGTAGCTTCTGAAATAGAAGCTAGTAAATTTTTAAAAAGAATCTATAAAAGTGAAGAAAATATAAATGATGAATTTCTAGAGGCTCTTCATAGAAAACTAGCAGACTTTAGTGAGTTTGATAGTGGAGAATTAAAAGAGTACTTAAATAATTTACTTGTGCAAAAAGAACAGATAGATAAAATCATTTTAGAATATTACAAAGAAAAAACTTTTGAATATACACAAGAGTGTGATTTACACATACTTCAAAAAAAAGGGCTAGAAAAACTAGCTTCTAATTTACTTTCATAATTTACTTTTAGATACAATAATTATATAAAATATATAAGGTGTAATTGTGAGTAAAAAATATGAAGTTGTAATAGTAGGTGCAGGAATTTCAGGAGCAGCATTAGCGTATGAATTAGCTAGATATACAGATATAAAGTCTATTTGTATCTTAGAGAAGTATGAGGGTGTTGGTACTTTAAATACTCTAGGTAAAGCCAACTCTCAAACAATTCACTTTGGAGATATAGAAACAAATTATACTCTTGCAAAAGCATCTATCACAAAACAAACAGCAAAAATGGTTGAAAAATATTGTTTACAATACAACTTAGAAAATGAAGTTATTTTCTCTCATCAAAAGATGGCTTTGGGTGTTGGAGATAAAGAGGTTGAATTTATGCTTGAAAGATACGAAGAGTTCAAAGAACTTTTTCCAAATCTTCAAGTATGGGATAAAGAGCATCTAAAAACAATTGAACCAAGACTTGTATTTGATGAGAATGGAGACGAGCGACCTGAAACAATTGTAGGGGTTGGTTCACAAGGGGAGTGGACAACCGTTGATTATAAGAAGCTGGCAGACCATATGATTGAAAATGCAAAAAAACAAGATGATACTACAGTTGATCTGTTTTTAAATTCACAAGTGACAGATATTGAGAAAGTTGAAAATGGATTTGTAATAAAAACTAAAGATAAAACTATTGAAGCTGACTTTGTAGTTGTAAATGCTGGTGCACACTCACTCTATCTTGCACATCAAATGGGATACGGGCATGAGTATAGTTGTTTACCAGTTGCAGGAAGTTTTTATATGACAAACCAAAAAATACTAAATGGTAAAGTGTATATGGTTCAAAATCCAAAACTCCCATTTGCAGCACTTCATGGTGATCCAGATATTTTGGAAAATGGTCTTACACGATTTGGACCAACTGCTTTAGTTTTGCCAAAACTGGAAAGATTTAAATCTGGTACTTATAAAGACTTTTGGACAACATTACGATTTGATAAAAAGATTGTAAAGATATTTATAGATTTACTGAAAGATAGTGATATAAGAAACTATATATTTAGAAACTTCTTATTTGAGATACCTTTTATAAACAAAAAACTTTTTGTAAGAGATGCTAAAAAAATCATACCAGCTCTTAGGGCTGATGAGATAGAGTATGCGCAAGGGTTTGGAGGTGTTAGACCACAGGTTTTAAATAAAAAAGAGGAAAAACTGATGCTAGGAGAAGCTTCTATTAACACAGGTGAAGGGATAGTATTTAATATGACCCCATCACCGGGGGCTACTAGCTGTTTGGGAAATGCAAAAAGGGATGTAATAAATGTAACAAAATACTTAAATAAAAACTTTGATATTAAAAAGTTTGAAGATGAGTTAGTTGAAGAAAATATCTCTCAAAGTGCTATTGATGCAAATGAACAAAAACAATATGTTAGTAAAATAAGAGAAGAGATAAAAGCTCACGAAGAGGAATATTATCAAAATATAAATGATGGACAAGAGTTACCTAGCTATTGGAATAAACCTTACAGTCCATGGAGAAATAAGAGAGACCATTGGGCTTTTTAAAAGTTATATTTTCAAAACCTTGAAGCTCTCAATTAATATTTTAGAGTTTCGTTAGTTTCTTCAAGAACAAAAAATCTCGATAAAATCTAAGGTATAGTTACTTGAAGAGGCAATACTATTTTTATTTCTGTCCCTCTGTATTTTTTATGTTCATATTCAAACTCTTTATTGTGAACTGCAATTGTTCCATCCATACCATCAACAATAAATTTGTATGTCATACTAAGACCAAGTCCAGTACCTTTTGATTTATGTTTAGTGGTAAAGTAAGGTTCAAATACTTTATCTGTAATATTTTCAGGTATACCTCCACCATTGTCTAGCATCTCTATTACAGCATGATTATTTTGAGAATAAGTGGTTACTTTTATCATTCTATCGTGTGTAGTATGCTCTTTTAGAGCATCTTTTGCATTATTAAAGATATTTATAAAACATTGTATAAGTTCATTATTATAACCATTTATTTTGATATCCTTTTCTAGCTTTAAAGTAAGTTTGATATCGTTTGTTTTTATTGCACCTTCTACTAGATGAATAAATGAGTTTATATTTTCTTCTAAACTGAAAATCTCTTTTACCCTATCACCTTTTATAAAATTTCTAAAATCATCTATTGTTTCTGATAGATATTGTGCATTTTCATTAATAGCATCACATATTGTAATAAACTCTTCATCACTTAAAACTCCATACTCTTTTTGTACTTTCATACCTGTAGCCCCTGTAGATATAATAGAAAGAGGTTGTCTCCATTGATGAGCAATATTTCCTATCATCTCTCCCATAGCTGCCATTTTGGATTGTTCAAGTATCATTTTATCTTTTTTGCAAGCTTTTCTTTTATAGCTTTCAAATCTTTTTTGAATTGTATAAGATAAAGATAATGATAGAATGATAATTAAAATTATAATTATAATAGAGATTAAAATAATACTATTCATCTGCTTTTGGTTTTGTGTTCTTAGTTCCTTTTTTTTATTCTCAATGAGTGCATTTAAATCATTGGTATAAAATCCTGAACCTATTACCCAGTCCCAATCTTTTATTGGTACTACATAGGAAATTTTATTTAGTCCTTTTTCTGGTAGTACATACTCAATAAAACCACCATCATTTTGTGCTGTTTTTAAAATCTCTTTTGTAATGTGCTTTAATTCTAATTTATTTTTACCTATCATATCTTTATCTTTATGTGCTAAGATGATACCATCTTTATTAAAAATAAAAATGTAAGAATCTTTTTTATAAGTGTACACAGATAATCTTTTTGTAATAAATTCTTTTACAATCTCTTCATAATCTTCTACATACTCTCCTGTACCAATAAACCAATCAAGTGGTTCAAAATATTTGTTGAAACCTATCTTTTCATATTGTTTTACCATATCGTCTGGTTTATGATACCACCAAGTTAAAAACCCCTCTTTTTGTTCTTTAAGTTGTTTGATGATCTCTCTTGTAAGATACATACCTTTACCATCTTTAAAGTTATAAAAACTTGTTCCCTCCAACTGTCTAGATAAGGGTAATAATATACATTCATAGTCCATAGAATAGATGAAGAAATAACCTCTTCCATCATTGAATCTAATATTAACAAGAGCATTTTTAATCATCTCTTTTATCTCATTTTTACTTTTTGTATCTTTGTATTTGTTATAGATATTTGTAGTGATACTGTATGCCATATAAACTTTTTCTTTTATATTTTCTTTGAGTTGTTCTTTAGTTAATTGTTTTTCACTAAAGATATTCTTTCTTATTTTTAAAATTTCTTGTTTTAAAGTTTCTTTTTCTTGTTTTAAATAGAGTTCTTTAACACTTTTTATTTCGTTATTAAAATTTATATTGTTTATATATAAAGCAACAATTATCCCTACAGTAGCAAGAGCTGTAACAATAATAAGTGGAATTATCTTGATAGATAATAATAGTTTTTTTTCATCTTTGTTTGTCATTATATATTACTTTTTTCTTTTTGTTTATATTGTTATATAATAATTTTAACCTATTAATACTTATATCTGTAATGAGAGCTAGTTTTTTCATCTAATCTTATGTTTTTGTTTTATTTTGATTTAAGTGTATAAATTTATTTTGTGACAGTTTTGTGACATCTTTTTGTTATGATTTTAATTATATGATTGTTATTTATTCAAGGGAAAAGGATGAAAATAAATTTAAATCAAACTACTGTAAAACCTTCTAATGAATCAGGTAAAGATTATTCTCATAACTTTACTAATGCAGATAAAATTAACAATAATAGAAAAGCCAAAGAAAAACCCTCTTTTATCAAATTATACAAAAAAAAGCGAAAACCTAGAGAGATAACATACGATGAATATAAAGAGTTAACAAAAGATGATATCAATATTTTGTACCCAAAAGATTCAATGATAGAGTTAAATAATGAAGCAGTATCTTTATATATTAAAGTAAAGATAACAAGTGATGAAATTTTAAATAAAGTTTTGTTTGAAAAAGAGTTAAAGTTACTTCAATCAATTGACATGAAATACTTAATACCTCTTAATAAAGCTATTAATAAATTGTTTGATATTCAAATCTCTCTAGTTATTAATCGTATACTTATAGATGATAAATTTATGAATAGTGACACAATAGAAAGTTATTACTTCAAAATTTCTAAAAAAATAGATAAACTGTTTAAAGTCACTAAGATAGTAGAATATAAATATGATAGTGAGCGGAGGGTATCATTACTGTTATATACTTTTAATTATATGATTGAACAATTTAAAACAGAAATAACAAAAGGTAATCATGATAAAGATTCACATTTTTACAAAGGTTTAAAAGCGATTATATTATATTGTGAGAATATAAATAGTGAGTACTATAAAAGAAAAAAAGAGAATAGTGCACTTCTGTTTTTTCATAGAAAAATATTAAAATTTGGTCATCAAACTATAATAGGATAAAAACTTCGCTATACTGTAAACATATTAAAAAGAGGATTACGAATGGCTAAAACAAACTATGGTTATGAAAAACATATAAAAGAGATAGAAAAACAGAAAAAAAAAGAGGAAAAGCTTAAAAAAAAGTTAGCAAAAAAGAATGATGAAACAGCCCAAGAAGATACACAAACACCTCCAGATACATCAATTACTGAAGAAAAATAGATAATAACTTGCGAATAAAATGAAATCAAATATCTTTTTATTTGTAGATGGAAGTGTCCATCCTCAAAGAGGTATTGGTTTTGGTGGGTATTTACTCCTAAATGAATCTGAATTATCTTCATCTGCATTAGAAAGAAAAGTAAAAACTAAAAAGTTTGAAAACACCTCCTCAACAAAACTGGAGTTGGAGACACTTTTATGGGCTTTGGATGATACAAATTTAAAAAACTTTAAAATAGTAGTTTATACAGATTGCCAAAATATTATAGGGTTACAAGATAGACGAGAAGGTTTTGAGAAAAAAAACTATATCACCCCTAAAAACAAACAGATAAAAAATCATGAGTTATATAAAGAATTTTTTAAGATGCTAGATATTTTAGATTGTGAGTTTGTGAAAGTAAAAGGGCATAAAAAAACAGCTATAAAAAATGAGATAGATGAGATTTTTACCCTTGTAGATAGAGCTACAAGAAAGGCTTTGAGGGAAACTATTGTATAGTTTATGATTTTGCTTTTTTTTGATAACTGTTTAAAAGTCTAAAGAGTTCCACTCTTTTAAGTTTGAAACCGTAAGTGATGCCCTTGTACCACGGAAGGATAATTAGATTAATTAGTATCTTGTCACCGGATTTTTTTATAATTATAAAGTTTTATTTTTATATAATGAAAGCTACTAATAAATTATATGGAGAATTAGTATTGGCAAGACATAGAAAAGGTGATAGATACCTCTCAGAGGAAGAATATGAAAAAGAAAATGATTTTAATTGGATTTTTATACTTTTCATTTTAGGTTCGATAGTTACAGGATATTATACAAAATTATTTATAAGTGATTTCGAAATTGAAAAATGGATTAAATTTACTTTAATAATTCTATCTGGTTTTATAGGAGGAAGTATTCTTTCTAGTCTATATAAACAAATACAAATTTTAATTGGCATTATAATAATTATTTCATTAATATACTTTTTTGGGAATTTATTGTGGTCAAATATTTAAATTTTTTGGTAGTTATTTAAGTATTGCAGATTTTTATAATTATATATTCTATTCCCTAAATAATAAAGGGGTCAAGTGATAATAATAATTTCTTTATTCAAATTAATTTAATAAACTATATTTTAAAAGATTGTTTAGAAAGTTGATTTATTTTTGAAAAAAATGAAATGGCTCCGGCACCTGGGATCGAACCAGGGACCAAATGATTAACAGTCATCTACTCTACCGCTGAGCTATGCCGGAACTTGTGTTAGTTTAAAAAGAATGTTTCCTTTTAAGTGGCGAAATTATAGTTAAATATTTCAATTTTGTCAATTAAATTTAGCTTAAATTATGATATTTTATAAAACTTCACATTGTTGTTGATAACTTCATAGACTTTTTTACTTTCTAGTAGAGTTTTCAGTATCTCTTGAGAGTTTTTTGTGAAGATATTTTCTATATCATCTTGGGTTAGAGGGCGACGTAAAAGGAGTCTTAGTATCTCATCTTCGTTGTATTCCTCTTTTGTGATATTTTTATCTCTATGGGCTATGGTAACTGGAAGATTTTTAAAACTATCTGCTATAGAAAGTAGGGCTTCATAAGTTACAGGCTTCACATCATACGCTGGTGGTCTATCTATGGTACCTATATCTACTCTATTTGGCTTGATAAGCTGTAGAGCTTCATATATCTTAGTTATCTCCTCTTGGCTATCGTTGAGAGTTTTTACAAAAAGAGTTTCAGTGATGAGTTGTTTTTTATGTATTTTTCTAAAAGCTATCATCCCATCTACTATTTTACTACAATCTATACTATCATCTACCCTATCAAGTTTTTTAAAACATTTTTTACTTACACAATCAAGTGAAAGCTTTACTATATCTATTTTACTTAGGGTTTGTTGTATCTCTGGTTCATAGATATTAGCACCATTACTTAGGATGAGTGTTTTTATATTGCCTTTTATCTTATCTACTTCATCTATAAGAGTTGAGAGTTTTGGATATAAAGTTGGTTCACCATTTGCTGTGAAGGTTATCACATCTATGTTTTTATGATTTGCAAGGGCAGTTTTCAGTTGGGAGATGATATCTTCAACTTCTAATATTTGGGTTTGTTTTGATACAGTTTCTGCTTTGTCTAATTCACAATATAAACAATCAAAGTTACATTGCTTTGAGGCAGGGGAGAGGTCTATTCCTAGACTCATCCCAAATCTTCTTGATGGGATGGGTCCAAAAATGATATTATCCATATCTATTTTTTTCCGCTCACTCTTTGACACTCTCTTACGAAGTGAATTGCATTTTCTACTGGAACATCTGGTAAAATACCATGACCTAGGTTAAAGATATGTCTTTTCCCTTCCATAATTTTTTGGATACCCTCTACACATTGTGTAGTTGCCTCTTTTGAGTAGAGTCTACATGGCTCCATATTCCCTTGAAGAACATATCTATCTCCAAGCTTTTCTTTAGCTAGTGCCATTGGAGTTCCCCAATCTACACCAAATACATCGAAGTTTCCATATACAAGTCCTGATGATATAAAAGCACTTACACCTTTAGGAAACATAATAATTGGAGTTTCTGGGTATTTAGATTTTAGATAATCTGCAATTTCAACCATATATTGCCAAGAGAATTCATTGTATTTTGATGGCTCAATCGCTGCTGCCCATGAATCAAAAATTTGAACAACATCAATACCTGATTGAATCTGTTTTTCCATATAGAGTTTTACAACTTCTGTTACTTTTCTCAATATTTTGTGTAAAAGTTCTGGATTTGAGTACATCATTTTTTTACATAAATTATATGTTTTAGTCCCTTGCCCCTCAATCATATAAGTTGCAAGTGTCCAAGGTGCTCCTGTAAAACCAATAAGTGCTTTATCATCACCTCTTGCATCTAACTGTTCTCTTAAAAGTTTGATAGTGTCATATACATAAGTAAGTTTACTAGAAGCTTCTTTTCCACCAATAAGTCTATCAACATCAGCTTCGTTAACGATTGGGTCACTAAATTTTGGACCTTCACCTTTTACAAAAGATAAATCCATACCCATCTCATCAGGTATTACTAAAATATCTGAAAATAATATAGCAGCATCAACACCAACGATATCAAGTGGTTGGATAGTAACTTCTGCTGCTTTTTTGGGATCATGACAAAGATTTAAAAAGTTTCCAGCTTCTGCTCGAACTGCCATATACTCTGGAAGGTATCTTCCCGCTTGTCTCATCATCCATACTGGTGTATAAGGTGTCTCTTTTCCAAGACACGCATCAACAAATATTTTTCCCATATATTTTCCTTTTTTATTCTCTATTTTTAAATGAATTTCTTATGTTATATTAGTTTGGAGTAGGTTATAGATTTAAAAATCTATTATTTTCCTACTTTTCCTAAAAAGTACAATCCAACTGAAAGTGCAGTGATTGAAAGTGCAAAATACAACATCTCTAATGGTGTTGCAAAATCTGTATGTAAAACTCTTTGAAAAAAGCTTACGACAAGTACCATAACAATAACTTTTGCTATTTTATCTTTAAGTTGGTCAAGTGAGTGAATTGCAAGTATTTTATTTGCATTTTCTTTCTCCATAGCTTCATCAATCTCAGATACAAATAGTTCATATAAACCAAATGCAAAGATAAAAAGTACAACTGCAATTAAGTATAAATCAACAGCTCCAATAATACCTGCAACTATATCTTCATGAAAATGTTCAGGGTGTGCACCTGCCATTATAGTTTTAAAACTATATACAGTAACTCCCCAAATATCAAGTGATGCAACAATAAATAGTACAATCGCCCCCAAAAGTCCAAAGACTACAGCAAGTACAATTATAAATCTACTTCTCCAAATAGCACCTTCAAATAGTTTTTCTATCATATATTAAAGTTCCTCTTCTTGTAAAGCTATCCATTTTAAACCAATTCTTACAGCATTTGTAGCAGCACCAACTCTTACTTGATCCGCTGCATTAAAAAGATGTACAACATTTGGTTCATAGATATCTTTTCTAATTCTTCCCACAAAAGTTGTATCTGTATCTGTTGACATAATTGGCATTGGATAGATATTGTTTGCTGTATCATCTGCAACTTCTACATTTTCAAAGTTATCTAAAGCACTTCTTACAGCAGCCACATCTACATCTACACCATCTTCAAATCTTATAGTTATAGATTCGCTATGGCTTCTTAAAACTGGAACTCTTACACAAGTAGCAGCAACTGCTATTTTCTTTTTCATGATTTTTTGAGTTTCATTTACCATCTTCATCTCTTCTTTAGTAAAACCATTTTCTTGAAAAACATCAATATGAGGTATTACATTGAGAGCAATTTGATGTGCAAATGCTTCTTTTTGTGTCTCATCAAGTTTAAAAGCAAAAAAGTCTTGCATCTGTTTTACTAACTCTTCCATCCCTTTTTTACCAGCCCCACTTGTTGCTTGGTAAGTAGATACATCAACTCTTTTAATACCATAAAGTTCATCAAGAGGTTTAAGTGCTTGTACCATTTGGATTGTTGAACAATTTGGGTTTGCTATAATCCCTGTCTCTCTCCATAAAGCTATATCTTCAGGATTTACTTCAGGAACTACTAAAGGTACATTTTCATTCATTCTAAAGTGACTTGTGTTATCAATTACAACAGCTCCACCCTCAACAGCAAAGTGAGCAAATTTTTCAGAGATACTTCCACCAGCACTAAAAAATGCAATATCAACTTCATGCTCTTCAAATACACTGTCTGTAAGTTCTACTACTGGATACTCTTTTCCAGCATAAGTTATATTTGTACCAACACTATTTGCACTTGCTAGTGGTAAAAGGTTACCAACTGGGAAGTTCATCTCTTCCATAACTCTAAATAACTCTTCACCCACTGCACCAGTAGCACCAACTACTGCTACATTATATTTCAAACTCATATTATTTATCTTCTCCATTATCATCTGTATTTAATAGATTTCTTTCCTCTAAATCAATCCCTGCCATATCATCAGCATTTTGAATATCTAGCTCATCATCTTTTTCTTTTGGACATTTTGCAATACTTACAACTCTATCCTCTTTGTCAACATTTACTATAGTTACACCACTTGTATTTCTACCAGCTTTTCTAATAGTTTGCATATCAACTCTTATCATTTTACCAATTGATGTTAATGCCATTAAGTCTTGGTCTTCATCAACAATAACATTTCCAACTACAGTTTTACCAGTCTTTGGTGAGAGTTTCATAGAAATTACACCACTTCCAGCTCTATTTGTAAGTCTGTATGCTTCAACCTCTGTTCTTTTACCAACACCATTTTCACTTACTGTTAAAAGTTCTTGTTGTTCATCTTCAATAACATCTGCATCTACTACATAATCTTTAGGGTCTTTAAACTTAATACCTCTAACACCTCTAGTAGTTCTACCTTGATTTCTTGTTTTATCAATCTCAAATCTTATAACTTGACCAAGAGCTGTAAATATCATTAGATATTTTGATTCAGGGAAAGTAATAGAAGCTGTTACAATCTCATCTATAACATTTCCATCTTCATCTGTATCAAGAACTATAGCTCTAACACCATTACTTCTTATATTACTAAAGTCACTTAATGCTGTTCTTTTTACAACACCATTTTTAGTAAAGAATGCTAAAGATTTAGAATCGTCAAAATCTGTTGTAGGGATAATTGCCATAATTTTTTCATCTTCTCTTAAATTAATAAGATTTACAACAGCTTTTCCTTTTGCAGTTCTTCCACCTTCTGGGATTCTATAAACTTTTAACCAGTAAAGTTGACCAAGATTTGTAACAAACATAAGTGTATCATGTGTATTTGATACAAAGAATCTTTCAATAAAGTCATCATCATGTGTGGTTACAGCAACTTTACCTTTACCTCCACGACGCTGCATTTCGTATGCTTTGATTGGAACTCTTTTTACATAACCATTATGTGTAATAGTTACTACCATTGGTTCATTTGGTATTAAATCTTCAATATCTATATCATCATAACTATCTTCTATCTCAGTTCTTCTTGGTTCATCATATTTTTCTTTTGTCTCAATAAGTTCATCTCTAATGATAATATTAAGTTTCTCTTCAGATTTTAAAATAGATTCTAGTTCAGCAATAAGTTCTAATAAACCTCTTAATTCCTCTTCTAGTTTTTCTATTTGAAGACCAGTAAGTCTTCCTAGTCTCATATCTAAAATAGCTTTTGCTTGAATTTCGCTCAAATCAAATCTAGCGATTAATCTTTCACTTGCATCTGCATCATTTGAACTTGCTCGGATAATTTTAACCACTTCATCAATATTATCAACAGCAATTTTTAAACCTTCTAAGATATGAGCTCTTGCTTTTGCTTTCTCTAATTCAAATATTGTTCTTCTGATAATCACAGTTTTTCTGTGATTTAAGAAGATATTTAAAATTTGTGGAAGATTAAATATTTTTGGTTCTTTATTATGAACTGCAAGAAGGATAATACCAAATGTAGTTTGCATTGGTGTTTGTTTATAAAGGTTATTTAAAACAATCTCACCCATAGCATCTTTTTTAAGTTCAATTACAACTCTTGTACCTTCTCTATCTGACTCATCTCTTACTTCACTAACACCCTCTATCATCTTATCTTTTGATAGATTTGCTATTTGCTCTACAAGTCTCGCTTTGTTTACTTGATAAGGAAGCTCATCGATTACGATAATCTCTTTTTTACCTCTTGTTTCTATATGGTGTTTTGCTCTTATTCTTACTTTTCCACGACCTGTTTTATAAGCTTCAGTAAAACCTTGTCTTCCAAAGATTGTAGCCCCAGTAGGGAAGTCTGGTCCATGGATAAACTCCATAAGTTCAACCGCATCAGCAGTTGGATTATCTATAAGGTGGATAAGTGCATTCATAACTTCTGTTGGGTTATGTGGTGGTATTTTTGTAGCCATACCAACAGCAATACCCTCACTACCATTTACAAGTAGTGTAGGCATTCTTGTAGGAAGAACTGATGGTTCTTTTCCTGTATCATCATATGTTGGTACATAATTTACAGTATCTTTATCTATATCTCGTAAAAGATCTTCACTAAGCTTTGTCATTCTAGCTTCTGTATATCTCATAGCAGCAGCACTATCACCATCAACAGATCCAAAGTTACCTTGACCATCTACAAGAGGCATTCTCATTGCAAAGTTTTGAGCCATTCTTACAAGGGCATCATATACAGATGAGTCACCATGTGGATGGTACTTACCTATAACATCACCAACAATTCTCGCAGATTTTTTATACGGTGTTCTTGAACTCATATTAAGATCATGCATAGCATAAAGAATTCTTCTATGAACTGGTTTTAAACCATCCCTAGCATCAGGTAAAGCTCTTCCTATAATAACACTCATTGAGTAGTCTAGGTATGAAGCTTTTATACTGTCTTCTATTTTAATGTCAACTATATCTTGTGATTCGAAAAGATTTTCCATAAGTTATTTATACCTTTTTGTAAAATTGAATTATTGTATCTAAACTATACTTAAATAATAAAAAAGGTCAAGCTAAAAAACTTGACCTTTTTAAATTTTTGTAGGAAGTAGAAACTACTTGTTTTTATGTTCCATAATCATAGCATATGCTTGATCTTTTAATCTTAGTTTCTCTTTTTTCATTTTTTCAATTTCCATAGGGTCGATATGGTCAACTCCACCTTCTTCTGCTTTGTCTAGTTGGTCATGTAATTCGTTGTGTTCATCAAAAATCTTTTTGAAGTGTGCGTTTGTTGTTTTTAATTCTGTAACTATATCTCTATATTCGTGAAACATATTTATCCCTTTAGTTTTAATTTGTGCAATTGTATCTAAAAAATCCTAAGGGAATATTTATAGAAAATAGATTATTCTATAAACATCAATAAAAAGAGTACAATAATGGGTAGTTTAGAAAAATTAAAAAATGTTGCAGCCGATAAAACAATATTATATATAGAAAGTGACAAGGTATTACAAAAAAACTTTGGAATATATTTACAAAAAATATTTAAAAAATTTTACCAAGCATATGATGGAGAAGAGGGATTTGAACTTTTTTTAAAAATAAAACCTAATATAGTTCTTATGGATTTAAAATTAGATAAAAAAGATGCAATAGAATTAATAGCTGATATTAAAGATATTGATGAAGAGGTTATTATACTTACTTTAAGTGCTAGTGATGAAAATTACAATCTTTTACAATCATTGGATATGGGATTAGCAGGTATGTTACTAAAACCAGTAACTTTTTCTCAACTTGTAGAGAAGCTTATTAGAATTCTCCCTCCCGTAAAAAAAGTTATATCACAAAAAGTAGAAAAACAAAAAATAGCAGCTACACCAATAGTCCCTAAATCCAAAGAAGTTGCGAAAAAACAAATAGAGAAAAAAGTTGAAACAAAAACAACAGTAGATTTAAAAAATTCTAAAAATTCAAAAGTTCAAGAACCGATAAAACAAAAAACTATTGAGAAAACACAAATAGTTGAAAAAGAGAAACAACCTTTAAAAGAAAAACTTACAGTAGCACCAAAAGAAGCAGTAAAAAAAGAGATTAAAACTGAACCAAAACTAGAGATTAAAGTACCTAAAACTTGTATGGAAGATGTAAAAGAATATGCAAAAAATGAAGAGAGTATATTGCTAATAAATACATATAAAGGTATAACAATTCATAATCAAGGGGAGCTTTTAAACTGTGAAGAAAATAGTTTTGAAGTAAAGGCCTCAACTGCACAAATTGTAGCTGCAAAATATGAAAAACATGTAATATTAAAAGTTGAAATGAAAAATAAATATATATTTGCAAATATTATTAATATTGATTTAAAAAATAATAAATTAAGATTGGTAAAACCTTACTATATAAGTTATCAACAAAGAGATAAAAGTGTATTAAGATTAACAGCTGATAGTAGTTTTAAAGCAACAATGTTTTTTAACAATACACATATTGATTTTAAAGCTAAACAACTTTCATCTCAGTATGTATTATTAACTACAGATACCTTAGAGCTGAATATAAAGCCAAATATGCAACTTGATTTAACATTTGGATTTGATATATCTTCACCAAGTGTTTTAATTAAAGAGAAAAAGTTTACAAAAACATTTGCAAAAGGTACAGTTATCAGAGTAGATAAAACAAGTAGTGGTATACAAATAGCAATGGCAATCGAGGTACAAAAATCAGGTCAAAGTAATTTCTCAAAATATTTAAAACAAAGAGAAAATGAAACCATAGAAGAGTTAAAACAAATAATGAAAAGATAAAGCCTTGAATAAAGTTTTAAAAAAAATATTAATCAAAACAAAAAAAGCAATTTTTTCACAAAAAATAGGGAATAACACCTCAAAGTTTAAAGGTGAGGGATATGACTTTGTTGAGCTGAGAGAATATGAAGATGGTGAAGATATTCGAAAAATAGATTGGGTAATAAGTGCAAAGATGCAAAAGCCTTTTGTGAAAGTTTTTTTAGCCCAAAGAGAGTTGGATATAAATATAGTTCCAATATTAGGGGGAAGTGTTCATTTTGGAACATCACGACTTAAACAAGAGGTTATCTCTGAGGTGTGTGCAATTATAGGCTATAGCTCGTGTGCACAAGGGGATACTTATAGCTCTTTTATAGGAAATGAATCTGTAGAATTACAAACTAAAAAAACAAAAAAACTTATCACTGTAGATGCAATGGTGGAAAATATATTTAACTATAAAGTTATAGGAAAAAGAGTCGATTATACAGCTATTACTAATCAATTGTTTCAAAAAATAAGAACAAAATCAATTATATTTCTTATTGGAGATTTTTTTAATACAGAAGATTTAAATTTAAAGTTGTTAGCAAAAAAACATGAAGTTATAGCTGTGATAATAAGAGATAGATTTGAAGAACATCCATCTGCTATGGGTAGTGTTAACTTTACAGACCCACAAACATTTCAAAAATATGATGGGGTATTAAATAGTACACTTATTAAAAAATATGAAGCAAATATTTATAAAAACGATGAAAAACTTTACGAAAATTTTAAAAGTAGTGGAGTAGAGTTTATTAAAATATATACTGATGAGAATATTTTGGTAAAAATGATAAAACTATTTCAATAATTTAACCTAATCTATGTTAAAGTAACTAATAAATAAGAAGAGGTTATGTTGAAAAGTAAAGTTTTAGTCATTGATGATGTTATTAAAAACCTACAGTTAGTGGGTGAAACTTTAAATAGTGAATCAGTAGAGGTGGTGGCTTCATCAAATGGTGAAAATGGATATCTTTTAGCAAAAAAGCATCGTCCAGACTTGATTTTATTAGATGTAATGATGCCAAATATTACAGGCTTTGAGGTGTGTAGACAAATAAAAGCAGATAAAGAGTTAGTGGATATTCCTGTGATTTTCTTAACAGCAAAAGCTGAAACAGATGATATCTTAGAAGCCTTTGAAGTTGGAGCTGTTGATTATATTACGAAACCTTTTTTTCAAAAAGAACTCATTTCTCGAGTCTCTTCCCATCTTGAATTAACTTTAAAAAAAGAGAAACTGCAATCTTATGTAGATATTGTGGATAAATATGTACTTACCTCTATTACTGATAGTGAGGGGGTTATAAAATATGCAAGTGAAGCATTTTTAAAAAGAACTGGATATACAAAAGAGGAACTATATGGAAATACACATAGGGTTCTTAAAAATAATAAATTTGATAAAAAAGTCTATAAAGAGTTAAAAGAATCACTCCTAAAAAACAATTATTGGGAGGGTGAGATTCTTAATATTGATAAGGATGGAAATGACTATTGGGTTTCTGTAGTGATTGATGCTCAACGCTCTAAAACAGGTGAGTTAAAAGGGTATCAAGCAATAATGGAAGATATAACAGATAAAAAAATGGTTGAGTATCTTTCAATAACTGATAATCTTACAAAAATATACAATAGAAGAAAAATAGAGTATCTTTTAGATTATTCTATAAAACAGTTACCTAGAGATAATAATAGTTTATCAGTCTTATTAATTGATATTGATGATTTTAAGTTGGTAAATGATACTCATGGACATGAAGTTGGAGATGATGTTTTAGAAAAATTTTCAAAAATTATCAAAGACTCAGTGAGACAAAATGATCTCTTTGGAAGATGGGGTGGTGAAGAATTTGTAGTGGTGTTACCATTAACAAATCAAGAGGGTGCTTTTATTGTTGCTGAAAAGATTCGAACAACTTTAGCCCAATATAAATTTCCAGTTGTTGGTATAAAAACTTGTAGTATTGGATTGTATGAGATTAAAATAGGTGACGATATTAAAAACACCATCTCAAGAGCTGATAAAGCTATGTATGAAGCTAAAAAAAGTGGTAAAAATAAAACAGTAGTTTATAAAGAGGAGTTACAATGAAAAAGTTTTTGTTAGCTGTGATAAGTATAGTATGTTTAAATACCGTAGCTTATAGTGCTCATATCTCAAAAAGTGATATTATATTGGGATTTATGCCTTATATGTCACCTAGTAAAATAATAGAAAAATACACTCCATTAGCTGAATATTTATCAACAAAATTACATACAAAAGTTTCAATTCAGATTGCAAAAAACTATACTGATCATTTAGAAAATGTAAAAAAGGATAAGTATGATATAGCTTTTTTAGGCGGGAGTCCTTATGTCTATATTGCTGATAATTTTAATAAAAAAAATCTTTTAGTACGATATGAGTTCAATAATCAACCAACATTTAGATCTGTAATTTTTGTAAATAAAAACTCTAAAATAGAAACAATAAAAGATTTAGATGGAAAAAAAATAGCACTAGGGAATAAAAAATCAACTCTAAGTTCACAAGTACCCATGTATATGATTATGAAAGCAGGAATTAATATTGATAAAACTCAATTTACTTTTTTAGACAATCATGAAAATGTATTTTTAGGGGTACTTTTTGGTGAGTTTGATGGGGGTGCAATTACTGAAGAGATTTTTTTAGAACAAGAAAAACGAGGTTTAAAAGCTGTTGGATATTCAGTTGATGTTTCAACTCATGTCTTTAGTGCGAGTGATAAGTTGAGAGAAAGTGATAAAAAAAAGATACAAAAAGCATTGTTATCATTAAAACAAACTGATGATAATATTTTAAAAAGTATTAGTAAAAACTTAACTGGATTTGTTAAAGTTAAAAATAGTGATTATGACCTATTAAGAGAGATTTTAGAAGTAACAGTACCAGTATTGGATAAAAAGTGAGTATCTCATCACGATATCATAAAACACAACTTAAGCTTTTAGGGTTAGTTTTATTAATAATTAGTGTTTTTATGTCAGTGATATTTTATATTACAATTACACAAGAGGAGAAAAAACTTCTTCAAGAGGAGAAGAATAAACTTCATTTAGAGGTTGACTTAATTAGTGGGTTTATCCATGAATCTATGCTAAGACATGATTATGTTGAGGTTAAAAACTTTTTAGAAGAGTGGTCTATGGGGAAAGAGTATATAATTTCTTTACAAGCTACTTTAAAAAATGGATTTTTATTAGTAGATTATAAAAGTAAAGATATGAATCAAGGAAAAATACTCAAAGTTCAAAGAGATATTTCTTTTAAAAATAATAATATTCAAATATTAATTATAAAAGATATTTCAGTTATTAAAAATTTAGTAAATAGATTGCAGTCGAATATGATTTATATATCGATTTTTATAGTTATTTCTCTTGGTTTTTTATTGTGGTTGATATTAACTAAAATTGCTATAAAACCTATGAATGATGAGATAGAGATGCAAACATTAGAGTTAAAAAAGCTGAATGTATCCCTTGAAATTGCAAAAAACAACGCACAAAATGCAGCAAAAATTGCAGAAGATGCAAATAAAGCAAAATCAGAGTTTTTGGCAAATATGTCTCATGAAATAAGAACGCCAATGAATGCTGTTTTAGGTTTTGCAGAACTATTATTTAATCATCCTTTAAATGAAAAACAAACAGAGTATGTAAAAGGTATTCAATTAGCTGGGAAAAACCTTTTAAATATTATCAATGATATTTTAGATTTATCAAAGATTGAATCAGGGAATATGAGTATCTCAATGGACTCTGTAAATATTTATGAACTAGTTGATGAATTACAAGCTCTATTTGCAATAAAAGCAAAAGAGAAAAATATCGATTTTATACTTGAAGTAGATTCAAATATCCCTAAAGGATTACTATTAGACGAGCTAAAAATTAAACAAATCATGTTTAATCTTCTTGGAAATGCAATAAAATTTACATCAAATGGATATGTAAAATTAAAGTGTTATTTAACCAATTCACCAACCGATGAATCTATTGTTGAATTAAACATCGTTGTGAAAGATACAGGTATAGGAATTCCACAAAATCAGCAAGATATTATTTTTGAACCATTTAGACAACAAAATGGACAAAACACAAGACAATATGGTGGAACAGGATTAGGACTTTCTATTACACATAAAATAGTACAATTACTAAGTGGAAAAATATCATTAAACAGTGTACAAGATAAAGGAAGTAGTTTTAGTATTGTAATCCCATCAGTAAGTGTAGCTGCACTCAAAGTAGAAAAAGGTAAAAATAGTAATAAACAATATAAGTATAGTATTAAAAAGTCTACAGTACTACTTGTAGAAGATGTAGTAACAAATAGAGAGATTGTAAAAGGATATTTGGAAGATCAAAGTATCACCATATTAGAGGCTCAAAATGGTCAGGAGGGTGTTGATTTAGCTATTTCATTGCATCCAGATTTGATTTTAATGGATATTCAAATGCCTATAATGGATGGATATACAGCGATTGATATTCTAAAATATAATCCAACAACAAAAAATATACCAATTGTTGCTCTTACAGCGTCTACTATGACTAGTGATGAAGCAAAGATTCGCTCCATTTGTGATGGTTATTTACGAAAACCTGTATCACGAGATGAGTTAATAGATGAGATAATTCTTCATCTTCCTTATACAAAAAAGAAACTTGAACAAAGTGAAACTGAATTATCAAATATAAAAGAAAAAATAGATGATGAAGAGTTAAAAGTAAGTGAGTCTTTTAGAGAAAATATTTTAGAAAGTTTTAAAGCTGAATATTTTGAGATAAAAGAGTTGATGACTAATAGTGATATTGAAAATTTTTGTGAAAAATTACTAGTTATTGCTAAAGAATATAATGAAAATGGGCTAGTTATAAATCTTAAAAATATTATCTCTCTTGCAAGTTCTTTTAAACTGGAAGAGATGGAAGTAGAGTTTTCTAAACTACAGGTATTATTTTATTTTAGGTAAATGAATAGTAAACTTCGCACCGGTATAGTTGTTTGCATTATAGTTAAAAGTTGTGTTTTTAGCTTCTATAGAGCCATTCATACCATTTGTAATAAGATTGTATGTCATGTGAAGTCCAAGGCCTGTTCCTTGACTTTTATGTTTTGTTGTAAAGTAGGGTTCAAATATTTTAGGTAATATTTTAGGAGGGATTCCTCCAGCGTTATCTTTAAATATTATAATAACAAATTCATTAGTCTCTTCTATAGATATAAAAATATATCTTTTTTCTATCTCCAAAGTTTTAAGTATATCTCGTGAATTATTATAAATATTAATAAAACATTGTATTAGTTCATTTGGATGATTTTGAAGTTCGATATCTCTCTTGTTATCAATAATTACAGAGATATTGTGGTTTTTCATTGATGGTTCTACAAGATGTAAAAAGCTTTCAATAGTATCTTGAATATTGAATTTTATAGATTTCTTATCCCCTTTAATAAAATCTCTAAAATCATCAATTGTTTTTGATAAATATTGGGTGTTCTCATCAATAATTTTACAGTTTTGGATAATCACTTCATCTTTAAGCTTTCCAAATTGTTTTTGCACAAGCATCCCTGTAGCCGCTGTTGAGATTATAGAGAGTGGTTGTCTCCATTGGTGTGCTATATTTCCTATCATCTCACCCATTGAGGCTAGTTTTTCTGATTTAAAAAGTTGCTGTTGTGTTTGTTTATTTCTTTCTACTTCATGTGCTATTTTTTTCTCAAGGTTATTATTAATATGTTTTAACTCTTTAGTTTTCTTTTTTACTTTTCTTTTTAAAATCTCTTTTTGAGAGAGGTTATAATAGATAAAAAAAGATAAAAAAATAAATAACATGAAAGCTAATACTCTTATATAAGTGGTATTTGTGAGAGTTTCATTTATAAATGAGTTTTTTTGATAAGCAACAAGCCAAGCAACAGTTTGATTATCTTTAATATTTTTAATTGGATAAAATGAGATTATGTGAGATTCATTCTCGTAAGGTTCATAAAAACTAAACTTTTTACCTTGAACAAGGGCTTTTGAGATAAACTTTTTATGCTGTTTGAGCATATCTTTGTAGTGGTCAAAATGTTCTGCTATAGTATGATCTTTCATTTGTGCCATCATGAAGTTTTGATTTTCATCACTTGGTCTATATGCCGAAACAAAATCACTACTTTTCCAAGCTCTTGCATCTATAACTTTTTTGTTCACAATAAAGTGTGTGTGTATTTTACTAACATCTGTTAACATTTGTTGAATAAGGTCACTAGAATAAGATATTTCTACTGCACACAGATAGTTTTTATTTTCATCAAAAATTGGATATACATTTCTAAATCCATGGGTAGTTTTCCCTTGTTCTAATCCTCTGATTATTTTATGGTATTTATTCACATAGTTGTAACTATATCTTATATTTGTTAAGTCATCATCAAACTTAGATGGTTTGTGGAGTCGTAAAAAAGCGGTATTATCTTTAAGGTTAAACTGATATTGTAAAACACCTTGAATTTTTAAAGGGATATACTCTTCAAGAAGTAAATCGTAAAGTTCTTTTCGTAAAGTCTCTTTCTCTTTTTTTGAGGCTGTTTGAACTTTCTTTAAAATATCAATAACACCTTTTTTCATAATAGTGGCTTTATACGCAGCATCTGCTGTAATAGTTTGATGATATATTTGTAGTTCATAATGTGTTTGAAGTTGATTTGAAATACTTTCTAAAGTAACATTAATTCTTTGTTGTTGATTGATGGCAGTTATATTATAAATAATATAATTTGCTAAAAGAAACAATGAAAATATAAAGAGTATAATTAATTTATTTTTCATAGAATAATAATACCATAAAGGGGGATAATCTTACAATGTTTTTGTGTTATAATAAGAGATGATTAGATTATTTAAAAATAAAAGTATTAACCAGGTTACTAAGATTACCGTTGTTTTTACTGCTATTATAACATTATTTATAACCTTGGTACTGTTTATTAATACTTATAATGAACATCAAAAAGAGCTCAAAATAATTGAAAGCGATTATATTAAGTCTCAAAAAAGTCTTATTAAAAACGAGACATTAAGAGCCAAACGATTTATAGAGTATAAATACAATAAGTATAAAAATAACTTATCATTAGAGGTAATCAAAAATCAAATAGTAGAAACTATTGAGAATATGAGAGATATTCGAGATGGAAGTGGTTATATATTTATATATACTTTTGATGGAATAAATATAGCAGATCCAATTTTAAAACAAAACTCTGGAAAAAATTTAATTAATTTTAAGGACCCAAATGGGAAGCTGGTGATTAAAGAGTTAATTGATATTTCAAAACAAAAAGAGGGTGGTTTTGTAAACTATGTATGGAATAAACCAACTACAAATAGAGTAGCAAATAAAATATCTTATGCAATATCTTATGAACCTTTCCAGTGGATGATAGGAAGTGGAGTATATCTTGATGATATACAGAGTGTTCTTTGGGAGAAAAAAAGGGAGTATAAACAAAAAGTATTTGAATATATTATACAGATACTTTTATTTGCTGCGGCACTATTTTTAACAAGTATGTCAATATCTCGATATTTTACTTTTTTAATTCAAAATGATATTGATAATATTAAAGATACACTAAAAAATGTATCGATAAATTATGATAATATTAATTTAGATAAGTTAACTTTTAAAGAGTTTGAACATATATCTTTTAATGTAAATTTAATGATAAATGAACTCAAAGAGTTAAATATGAATTTAGAAAAAAAAGTTCAAAATAGAACTCAAAAACTACAAAAGTCAGAACAGTTTGCACATTCACTTGTAGAAAAACAAGATAAATTTATAAAAAATGCAATTCATGAGATAAATACCCCTTTGAGTATTATTATTACTAATATTGATCTTTTTAAACTCAAAAATGGTGAAAATAGATATCTCTCCAAGATTGAAGCGGGTTCTAAAATTATACATAATATTTATAATGACCTCTCTTATTTAGTAAAAAAAGATAGAATAGAATATAAACCGACAAATATTAATTTTTCAGATTTTTTAAAATATAGAGTAGATTTTTTTGATGAGATAGCCTTGGGAAATAATTTACAATTTGATATTCAAATAGAGGATAATCTTTATATATATTTTAATGATACTCAATTGCAAAGAGTGTGTGATAATAGTTTATCAAATGCTATTAAGTATAGTTATGAAAAGGGGGTTATCTTTATATCATTGATAAAACAAAATGATGTTATAATCTTTTCTATAAAAAATGAGGGTAATTCAATAGATAATCCTTTGAAATTGTTTGAAAGATATTATAGAGAAAATGATGCTAGAGGTGGATTTGGTTTGGGGTTAAATATAATAAAAGAGATTTGTGATAATAACAATGTGCATATAGATGTAAAATCAGAAAATAATATAACACAATTTGTTTATAGTTTTCAATTAAAATAGAAAGTGATTATATGAAGATTTTACTCCTTGAAGATGAATTAATGTTACAAAGTTCTATTTTAGAATATTTAGAGGCTTTAGGACATAAGTGTATAGCTTATGGTGATGGACTTGATGTAGAAAATGATTTAAAAACAACACAGTATGATCTTTTACTTTTAGATATTAATGTACCTAATATTAATGGGATTGATTTAGTTAAAAATATAAAAAAGAAAAACTGCAATACTCCTGTTATATTTATAAGTGCGTTAATTGATATAGAAACAATAGCACAAGCTTTTGACCTAGGTGCAAGTGACTATATAAAAAAGCCTTTTCATCTTAAAGAATTGGCAATAAGAGTACAAAAAATATCTGAGCAGATGGATAATAGTAAAAGGGAACATATCCTCCTTAGCTCAAATTATAGTTATCTAAAAAAAGATAATACTCTTTTATATAATAATGAAATACAAATACTAACAAAAAAACAACAAAGTATCATAGAATGTTTATGTAAAAATATTGGAACAATAATAGATTTTGATATTTTTAGGGAATATGCTTGGGGTTCTGATCTTGTTAGTGATGCTACTATTAGAGCAGAAATTAGCCGATTAAGAAGAGTATTAAAAGAAGACTTTATCCAAAACCATAAAGGGGTTGGTTATAAAGTTGATAGATATGTTATCTCCCCTAACTAAATTATACAAAACTATATTTAATAATTATCTTTTCTTTAAGTGATTAAAGTATATAATTTTTAAAATGAACACGGGTCATTCATTTTAGGAAGGTATTCATGGCAATAATTGTAGACAAGGTACAAAAAAGAAAAGATATCGCACTTTCTTGTATAGATTTACTTCTAGAAAAAGGTATTAAGAAGTTAACTGTATCTGAAGTAGCAATTCAAGCAGGTGTTTCAAAGGGAAGTATTTATGATTACTTTGAAAACAAAGAAGATATTGTTTTTGAGATTATTAGAAATGATATAGAAAATTATCAAGATAACCTTTATGAACAGATAACTCCTACTATATCAACAAGAGAAAAAGTTTTTTTGTTATTTGATTTTTTGTTAAGTGAAAATGATATGTTTCAAAAACATCAAAATATATATAAAGAGTATGTGAGTATAAATTTAGGAACTCATAATGATAATATGAGTGAATTTAATAAAGAGTGTTCTGTTTTTTTTAAAACAACTATAGAAAAGCTTATAAAAGAGGGGATAACTAAAGGTGAAATTATTGAAGATTCTTTAAAGCTAGTAGGTGGTTTTTTAGCTGTTGAAAAAGGTTTTTTAATGATACACTGGACAGAAGGAAAAGATGTGAAGGGTGAACTTAAAGAGTTTATAAATATGATATTTGATTTAATAGAGGTGAAAAAATGATAAAAAAAATATTTCCATTAGTTGTAATTCCATTTACAATTTATGCACAAGATTTAAGTAAGTTAGTTGAAGAGTCGTTTCAAAATCAACTTGTTAATTCTTCAAAATATGGTGTGGAGTCGGTGAGAGATCAATATGAAAGTGTAAAAAACAGTTACTATCCAACTGTATCAATAGGTGCTAATTATAACAAAACAGATGAAGAGACTGCTTCAACTCCTGACAACTCAACAGCTAGTTGGGCAAATATAAACTATGTTGTTTATGATGGAGGGAAAAGAGGAGCTACTAGTGATGCTTTAAGTTTTTCTATTAAAAGTGCAAGTGAAGATTTAACAGCTTTGAAAAATAACATCGCATTAGAGATTATAAATCATTATTTCAACTATTATGCATTGATATCAAAAAAAGAGGCAAAACTAAGAGAGATAGAGCAACTTAATGCACAATATAAAAGATTAAAAAGATTTTTGGATGTTGGAACAACCACAAGCGATGAGGTTGATAAAATAGTATCAAGAGTTCAAAGTGCAACAGTTGTATTACATGAGATTGAACTTAATATTCAAACAATTATCCATAATTTACAATATCTAACTACAAATGAGATTAGTATTGAAGCTGGTTCAACGATGAAAGATACTTTACTAAAACAGGAAAGTTTACGAGCAGATATAAAATCTTTGGAGCATGAGATGAATGCTCAATTATTAACTGCAAGAGGGAGTAAAAGCTCAAACTATCCAATTTTAACTTTAGATGATACCTATACAAATTATGATTTTAATTATGATAATGCAACATATCAAAATAGTGTTACTATGGATGAACAAAATATTTTTAAAGCAAGTTTATCTTGGAAAATATTTGATTTTGGTGCAACTACAAGAACTTATGAGAGTAATTATAAAAAATATCTTGCTCTAAAATCGCAATATGAATATGAAAAAAACAAAGCAAGTATAGATTTAAAACTAGCAATCAAATCGTATGAGATAGGGAAACTCAAAATAGAATCAGCTAAATCAGCTTTAAAAGCTGCAAATAGCACTTATAATACTATAGAGAAGAAATACCAAAATGGATTAGTAGACAATGTTGCATATCTTGAAGCCTTAAGTGAAAAATATTCAGCAATAAGTGCATTAAAATCATCGCAATATGATTTAGAGATAAAAAAAGCAAATATTATTTACCATAGTGGTAAAAACTTAGAAGATTATATTCAATGACAAAATTTCTAATCTTCTTTTTTCTTTGCTTTTCAGCTGTAAATGCACAAGAGGTTTATGCAACATTTCAAGTAGTTGCAAAACAAAGTGCAAATTTAGCTTTTAATAGTAGTGGAATAGTAGATGAAGTTTTTATTGATGTTGGAAGTGTAGTTAATCAAAATGATCAATTAGCAATTTTAAAAAATAAAGATATAAAAGCTATGTTACATATTTATGAAACATCTTTAAAATATGCAAAAAAAGATTATGAAAGACAATCACAAGTACAAGACCTAATAGATAAGGCAAAGTTTGACAACTATGAGATGGCTTATGAAGAAGCAAAAGCTCAAGTTGAGTATCAACAATCATTGTTAGATAAAACTACTTTAAGAGCACCTTTTGATGGTATGATTATCTCTAAAGAGATAGAAAGTGGTGATGTTGTAAGTGGACAAGTTATCAAAACAGCTTTTACAATACAAAGTAGTGTATCTCGTAAACTTATCTTAGAATTTGATCAAAAGTATCATTCTGTAGTAAAAGTTGGAGATATATTTAAATACAAATTAGATGGAGATGATACAATACATAGCCAGAAGATATCCAAAGTATATCCTTATTCAAATACCTCTACAAGAAAAATAAAAGCAGAAGTTATTACAAAAGATTTGATGGTTGGATTATTTGGTGATGGATATATTCAAGTGAAGAAATAGGATGTTTAAAGCTTATTATCTCATAATATTATTATACTCATTACTCCTAGCTAATGATATGTCTAATTATACTCAAGGTTTAGAGTTCTATAAAACAAAGCAATATGAAAAAGCTTATCCTATAATACTTCAAGAAGCACAAAGGGGAAACAAAGAAGCTCAATACTTATTAGCTTTATTTTATGAAAATGGATTAGGGGTCAAAAAAGATTTAATAGAATCTATCTCTTGGTATAAACAAGCGTCTTCAACTTATGCTTATATTACTCAAACCCAAGAAAATAATACTACACAAACTATCACAACAGCAGATGTTGTAGATGATGAAAATAATCAAGAGCAAAAAGGTTTACAATTTATATTTAGTAAAATGGATTTAAGTTCCCCAAATGTAAAAGATGAAGTTGGAAAAATAGTGAATAAAAATTTTGGTATTTTACCGTATCACTCTAATTATATTTTACCAATTTCATACAATAAAAATAGCTATACAAAAAAATATTCAACAACACAAATAAGTGATGAAAAATATGATAGCAATACAGAAGCTGAGTTTCAACTAAGTCTTCAAAAGAATCTAAGTTATAATCTTTTTGGCTTTAATGAATATATCTCATTAGGGTATACACAACATGTTTGGTGGCAACTATACACTGATTCAGCACCTTTTAGAGAGACAAACTATACACCTGAGTTTTTTGTTACAGTTCCAACCTCTTATCATATTGATAAACTTAATAATCTTAAAGCTATAAGGTTTGGGTATCGTCATCAATCAAATGGACAAGATGGATATAGGTCTCGTTCTTGGGATAGATTATTTTTAGCTACATTTTGGCAGTGGGATAACTTATTTGTAAAAGTTGAAGGATGGTATAGAATACCAGAAGATAGAAAAGGACAAGAGTTTTATAATGGAGTAGATATTAATGCTAAAGGGGATGATAATCCCGATATTTTGGATTATTATGGGTATGGAGATATTGATATAAAATATTTATATGGAAAACATCAATTTGGATTGATGTTACGAAATAATCTTAAATCAGATAATAATAAAGGTGCAGTACAACTAGATTGGTCTGTACCAGTGAGTGATTCTAAAAATACCTATTGGTATGTAAAAGTTTTTAATGGATATGGGGAAAGTTTGATAGATTATGATAAAAGCAATACTAAAATAAGTTTTGGTTTTTCATTTTTTAGAAGTTTATTTTAAAATATTTTGTAATATGGATTGATAAAGGATTCTTCATTGTTTAACCATATTAGAATTGAATATAGAATATAATAACAAAATTAATAAAACAAGGTAAATGATGGGAAGAGCAAACAACTCAAGTGTTGATACAACAAAAGGTGATAGAATTGCACAGAAAATGAATGTTTATAAAAATAATTTAAAAGCAGGATTTAACCCTGATGCAGCAGAACAAAAAGAACAAGTTGTTAATGCTAGAAAAGGTGTCAACTTAGAAGCCCAAAAAGCAAAGAAAAAGAAAAATGCAAAACTAGCAAAAGCTGCAAAGAGAAAAAATAAAAAGTAATAATAGTTTATAATGTTTAACAAATGGAAACAATCCATTTATCAATCTCTTCTAGTACTTTTGTAAATGCTTTATTGAAAGCTTTAACTCCACCATAAGCATCTTGTGTTGCACTATTTATAACAGATGAAAAAGTTTTTGAATGGATGACGGTATTTGAGTTATAGTCTATTAGTGAGATATTGATTATAACTTTTACATATGATGATTTTGAATCTTCACTAAAATATTGTTTAAAATCTATTATGTTACTTTGAATTATGTAGTCATCTTTTGTGATGGATTTGTAGTTTTGTACACTTTTAAAAACATCTAATTGACTTAACATATTAGTGAGATTTATGGTGACCATTTGATTAACTGGAATACTCCACTGTGACTTGGTAAAAGAGTATTGTTTATATTTGCCTAAAATATAATTCATATTGGTACTCATAAGAGTATTATCACTAAAAGCTTGGAGTACTTTTAATGTTTTATTATTACATTTTTTTGATATTTCATTTTTTGGAAACTCTTTTATCTTCATGTTGTATTCTGTAATATAGGGTTGTTTTACACTACAACCTGTCACTATTGTAATTAGGATAAATAAACTTATACTTTTTAACATTTTTTACTCCCCTGGACCTTTTTTAATCTCTTCTGTTTTAAATATAATATCAGCTGGACTTCTATTATAATTTTTAATAGAATCTTCAAGTTTTATCATAAGAGTTTCCATCTGAATCAGAGTATTATTAAGATTTGGAATAGTATCTTTTGTTATATCTTTAAAATTAAAGTCACCCTTTGAAATAGCTTTTTCTATTTCATTCATAGTAGCTCTTACCGATAAATAACTTTTTGTAATAGAATTTATATTTTGAATTAATGTATTTTCAAAATCAGTAGTATTTGTTACTAATGTATCAATTTTTGGTACTAAATTATCAACTTTATTGGTAATATTATCTGAGTTTTCTAAAATATTATTAAAATGCTTTATGGTTTTTTCATCAACTAATCGATCCATTTTATTCATAAAACTCGTAGTTTGTTTTAAAAGAAGTGAAACTTGCTCTTGATTCTCTTCATTAAGTAATTGTTCTATGTTTGATAATACTTTTGAAACCTTATTGGATACAGTATCCATAGATTTTTCAATATTCTCAAAAAGAGAAGGGGTAGTTTTAATTACTGGATATTGTTCACCCTCTTGAGCTTTTAAAAATGGTGCGTTATTATCTCCTAAATTAAGATTAATATAGCTCAGTCCTGTTATCCCTTGAGATGTTAATTTTGCTACAGTTTTTTCTTTTATGGGAGTTGTTTTTAAAATAGTTATGAGTACTTCTACTTGTTCGGTGTTTTTTGGATTTATTTTAATGCTGGTAACTTTTCCTACATCTATTCCTCGATATTTAACTACTGAATCAACATTTAAACCTAAAACTGATTCATCAAAACGAATAAGGTATTTTTTTGTTTCATTCTCTTGTTCAGGTTTTAATAACCAGTAAGAAAAAGTTAACATCAAAAAGAATCCAATAATTACTAAAAATCCAACTAAAGTATAATTAACTCTATTATTCATTAAGTATTACCTCCAAAAAATGTATTAATAAATTCACTTTGTATTGAACTTATATTATCTAAAGTACCCTCATAAATAATTTTTTTATCATCAATGACAGCAAATCTATCCATAGTGTTATGGATTGATTTTAAATCATGGGAAACCATGACAATAGTTAGTTTTAATAAATCTCTTAAGTTTACAATAAGTTTATCAAAATCTCTTGCTGAAATAGGGTCTAAGCCACTTGTTGGTTCATCTAAAAAAAGAAGTTTCGGATCAAGTGCTAAAGCCCTTGCTAGTGCTGCTTTTTTTTTCATTCCACCACTTATTTGAGATGGATAAAGTGTAGCATCTGAGAGTTTTAATCCTACAATATTTAATTTAAAAGCTACTATTTCATTTACCATCTTATCATTTAAATCTGTATATTCTTGAAGAGGTAAAGCGATATTTTGTGCGAGCGTAAGTGAAGAAAATAGGGCGCCAAATTGAAATAAAACTCCCCATTGTTGTCGTAAATTTTGAGCTTCATTAACACTAATATGATTTAAGTCTTTTCCTAGAATATGAACTGTACCACTATGAATTTTGTCAAGCATAACAATCTCTCTAAGAAGTGTCGTTTTTCCACACCCACTGGGACCTAAAAGTCCATATATTTCTCCATTATTGATACTAAGATTCAATCCATCATGTACAACTTTATCTCCAAAAATTGTTTTGAGTTCTTTTACATTTATTATCTTTTTCATTAAATGCCTAAATTTGTAAATATGATAGAAAAAATTGCATCACAAATAATAACTGCAAAGATAGATTCAACAACACTTTTTGTTGTATTATATCCTATACTTTGAGTATCATCTTTTACCATAAGTCCTCTATATATCGCAATAGAAGCAATAAGTATGGCAAAAAAAGGTCCTTTTGCAATACCAACTAAAAAATGTCGTATCTCAATAACATTGCTAAATCTGTCTAAGAATAAATCAAAACTAATCCCTAAATCTAAATTTGCGATTATCATACCACCAAAAACAGCCATGATATCAGATACAAAGATTAGTATAGGCATCATAATGATAAGTGCAATAACACGAGGTAAAACTAAAAATCTATAAGGGTCAAAGCCCATCGTTCTCATAGCATCTAACTCTTGTGTAATTTTCATAGCACCAATTTGTGCAGTGTATGAAGAGCCACTTCTTCCAGCAATTATAACAGCTGTAATAACAGGAGATAGTTCTCTTAGCATAGAAAGCCCTATCATATCCACTATAAATATATTTGCACCATATAAGCTTAATTGATTAGCAGATTGATAGGCTATAACAACTCCTATAAGAAAACTACTTAATGCAATTATAAAAAAAGCTTTTATTGCACTTTCATTCATCTCAAATAAAATCTCTTTGTATCTTATTGTTTTTGGTGATTTTAATAAATAAATTAAATTGATAAAAAGTTCACCGAAAAAATCTAAAAAATGTAAGAAACCAAGATAGTATTTGTGTGCTTTTTGACCTATATATTTTATGATATTATTTTGTTTGTTATAAAGAGATAGAGTATTTTTTTGTTTTTTTGTTTTTACGAGTTCTAAAGTATCGAGAATATTTTTATTTGTAGTATTAATAGTTACAGTTATATTTTGTGAAGAGTATTTATCATATAAATTTATTAGATATATGGCTGAAGCTGTATCTATAAAAGTAAGTTCAGATAAGTCAATAATGATTGCTTTAAAATTTGAAACATTAATAGCATCAATTAAAACTTGGTATTTTGAAATACTGTACAAAGTAAACTCTTCTTTAAAAATAAGGGAGAGTTTTTCATTGTCATATTTGAAAAATAAATTATCCATAATAAAACCTCTTTTGAGGTAGAGTTATTTACCTATTTCTTTTGTTTTACTAAATTTTTGTTTTACTCTTACAACCAGATAGAAAAATAATGGTATAAACAATACCCCTATAACCATAGCAGCAATCATACCACCAACAACAGTTGTCCCAATGATATGACGGCTAGCACTTCCAGCACCACTACTTAATGCTAGTGGTAAAGTCCCCACGATAAAAGCTAATGAAGTCATAATAATAGGACGAAATCTTAATCGTGCGGCTTCAATAGTTGCATCTAGTAAACTCATACCATCTCTTAGTTTATCCATAGCAAATTCAACGATTAAAATAGCATTCTTTGCGCTAAGTCCCACTAGGGTTACAAGTCCAACTTGAAAATATATATCAGCTTCTAATCCTCTTAAATATACAGCAACAGCCGCTCCAAATATAGCAAATGGTATAGAGATAATAACAGCCATAGGGATACTCCAGCTTTCATAAAGTGCAGCAAGGATTAAGAATACAAATATCGCTGCATATAATGATGTATAACTCCCTTCATTAGCTAGTTTTTTCTCTTGAAAAGATGTTCCAGCCCAAGCAATTGTATACCCTTCAGGAAGAACACTAGTAGCAATCTCTTCTATAGCTTCTAGAGCATCACTTGAAGCATAACCAGCACCTGGATTCCCTGTGACATTTGCTGATTGAAACATATTAAATCTTTGTATTACACTTGCATTTACTTTTCGTTCAAGTTTTACAAGTTCACTTACAGGTACAAGTTCTCCATCATTTGAACGAACATAGATATTTTTAAATTGCTCTTGAGTTGCTCTATATTGAGACATGGATTGGATATTAACATGGAAAGTTCTTCCATATAAATTAAAATCATTAATATACCCTTTTCCAAATGTATTTTGAATATTTGCAAAAATAGAATCTATTGTAATATTCATAGACTTTGCTTTTTGTCTATCAACTGTTAATAAGTATTGTGGAATATTTGTATTTAATGTTGTTCTCATCCCTGCAAGCCTTGGGTCTTGAGATGCTTTGGCAATAATTTCTTGTGTATAAGTATTTAGAGTAGATAACTCTCCACCTGTTCTATCTTGTATCCACATCTCAAATCCGCCAGTTGCACTCATACCCATAATAGGAGGTGGATTTACAGGGATAACAAAAGCATCTTTCCCTTGCATAAATTGTCCCATAAGTTGCCCTGCAAGTACTTGAGAGTTTTGATTTGCATCTGGTCTTTCATCCCAAGGTTTTAACATAGCAAACATAATAGCTGCATCTGTTCTATAAGCAAATGTTGCAAGGTCAATACCTGTAATTGCTCCAACACCAATGATATTTGGATTTGCTAAAAGTTGTTTTTCTATATCTTTTGTGATTATAGATGATTCACCAAGTGAAGTTGATGGCATAAGGTATGTAAGTACTAATAGTACCCCTTTATCTTCTGTTGGTACAAGTCCTGCTGGTGTTTGTTTCATAATACCATAAGTTGAAAATAAAAGTCCACCAAATAAAAAAAGTGAAAATACCCATTTTTTTATAGTGAATTTCGTAATTCCTAAAAATCTAATTGTAAGCCAGTCAAAAAAGTCATTAAACTTTTTAATAGGATATATTGGTTCAGATTCATGTTCTTTTAAAAATATTGCACATAAAGCGGGAGTAAGAGTAAGTGCTACAAGTCCAGAGATAACAACAGCCATAACAATAGTAATAGCAAATTGTTTATACATAACTCCACTAAATCCACCACTTAAAGCTGCTGGAATAAATACAGCAGATAAAACAAGTACAATAGCTACAAGTGGAGTAGTAAGCTCTTTCATAGCTTCTATAGTTGCATCTTTTACACTAATTGTTTTAGTTCGTAAGATTCTCTCAACATTTTCTATAACAATAATAGCATCATCAACAACCAGTCCAATAGCCAAAATCATACCAAAAAGTGTAAGCAAGTTTATAGAAAAACCAGCAGCATAAAGTCCAGCAAATGTTCCTATAACAGATACAGGAATTGCTAGAACTGGGATAATAGTAGCTCTAAAGTTTCCTAAAAATAGATATATTAAAATTGTAACAAATACAATAGCTTCAAGTAAAGTTTTAATAACCTCTTTGATTGATTCATTTACAAATAGTGTTGCATCGTACGGTACTTTATATTCTAAGTCTTCAGGAAATTTTGTTTTTAATTCTTTTAAAGTATCATCAAGTGCTTGTGAAACATCTAAAGCGTTTGCACCTGGTGATAAAAATATACCAACTGGCATCATTGGTTCACTATTGTATCTTCCCATTGTATTAAGAGCATCAGCCCCAAGTTTAACTTGTGCAATATCTTTTAGTTTTAGTGTTGAACCATCAGTGTTTGAACGGATAATAATATTTTCAAACGCCTCAACATTTTTAAGGCGACCTTCTGTTGCTATAGAGTAAGTAAAAGGTGTAACCTCTTTTATTGGTTCTGCACCTACTGTTCCTGTTGAATATTGATTGTTTTGGCTTTGAATTAACTTGTTTACTTCACTAGGAACAAGATTGTAAAATGCCAACTTATCTGGGTCTATCCAAATTCTTATAGCATAATCTTTAGCCCCAAATACTACTACATCACCCACACCTTTAATTCTTTTTAAATCATCAAGTACATTGATTGTTAAGTAGTTTGAGATAAATGTTGTATCATGAACATTATCTTTTGATGTAAAAGCCAAAACTTTTAACATATCAGGAGATCTCTCTTTTACTGTAATCCCTTGTCTTTGTACCTCAGGAGGTAATTTATTTAGTGCTAGTTGTACACGGTTGTTAACATCTACTTTTGCTTGTGCTACATCTGTTCCAACTTCAAAAATAATACTAATTGAAAGTGTACCACTTGGACTTGCAGTAGAAGTCATATATGTCATATCTTCTACACCATTGATTGCATTTTCTAGAGTAGTTGCTACAGTTGCAGAGAGTGTTGCAGCATCGGCACCTGGATATACAGCTTGTACATTTATCTGAGGTGGTGTAACAGCAGGATACTCTTTTACTGGGAGGATATTTATAGAAATAATACCTGCAAGTATTATCAATACTGATATTACAGTTGCAAATATAGGTCTATTTATGAAAAACTTTGAGAACATCTAGTTTCCTTGTTCGTTAATTATCTTATCTACAACAACATCTGCACCTGGTTTTACTCTAAAGAAATTATTTACAATTACTCTATCTCCACTTTGAAGTGGACCACCAGCTACAACATATTTATCACCTGTTTCTTTTCCTATCATTACAGGTTTCACTCCAACTTTTCCACCATTTTCTATAAATACAATTGTTCCCATAGGATTTTGTAAAACAGCTTTTTGTGGTATAGTGATAACATCTTTTTGTACAATATCATTAAGTATAACTCTTATAAAATTTCCTGGCATTAAAAAGCTAGCACTATTATTAACTATTGCTCTCATTTTTACTGTTGATGTATTTTGATTTATATTTACATCAATAAAGTCTATTATACCTGTATAAGTAGTAGGTTTTTCATTGATTTCTATATTTACTTTTACTTTTTTATCCTCTGGTAATGACCATAAATTATTCTTAATATTTTTATAATCACTTAATGGCATAGAAAAATCTATATAAACTTGCTCATTTTGAGTTATAGAAGTTAGTTCTTGTGGTGGATTATTCGTAACTAAATCTCCAATATCAACTTTTTTTAAACCAACAATACCACTAATTGGTGCTTTTACATTTGTAAAATTTAAATCAATTTTTGCTTGAGTTAATTTTGCCTTAGCTAAAGCATATGATGCAGTTGCTTGTTCATATTCTGATAATGCATCATCTCTTTTTTCAACACTTACTGATTTTGTTTTATAAAGTCTTTTTATTCTTTCCCAGTTTCTTGAAGCATTATTCATTGAAGCTTCATTCATTTGTACAGATGCAGTTGCCTCAGCAACTCTTGCTTTATAAATATCATCTTCTATTTTATATAATAAATCACCTTGGTTTACTTTTTGACCCTCAGTGAAATGTTTACTTTCTAACACTCCTAAAACTCTTGAAAACACTTTTATATTTTGAAATGATTTAATTTGCGCTGGATATTTTAAAATGATTGGTAAGTTTTGTGGCTGCGGTACAACATATATATCTGCTTTAGGTGCTGGCATTTTTTTTGCTGGTTGGGCTGAGAAGCTCATAGTTGGTATTACAAGTAGTGTAGCTACTGTTACAATAATTGATTTTGTGAACTTTTGCATAGTTTTCCTTGACTCTTTAATTTTATTTATTCTTGGTTATAATTATGAATGACTCAGAGTCATTTACGGGAATAATAGTATCAATTTGCTGATTAATAGCTTAAAGTATTAAACTATAAAGACTCATACACATTTAATTATTATGGAGTATAATCAAGATGGAAAATTGATTTTAATGGCGTCTTATTCAATAAAAAGGGAGTAGTTAAAGTGTTAGAGCAAAATAAAACAAAATATTATCCTTATGGATTGGCTTGTTTAATTATAATGATTTTTGTAATTTTGTCTATACAACCAAGTGATAGATCAGTTTGGGTTATTGAAGTTATACCTGTAGTTAGTATTTTTTTATTGTTGCTATTTACCTTTGATAGATTTAGGTTTAGTAATTTATCATACACTTTGATTAGTATTGGATTGATTTGGCATACTATAGGTGCTCATTATACTTTTGCAAATGTTCCTTTTGATTTTATTACACAGCAATTTGATTTTCAAAGAAATCATTATGACAGAATAGGGCATTTTTTAGTTGGTTTATATGCTTATCCAATAGCAGAATTTATGGAAAAAAAAAGATATACAAATTATGTGGTAGCAGTATTATTTGCACTTTTTTTTATCATGAGTATCGCTTGTGGTTATGAGATAGTTGAGTGGATATATGCTGATATTGAGAGTGGAAATAGAGGTATAGAGTTTTTAGGCTCTCAAGGTGATAGCTGGGATGCTCAAAAAGATATGTTGGCTAATACACTTGGTGCTGTTGTTTCATTGTGTTTGTTTTGGTACATTAGACCTGATGAAGCAAGTAAGTATTAATGATAAAAAAGGAAAAAAATGGAAAATAAAAGAATAGATGAGATTGTTTTACAGATAAAAGAACTTGAAGATGAGCTTCTTGAGGAGTTTAAGAAAAAAGAGGAGCAGTTTTTTTACAGAATAGAAAATGAAAAAGTGAAATTTCAAGAAAGAGTTATTAAAGAGGGAAAATCTAAAATAATAAGTTCTATAAAATATCTTTCATCTTTTCCATTGGGGGTTATTCTTACCATTCCTTTTATTTGGGCTATGATTATTCCTATAGTTATGACAGATATATTTGTAAGTATCTATCAAGCTATTTGTTTCCCTATTTATAAGATACCAAAAGTAAAACGAAAAGAGTATGTGATAATTGATAGATATAATCTCTTTTATCTTGACAGGGTACAAAAAATAAATTGTTGGTATTGTGAATATTTTAATGGTGTTGTTGCATATGTAAGAGAGATAGCTGCCCGAACAGAACAGTTTTGGTGTCCCATAAAACATTCAAAATCATTAAAAGAGAAACACTCACGATATGATAATTTTTTTGATTTTGGTGACTATATAAAATATCGAGATGAAATAGAAAATCAAAGGTTGAATTTTGATGATTTATTAGAGAAGAAAGAAGAGCAAAAAAAGGAGACAGATGTATAAATTTGCCATAAATAGACCCATTACAACACTTATGGGTGTATTGACTTTTATAGTTTTTGGACTTATGTCATATAAAACTATGCCTATAAATCTTTTCCCAAATGTGGATTTTCCTGTTGTTACAATTCAAACAGCATATAATGGTGCAGATGCAAGTACTGTTGAGACTAAAATTACTGATAAAATTGAAGAGGTAGTCAGTGGAATTGATGGTATAGATAAGCTGATGTCAAGTAGTTACGATGGCTTAAGTGTAGTGACTATTCAGTTTGAACTTTTTAAAGACTTAGATATAGCAACAAATGATGTAAGAGATAAAATAGGCTCTCTTATATTGCCAGATGAAGCAGAAAAATCAGTTGTTAAGAAGCTAGGAGCTACAGGGGCTGTTATCTCACTTTTTGTATCTACAAAAAAAGGGGATGCAACAGCTTTGATGCGATTAGCAGATGAGAAACTAAAGCCAAAACTTCAAAGAATACAAGGAGTAGGAGAGGTAAATATTGTAGGGTATCAAGATAGAGAGATACGAATATACATTAATCCTTTTTTACTCAATAAATACAATTTAACCCCTTATGAACTCCAGCAAATAATAAGTAGCCAAAATATTTCACAAGGGGCAGGAAAACTTATCAATGATGATAAAGAGATAATCATAAAAGTACAAGCAGATGCCCTTAGTGTGGAAGCATTATCCAATATATTTATAAAACAAGGTATCAAGTTAAAAGATATTGCTAAGATTGAAGATGGGTTAAGTGATACGAGTAGTTTCTCTTCATACAATGGAAATCAAGGTGTAATGCTTGAGGTGAAAAAAATATCTGGTGAAAATGTACTCAATATTATCAAAGGTGTTAAAGAAGTTTTACCAAGACTTGAAACAATAGCAGGGGAAGATTACCAAATACAGTTATTACAAGATCAAAGTGATAAGATAATGGTAAATATAAATAATGTAACTTTTGACCTTATTTATGGTTCTATTTTGGCTATTATAATTGTATTTTTCTTTTTACGAAATTTTACTGCAACTTTTGTTTCTGCTCTTGCAATTCCTACTTCTATTATAGGTACCTTTGCTATTATTGATTGGTTGGGGTATGATTTAAATCGTTTGACACTTATTGGTCTTACATTAGCTATTGGGATATTTATCGATGATGCTATTGTTGTTATTGAAAATATTACCAAAAAACTAGAGCAGGGACTTGAGCCATTTAAAGCTTCAGTTGAAGGGATCAAAGAGGTTGCTTTCTCTATCTTAGCTATCTCTTCTGTTTTACTTGCTGTTTTTATACCAGTTGCTTTTATGGATGGGATTGTGGGGATGTTTTTTAACTCTTTTGCCATGACTGTTGCTGCTGGTATTATATTGTCTTATCTAGTAGCTGTTATGTTTATTCCTACTGTTGGTGCTAGAGTTTTAAATGCAAGTGAAAGTAAGTTTTACCATTTTACAGAGCCTTTTTTTGTGAAGTTAGATAAAACTTATGTTGCTATATTAAAACAGCTTTTGAGATTTAAAACATTAACTATAGTTTTAACTATTGGATTACTTATAGCTTCTACAAAACTTACTGTTGGTATGGATTTTATGCCTATGGAAGATAATAGTGAGTTTCAAGTATTTATTAAAGCACCAGTTGGTACAAATCTAGAAAATATGAAACAAAAAATACAATCATTAGTTGATAAAATAGAAAAAGACAGTGTTGTTGAATATAGTGTAATCTCTATAGGATACAATAGTGCAAAAGAGATAAACAAAGCGAAAATTTATGTAAAGATGAAACCAAAAGAGCAGAGAGCGGGTATCTCTCAAGAGGATATGGTAGTAAAATATACCAATGAGTTTAAATCAATTAAAGATATGACAATTACAGTTGAAGACTTACCACCTTTTGATACAGGAAGTTCTAATGCCCCAGTTCAAATTGTAATAACAGGAGATAGCCTAGATGTACTGGAAAAAACCACAACAAAAGTTATGGAGATGTTGCAAAATACAAAAGGGCTAGTAAATATAGATAGAGACTATGAGAGTGGAAAACCACAAATTAAAATCAATATCAAAAGACAAAATACTCAAGTAGCAGGGGTGAGTGCAAACGAGATAGCAGGGGTATTAGCAAGTGCATATAGTAGTGATAGAGCAATCTCTTTTTATGAAGAGAAAGGGAGACAGTTTGATATAACACTTCGATTTGAAGATCAGTATAGAAAATCAATTGATGATATGAAAAGATTACAGGTGCGAGCTAGTAATGGGGAGTTTGTATCTTTAGAAGGGCTTGTAACTTTCCAAGAAGATACAACAACTGCTTCTATAAATAGATTTGATAGGGAGAGAAAAGTTCTCGTAACTGCTGGGTTGTTTGGCGATAGTTTAAACAATGTTGTAACAACAATAGATACAAATATAAAAGAATTGTTACCACAAGGGTATAACTATAGATATACAGGGGATATAGAAAATATGGCAGATACAGCAGCTGCATTTGGTGGTGCTGTACTTTTAGCTGTTATATTGATATATCTTATTTTAGCAGCACTGTATGAATCTTTTTTACAACCTTTGATTATTATGGTTTCTATGCCTCTATCTTTTACTGGGGTTATGGTAGCTTTATATTTAAGTGGAAATAGTTTTAGTTTATTTGTGATGATTGGTATAATCTTACTTTTAGGTATGGTTGGGAAAAATGCGATTTTAGTTGTTGATTTTGCAAATAAGGCAGTGGAAGATGGAAAAAGTGTAGATGATGCACTTTTAGAAGCTGGTGAGAAACGGCTTCGACCAATTTTGATGACAACATTTGCTATGATTGGTGCTATGGCACCACTTGCATTTGGAACAGGTGCAGGGAGTGAGTCAAATGCACCTATGGCATTAGCTATTATTGGGGGACTTGTAAGTTCTACAGTGCTGACACTCCTTGTTGTACCTGCAATGTATAAGTTTATCTATCCTGTGGATAGATTTTTAAGAAAATTTTATGAGAAGGGGAAAGTTGTATGATAAATAAAAAGTATGAGTTTATATTATTTGCATTTTTAATGGCCGCTTTTATGGCTGGTTTTATGAGTTTTATTGTAACTCTAATAAATATTGGATTTGTTGATGGAATTTTGTGGTTTTGGTTAGAGGCATATTGGAAAGCATTTTTAGTAGCGTTTCCAACTATTTTTGTAGTTGTACCACAAGTGCGAAGAGTTGTAGCACGACTTATTAAAGATTAAATAGTACTCACTATTTAATCTTTGCTGTGTCTACTTTTTCATTTCCTAAAAGGTCTTTCCATACCATTTTTAAAGTATCACCTTTTTTAGCCCCTTTAAAATAGTATTTTACATATGGGTCTCTTGATAAAGTTTGACTTGTAGTTGCTTCAAATACAATTGTGTCTCCAACGGTACCTATCATATTTGTAATATAGTTTGCAGTTTTCCCTTGTCTCTTTGCTTCTGCTTTACTTAGCATAATGTGTTTAGCCATCATTTTTACTACAACAATCCCATTTTTTAATTTTGCTTTTATTCTCATAGTATCTATCCTTTTTTATAATAAAATATTATATCAGAAAAAATAGTAATTTTCATTTATATTTGGTTAAACATTGATTAATTTTGATTATCTATAATTTTAAAAAATAAGGGAATAATATGAATAAAATTTTTACAAAAGATATGGCAACATCCTTAACTACATTAGTATTTGTTGTTATGGGGATTAGTGGTGTTATGATGTATTTTCATCTTATGGATAATTATGTCAAAGAGATGCATGAGGTACTAGGATTAGTATTTGTAGCAGTTGTGTTTTTTCATGTTTTTTTCAATTGGAAAAGTATGAAAAAATATTTTTCAAAAAAAGTTTTTTTATTTTCAACAATAATTATTATTGCTGTAACAATTGGATTTGTCACAAATGCCCCAAGTGGAACTAATCCAAAGGGTGCAATAATAAAAGCTGTATTATCAGCACCAATTGAAGATTCTGTAGTTGTGTTAGGATTAGATATGGAAACATTAGAATTAAAATTAAAAAATGCAAATATACTGTTTAATGATGAATCAACAATCTCACAAATAGCAAAAGCAAATAATATATCACCTTTTAAAGTAGTAGCAATAATAAATGAATAACTTGATTCACATTATAATTAATAAACTATAAGTTATAATTTCAAATGAATCAAGAAATCAAACAAACTTTACCAAAAGGTTTTGTAGTTATTTTAGCTATGCTTACATCCATATCCCCAATGGCAATGGATGTTTATCTTCCCTCTTTTACACAAATATCAAAATATTTTTATACCTCAATTGATCAAATTGAGGTAACTTTGAGTATCTATCTTATTGGTTTTGCATTAGGACAACTTGTAGGTGGTCCATTTTCTGATAGATATGGGAGAAAATTGTTTATATTTATTGGTTTAAGTATTTATATACTATTTTCTTTTATGATTAGTATTGCCTCTAGTGTTGAGCAATTATGGGTATTTAGATTTTTTCAAGCTATTGGTGGTGGATTTGCTGTTGTAAATACAAGTGCAATTGTAAGAGATATGTTCCATGGAAAAGAGGGTGCAAAAGTGTTCTCAATGATCTCTATGGTTATGATGATAGCACCAATGGTTGCACCAGTTGTTGGTGCAACTATTTTACACTTTTCTTCTTGGCAGTTTATATTTATTTTTTTGTCTTTTTATGCTATTTTACTGTTGTTTTTTATAACAAAATTACCAGAAACTTCCCCTAAAAATAAAACTAAAAATATGTTTACAAACTATATAATTATACTAAAAAATAAAAATGCAGTATTGTTGATGTTAGCAGGTGGATTTGGAATTGCCGCTTTATTTATTTTTATTACTAAATCCTCTTTTATATATATGGAGTATTATAAATTAGATACTATGCATTTTTCATTGCTTTTTGGATTAAATGCAGCTGGATTAATAGTAGCGACAAAACTTAATATAATATTGCTTGAAAAATACTCCTCTTTAAAGCTATTTTTATTTGCAATTATTGCACAAATTTGTTTTGCTATGGGATTGTATTTTATCTCATCATTGAATATCTTGCCTCTGATGATAATTGGATTTGTACTGTATGTATCAACATTAGGATTAATTTTTGCAAATGTGTTATCTTTACTTCTTGAACATTTTAAAACAATTAGTGCCACGGCAACTGCTTTAAATGGTGTTATAGGTTTTTCAATTTCAGCTTTTATTGGTTTTGTGGCTAGTTTACTCCATGATGGTACTCTTGATAACATATTTTATCTTATGATAATCACCTCTTTTACATCATTAGTAATATTACTAATTCTAATACAAAAGAAGAAAAAAGTTTCTCAATAATTTCTAAAATATGTTTACTATTGTAACATGTGATAAAGTTTTATACACAAAAAGTTACAAAAATGTACAAATGCTACTTTAATGCTACATAGTACACATACAATCACTTTGATATTAAAAAAAGGAGAATATTGTGGATAAAACTATGATTGACAAAATCAAAGCGAATCCCTCTTATCAGAAATTGATTACTGAAAGAGGTGCTTTTGCTTGGAAATTAACAATTACAATTTTAGTGGTTTACTATGCATTTATTTTATTTATTGCATTTAGCCCTGAAACACTTGGTGCTAGTATTAGTGGAGGACTTACAACATGGGGTATTCCAATTGGTATGGCTATTATTGTTTTTGCATTTGCGTTAACAGGAATTTATGTTAAAAGAGCAAACAGTGAATTTGATGATCTGTTACAACAAGTTAAAGATGATATTGCAAAGGAGATGAAGTAATGGTAAAAATTTTATCTGCTTTAATGTTAAGTGCAGTTGCAGTTTTTGCAGCAGGTGCTGATCTAGGTGCTGGTACAAAACAAGATTTAAATGTACCTGCTATTATTATGTTCTTTATGTTCGTTTTTGCAACTCTTGGTATTACATACTGGGCTTCTAAAAAAACAAAAAGTGCAAGTGACTTTTATACTGCAGGTGGTGGTATAACAGGTACTCAAAATGGTATGGCGATTGCTGGAGATTATATGTCAGCAGCATCATTTTTAGGTATTACTGGTATGGTATATTTAAAAGGATATGATGGACTTATTTTCTCTATTGGATTTTTAGTTGGTTGGCCAGTAATTTTATTTATGATCTCTGAGCAACTTAGAAACTTAGGTAAATATACATTTGCAGATGTTACAGCTTATAGATTAAGACAAAAACCTGTTAGAATTTTAGCAGCACTTGGTTCTATTGCAGTTGTTATTTTATACCTAATTGCTCAAATGGTTGGTTCTGGAAAACTAATTGAGATATTATTTGGACTTGATTATGAGTTTGCCGTTGTTTTAGTTGGTGCACTAATGGTAATGTATGTGGCTTTCGGTGGTATGCTTGCAACTACTTGGGTACAAATTATTAAAGCTGTTTTATTATTAGCTGGTACAACATTTATGTCAATTATGGTTATGGCACAATTTGGATTTAGTTTTGAAGAGTTATTTAAAACTGCAACAGAGATTCACTCTCAAGGTGTTGCAATTATGAGCCCAGGTGGACTTGTAAGTGATCCTGTTTCTGCAATCTCTTTAGGTATTGCTTTAATGTTTGGTACAGCTGGTCTTCCTCATATTCTTATGAGATTCTTTACTGTTGCTGATGCAAAAGAGGCTAGAAAGTCTGTATTTGTTGCAACTGGTTTAATTGGTTATTTCTATATCCTTACATTTATTATGGGATTTGGTGCTATTGTACTTGTTCTTGGTGCTGAGGGTAACATCTATTGGGATGACGCTACAAACACATTAAGAGGTATGAATAATATGGCAGCTATTTGGCTAGCACATGCTGTTGGTGGTGATTACTTCCTTGGATTTATCTCTGCTGTTGCATTTGCTACTATTTTAGCAGTTGTTTCTGGACTTACATTAGCTGGTGCATCTGCTATATCACATGACCTTTATGCAAATGCTTTTGCTAAAGAGGGTGAAAAGGTAGATGAGTTACAAGAGATGAGAGTTTCTAAATATGCTACTTTAGCTATTGGTGTTGTTGCGATTATTTTTGGTATTGCATTTGAGAAACAAAACATTGCGTTTGTTGTTGCACTTGCATTTACAATCGCTGCAAGTGCAAACTTCCCAGTATTATTTATGTCAATTTTCTGGAAAGGTTTAACAACTAGAGGTGCAGTACTTGGTGGATATATTGGTCTTGCATCTGCACTTATCCTTGTTATCTTAGGTCCAGTTGTATGGACAAGTATTTTAGGAAATGCTGAGGCAATTGTACCTTACAAATTCCCAGCTGTATTTAGTGTGCCTATTGCATTTATTGCAATTTGGTTCTTCTCTATAACTGATAGCAGTGATGATGCAGCTAGATGTCAAGAAGAATTTGAAGCTCAAAATATCAGATGTCAAACTGGTATTGGTGCAGATGGTGCAGTTAATCACTAAAAAGTAAATGAGACAAAGTTTAGTTAGAATTTAAAATCAAATTAAAGCCCCTTATTTAAAGGGGCTTTTTTTATGTAATTTGTATTATGATTATATAAGAAAAGTAAAGGAAAATATATGAGTCTTTTAGAGATAAAAAGTTTTATTAAAAATATAAAACCTTTTGATAATTTATTAAATAATGAGCTTGAAGAGGTTTGTAGTCACTTAGATATATTATATTTTAAAGACAATGAAGAGATTTTATCTCCTGCTAAAAATGCTGAATATCTTTATTTTATTATTAAAGGTGTGGTGCAAGAAAAACTAGAAGAGGAGGTGGTATCTGTATATTCTGCTAATGAGTATTTTGATCCTATAACACTCATTGAAAATAAAATAAAAAATACTTTTGTCACTGTACAAGAGTCAATTTTATATGCACTACCAAAAGAGATATTTCTAAAATATATGTATCAAAATGACGCCTTAGAGAGTTATTTTTTTTCAACTATTTCACAAAAATTAAATAGTAGTATGCAAAATGAACAAAAGAAAAAGTTATTAGATTTTGCTATGTCAAAGGTTGAAGATGCCTATTTACAAAAACCGATCTATATAGATGAAACTGAAACTATCTATAGTACAGTTGTACAACTCACTACTAATAATATTCAATCAATTTTAGTTAAAAGAGCAGATGGTGAGATTGGTATTGTAACAGACTCAAGTTTTGTAAAAAAAGTACTTCTTAAAAGGATGGATGTAGATGGACCTATTAGTCAAATTACAACTTACGGTTTAAAATATATAGAAGCTACAGACTTTTTATTTAATGCCCAACTACAAATGGCAAAATACAATATTAAAAGACTTGTGGTAAGAAAAGAGGGTGAGATTGTAGGTATATTAGATATTGTGAGTCTTAGTAGCTTTTTTGCTTCTCATACACACTCAACTAGCATGTTAATAGAAGAGGCTAAAACTGTTGAAGAGTTAAAAGAAGCTAGTAGTAAGTTTATACGAACTATTCGAGTACTGTATGAAAAAGGGGTAAAAGTGAGATATATCTCTAAATTAATATCTCAATTAAATAATAAACTATTTCAAAAGCTCTTTGAACTTACTGCACCAGAGGAATTGAAAACAAAATCAGCTTTAATAATTATGGGAAGTGAAGGGAGATCTGAACAAATACTACGAACAGATCAGGATAATGCATTGATTTTAGCAGATGATTGTAGTATGGAGTATGATGAGATTCTGAAATATACCCAAACTTTTACAAAACATCTTGTAGAGTTTGGGTATCCCCTTTGTGATGGGAATATTATGGTATCAAATCCTTTTTGGGTACAAAATAGTACAAAGTTTAAAGAGACCATTTTTAATTGGATACATAAACCAAGTGAAGAGAACTATATGTATTTAGCGATTTTCTATGATGCTGTTGCAATTACAGGAGATAATAAGTTATTGACTGATTTAAAAGAGTATATGTATACAATATGTGAAAATGCACCATCTTTTTATCCATATTTTGCGAAGCCTATTGTCTCATTTGAAACACCATTAGGATTATTTAGTGATTTTGTTGTGGATAAAGATTTACATAAAGATGAATTAGATATTAAAAAAGGTGGAATTTTCCCTATTGTTCATGGGGTGAGAACTTTAGCTATAGAAAAAAAACTACATGAAACAAACACTGTAGATCGTTTAAAAGAACTTCATGAGTTAGATATAATAGATGAAGAGTTTATGAATGAATTGACTGAAGCATTTAACTTTTTATTGACATTACGATTACGATTTAGGCTTGAAAAAATAGATAAAAGAGAAGAGTTGGATAATTATATAAATCCATCTAGATTAACTATTTTAGAAAAAGATTTATTAAAAGATAGTTTAAAAATAGTGAATAAATTTAAAAAATTTATCACATATCATTGTAAAATAAATATGATAAGTTAACGATATGTTCCTAAAAATAAAACAATATTTTAATCAAAAGAATTTAAAAGATAGTAATTATAATTATCTTTTTGAACCTTATGAGGGTGATGAATATGTATGTTTTGATTGTGAAACTACAGGTTTAAATCCTAAAACTGCTGAGATAATCTCAATAGGTGCAATAATTATAAAAGATAATAAGATAGTACACAGTAAAAAATTTGAACGCTTCGCAAAAACTACTAATCCACTTTGTAGTGAAAGTATAAAAATACACCATATTCGAGAGTGTGATATTCAAAATGCACTTGATATTGATGATGTAATAGATGACTTTTTAGACTTTATAGGTAATCGTCCCCTTGTAGGATATTTTTTAGAATTTGATTGTGCAATGATAGATAAATATATTAAGCCAAAATTAGGAATTACACTTCCAAATCCAAAAATTGAAGTCTCATCTTTATACTATGATATGATGATAAAAAAATATCCACAAGGAAATATTGATCTTCGATTTGATGTAATTATGAATAAATTATCTCTTCCAAGGCTAGGAAAACATGATGCTATAAATGATGTAATTATGACCTCTATGATTTTTTTAAAATTAAAATAAATTGACTGATAAGTGCAATTTAAGATTAGAAGGTTACATTTTTGTTACATTAGGTAACGAAATTTTTTTTTTCAACTCTATAATGGGTTATATTTTAAAATGCTATTAAAATGCTATATAATAAATTTATAATAAAATGATATAAAATTTAGGAGAAGTTGCAGTGGAAAATATTTTTAATCCAATTAAATCAAGGTTCAAAGAACCATTGATAAAAAATATGTGTGAATATAATGAATTAATGGATAAGTTTAAGGGTGACTATGAGGGTACTTGGGCTTCATTCGCTGATGAGAAAATTGACTGGTTTAAAAAGTATGATACTATATTAGATGAGAGTAATGCCCCATTTTATAAATGGTTTACTGGTGGACAGATGAATGTTGCACACCAATGTGTAGATAGACATCTTGATACAAAGAAAAATAAAGCAGCTATTATATTTGAAGGTGATAATGGTGACCAACAAATATTAACTTATAGAGAGTTAGCTTATGAAGTAAATAAAACTGCAAATATGTTTAAAAACAAGTTTGATGTTAAAAAAGGTGATAGAGTTGTAGTATATATGCCTATGATTCCAGAAGCAGCTGTTGTTATGTTAGCTTGTGCAAAAATAGGTGCTATTCACTCTATTGTATTTGGTGGATTTTCTGCTGAAGCCTTAAGAGATAGAATTATAGATGCTGAAGCTAAACTAGTAGTTACAGCAGACGGTGCATTTAGAAAAGGAAAACCTTATATGTTAAAGCCAGTAGTTGATAAGGCTTTAGAAGAGGGTTGTGAGTGTGTTAGTAAAGTATGTATTGTTGAGAGAAATGGTGAAGATATAGAATGGGTTGCAGGGAGAGATTATTCTTACAACGAATTAGTTAAAACTGAATCTTCAGTATGTGCAGCTGAGCCTATGGATAGTGAAGATCCGTTATTTTTACTTTATACATCTGGTTCAACAGGTAAACCAAAAGGGGTACAACACTCAAGTGCTGGGTATATTTTATGGGCTCAAATGACTATGGAATGGGTATTTGATATACAAGACAATGATACTTATTGGTGTACAGCTGATATTGGTTGGATTACAGGGCATACATATATTGTGTATGGACCACTTGCAGCAGGGGCTACTACAGTGATGTTTGAAGGTGTTCCTACTTTTCCAGATGCTGGAAGATGTTGGAGAATGGTTGAAGAGTATAAGATTAATCAATTTTATACAGCACCAACAGCTATTAGACTTTTACATAAAACAGGTGCACATGAGCCAAGTAAATATGATTTAAGTAGTTTAAGAATTTTAGGAACAGTTGGTGAGCCTATTGATCCACCTGCATGGAAATGGTACTATGAAGAGGTTGGTGGATCTCAATGTTCAATTGTTGATACATATTGGCAAACAGAAACAGGTGGGCATATGATATCTCCACTTCCTGCTGCTACTCCTATTAAACCAGCTTGTGCTACTTTTCCATTACCAGGGATTATGGCAGAGATTATTGAAGAGGACGGAACTCCTGTAGAGATTGGTGAAAAAGGTTTTATGTGTGTAACTAAACCTTGGCCATCAATGATAAGAACTATTTGGAATGATGGAGAGAGATTCAAAAAATCTTATTTTGGTGACTGTAAAAAAGATGGTCAGCCTGTTTACTTTACAGGTGACGGTGCTATGATGAGTGAAGATGGTTATATCACTATTACAGGTAGAACTGATGATGTTATCAATGTGTCAGGTCATAGAATGGGAACAGCTGAAGTTGAAGCAGCAGTTAAAAAGCATGACAATGTAGCATCAGTTGCAGTTGTAGGTAAACCACATGAGATAAAAGGTGAGGGTATTTTTGCTTATGTAGTATTAAAATCAGTTCCATCAAATCATAATGACCAAACAGCAGATGAGTTTGAGGTTATGAAAGAGATAAATAACATTATCAAAACTGAGATTGGGGCTATTGCACTTTGTGACGATATTGCATTTGTTCCAGATCTTCCAAAAACAAGATCAGGTAAAATCATGAGAAGAATCTTAAGAAGTATTGTAAAAGGTGAAGCAATCACTCAAGATACTTCAACACTAGAAGATCCTAGTATTGTTGGAAAGATTGAAGAGATAGTAAATAGATAAATTATTACTTAATAGTTACAAATAATAAAAAGGGGCTAGAAATAGTCCCTTTTTTTATTTAATATGCTATATAATTAAATAGGAAAAAGGAGTTTATAATGACGATTAAATATGCAGGTCCAAGACCAGAAATTTCACATCATGGAATACAATTTAAAGATGGTAAAGAGGACAAATATGTATATCTTATTATTGCTATACAGATATTAAAAGCTATAGATAAAGATTATGAAGAGAAAAAGTCTTATAGTTACGATACAAAAACAAAAAGATTTACAGATGCTGAGTTGTTAGATATTATGAATACATATGAACCAAATCTTAAAGAGACAGTTATGCAAGAAGAGATTAGATATGAAGAACATTTACAAGAAGAGATAGCTCATGTAAAACAAAGAAAAGACTTAAAAGAGATTGAGAGAGATACTTGGATAGAAAATTTAAATATAATGCAGCAATATAGAATACAAAGAGCCGTTAATAAAATCTATTATATACACTGTGTTGCTGATATTGCAAAAGTTATAAAAAGAGAAAAAATAAAAGAGATAGACACCCCTTTTTATGAAAAGTATTGGCATGTGTTACAAACTATTCAAGGTACTTTAAGTGAGGGTAGAGACTCTGTAGGGAGCGATTTAAAAGTTGAAAATACTTCTGAGGGTATGATAGCTAAAATGTTTGTTAATTATTGATAAAGTAACTAACTATACTCATAACTACAATGATTATAAAAATAGTTTTGAGTATCTCTGGTACTTTAACTGTAGGGTTGAGTATTCCACAGTAAGGACATCTTCTAGTTTTTAATTCCACTTCACTTTTACAGTTTCTGCAAGGATCAAGAGTTTTCTTAGGTTCTTTATCCATTAGGTATAAATCTCATCTAATAAACTATCAACAAAATTATCAGGACTAAACTCCATTAAATCATCTGCTTTTTCACCAATACCTATATAAAATATTGGAAGCTCTAATTGATTTGAGATTGAAAATAAAGCTCCACCTTTAGCAGTTCCATCAAGTTTTGTTACAATGATCCCATCAATACCAACCATATCGTGGAAAGCTTTTGCTTGAGCAATAGCTGTATTTCCCTGTGTACCATCGAGTATCATTAACTTTTGGTGTGGTGCACCTTCATAGGCTTTATTACAAGTTTTTACAATTTTTTTAAGCTCATTTGCAAGGTTTGTTTGTGTTTGCAATCTTCCTGCAGTGTCTATAATAGCATGATCTATTTTTTTTGAAATAGCAGATTGGATAGTATCATAAGCAACTGCACTTGGATCATGTCCGTGTTTTGTTTTAATAATTGGAACATCTAATTTATCTGCCCAAGTGGAGAGTTGCTCAATAGCTGCAGCTCTAAAAGTGTCTCCAGCTCCTAAAATTACAGTTTCACCTGCTTTCTTGTACATGTTTGCAAGTTTTGCTATGGTTGTTGTTTTCCCTGCACCATTAACACCTATTATTAGTTCAACAAAAGGTTGTGGCATGTTTGCATTATCTATAACAGGAGCATGTTCAAAAAGCATCACAAGTCTATGTCTTAATTGCGCTTTTGTTATAAGTTCTGGAAGTCCATCCATCGCTTTTTCGATAATTTCATATTCCATATCTGATTCAATTAAAATCTCTTCAATAGTATCAAAAGCAATTTTTTCTTGTCTTTGAGGAACAATTGATTTTATATTTGATACTGTTTTGTTTAATGCTCGGGAGAGAAAACTGTTTCTTTCTGTTTCCTCTGGCTCTTTTTGAGTTACTATCTCATCTTGTTGTAATTCTTCTTTGTGTTCTATTTTTTCTTTTTTTCGAAAAATACCAAACATCTATTTCATCTCTATAGTTTGACTTATATCGCTATATAGCATCTCTTCAGGTTTCATACCAATATATGGTTTCATAAATTGCCCTTTTTTGTTAAAAAGTATCATAAAAGGGATTGAACCACTTGGATTAAGATCACTCACTGCACCAAATAGTTTTTGATTATCAGCACCTGTAACGATTGGATAAGTTACTCCAAACTCTTTTATAAAAGCATCAAGTTCCTCTTGAGTATTTAAAGCACCACCTCTTTTTCCAACATCAATAGCTATAATTTCAAAATTTTCTTTAAGTTTTTTTCTAATATTTAAAAGATGTGGTATTTCAGCTTTACAAGGGGGACACCATGTTCCAAAAAAGTTTAAAAGTACAACTTTATTTTCATATCCAGTAAATATCCACCCCTCTTTTTTTGCTATAACTTTTAAATCTTTCCCATCAGTTGTTTTTAAATCAAATGTTACTGATTGTTCTTGTGCAGTTCCATTGGCAACTACACTATCATCAATTTTTTCTTTATCTCCACACCCAGTAATTAGTGCTAATGTTAAAATAGTTAATATTGTAATTTTTTTAATCTTCATTTTTGTCTCCATTGGTTAAAATATAAATTGGATTTTATCCTAAAAAGGCTTAGAAATGTCAAAAAGTACTAAAGAGGACTTTAGGAAGTACTGTTTAAAGAGATTACAATTTTTTAGTAAAAAAGCAAGAATAAAAAAAGATAAAAATATTTGTTCTAGTATTTTAAATATAATTAGTTTTTATAATCCTAGAACTATATTATTGTATATACCATTATCGATGGAAGTAGATGTACAACCATTGATAAATATTTTAAGAAAAAGAAGAGATATAGAAGTTTATGTTCCATATATGCAAGGAAATACATTTGTTCCAGTAAAGTATAGACTCCCTTTAAAAAAGGGAAGATTTGGTATAAAAGAGCCAAATTATTCTAACTTTAAAGGTAAAATCAATCTAGATATGGTGATTGTACCTATTGTAGGGATTGATGAAACATATAGAAGAATTGGTTTTGGGGCAGGGATGTATGATAGATTTTATGAAAAATTACAAATAAAACCTATAACTATATTTACGCAACTTAAACTTTGTAAATCTAAAAAAATTGTAACTTCTACACATGATATACAGCCAAATTTTATAATTACAACATAAAGGTTTTAAAATGGAAATTATTATTATAGTTTCTGTTGTAGCAATATTTGCATCAATTATCAGTTTTTTTATAGCAAATAAATTACATAATGCAAAATTTGAAATATATACAGAAAAAGCGAAAGCAAAAGCAAAAGTTATTGAACATGAGGCACAATCCCTTTTAAAAGAGGCAAAACATAGAGCAAAACAAGATTTTGATAGAGAGTTTAGTAAAAAGAAAAGAGAGTTAGATAATAAAGAGGTAGAGTTAGAAAGCTTAGTAGAGAATGAACTTTTAAAGATTAAAAAAGATAGAGATACAGCACATAACAAAAAATCTGAAGTACAAGCTTTACAAACTGGTTTAGAAAATCTTAAAAAAGTTTATGAAGAGAAAGTAAAAAAAGTAACTAAAATACTTGAAAATGCGAGTGGTTTAACACAAAAAGAGGCGACTACTCTTATGATAGAGCAAGTACAAGAGGAAAATAGAGCAACAATTGCCTCAATGTTTCGAAAAGAGTATAAGCTAGCAAAAGATGAATCTGTAAAAGAGATAAATAATATGCTTTCCCATGCTGTTACAAGATATGCAGGTGAATTTGCTGCTGAGAGACTTATAAATCATATACCACTTCCAGATGAAGAGGCAAAGGGTAAGATTATAGGAAAAGAGGGTAGAAATATCAAAGCACTGGAATTTTGTTTAGGTGTTGATATTATTATAGGTGATATTCCAAATACTATCACTGTAAGTAGTTTTAATCTTTACAGACGGGCAATATCAACTCGAACTATTGAAGAGCTTTTACGAGATGGGAGAATACATCCAGCAAAAATAGAAGAGGTGTACAACAGTGTTAAAAATGAGTTTGACAGTAATATTACTAAAGAGGGTGAAGATACTATTTTAGCTTTAGGTATAACAAATATGCATAAAGATTTAGTACACCTTGTTGGAAGATTGAGATATAGAGCGAGTTATGGACAAAATGCTTTAGCACATACTTTAGAAGTTGCAAACTTAGCAGGTCTTATTGCTTCTCAATTAGGTGGAGATACTATCTTAGCAAGAAGAGCTGGACTTATGCATGATATTGGGAAAGCATTAACCCATGATATGCCAGGGAGCCATGTGGATATTGGTGCTGATTTATGTAAAAAGTTAGGGGAACCAGAAGAGGTTATCAACGCTATTTATGCACATCATGGACATGAAGAAGCTAATAGTATAGAATCAGCTGCTGTATGTGCTGCAGATGCTTTAAGTGCTGCAAGACCAGGGGCAAGACGAGAGGTATTAGAGAGCTTCTTAAAAAGAGTTGAGGAGATAGAAGCTATTGCAAATAGCAAAGAGGGTGTGATTAAAACTTATGCTATTAATGCAGGTAGAGAGTTACGAGTTATTGTAAATGCTACTTTAGTAAATGATGATGAATCAGTTTTACTAGCAACTGAAATTGCAACTGAGATAGAGGAAAAAGTACAATATCCAGGTGAGATAAAAGTAAATGTAATACGGGAACTTCGTTCTGTTGGATATGCTAGATAAGTTTATAAAAAAGTTGAAAAAAAAGGGGAAGTTTTGAAACTTCCCCTTTTTTTATGAGTGTTATTTATTACTTTTTGATAGTCATAAGATAGTTAATAACTGTATCAACAAAAGCATCATGCTTTCTCTCTTTAAGATAAGCAATATAAAGTTTTCTTTTCATTTTAATATCAGGAAGTCTAGCCTCAAATAAGATCTCATTTTTTACAAAATCAGAGATTGCATGAGTTGACACAATTGATGTTGTTGGTGTATCATCTTTTGCACTATGAAGTACAGTTTGTACAATAGCTGTAGGAGATGAAGCTTCACTTACAATTTGAAAAGTATCACAATCCATAAAACCAGCTTGCTCTAATGCCTCTTTAAATACACCTCTTGTATGAGAGTTTGGATCTCTACAAACCCATTTGTATGACTGTAAATCATCATTTTTTAATCGTCTTGGAAGCTTTTGGTTTGAGAATACTACAATCTCATCCTCTAGCCACTCTCTATAGATAATGCCATCTTCAAAAATAGGTGATTCTATAAGTGCCATATCAATTTTTTTGTCTTTTAGTTTTTCTATAGCTTCAGCACTATTTGAAACAGTTACACTTACATCATTATCAATTTTTTGTTTAATATCATTTAGAAATGTTGGTAAGATATAGTTTCCAATTGCATTAGATGCACCAAAAACAAATGTGATATCTTTGTTTATTATTTTAAGAAGTTCTTTTTCACTATTAGAAATAACTTTTTCAATTTTTTGGGCTATATGATAAAGCTTTTCACCCTCTTTAGTAAGTCTAATTCCATTTTTCTTTCTATCAACAATAGGTGCGTCCAGATAGTTTTCTAAAAATCGCATTTGTTGAGTAACCGCTGGTTGTGAAATACCAAGTTTTGCTGAAGCTTTTGAGAATGACTTCTCTTTTACCACAGTTAAAAATGTATTTAATTTTGTAAAGTCAGATAACATACAATATACCTTTTAAGTTTTAATAATAACAATGATAACATAAATTAATATAAATAAAAATTAATTATTACTAAAACTAATATAAAATATACAATATAGTTTATTAAGAGGTGCTTTTTATTTTTTTATGCTATAATTATAGTATATTAGATGAAAGAAGTATTATGTTATCTACTTTAAATGAAGCACAGAAAATTGCCGCACAACATATTGATGGACCTTTACTTATCCTAGCAGGTGCTGGTAGTGGTAAGACTAAAACAATCACCACGAGATTGGCTTATCTTATCTCAATAGGGATTGATCCAGCTTCAATACTCACACTTACCTTTACCAATAAAGCAGCAACAGAGATGCGTGAGAGAGCATTTTCTTTAATAGATAATGTCTCTTATCCTCCACTGCTTTGTACCTTTCATAAGTTTGGGTTATTGTTTTTAAAGTTTCACATAACACAACTAAATAGAAAAAACAACTTTGTAATCATTGATACAGATGATAAAAAAAGAATTCTTAAAACAATAGATAAAGAAACTACTACAGCTGTCTTAGCATCAGAGATATCAAAATTTAAAAACTCTATAGTGAGTGTAGAGGAAGCAAAAGCAACAGCGCAAGATAGAAACTATAAGCAAATAGCAGATGTATATGAGAAATATGAAAACTATTTAGAGCAAAACAATCTTGTGGATTTTGATGATTTATTACTCCTAACATATAAGATACTTCAAAAAAACCCTCAACTATCAAAAGATACAAGTGATAGATATAAATATATTATGGTAGATGAGTATCAAGATACCAACGAGTTACAATATAAACTTTTAAAACAACTTTGTAGTGAACACAATAATATTTGTGTAGTTGGAGATGATGATCAGTCTATATATGGTTGGAGAGGTGCAACTATTAAAAATATCCTTACATTTAGTGATACTTTTAATGATACACTAGTTATAAAACTAGAAGAAAATTATCGTTCAACTCATAAAATACTTTTTCATGCAAATGCTTTAATAGAACACAATAGAGACAGACTAGGGAAAAAGCTTGTAGGGACTAGAGAAGAGGGTAACTCTATAAAAATTTACGAATCAAACGATGAAAATGATGAAACAAGAAAAATCGTTGATGATATTAAAAAACTTATCGAACAAGGTGAATCAGCAAAAGATATTGCAGTCTTATTTAGGGTAAATGCTTTAAGTAGAGCATTAGAAGAGGGACTCAATAGATCAAATATCAACTATAAACTAGTGGGTGGTTTAAAGTTCTATGAAAGAGCTGAAATTAAAGATTTAATAGCATATTTTAGAGTTATTACAAATGCAAATGACAACTTCTCTATAAAAAGAATTATCAATAAGCCAAAAAGAGGTATAGGGAAAACAACAATAGATAAACTAGAACTAGAGTCGCACGATAAGGCAAAATCTATCTTTAGTATTATAAAAGAGTACACTCCTGAGGAGCTAGGGGTGATTGTTGGGAAGAAAAATAGCCGAACACTTAAAGTTTTTATGGCATCAGTGGAAGATTTACAAGATGTTTTATCTGAGGCAAAAATGAGATTTATTGATCTGTTTGAAGAGACTTTTGATTTTAAATCTACCTATGCAAAAGTAATAGATGCAGATGATAGACTAGCAAATATAGATGAGTTTTATGGATATTTGCGAGACTTTTTTATCCAAAATGTAGAGTTAAACTTAGAAGACTTTTTAAATGAAATCTCACTTGAAAGTGCTGCTGATACAATCAATGATGAGTATATCTCATTAATGAGTATCCATGCAAGTAAAGGTTTAGAGTTTAAACATGTATTTATCGTTGGACTTGAAGAGGGATTTTTTCCAATAGTTGGAGATGGAAGTGATATAGAAGAGGAGAGACGACTTGGATATGTTGCTATAACTCGAGCAAAAGACAATCTTACATTGAGTTTTGTACATAGTAGATTTTACAAAGGGCGACGAACACAACTTACAAAAAGTAGGTTTTTAACAGAATCAGATCTTATCAAAGGGAGTCTTACTATTGAAAAAAACAATGCTTATAAAAAAGATGACTTAGTAAAGCATAAAATTTTTGGTATGGGTAGAGTTGAGAGTGTGCAAAAAGCTGGAAAAGATTTGAAATTGAAGATTAATTTTGGTGGAAACAGAAGAGATATACTCTCCTCTTTCGTAGAAAAAATCTAAAAAAGTGTTTATAGCTATCATTTTCTTTGAATTTCTTCGTTGAAGTGAAAATTTATTTAGTCATTTACTATAGTAAATTCCTTGCATAAATTTTCACTTCGCCTTGAACTTCTTTGAAACTAATAGCTCTAAACACTTTTTTGGTGTAAAATAAAAATAATATATGGAATAAAATGAATAGATTATTTGTTGTAAAGAAACCTGTATTTATAAGTTCAAATTTTTATTTGAATAGAATTAAGAGAAAATATAAGACAAAAAAAGCTGGCTTTAGTGGGACTCTTGACCCTTTTGCTTGTGGTTGTTTGATTGTTGCTTTTGGGCAATATTCTAAACTATTTCGTTATTTGAAAAAAACACCTAAATCATATCGCGCTACTATTTTTCTAGGAGCAGAGAGTAACTCTTTGGATATAGAAAATGTAGAGGTGACAAATCTCAATCCACAACTCTTTAGTAAAGCTGAGATTATTGAAAAATTAGAGAGTCTCAAAGGTACTTTAGAATATCTTCCCCCAAAATATAGTGCAAAAAAGATAGATGGTCAAAGAGCTTATAATCTAGCTCGTGAGGGTATAGAGTTTGATATGAAGAAAATCACTTCGCAAGTATTTGATGTGAAGTTTATCAACTACTCTCATCCTTTTATAACATTTGATATAACTGTAAGTGAAGGAAGCTATATAAGAAGTATGGCTCAAATTCTTTTAGAGAGACTTGGGGAGGTGGGAACTTTATCTTATCTTGAAAGATTGCACGAGGGGCAGTTTTATTTTGATAATGAGAAAGCTTTAAATCCTTTAGAATATTTAGATTTGCCTTTGAACAATTATACTGGAACAAAAGAGTGGTTTGATTTGGGTAAAAAACTTAGTATTGAGTATTTTGAAACAAAAGAAGATGGAGAATATTTAATAATATTTGATACATTTTTTGCAGTGATTGAGATACGAGATTTAGAACCAAAATATATCTTAAATAAGGTGCTTTTATGATAGAAAAAAAATCTTATGCGAAAGTAAATATCTTTTTAAAAATAGCTGGTAAGAGAGACAACTATCACGAGATAGTATCAAGATTTGTACGAGTGCATAGTCTTTATGATGTGGTACGATTTGAAAAAGGTGAGTTTGACAAGTTTACTTTGGAGGGTGATTTTGGTTGTGAGACAGAAAAAAACACTATTTATAAAGCATACTTAGAACTATACAGTATGTTTAAGAATGTAGAAGAAATATTTAAGAATTATAAAGTAGTAGTTGAGAAGAATATACCAGAATTTGCAGGTCTTGGTGGTGGAAGTAGTAACTGTGCAACTTTTATCCTTATGGTAAATATACTTGGCAACTTAAAACTTAGCCCTGATGAGTTAGCTGTTATTGGAGCAAAGATTGGTGCGGATGTTCCTTTTTTTATTTATGAGTATGATAGTGCAAATGTAACAGGGATTGGTGAAGTTGTAGAAAAGTTTGATGAAGAGGTTTTAGATATCAAAACTGTTACTCCAAAAATAGAGTGTAACACAGGTGCGATTTTTGCAAAATTTCGTGACGAATTTTACAAAGAGATTTCAAAAGAGGAAGCTTCAAAATTATTGCAAATGAAAAGTAAAGATATCTTAGAAACTTTATCTATAGATGAAGCCAACGATTTGTATGCACCAGCATCAAGTGTTTATCCTGAACTAAAAACTTATGAAAATGGAAAAAACTTTTTTAGTGGAAGTGGTAGTAGCTTTTTTCAACTAAATTAATTTATAAAATTTTATCTTTTAATCTTTTCTATGTCGTTTACCATTAAATGTAACTACGAAAGATAATCTAATTTTTTCTTTTGTATTCAACACTAAAAATTCAAAACCATCAATTATTTCCATTGTTGTAACGAGTGCTTTGACTGTTTGTTTCTCTTGGTTTTTTTCTTGCTCTTCATTTTGATAATATTCTATTGTAGATGGGATTTTTCTTTGCATTGCGACTGTTAATTGATCAAAAAATTCATTTGATATTGGATTGTACATAAGTTTCTTTCTTGTATTTAAAATTTATATTATAAGTGGAAGTATACTCAAAATAAAGAAAAACTATAGAAAATATTTTTTTGTGATATAAATTAACATATTGCAATATTTTTAAAGGTGTCGTAAATTTTGTGATATAGTATGATTTGAAAATTATACTATAACTTAAAATCTAAATAGTTATAGTAAAATAGATACTTTTAATGCAAAAGTATAAATTATCAGTATAGGTAGGGAGATAAACTATGGATAATCAAAATAGTATAAAAATATTTGAAGATAAAAAAGTTCGTACACAATGGGATGAAAATGAAGAAAAATGGTATATATCTATTATAGATGTAATAGAAATTTTAACTCAAAGTGATAGACCTAGAAAATATTGGAGTGATTTAAAAACTAAATTACAAAAAGAGGGGAGTGAGTTGTCCGAAAAAATCGGACAACTGAAAATGAAATCTTCAGATGGTAAGTTTTATAAAACAGATGTAGCTGACACAGAGCAGCTTTTTAGACTGATACAATCTATCCCATCTCCAAAAGCTGAACCTTTTAAACTATGGTTAGCAAAAGTAGGGCAAGAGCGACTTGATGAGATGAGTGATCCTGAACTTAGTATCGATAGAGCATTAAAACAGTATTTAGAACTTGGATATAGTGAAAATTGGGTAAATCAAAGACTTAAAAGTATAGAGATACGAAAAGAGCTTACAAATGAGTGGAAAAGTAGGGGAATCAAAGAGGGGTTAGAGTTTGCAACATTAACTGATATCATAACAAAAACTTGGGCAAATAAAACAACAAAAGAGTATAAAGTATTAAAAGGGCTCAAAAAAGAAAATTTAAGAGACAATATGACAAATACGGAACTTATCTTAAATATGCTTGCAGAAACCTCTACAAAAGATATTTCAGAAGCAACAAATCCAAAAGACTTTAAACAGAGTAAAACGGTAGCTTCACAAGGTGGCAATGTAGCCAAACTAGCAAGAGAAGAGTTAGAGTCAAAAACAGGAAAAAAAGTTGTCACTAGTACAAATGCTAAAAATATCTTAGAAGAGCAAAAAAAGATACGATAAATTAACATATTGCAATATTTTTAATCGCATCTAAAATTTTATGATAAACTTTTTCTATAAAATAAATAGGGGAAGTTTATGAAAGCTATTAGTGAACTCAACAGTTTCGATAAACCAAGGGAAAAACTACTTAAAATTGGTGTCAAAGTTTTAAAAGATTATGAGTTAGTGGCGATACTTTTAGGAACTGGTATCAAAGGGAAAGATGTATTTGCACTCTCACGAGAGATTGTGAAGCTTTTTGAAGATGACTTTGATACTCTGAACTTAGAAAAGCTTCTTTCAATCCATGGACTAGGTACTGCAAAAGCTAGTCAAATCATCTGTGCTATTGAATTATCCCGCAGATATCTTATCAAACAAAACAAAAAAATCACAAATGCAAGTGAAGTATATGAGGAGCTTAAAAGCTACAAAGATAAAAGGCAAGAGTATTTTTTGGCTTTGTATCTTGATGGTGCAAATCATCTGTGTGAAACAAGAGTTATAACCATAGGTACTCTAAACCAAAGCTTGGTACACCCAAGAGAAGTTTTCTCCCCAGCAGTTGAGAATAGATGTGCAAGTATTATAGTGGCACACAACCATCCTAGTGGAATATTAAGCCCTAGCATTGAAGATATAGAAGTGACAAAAAGACTACAAGAGTCTGGGAAGATTTTAGGTATTGAGCTTCTTGATCATGTAATATTTACAAGGGATGGTTTTCTGAGTTTAAGGGATGATAACCGTATGTAAATGATAATAGTTTATCCTTTATATATTATCATTAAACTCTTTTAAATCTTTCAGTTTTGCTATAAAATTTTCTAAAAGTGGTATAGGGGCATAAGGCATTAATGATATTAACTCATTTTCCAGAGTGAGTTCTTTTCCATAGTTTGTACTAGGTTCTTTTATAAGGTCTTTATATTTGTTTTGCAGTTCAAATTTATTTTTGATTATCTCTATCTCTTCATGAGTTGCAGTTTTTAAAATATTTTGGAAAAACTTTTTTCTAGATTTTTGATCATTAGTAAATAGCTCTTGTTCACAGATTTGCAAAGTATCTGCTATATAAGGTATGAGCTCTATTTTTAAAGATATAGTTCCATCAAGATATTTATATATTGTTTTTTCATTTGGTGTCTCACCTGTACTATGAAGTTTTGGTTCTAAATCTTGAAGTTTTTTTGCAAACTCCCTTTTTGTAAGATTTTTCTCTTTTAAAATATTGTTAATTCTCTCATATACTTCCATATTATTCCCTTTTAAATATAATTTTATTTAATTTCTTTATATTTTTAATAGAAATTAAATACTCCTAATGATAGAATAAAGCAATTTATTATTTATAAAAGGTAGTTGATATGAGTTATTTGATAGTAATATATTTATGTCTATTTTGTTATGTTGTATTTAGTTTGTATTTTATATATACGCAAAGAAAAAAAATAAAAATATACAAAGATAACTTTCAAGATAAAAGTTTCATAAATAATATAGATAGTGATACACTTAAAATGGATGCAATAAATGAATTATTAGAGAATATAACACACCAATGGATAAAGCCATTATTGATAATAAATGATATAGTTCGTATGCCAGACTTAAAAAATATTGTAAACCAAAAAGAGATTGATAATATAAAAAGTCGCTGTGAAATATTGAATACTAATATAAAATATCTTTCGAGTATTTCGGGTAACTTTCATTTTGAAAAAAAACCATACTTTTATAAAATTGTGTTATATCTAGATGATGTTTTAGATACAAGTATTAAACTTGTAAATCCACTTATTAAAAATAATAATATTTTAATCTTAAAAGATATAGAAGCAGACATAACTATTTTAAGTAATAAATATATTTTAGTGGAGGTAGTTTTAAATATACTTAATAATGCTGTTGAACAATTAGAGCTTATTGAGGCAAACTCAAAGTATATATTTATAAAAATAGAAAAAGAAAATAATAAAATTATCCTCTCTATTACAGATACAGCAGGAGGGATTAATCATGAAGTTATAAATAGAATATTTGAACCTTATTTTACAACTAAAAAAAATCCACAAAATAAGGGATTAGGGCTTTATATCACACATCAGTTGTTAGCCAAAATAGATGCAAAAATAACAGTTACAAATGATATTGTAATCCATAGAACTTTGTATTATATGGGTGCTAAGTTTAGTATAGAACTACCATATTAAAAGTCCATAGTAAAACTTAAAATAATATTTTTTAGGATATAAGCAAAAAGCTTGGATAGTTGTTGTAAAATAAATACTTTAAATAATAAAGGTTTTATAGGCTTATGGGTGAAGAAAATAAAAAAAGATTAGAACAACAGTTATGGAATATAGCAAATACTCTAAGAGGGAAAATGGATGCGGATGAGTTTCGGGATTATATTCTTGGATTTATCTTTTATAAGTATTTATCTGAAAAGATGGAAACTTATGCAAATGAACTTTTAGAAGAAGATAATCTTATCTATACAAATCTTGATGAGAAAAATGATGGAGAGTTTCTTGAGGCTATCAAAGAGGATTCACTAGAACAGCTTGGATATTTTCTAAAGCCTACTGAACTTTTTTCGGCCGTTGCACAAAGAGGAAATGGCGATACAAATAACTTCATACTAGAAGACCTTACTACAATTTTACGAAATATTGAGTCTTCTACTATGGGGCACGAGAGTGAAGATGATTTTGAAGATCTGTTTTCTGATATTGACTTGACTTCTAAAAAACTTGGACGAAGTGAAGAGCAAAAAAACACTCTCATAGCAAAAGTTTTAGCCCACCTTGATAATATAAACTTTGAGCTAAAAAATCATGATAGAGATGTACTTGGTGATGCGTATGAGTATTTAATCGCTCAGTTTGCTTCAAATGCAGGGAAAAAAGCAGGTGAGTTTTATACACCTCAAGCAGTTTCAAAAATCCTTGCTAAGATAGTAACTTCGGGAAAAACAAAACTAAAATCAGTCTATGACCCAACTTGCGGTTCGGGTTCGTTGCTTTTAAGAGTTGCAAAAGAGGTAAAAGATGTATCAAACTTCTATGGACAAGAGTTAAACAGAACCACTTTCAACCTTGCTCGTATGAATATGATAATGCACGATGTGCACTATAGAAAGTTTGACTTAAAACAAGAAGATACTTTAGAACATCCTCAACATGAGGGGCTAAAGTTTGAAGCGATAGTTGCCAATCCACCATTTTCTGCTGTTTGGTCAGCAAATACGCTTCACTTAAGTGAAGATAGATTTTCACAGTACGGAAAACTTGCACCAAAAACAAAAGCAGACTTCGCTTTCGTGCAACACATGATTCACCATCTTGATGATGCTGGAACTATGGCTGTAGTTCTTCCTCATGGAGTTCTATTTAGAGGAAGTGCAGAGGGACATATAAGACAATACTTGATAGAAGATAGAAACTATCTTGATGCGGTGATTGGTTTACCTGCAAATATCTTTTATGGAACTAGTATACCTACTTGTATTTTAGTTTTTAAAAAGTGTCGTGAAGATAGTGACGATGTGCTTTTTATAGATAGTTCAAAACACTTTGAGAAAGTAAAAAATCAAAATGTTTTAAGAGATGAAGATATTGAAAAAATCATTGATACATATAAAACTAGAACACAAGAAGATAAATACTCATATAAAGCAAGTTTAGAAGAGATAAAAGAGAATGACTACAATCTAAATATCCCAAGATATGTGGATACATTTGAAGAGGAAGAGGTTATTGATTTGAATAGAGTTTCAGATGATTTAAAAGCTTTAGAAGATGATATGAAAGCAACAAATGAAACTATTGCATCGTTTTGTAGAGAATTAAATATCTCTACTCCTTTTTAGGATGTTGTTATGAGTAATGTACCTAAATTAAGATTTAAAGAATTTAGTGGGGAATGGGAAGAGAAGAAGCTTGGAGATATAGCAGAAGTTTCTTCTGGTGGAACACCAAGTCGAACAAAACAAAATTATTGGAATGGTAAAATACCTTGGGTTACAACAACTTTGATTGATTTTAAAATAATTGATAAAACAGAAGAATTAATTACAGAAGATGGACTTAAAAACTCATCAACTAAAATATTTCCTATTGGAACTATTTTAATGGCAATGTATGGACAAGGTAAAACAAGAGGGAAAGTAGGAATATTAGGAATAGAGGCTTCTACAAATCAAGCATGTGGAGCAATAATTGTTAATAAGGATAAATTAAACTCTTTATTTTTATTTCATAATTTAGCAAAAAGATATGATGAAATCAGAAATCTAAGTAATCAAGGTGGACAAGAGAATTTAAGTGGAGGAATTATTAAATCTATATATATTCCTTATACTACTTTGGAAGAACAAGAAAAAATAGCTTCTTTTCTAACATCAGTTGATACAAAAATAGAACAATTAACAAAAAAAGAAGCCTTACTTCAAGAATATAAAAAAGGTGTAATGAATAAAATATTTAATCAAGAAATTAGATTTAAAGATGATGATGAAAGTGATTTTTCTGATTGGGAAGAAAAAAATCTTGGCAAGATATGTAAAATAAGAACTGGAAAATTAGATGCTAATGCAATGGTAGAAAAAGGTAAATATAGATTTTATACCTGTGCCAAAGATTACTATTTAATTGATAACTATGCATTTGATACTGATGCATTAATCATATCAGGAAATGGTGCAAATGTTGGATATATCCACCATTATAAAGGAAAATTCAATGCTTATCAACGAACTTATGTATTAGATAAATTTAATGATAATATATTTTATTTAAAATATTTTCTTGATAAGTATTTATATCAACGAATATTTACTGAAAAAAAAGAAGGAAATACACCTTATATTGTTTTGAGTACATTATTAGAAATGAATATTTTTATGCCTTGTATTAAAGAACAAACAAAAATAGCAAACTTCTTATCATCAATAGATAAAAAGATAGAATTAACAACAAAAGAGTTAAATTCTACAAAAGAGTTTAAAAAAGCACTTTTACAACAGATGTTTGTGTGAGGGATAAATTTGTACTTGTTAGAATCTGAAATCATTGAATATATTAATAACCAACATGGTATGGAAGTAATAAATGCTGATGCACTTTATAATCCATTAAAAAGTATTAATATAAAAAGAGATTCTAATTTAAAAATAATATTAGAAACAACATCGCCTTTAAATTCAAAAACAGAAGCTGTCACTATTCCAGCAGGTACAGTATATGTAAATAAAAATGAAGTCATATTAAAAGATAAATTCTCAAAAAGATTGTTTATTCTATCTGGTGTTACACCATATGCCTCAACTTTATCAGTTACTAATAAATTAAGAACGGAACTGTCTTATTTAGATAGCATTAAATCTACTTTAGAATCATTATTGGAGGAAAAATACTTAATAGAATTTGTTTCTAATATGGATATAAAAAATTTTATTTTATCAGATAAAATATTAATTAATAAATCCACAACTGAAAGAATAAGTATAGATAAAATTAATTTTAGCGATACATCAAACAGTGAACTGAATTCATGGGGTTGTATTAGCAACAAAATTGATGATTTCTCTTTGTATATTTGTAGTTATACACATAATAATCAAAACTATCAATATATTTTATATAATAAACTTCTTTTAGAAGAAGAAAGAAGAAAAATCAGAAATTGTATTTCTTTTATTTTGGGAAAACCTATTCTATACTTAGGGTATAGCACTTACACAGAAGATTCAAAAATGGTTTCTTTTGAACTAAGAAGTGGATATGACTACAAAGGTGCTTTTGATTTAGACGCATTACCTCCTACAATTTTAAGTTCAAATATGTCAAATATGATTAATTCTGATATATTTAACAAGCTATTGATTTCTTTATATAATAACTATGATAAATATGATTTTCAACATTTATTCTGGATGTATTGGCATGCTTCAACTTCACATTTTTACAGTGCATCGGTACAATTTGGTGGATGTATAGAATCATTACAAAATTCATATTTAGAAAAAAATAGTAATAGTAAAATAATTGAATCAACAGAAATATGGAAATCTTTTAGAGAAAATAATATGAACTTAATTGATGAACTTTGTATAGATAATAAAGAAAAAGAATTACTTAAAAATAAAATTAATAATATAAATATTTTACCACAACAAAAACAATTAGAAAAGTTATTTGAATTATTAAAAATTGAGCTAACCGAATTGGAAAGTAAAACTTGGAAACAAAGGAATATCCCAGCACATGGTAACAAAATAGAAAATAATTTAGAATATATAAGAGGCGTAAAAATATTAAGAACACTTTTTAATAGATTGATTTTGAAAATCTCAAATGCAAGTGAATATTATTATGATTATTACAGTTTAGGAGATGAGAAAAGTTATAATTTAAGGCTATTAGAAGATGGAATTAAAAATGGATAAAAAGTTCAAAAAAGCACTTTTACAGCAGATGTTCGTGTAAAAAGTATGAAAATTTACACATATAATAATTATTTGGGTAAAATATCTCATAAATTACCCATATTAAAAAAATAGGTGTAAAAATGCCACAAGAGTACATACCTTTAAAATTACCACTAAATAAAGAACTAGAGAGTAAACAAGTCCTAAAAAAGATTGTAAGCTCAAACCGTGCTTTAGCTGAACTCAAAGGTGTGGCACAAACTATTCCAAATCAAAGCATACTTATCAATGCTTTAGCACTACAAGAAGCAAAAGACTCTTCTGAGATTGAAAATATTGTTACAACGCATGATGAACTTTATAGGGCAGATATTAATAGTTCTAATATTACAAATCAAGCAAAAGAGGTAAAACGATACAAAGATGCCCTTTATAGTGGTTTTACACTTATAAAAGAGCAGAAACTTTTACTCAAAAAACATATAGTTAAAATCCAACAAGTATTAGAAAACAACGAAGCAGGTATAAGAACTCAAAGTGGAACATCTCTAAAAAACGATAAAACAGGTGAGATAATATATATGCCACCTCAAAATCACGAAGATATTCAAAGCTTGATGGATAATCTAGAAGAGTATATAAACACACCCACTCTTGATGAGTTTGATACACTGACTAAGATGGCTATTATTCATTATCAATTTGAGTCTATACATCCATTTTATGATGGAAATGGTAGAACAGGCAGAATTATCAACATACTGTATTTGATTTTGAATGAGTTGTTAGAGTTACCTATTTTATATTTGAGTTCTTATATCATTGCAAATAAAAATGACTATTATAGATTACTCAATGAAGTGAGAACAAAAGATAACTGGGAAGAGTGGATATTATATATTTTAGATGGTGTAGAAGTAACTGCAAAAAATACAATTAATATGATTAAAGAGATTAATGCCCTTATGGAAACAACAAAAGAAAAACTCATGCAAGAACTTCCAAAAGTCTATTCAAAAGATTTATTAGAACTTCTTTTTAAACACCCTTATACAAAAATAAATTTTTTAGTTGATGAACTTGATATCACAAGAAAAACAGCAGGTGTACATCTCAGAGCTATTGAAGAGATTGGAGTTTTACAGAGTGTTAAGTTTGGTAGAGATGTTTACTTTATCAACCAAGAGTTATTTAAAATATTAAAAACAAAATATTAAAAAGAGATTTTATGAGTACCCAAAGTGAAGCTATATTAGAAGAGAACCTTATCAAGCAACTTGTAGATTTGAAGTATGAAAGAGTAGCTATAAAAGATGATAATGAGCTAGAGATAGAAATAGAAAAAAACAACAGCATAAAAGAGCTAGAAGAAGATATAAAAAAATATGATATTAAAGTATCGAAAGAGAAAGGTTATCAATGAAAGATTTAATAGTATCACAAGTTCAAAGAGAAAATATTTTAAATAATCAGTTTGCATTAGAAGAGGTTGAAAGAAATATTGGGATTCAAACAGTTTATTTTGAAGATGATATGTGGCTTACAAAAAAACAAGTTCAAGAATTTTATGAGATTAGTGATTCTACAATCAAAAGATATATTGAAAATAACAATGATGAATTATCTAAAAATGGATATAAGGTTTTGCGAGGGAAGTCCCTAAAAACCTATAAAGAAGAGTTTGGTAGCTTCATTGATGAACCTACCAAAACGACAGTTCTTGGAATTTTTAATTTTAGAGCTTTTTTAAATCTTGGAATGTTACTAACAGAGAGTGGAAAAGCTAAAATAGCAAACTTTTTATTTTCTATCGATACAAAAATATCACAAAATAAAAAAGTTCAAAAAAGCACTTTTGCAACAGATGTTTGTGTGAGGTGATTAAAATGGAAAGAATAATCTCAAAGAGTTTCAACTCGAAGTTGATACAGCCAAATATCCGAAACAATTCGACACTCTTTGAGGAGTTGAGTAATTATACAGAAGGTTTACTTAAATGAATCATAAACATTTTAAACAAATATTAATATCAAACAATATACTTCCAAAAACTATGAGCGAAACAAAACTAGGCTTAAAGCTTATAAAACAAAAAGAAAAATTCATACTAGAAGATGGGGTAAAAGCACTTAAATATAATAAAAATATTACATCATTAAATGGAAATTATAGTTTAGAACAATATTTACAAGAGATACAAAGAATTACAAATCAATATTATTTTTTATATATTCAAATAAGTCAATTTGAAGCATTTTTACGAACTTATATAAACCACAAAATGGTAAAAGTTTATGGTAATAGGTGGCATAAAAATAGCATAATGAGTGACTTAAAAGATTTTAATAGTACAAATATACTAAGGTATAATAAACCATCACAAGTTTTAAATAGTATCTCTTTTGGGACATTAGAGTTGGTCTTTTTAAGTGGTTCGAGATATGCTAATGTATTTCAAAAAGATTTGAATATTAATAAGATTTTGGCAAAAAATGGAAAACCAAAATATCACAATAAAGATATGCTAAAAGATTTATTTCAATTAGTTAGAAATGCTAGAAATGATATATGTCATCATAGAAGAATAGGAGAAAGTATCAAGTCAAATCCAAAATACAAAAAGAAGAAGATGACTAAGTCGGATGTGCTACACTCTTTAAATGATTTGAAAATATTGTTAGGATATGATGATACTTTTGATGTAAAAGATGTAAAACTACAATATGGAGATATTGCAATATGAGCACACAATCTGAAGCGATACTAGAAGAGAACTTAATCGGTCAACTTGTATCTTTAAAATACGAAAAAGTATCTATAAAAGATGACAAGCAGTTAGAACAAAATCTCAAAACTCAACTAGAAAAGCATAATAAAACAACCATAAGTGATAGTGAATTTAAAAGAGTATTAAACCATCTCAATGGTGGAAGTGTATTTGAAAAAGCTAAAAAAATAAGAGATAGATATAATCTTTTAAGAGATGATGGCACTACTAAATGGATTAATTTTTTAGATAGTGAACACTGGTGTCAAAATCTTTTTCAAGTTACAAATCAAGTAAGTGTAGATGGGGTATATAAAAACAGATACGATGTGACACTTTTGATCAATGGTTTTCCACTAGTGCAAATTGAACTTAAAAGAAGAGGATTAGAACTCAAAGAAGCTTTTAATCAAATTAATCGCTACCAAAAGCACTCTTATGGTTCAAATAGTGCATTGTTTCACTATATCCAAATATTTATCATAAGCAATGGGGTTAATACAAAATATTATGCCAACAACAAAAAACAAAGCTTTAAACAAACCTTTTTTTGGGCAAATAAAGAGAATAAAAATATCACAAACCTAGAAGAGTTCACAGACACATTTTTGGAGCGATGTCATATCTCAAAGATGATATGTAAGTATATTGTTTTAGCTGAAGTTGATAAGATACTTATGGTGCTAAGACCCTATCAGTTTTATGCAGTTGAAGCAATTATAGAACAAGTAAATACTTCAAAAAGAAATGGCTATATTTGGCATACAACAGGAAGTGGAAAAACACTCACTTCATTTAAAACAGCACAAATACTTATGAAGTTGCCAAAAGTAGATAAAGTTGTCTTTGTGGTAGATAGAAAAGATTTGGACTTTCAAACCACAAAAGAGTTTAACTCTTTTAGTGATGGAAGTGTAGATGGAACTGATAATACAAAAGCTTTAGTAAGACAGTTTGGTGATGATACAAAACTAATAGTAACAACCATACAAAAACTAAACACAGCCATAAACAAAAAACAATACCTTGAAAAGATGGAAAAACAAAAAGAGAAACATATCGTATTTATCTTTGATGAGTGTCATAGAAGTCAGTTTGGTGAAACCCATCTAAATATCAATAAATTTTTTACAAACAATCAGATGATAGGTTTTACAGGTACGCCAATATTCCCCGAAAATGCTATGGGAAATAAACTAGGCAAAAGAACCACAGCAGACCTTTTTGATGACAGGCTTCATAGATATGTGATAACAGATGCGATAAATGATGACAATGTCTTGAAGTTTTCAGTTGAGTATATAGGAAGATACAAAGAGAAAGAGGGAAGTGCTACAAATATTGATATAGAAGTTGAAGATATAGATAGACAAGAGCTTTTAGAGAGTGATGATAGGGTAGAAAAGATAGTTGAATATATCTTGGCAAATCATGGAAGAAAAACACATAGTAAAGACTTTACTGGTATGATGTGTGTAAGTAGTGTAGAGATGCTTATGAAATATTATGAAACCTTTAAAAGTAAACAACACAATCTAAAAATAGCAACAATCTTTTCATATAGTGCCAATGAAGAGGATAAAGATGCAAATGGTTTGTATGAGTCAGATGGGGCGCATATCGATGAAAATCATATCAATAAACACAGCCGTGAAAAACTTGATGAGTATATCACTGATTATAATAAGATATTTGGGACAAAATACAGCACAAAAGATAGTAAGACTTTTTACAACTACTACAACGAACTTTCAAAAAGGGTAAAAAAAGGTGAGGTTGATTTGCTCTTGGTAGTAAATATGTTTTTAACTGGATTTGATAGTAAAAAACTAAATACCTTGTATGTGGATAAAAGCTTAAAATATCACGGACTTATTCAAGCTTTTTCACGAACAAACAGAATACTTGATGAGAGAAAATCACAAGGGAATATAGTCTGCTTTAGAAATATCAAAAAATCCACAGATGATGCTATCGCACTTTTTTCAAAACCAGAAGAAAAAGATGTGATACTTATGCAACCTTATGAAGAGTATGTTATAAAGTTCAATGAGGCTTTTATAAATCTGATAAAAATAGCACCAAGTGTTAGTAGTGTAGATGCTTTAATAAGTGAAGATGATAAGTTTGAGTTTATCAAAGCCTTTAGAGAGCTAATGAGAATCAAAAATATCTTAGAGGGATTTAGTGATTTTAAATGGTCTGATTTGTCTATGAGTGAACAGATGTTTGAAGACTATAAGTCAAAATACCTTGATATGTATGAGAAGATAAAAAGTGAAAAAAATCAAGGAAATGAAAAAGTATCGATTCTTGAAGATGTGGATTTTGAACTTGAACTTATTCATAAAGATGAGATAAATGTAGCATATATTTTAAAACTATTGGCTAAATATAAAGACTCATCAGAAGAGGAGCAAAAACAACAAAGAGAAAATATCTCCAATATTTTGACAAACAATCCACAGCTTAGAAGTAAAAAAGAACTTATAGAGAAGTTTATCAATGAAAATTTATACGCTATAAATGAAGATGATATAGAAGATGAGTTTGATAAGTTTTGGGAAGATCAAAAAGATAAAGCTTATGAAGAGTTATGTAGTGATGAAAACTTAGATTGTAAAGAGGTGAGAAAAGTTGTAGATAAATATATCTACGAACAAAGAGTTCCACTAAAAGATGAGATAGTAAAAACACTCAAAGTAAAACCAAAACTACTGATGCGAAAAAAAGTGATACCAAGAGTTTTAGATAAGATTGTACACTTTGTCGAAAAATTTTATGATGACTTGGGAACAACAACAGTAATAACAAACAATATGGACTATGTAGGTATTGAAGATACTTTAATGGTAGCCGACCATAGTGAAACTTATGGAGAAAAAATCTAGTGACTACTCAAAACAATATCTTAATTTATCAAAACGAACAAGGAAATATCAAAGTTGATGTAAAGTTTGAAGATGAATCTATTTGGCTTAGTCAAAAACAACTGGCAGTTATTTTTGGAAAAAGTGTAAAAACTATTAATGAGCATATTCAAAATATTTTTAAAGAGGAAGAGTTAGTTGAAGATTCAGTTATCCGGAATTACCGGATAACTGCTAATGATAGTAAAACCTATGATGTGCTACATTATAACCTCGATATGATTATAGCTTTAGGCTTTAGAGTGCGTTCAAATACAGGTACAAATTTTCGTATCTGGGCAAATACAAAGTTAAAAGAGTACATCACAAAAGGTTTTGTACTTGATGATGATAGATTTAAAAATGGTAAGCAAATGAGTTATTTTGATGAGCTTCAAAAACGACTTAGAGATATACGAATATCAGAAAAGTTTTTCTATCAAAAAATAAAAGATATTTATATGACAAGTATTGATTATGACCCAAAAGATGAAAAAACAATAGAGTTTTTTAAAATAGTACAGAGCAAACTATTATGGGCTATTTCTAGCCGAACAGCAGCAGAACTAATACATAATAGAGTAGATATAACTAAACCACTTTTAGGGATGCAATCATTTGATAAAGAGAGTAAAAATATCACTAAAAAAGATGTAAGTATTGCAAAAAATTATCTAAATGAAGAGGAGATAAAACTTCTTGGACTTTTAGTAGAACAGTACTTAGCATTTGCAGAAACTATGGCATCTCAACAAACTCCTATGTATATGCAAGATTGGATTGCTAGACTTGATATGATTTTAACGATGAATGGAAGAGAACTTTTAGATAATGCCGGTAAAATATCTCATCAAATAGCAAAAGAAAAAAGTGAATTAGAATATCAAAAATATAAAGAGCAAAAAAAAGAGATACAAAAGATTCAAAGTATAAAAGAACTTGAAGAAGATATTAAGTATTTAAAATAAGTTAAAAGAATCATAAAATAACTGTGATATAATTCCACAATAGTAAGGAAAGAACCCATTGGCAAAAAAAGATAAAAACAAATCAAAACCACGAGAATTTTTAAATAAAAAAGTATTTCATGATTATGAAGTAAGTGATGTGATAGAAGTAGGGCTTGTACTTCAAGGTAGTGAAGTGAAGTCTATCCGTGATGGTAGAGTGAATTTAAAAGATGCTTTTGTGCGTATTATCAAAAATGAGATGTTTATTTTAAATATGCATATAGGAGCTTTAGAAACTACACATACTACTTATAGACCAGCTGAAAATAGAGATAGAAAAATTTTACTTCATAGAAAACAGTTGAATAAATTTTTTGAAAAAGTAACTAAAGATGGCTATACTATTGTTGTAACAAAGATGTATTTCAATGCTAAAAATATGGTAAAACTCAATATCGGTATAGGAAAAGGGAAGAAGCTTCATGATAAGCGACAAGATTTAAAAGAGAAAGATATGAAACGAAGTACAGATAGAATTTTAAAAGCGTGGAATAGATAATGGAACAATTTAAAAAACTAAAATTTGGAATCGTAGGGCTAGGACTTATGGGTGGGTCATTTGCTAAAGTTGTAAAGAAATATAATTTATCAACAGAAGTTGTTGGATATGACCACAATAAAGAGCATCAAAAACAAGCTTTAGAGTTAGGACTTGTTGAAAAAATTGTACAACTTGATGAGTTGTTAGCTTGCGATATGATAGTACTTTGTATCCCTGTGGATGCGATAGTTGCTTTTATGCCAACATTGGAAAAAGTATCTTCAAATACCACTATCATAGATTTTGGTAGTACAAAAAAGCTTATTGTAGATAATATCCCTCAATCTATTAAAAGAAGTTTTATACCCGCACACCCTATGACAGGAACTGAAAAGTTTGGACCAAGTGCTGCTATAGATGGACTTTATGAGGGGAAAACTATCGTTTTATGTGATCTTGATAGTTGTGATGAACTTCATAGAACTCGAGTACTAGATATCTTTAATGCTATTGCTATGAGAATTGTACATATGGATTCAAGCACTCATGATATCCATGCGTGTTATATGTCTCATTTACCTCATGCTATCTCTTTTTCTCTAGCAACTACAGTTATGAGTCACGAAGACCCACAAAATATTATCTCACTAGCTGCTGGGGGATTTAAAGATATGAGTCGAATAGCAAAATCATCTCCAAATATGTGGACAGATATTTTTAGACAAAATAGAGAAAATCTTTTAAAATCAATAACTATCTATGAAAAGCAGATGGGACAAGTAAAACAGATGCTCCAAGATGAAGATTATGACTCTATACATAAGTGGATGGAAAAAGCCAATACGCTACACGATATTTTATAAGAAGTTTTTAGTTTGAAAAACTCTATTGTGCTTTTGGAGTTGATATTTAGTATAGTTTTATTTTCTATTATCGCTTTGATTACTACAGATATAAGTTTTAATCTGTATAAAAAAAATAGTACAAAAACATATCAAACTTTTACAAATCTCAAACTGGAAACTACTAGATTGTTTTTAATAAAAAATGGTGTTTCAAATATCTCCTATAGTGATGATAGTTTGTATTTTGGAAATGATTTGTTACTAGACAATATTTCACTCTATGAAACAATAACAAATGGTTTTATAACTACTATAGATATTTGTATAGATAAAAATAGTATTTGTCAACAATGGAAGATAAAAATATGAAACAAAAAAGAGGTTTTGCACTTCTTATAACTATAATTTTAGTTGTAGTGATAAGTTATCTTTCTTATAGTATTGTACAAAGTAATATTTTTTCATCAAATCTCAATAAACTAAAATATCTTCACTTGCAAGCAAATATTCATCTTGATTTTATCAAAGAGTATATAGCAACACATACCCAAACACAAATAGATAATGTAACGCTTGATGATCAGAGATTTGAACTCTCAATAGTTTCACGAGATCAAAATACCACAATGGTGTATTATATCTATTTAAAAACAGTTGATGATACTCCTATAAGATTAAGCGATAAAATTATAAAATAGTATTAATTTAGAAAGAGGAAGTAACTATGGATAGACTCTATGCACCTTGGAGAACACAATATATATCAAAAGCAAAAAAATCCATAGAGGGGTGTGTCTTTTGTCATATTGTAGATAATAAAGATGATGATGAAAATCTTGGAGTTTTGTATAGAGATGAGGAGTTTTTTATAGTGATGAATAAGTATCCTTATAGTCCAGGTCATTTTATGATAATACCAAATGTTCATACAGCTAATTTAGAAGATTTGGATGAAAATGTTTTTGCGAAAATGTCATTGTATGCTCAAAAAGGTGTACGACTTTTAAAAGAGGTGCTCAATGCAAAAGGGGTAAATATAGGGATGAATCTTGGAAGTGCAGGGGGAGCAGGGATTGCTGAACATATTCATCTGCATTTGGTTCCTAGATGGGTTGGTGATACAAACTTTATCACAACTATAGGAGATACTAGAGTATATAGCTCTGATATGAATGAAGTTTATAAGAAGTTAAAAGAGCACAGTGACAGTTACTTTAGATAATCATAGTTTTGAACTCATACACAGAACAAACAAAAAAATAAAACGGGTAAGTCTCTCATTAGAAAATAAAAATGAGATAATTGTGAAAACACCATTGAAGTTCAAATCACATATGATAAAAGAGGTGGTGTATGACCATAAAGATTGGATTTTACGAACTATAAATAAAGTACCACCTAAAAATAGTTTTGATTTTGTTTCAGGGGGAGTGGTCCCATTTTTAGGGAAAAATTATCCCATAGAGCTTAGAGAAGATGAGCGTATCAAAAATGTGAAATATACTTTTGAAAATGATACTTTTTTGGTACAGTACAATCAACAAAAGCAGTCTTATGAGGACTTTGTGGAGGGACTAAAGAAGTTTTATCAATACAATGCTATAAAGATAATAGATCCAATCTTTGATGAGTGGTGTTTTAAAACTAAGCTTTACCCTCAAAATATTAGCTATCGATTTAATAAAGGGAGATGGGGAAGTTGCAGTTTTGAAAACAATATCTCTATAAATTATAAGCTTTTACAGTTTGAGAAAAAAGCTATAGAGTATGTAGTTTTACATGAGTTGTGTCATATTGAGGAGAAAAATCACTCACAAAGATTTTGGAATCTGGTGAGTTTATATATGCCTGATTATAAAGAGGTGGAAAAAACTTTAAAATCTAAGTTGTTTTAGTATTACAGTATTTTTAAATCTTCTAGACTTGGAAGTTTTTCTATCTCTTCATTGATCTCTGCTTCAAAGTTTACTAGCTCTTGAGATTTTCTCAAATATGCTAAAAGTAGTTCAGCAGTACTGAGATTTTTTTCTGTTGTTAGAAACTTTTGAAGACCATTTTTGAGTTTGTCTTCAGGGTCTTCTCCTATATCTACAGTATAAGCTTCGTTGTTGATATGAAATGTGATATTTTTCACTTTTATTTATCCTCTTGTCTTAGTCTACTGTTGATAGAGAGGATTAAGTCCTCACTTTTTCTTGTTAATATATCGTTTTTTTCTTGGAGTTGTTCTAGTTTGTATTTAAGTTGTCTATTCTCCTGTAGAAGAAAGTTGAACTCTTTTGTAACTTGTAAAACTTTGTTTTTTAATATATCAATTGTATTCATTTGGTTATTTTATCTAAAAAAACTTGAATTAAAGCATCTCTTTATTGCTTACATCTTTCTATTAAAACTATAGCCATCCATAAATCTAAAAGCGATTAGGTTTTCTAAAATAGCAAAAAGGACAACAAAGTTGATAAAAGAACTTCCTCCATAGCTAAATAAAGGCAAGGGTAAGCCCACAACCGGTGCAAACCCTATCACCATGAGGATATTAATACTCATGTTTAAAAACAGCAGGAGGGCTAAGCCACTCGCAAATACACTAATAAGAAAATCTTTTTTAAAATGTTTATGGAGTAGTAGAAGATGGATAATAATCAAAAGATATAAAAAAACCAATCCCACAGAACCTATAAAGCCATATCTCTCTACAAAAGAAGCAAAGATAAAATCACTTGTAGCAATAGGTAAAAACTTTAGCTGTGTTTGGGTTGCTTCATCTTTATCTTTTCCAATAAGACCCCCTGAACCAATAGCAATTAATGATTGCTTTACATGGTAACTAGGCTCCTCACTAATAAAATCATGGATTCTTTTTTTCTGATAATCTTTGATTAAAGAGGTGTAAATAATTGGAGAACTAATACCAAGAATAAGTACAATTCCCGCAATAATTTTCCAATGAATACCAAGTAAAAACAATACCCCATAACCAACAAAAAGAAGTACAAGAGCGGTTCCTAAATCAGGTTCTTTTGCTATAAGGATAAATGGTAATAAAATATAAAAACTAAAATATGCAAAATCTTTAAGCCCATAGCCATCTTTTGGTGGTGGTCTATTTGATACTAGAAAACCTATCATTAGTAGAAAAGCTGGTTTAAAAAGCTCTGATGGTTGTATAGTCATATTTATAATTGGAATCTCTATCCATCTTGTAGCACCAAGCTTTGTTACACCAGCAAACTCAACTAAAAGTAGTAAAATTATCCCAAACCAATAGATAAAGGGTATAAATCTAGTTAAGTTTCTAAAAGGGATTATAAACACTCCTATAAAAGCAATAAGAGAGAGGGAAAAATATATAAGTTGTTTTTGTGCAAGTACTTCATTTGTTTCTAAAATAAGATAGTGTGATAAAAATGCCAATGGCAGTATAAGTAAAATAAGTTCAAAGTTAAAATGTGAAATTATCCGTTTGTCAAAAAAATATACCATTAAAAAATACTGTTACAATTTAATTGAAAATTGAATCGATGCTTTCATTTTCTTTTATAAACTCTATTGAACTTACTTTATTATTTTTAAATCTAATTATACTCAAATCTTTATTGTTTTGTGGAAAAACTGTATTTTCTTTATAAAGAAGCATAACTTTATAATCAAATTTTTTCATTTTTGGTAAAGCAAAAAGCCAAGTTATAATTGATGGCATTTTATGAATATCAGATATGTAGACAATATTATTATTTTTTAAAAAGTGTTTTTCTTGTTTTTGTAGAAAATCATTTACTTTAGTTGAACTTTCTTTTGAAAATGAGACTATAACTGTTTGGTATTTTTCACTATTAATAGTATGTAATTCATCAAATTGATCAGGAATACTAAATGGTGTAAGTGTATCTCCTATTTTTAAAATGTTTGCAAAACTTATTGTGGTAATAAAAGTTAAAATTAATAATTTTTTAAGCATAAATTTCCTTTGTAGTTTAAAGTTGAATGAAACAATACCATTTAATTTTATAATATCTGCTTTTGTAAAGATACTAGAAAGAATATATAAAATTCATATTGTGTTCATATTTGAATATTATAATTTCACTAGACACATACATTGGCTATATTTAGGTAAGTAAGAATATTAACTAAAATCAATTAGAACACTTTCCTCTTGCACATTAATTACACTAACTAAAATAATTACAAAATATCAGATATAGCCTTGTAAGTGTCATGATAAATAAGTTATACTTACGATACAAGAGTTAAGGATACTAAAATATGAAAATATTGGTAGCAGAAGATGATATCAAAATCTCCTCATTTTTATCAAAAGGTTTAGCTGAAGAGAATTATATCGTTGATTGTTGTTTCGATGGGGAAGAAGCTTTATATTTAATAGAAACAAACAGTTATGATTTAATAATTTTAGATTTAATGATACCTCTCATTGATGGGGTAAGTTTATGTAAAATAGTGCGAGAAAAAGATATCAAAATACCAATTATTATGCTTACGGCTAAAAGTTCAATAGAGGAAAAAGTTATAGGGCTTAATAGCGGTGCAAATGATTATATCTCAAAACCTTTCTCTTTTGATGAACTCATCGCACGAATAAAAGTACAATTAAGAGATGGTAAAGCTCTTACAAATATATTAAAAATAGATAATTTAAGACTTGATTGTGATAAAAAAGCTGTTACAAGAGGTGATAGAAGTATTACCTTGAGTTCAAAAGAGTATATACTTTTGGAGTATCTTTTGATGAATCAAGGAAAAGTAGTAACAGAGGATATGATAAACAACTCTTTATGGAATATGGATAAGGAAACAGCTAGTAATATTATCAATGTATATATCTATAGATTACGAAAAAAAATAGATAAAGAGAGTGATGTAAAACTTATCCATACTATTCGAGGGATGGGTTATAAAGTAAGTCAAAACAATGAATCTTAAAAATATAAAAACTAGACTACTTTTTTATTACTCAGTTGTAATCACCCTTATACTATCAATTTTTTCCAGTATATTAATTATGCAGTTTTATAAACAAAATATAAAAACTGTGGATAATCAACTTCTTACAATAATCAATGAGATAAACTACAATCAACACTTTTATACACCTTTTGATGATGAAGAGTTTTTAATCCAAAATTTTTCTGTGGTTGTGTATCACTATAAGAATAATAAATTTAATAAAATATCTTCAAATAACTCACAAATAGATATTAACAATCATGAGTATTTAGAAATAGGTGAGATTCAACCATATACAACGAAAAATGAGATACGAGTGATACGGTATAGAAGTGATAAAGATAAAACTATCTATATAGAGGTTGCAACAACGCTAAAAGATAAAGTAGAACCAGCAATGGTACATCTAAAAAATATTTTAATTGTGCTTATCCCAATATTGTTATTTCTTTCAATTATATCTGGATATTTTATTATTAAAAGTTCTTTGTATCCTGTAAAAAAAGCAATAAATGAGGTAAAAAAAATAGAGTCACATAATTTAGATAAGCGAATTACAACTCTAAGTAGTAATGATGAGATAGAAGAGCTTATAACAACTTTTAATTTTATGCTGGATAAACTTGATGATTCTTTTTCAAAAATAAAAAGATTTTCAAATGATGTTTCCCATGAGTTAAAAACACCTCTTACAATTATAAGAGGAGAGATAGAGTTAGGTTTGAGAAAAGATAGAACAAATGAGGAATATAAAAATATACTCAAAAGTACATTAGAGGAGACAAAGTCTTTACAAGAGCTTATAAATAGTTTGCTTTTTTTATCAAAATCAAATAATAAAGAGATAGAACATCAGTTTACAGATGTTGAGTTAGACGATATTATTACAGAAGTTATAGCCCAAAATAAAAAACTGATTGAGACAAAAAATATTAAGTTTTATTTTCATGATTTTGAAAATATCATCGTACAAGGGCATCCATTATTATTAAAAATATTAATTGGAAATATTATTCAAAACTCTTTAAAATATTCCCATAAAAACTCTATCATTGATATTTCACTTACAGTGACTCAACTTGTCATCAAAGATTATGGGATAGGGATAAAAGAGGATGATTTAAAAAATATTTTTGATAGGTTTTATAGAATTGATGATGCCAGAAGTGGAAGTGGCTATGGTCTTGGATTATCAATAGTAAAGTCAATTGCCAATATTCATAAATTTACATTAGAAGTAAAAAGTAAATATGAAGAATTTACCCAGTTTACTATTAAATTTTAAAGGGGTAAATTTTGAAAAATAATAAAATGATTATTCTTTATGCTGTTTCAATAGTTTCTATCTATATTTTCTTATATGCAACAGTAGCAATACCATCTTATAAATAATATACATTAATAATAATTATTAATATTCATAATTAAGTTAATTTATTATACAATCAAAAGTTTTTTATAATAAATAAAACAAAAAAATGATTTACATTAGGATATTTTTTGAATACGAGTAATTTTAATAAATTTTATACCATATATTTTATTATTTTTGGAGTTATTATCTCAATGGTTGGTGCATCAATTGGGTATTTATTAGATACACATAGATTAATTGAAAGAATTAATAGTGAAGCTAAAATAATTGCTGAATATAAGATTAATACAATGATGAAACTTGAAATAGAAAGTATTGATAAAACAGTACAATTAATTGGTACTAGTAAAGTTGCAAATGATTTTTTAATGAATCAAGATATTCATTTAAAGCAAGAATTAAATCAGATGTTTTTAGCTTCTGTGAATGCAAATCATAAAATTATGCAAATAAGAATTTTAGATAAAAATGGATATGAATTAATTAGAATAAATAATAAAAAGAATAAAATTAATATGGTAAAAGAAAGTGAATTACAAGACAAAAGTGATAGGGAGTATTTCAAAATAATATCTGCAATGGATATGGCATCTGTATGGCATTCTAAAATAGACCTTAATGTTGAAAATGGTAAAGTTGAAGTACCATGTATATCAACACTAAGAGCAGGAATACCAATATTTAAAGATGATGAATTTATAGGGATTTTTATTATTAATTTTAATATAAATGATTTATTAATTTCACTAAGTCAATCAAGTTTTTTTGAAAACTATATTATTGATAAAGATGAAAATTATATATTACATCCAAATGATAAATACTCATTTAATAAATATAAAAAAACCAATAAGCCATTTGACGAAGATTTTCCGAAGGGATTTGATGAAGAATTTCTCTACTCTTATAGTTTGGATAATATTTTGCATAATGATGATAAAGCAATATTAGTTTTAAAACTTAAAAAAGAATATCATAAAGATCTTTTTAAACAATATTTACATACAGCACTTTTTGTTCTTTTAGTAACTATTATTCTAAGTGTATTTATGGGGATTTATGCTTCAAGAATACCTAGAAAATTCCACAGGGCATTAGTTAAAACACAAGAAAAACTTGAAGAATTTACAGCCATATTAAATAACTATGTTATAACTTCAAAAACAAAACCTGATAGTACAATAATAGATGTTAGCTTGGCTTTTATTGAATCAAGTGGGTACTCAAGAGATGAATTAATCGGTCAAAAGATGAATATTATTAAACATCCGACACAAGAGAAATCTTTATATAAAAATTTATGGGAAACAATACTTAGTGGTAAAAGTTGGCATGGTATAATTAAAAATAAGAAAAAAAATGATGAGGTGTATTGGTTAGAACAAAATATTATACCTTTGTATAATAACAATAATAAAATAGAATATTTTGTATCTATAGGGATAGATGTTACATCTAAAAAATTTATAGAAGAGATTGCTTATATTGATACTTTAACAGGTATTTATAATAGAAGAATGTTTTTTAAATTAGCAGAAGAGCAAATTAAATTAACTAAAAGGTATGGTTCTGATTTATCATTTATATTAATTGATATAGATCATTTTAAAGATGTAAATGATAGTTTTGGACATCAAGCAGGAGATATGGTCTTAAAGGAATTAACAAAATTAATATCTGACAACATAAGAGAATCAGATATATTTGGAAGATATGGTGGAGAAGAATTTATTTTGGTATGTCCTCAAACTAAAAAAGAAGATACAATTAAATTAGCTGAAAAATTGAGAGTTGCAGTAGAATCATATCAATTCAAAACGGTTGGGAAAAAAACTATTTCCCTTGGTGTTTCTAGTTTAGGTGAAAATGATGATATTGAAACTTTAATCAAAAAAGCAGATGAAGCTTTATATGTTGCAAAAAGTGAAGGTAGAAATAAAGTAGTTGCAGATTAAAGTTTCTCAATAAAAATATTCATATTCTATTCATAAAATTTAATTACAATTTTGTAATTTAGTTTTGAAAAAAAGGATAAAATATGGAATATATTTATATTGAGAATTATCTCAAAGTACAACAAAGTCAAAAACAAAGTTTTTTAAATTTCATCAATAAATCAGATGATTTTAAAGTCTCAAACCAGAAAATAATATTTTGTGAAGAATCACTTTTAGTAGGATTTCTAGATAAATCTAATATCTCCAAAGCATATATGGGTTTTAAAGATTTTTTTAAAGATCTTAGTGAAATAAAAATAGATATTATTACAAAAATTATATCAAAATCAAATCACACAATACTCACATTTGTAAATAATAAAAAGCAATTAAGAATTTCATAATAGGGATATAAATGAAAAAAATAACTAAAGTTTTAATAGCAAATAGAGGTGAAATAGCCTTACGAATTATAAGAGCAACACAAGAGCTAGAGATGAAAAGTGTTGCTATATTTTCAGAAGTAGATGTTGAGGGTGTTTGGGTGCGAAAAGCTGATGAGTGTTATCCAATTATGGGAGATCCTGTTCAGGCATATTTAGATTATAGTGTGATTATATCTATTGCAAAAAAAGCATCTTGTGATGCAATACATCCAGGGTATGGATTTTTAAGTGAAAATGCAGATTTTGCGAGAGCTTGTGCTGAAAATGGACTTATATTTATAGGACCAAAACCTGAACATATTGATCTTTTTGGAGATAAGATGGCTTCAAAAGTTGCTATGAAAGCTGTAGGAGTTCCCGTGTTAGAAGGGACAGATGAGCCAATAGAGGATAAAAAAATTGGTGCAAAAATAGCTACAGAGATTGGATTTCCTGTTATTATCAAAGCTGCTTTTGGTGGTGGTGGAAGAGGTATGCGAATCGTAAAAAATCCAAAAGATTTTTATGATATGTTTGAGAGTGCAGTGAATGAATCAGTGAAATATTTTGGAAGAGGGGAGGTTTTTATAGAAAAATTTGTTGAAAACCCTCGTCATATTGAAGTACAAGTTATGGCAGATAAGTATGGAAATGTTGTTCATCTAGGGGAAAGAGATTGTTCAATTCAAAGGAGACATCAAAAAGTTATCGAAATAGCTCCATCACCAAGACTGAGTCCTGATACACGAAAAGAGCTTTATATAATAGCTACAAAAGCTATGTTTAAATTGGGGTATGAGAGTGTGGGGACTGTTGAGTTTTTAGTAGATGAAAAAGACAATATCTATTTTATAGAGATGAATACAAGAGTTCAAGTGGAACATCCAGTTACAGAGATAATAAGTGGTGTTGATATAATTCAAAGAATGATAGAGATAGCTGAAGGTGATAAACTAAAGTTTTTACAAGAGGAGATAAGCTTTAGAGGATATGCTATTGAGTTTAGAATCAATGCAGAAAATCCACAAAAAAACTTTATGCCATCTGTTGGAACAGTATCAACATATCTAACCCCAGGAGGTCCAGGTGTGAGACTTGATTCAGCACTTTATGCTGGATATAAAGTTCCTGCAAATTATGATTCAATGATTGGTAAACTTATTGTTTGGTCACTAGACTGGGAAGGTGCAGTTAAAAAAGCAAAACGAGCTTTAGATGAATTTTATATCGAAGGTTTCCCTACAAATATAGCATTGCATAGACAAATCGTAAGAGATGTGGATTTTATGGCAGGAAATCTTACAACTGGATATCTAGACAAAAAATTAGATATCTTTAAACTAGGTGAGCAAAAATCTGTCAAAGAGGAAGAATCAAAAATCGCAAAAATTATGGAGTTTATAAAAAAATTAAAGATTAATAATATCAAAGTAAAACATTAACTTTAAGAGGATCTTATCTATTGATTTGATTTTTTGTTATTATACTGTACAATACAAAATAATATCAAAGGTCAAATCAATATCATGAATAGCAAACAATTTATCCCCACCCAAGAGATCAGACTTGATCTTTTTTTATCTGAACAATTAAACGAATCAAGAAATCAAATCGAACAACTTATCAAAAAAGGTTTTGTCACTGTTCAAAATAAACAAAAAGCAAAAAGTGGATTGAAGCTTCAAGTAGGACAAGAGGTTACGGTAAAGTTTCCCGAGGTTGTAAAAGAGGAAGCTTTAGAGGTTGATTTTGATGTTGAGATAGTTTTTGAAGATGATTATTTTATGGTTATCAATAAACCCTCAGGTGTGATAGTGCATGGAGCTCCTAGTGTAAATGAACCTACACTTGTAGATTGGTTAAAGAAAAAGAATATCTCACTCTCAACAATTAGTGGTGAAGAGAGGCACGGAATTGTCCATAGAATTGATAAAGGGACAAGTGGACTACTGGTGATTGCAAAAACAAATGAAGCCCATGAAAAGCTCTCAAAACAACTAGAAACAAAAACTATGGGGCGATACTATTTAGCCATTATAGATTTACCTCTAAAAGATGATATAACTATAGATAAACCAATAGCTAGAAATCCTCACAATAGGTTGAAAATGGGAATAGTCGAGGGTGGAAAAAATGCTAAAACTTCATTTGCTAAAATCGCAACAAGTGATGATAATAATTATGAACTCATAGCAGCCAAACTTTATACAGGACGAACTCATCAAATAAGAGTTCATTTAGAATCTTTACAAAGGCATATTTTAGGGGATGCATTATATGGTTTTAAGGGAAATTTAGATAAGCTTAAAAGAGTTTATTTACATGCCTTTAGTTTATATCTACAACATCCAATAACAGGTGCAGATATGAGTTTTAACATAGGTATACCAGAAGATATGGAACAATTTTATAATAAAAATTTCACTAAGGAAGAAAAGAATGGGAAAATTAGTCAAGAGTTTGTTACTAGTAGGTTTGATACTATTAATTAGTGGTTGTGAAAAACAATTAACAACTCCTATAAAACCAAAAATTGATGAAAGTTTACCAGTAGTTGAATCTGCTAGTATTAGAACGATTCCTGATATAAATGCTGTTGCTTTAGAGTGGAAAGCAATTGATATAGCTCAAGCTGAAGGTTATTATATAATACGAGCCAATGTTCAAGAGGGTGGAAAGTTTCAAAGAGTAGCAACAGTTAAAAATAAATATGCAACACATTATTTAGATAAAGACTTGATGTCTAATAGTAAATATGCTTATAAAATATCGATGTTTACAAAAGATGATATGGAATCAAGAGCAAGTGGTAGTGTAGAGGTTTTAACTTTACCTACTTTAGAATCTGTAAGCTTTGTACAAGCAATTAGTGAACTTCCTAGACAGATTAAAATTTTATGGCGACCACATTCTAATCCTAGAGTGAAAAGTTATATTATAGAAAAAACTACACCAGTAAAATCAAAATGGGAAAAACTAGCAGTTGTTAAAGATAGATACAATGTAGAGTATATAGATGATGATTTAGGTGATAATGAGATTTATATATATCGTATTATTGTTGAAACATTTGATGGTATCATATCAAACCCTAGTGCAATAGTAAGTGCAACTACAAAACCACTTCCTTTACAAATTTCAAAATTAGAAGCTACACGGGATTTACCAAAAAAGATACAACTTTCATGGGGACCATCAAAAACACCAGATGTTGTAGAGTATAATATATATAGAGCTTCAAGTGCAAATGGATTTTTTAGTAAGATAGCAAAAGCAAAAGCAGACCACAATAGATTTGATGATAATATTCAAGAAGATGGTGAGATATATTTTTATAAAATCACAACTGTAGATAAAGATGGATTAGAAAGTAATATAAAACAAGTAACACCTGTTATGGGTTCAACATTGGCAAAACCAAATGTACCACAAATTACACTATCACAAATTCAAGGAAATAAAGTAATATTAAATTGGGTATCAACAGATGATAGAACAGTTTCATATAATATTTATAAAACAACAAAAACATCATTTGTTTCCTCAAAAGAGAAACTTATTCCTAATGTACAAGGATTGAGATTTGAAGATCCAGATGTTGTAAGGGGAGTTGAGTATAACTATACTTTACAAGCAGTTGATACTTATGGGTTAATCTCTGATAAAACACAAGAGGTATCTATAAAGTTACCTAAGTTAGCTCAAGAAGTACAACAAAATTAATGCCACATATTTTATTAAAACCACATAATAACATCACTATTTCTAGTGATGGAAATTTTAGATTTATAGCAACAGGAAATCATGATCAAAAGATTTGTGCAGTGTATGATAATAGAGAGTTTCTACTCACAAAAGTTGTAAAAAATGGGAATGATTTAGTAAAGCTAGATAGTGCTACTAGACTTACCCCTGTGAGTTTAATGAAAACAGCATTAAATGATTATGAAAAAACTTCTAATAGTGAAGTACTTTTTTCAAATGTAAACTCTATATATAATAAGGTAAAACCAGAAGAAAAATATCTTAAAGATATTAACTATTTTGTAAAAGAGTTTCAAACAGATAAAGAGATATATGTGGAGGTTGGTTTTGGAAGTGGTGTTCATCTTTTACATCAAGCAAAAACAAATCCAGATAAAATCATTATAGGATTGGAGATACATTATCCCTCTATTGAGCAAGTTTTAAAACAAGCAAGAATACAAAATATTGAAAATATATTGGTTATAAATTATGATGCAAGATTATTTTTGGAGTTTTTAAAATCAAATAGTGTAGGAAAAGTATTTGTACATTTTCCAGTGCCTTGGGATAAAAAACCACATAGACGAGTTATGAGTGTTGAGTTTATTGAGGAGTGTATGAGAGTTTTAAAAGTGGATGGAACTTTAGAGTTACGAACTGACAGTCCAAACTACTTTGAATACTCTACTTCACTTTTAGAACATTTTAAAGAGTATCACTGTGAGATACTAACAAATCAAGATTTAGATGTGACAAGCAAATATGAAGCAAGATGGAAAAGACAAGAAAAAACTATCTGGGATGTGAAAATAAAAGCAAAAGATATTTCTGAAGAAGTTGATTTAGAAGATGATTTTTCTTTTCCATATCTTTATGATAGAGAAACTTTAAAGTCAAAAATAGATACAAAGGCTATCATTAAAGATGACTATATGATACATTTTGAATCTTGTTATGATATTGATGATTCTGTAACTAATGGGTTACTTATAAAAGTAACTTTTGGTAGTTTTAATCGTCCTGTATCCAAGTATCTTTTGTTGGAAAATGGAAATATGCGTTATTTTCAAGGGGAGCCAATTAGAACAAAAGCTAACTTAGCAGCGCATAAAACAATATTGGAGATACTCAAATGATATTAGCAAATAATATTACTTTGTCTTACGATAATAAGAAAAATATTATTGAGAATGCTAATTTTAACATAAAACCTAAAGATTTTATTTTTATAAGTGGTTCAAGTGGTAGTGGAAAATCTACCCTTTTAAAAGCTTTTTATGGTGAATTGTATGTAAAATCTGGGCATCTACTTGTTAATAAAACTGATTTATCTAAAAAGAATTATAGTAAACTTTTAACTTTGAGAAAAGAGTTAGGAATTGTTTTTCAAGATTATAAACTTATAAAAAACTACACTATTGAAGAGAATATAATGCTCCCTTTAAAAGTGCATAACTATGATGACAGTATTTGTAAAAATCAAGTAAAAAAACTTCTAAAACATGTAAAACTTAGTCACAAAGTGGGCGCTTACCCTGAAGAGTTAAGTGGTGGGGAACAACAAAGAGTTGCTGTTGCAAGAGCGTTAGCTCATAATCCAAGTATAATATTTGCAGATGAACCAACAGGAAACCTTGATGATTACTCTTCCGATGTTATATGGAAGTTATTAAAAAATGCCAATGAAATTTTAGGTATCACAGTGGTTGTTGTTACTCATAGAATACCATCAGATTTAGGTATTAAGTTTAGAAGATTTAATATCGATGAGGGGGTTGTTTATGAAGCTTCTTAAGTCATTTTTGTCTTTTACTTTCCCTTTGATTATTATGTTGTTTATATTTTCTATTTACTTACTTGTTGATAAAGTTGTTAATAGTTATAAGCATAGTATTGCTAATGACTATGCAATAGTAGTTATTACAAACACACCTTTTATAGATATTGATGAGTTAGCAGATATTAAAGTAAAAGATATAGAGTCTCTTAGTAGAACTAAAATTATTGATGGTGTGAAAGAGAATCTTTCAACTTCATCTTTAGATTTATTGAATAAAAAACTACCATACTTTTATAAAATTCATTTAGAAGAGTTCCCAACAACACGAAAGCTCGAACAGATAAGAAAAGAGCTTAAACAGATGACAAATATTAAAAGGGTGGAAACTTTTTCAACTGATCATAATCAGATATACTCATTACTTATCTTGATACAAGATATTGTTTTTATTTTATTTATGGTTGTTTTAGCACTTTCATTACTTTTACTTTCTAAACAGATAAAAATATGGTTCTTTGAACACAATGAGAGAATATCTATTATTCAACTACATGGTGGGTCACTACTTTATAGTTCAAAACCAATTATTAAAACTATAATACTAAGCGCTATCGTTTCAAGTGTTATAGTTATATCATTGTTAATTGTAGTTGTAAATAATATTAGCTTATTTGTGCAACCTGAGATAATTTCAATTATGCCTAAAATTATACATTTAGAGTTAGAGATTTTTCAAATATTTATATTGTCATTCATAATCCCATTTATAACATTTTTTGGACTTTTAGTTCAATATAAATCGAAGTAATGTTCAAGTTATTACTCTCTTTTGTATTGTTATTTTCTTTCATTGAAGCTTCAGTGAAAGATATTGAAAGAAAAATTAATAGCAATAAAAAAGAATTTAAAGATATCGCTTCAGAAAAAAAAGATATCAATAGTAATATAGAATCTCTAGCAAAAAGAATAAATGCAGAAGAAGAAGCTTATAAAAAAGTTGTTTCTGTATTAGATAGTACAAATACACAACTTGTTTTAAATAAAATGAAACTTTCAAGTGCAAAAAGTAAAGTTGATAAACTAAAAATAGAATCAGACAAACTCATAAAAATTAGAGAAAAAATAGAAAAAGATGTAGTTGATTTTGTAATTGAACGATATGCTATGAGTATGGGGATAGAACAAGCTAACAAAGAGTCTTTAAAAGATGTTATAGGGAAAGAGGTTTATACTTTAGTTTTTGATAATAACAAGCAAGAGATGTTGGATATAAATATTAATTATCTCAAAATTAACAATCAAATTAGGGATAATGAAAGAAAAATAGATGAACTTAATAAATATCTTGAGGAGCAAAAATCTGTAAAAGAGAGATATAAAGATTTAGAAGCTACTTATGAAAAGAAGTTAGAGTCTTTAAAAAAACAACATTCAATATATCAACAAAATTTACGAAAAGTTATAGAAAAACAAAACAAAGTTACAGATTTGCTAGGAAGTTTAAATATCCTTAAAAAAGAAGAGATAAAAAAAGAAGAGATAAGAATTAGAAAAGCAAAAGCACTTGCAAAAAGAAAAGAAGCTGCACGACAAAAAGCAGAAGAGGCTAAAAGAAAAGCAGAAGCTGCACGATTAGCAAAACTTAATAAAAATACAAATAAAAAAGATGAAGAGATACCAGAAGATCAAACAAAGCAGATGAAATTTGAGAAGAAAAAAGAGTTGGATAAAGATATTGATGTGGAGGTTCGAAAAATTGGATCTTCTGCAAAAGGGATAAAGATATCTAAATACAATGGAAGAAAAACAATGGCTCCATTGAAATCTTATGATGTTGTAAAAAAGTTTGGAAAATATTATGATGATGTTTACAAAATGGAACTTTTTAACGAATCAGTATCTTTAAAAACAAAAATACCAAATGGAAAGGTATTTAGTGTATTTAAAGGGCGAATTGTTTATGCAAAAGAAAACTCTGGACTTTTAGCTAAAGTTGTTATTGTAAAGCATAGTAATGGATTGCACACTATATATTCACACCTTGATAAGATATCTCCAACACTTAAAGTGGGTAAATGGATACCAAAAGGGTATGTTGTAGGACGAGTAAGTGATACTTTAGAGTTTCAAGCAACAAAAGATAGTAAATATATAGATCCAATGAGATTAATAAAATAAAGAGGAATGAAATGAGAGCATTAGCACTTTTTAGTGGTGGATTGGATTCTACATTGGCTATGAAGCTTATAGTAGATCAAGGTATAGAGGTAATTGCAGTAAATGTAAATATTGGATTTGGTTCAACAGTTGATAGAACTGAGCATATGCAAAATATGTGTGACCAAATTGGGGTAAAGTTAGAGATACTTGATTTACGAGAGTTGTACTTAGAGGAAGTACTTTTTAATCCAAAATATGGATATGGAAAAAACTTTAATCCATGTGTAGATTGTCATGGTTTTATGTTTCGATATACAGGACAACTACTTGAAAAATATGATGCAAGTTTTATGATAAGTGGTGAAGTTGTAGGTCAACGACCAATGTCTCAAAGAAAAGATGCTATGGACAATGTAAAGTCGTTGAGTAATTATGATGATTTGATTGTAAGACCTATGTGTGCAAAACTTCTTGAACCATCACTTCCTGAGAGAGAAGGGTGGATAGAGAGAGAGAAACTTCTAGATATAAATGGTAGAAACAGACAAAGACAACTTGATATGGCAAAAGAGATAGGTCTAAAAGATTTTGAATCACCAGGTGGTGGATGTTTACTTACAGAAGTTCAGTTCAGTAATCGTTTAAGAGATTTTGTTGATCATGATAAACTAGAAGTTGAAGATATAGATACATTAAAAGCAGGGCGACATTTAAGACTTCCAAATGGTGCTAAATTAATCATCGGACGACATCAAGAAGATAATGAAAAACTAAAAAATACTACAAGTAAAAAGTACTATAAAGCAAGAATTTTAGATGCTGTTGGACCTTTTAGTTTACTAGATAAAAAAGCTACACAAGAGGAAAAAGAACTTGCTGCTACTTTTATCGTAAGTTATGGAAAAACAGAAACTGATAAAAACTACACTGTAATCTTTGAAGATGAAGATGAGAGTTTTACACAAGAGGGACAAAAATTACCAACAAAAGATGAGATTAGTAAATATTTAATCTAAGTTACTACACATGAGAAATAGAGGTTAAGGTATAAAGATAATAACATTCCCCTTTGGACTATTTGATGTTATTATATTGATGTTATCCTTATCACCTGACCCATATTTTACAAGTTGAAATAGGTAATAATTTAAACCTATCAAAATCAATGATTTCAAAAATAGTAAAAAGTGGAGATTCAACCTCTGGGGTGTAGTTTATCAAACTATGAACCAATAGATAATATAACAAACTATAAAGAGTTTTTACAAGAAGATACACAAACAAAACTACTAAAAGAAAAAACAAGAACAGGAAAACCTTGTGGAGATGATAGTTTTTATGATAAAATAAAAATATTAACAGGGATAGATTATAAAAATAAAAAAGCAGGACGACCTAAAAAAGAGAAGGAATTAGATTAATTAGTATCCTGTCCCCCAATGCCGTTAAGTTAAGAAAAATACCCTAAAAAATTCTAATAATTTCTATCTAAAATATTACTAAAAAAACACCTAGTAAATTACAAAATAATCCAATAAAACTCATATTTTA
>JAIOSF010000008.1 GCA_021107755.1 Arcobacteraceae bacterium
ATAGAGGAGAGGAAATACCCAGCCCCATTTCGAACCTGGTAGTCAAGCTCTCCATCGCCGATAATACTGCCGGGTCCCCTGGTGGAAACGTAGGTCGCTGCCAACTTTTAAAATGTCTTTTTTTTTGGTTTTTTTACTTACTTTACTTTTTACTCTTTATATCCTCTATTTCTTTTTTATTCATTTCTTGTTCACATTAAGATATAATTAGTTTATTATTATTTTATATACATATGGAGGCTTTATGATTTACGATTTTTGGAAAGATTATGAGGAATTACTTTCTTATGATCAAGCTTCACTTTTGGATTATCGACTAGATAATATAGGTATCAAATTAAATGATTTTTTTCAAAGGTTAATTATAGGTCATATAAAAAAACGAGATATAAAGTGCTATCTTGCTGGTTCTTGTTTGAAGTCGGATAATTTTGCTGATTTAGATCTGTTTTTCCCCTCAAATGAAGATAGAGAGTTAATAAATAATGCTATGAATAAAGATTATTTTGAGTATGAGAATAATTCATATACTTATAGATACAAAAATGATATATATCAACTTGTTTATAGAGAAAGGTTTAAAGGAGCTACTTTAAAAGAGCTTGTAGATGGTTTTGATTTTGACTCAACGAAGATAGCTTTTGAGTGTAATTATAATACGAAAAAAAGACTATTTACTATTGTTAAATGTGATATGAGAATAGAGTTTGTCGATTATATTAATACAAGGATCAATAATTTATCGAAAGTAAGTTTGAATCCATTTGTATCATTACAACGAGCCATTTACTTCCTAAAAAGAGGAGATGATGTTCCCTATAATGTATTTTTACAAGTGTGTTCTAAAATAGCTGATTTAAAAATAGAAAATAATGAAGATACCTCTTTTCATTTCAAAAATTTACAAGGAAATCCGAATAAGTTAACAAATATTAAAGATGCAATTACACACTATATTGAAGACCACAAAGAGGAGAACTAAATATTAAAATATTTAGCCTCCTTGTTTGGTACAACTATTGCCACTGTGCTTTGTTCTGGATGGATTTGGTATGTTTCACTTAATTCTACACCAAACTCTTCAGGTTTAAGTAAATCAAAGATAGTTCTATTCATAGCTAAGTCTGGACAAGCAGCATATCCAGGAGAGTATCTACATCCTTGATACCCTTTCATCACGACATCTTTTAGTGTTGGTTTTTCATTATTAGCAATATTCAAATCTAGTCTTATTTGTTTATGTACCACTTCTGCTAGTGCTTCTGCTAATTCAACTCCAAGTCCATGTACATTGTAGTATTTTGCAAATTCACCTTTGTCGTAGATACCTTTTTCATAATCTGTGATTTTTAGCCCTGAACTTACAAAGGTAAATCCTACTGTATCAAACTTATCACTTGTAAAATAGTCTGCTAAACATCTATGTGGAGATTTTCCTTGTCTTGGGAAATTAAATGTTGCTATGATATTTTCTTTTCCATTGTCATAAATATCAAGGCTTGTGTCATTTGCTTTACAAGGGAAGTAACCATAAAGTACGATAGGGTCAAATACACCTTGATCTAAAAACTCATCTTTTAGATTTTCATAGAGTGGTTTTACTACATCATTTTCATGTGATATAAATTCTTGTGGAGTCATTTTTCCTTTTTTATATCCCCATCTTTGTCTAAAAAGTACTCTATGATTTATCCATTCAAAAGCTAAAGAGGGGTCAAAATCTTTTGACATATCTCTTCTTCCCCAAAATGGTGGAGTAAAGTTATGTTTATTTTCTAAAAGAATTGGAGTATGAATATCATCATTAAACTCCACTTTTTCCTCTTTTTGTAGTGATTCATCTATTACAATTAAATCTGCAGCCATATTTGTATCTAAATCTGCCCCAGTTTCAAGTTGTTTTTCAATTCTTTGCATTGCTACAACACCATCAAAGGCATCTCTTGCATAAAAGATTGCTCCATCATAGATAGGTCTACAAAAATCATCAACAAAAGATTTGGTAAGTGCAGCACCACCAAGGATAACAGGAAGTTTAATATTCTGATTTTGGAGCTCTTCTAGATTTGCTTTCATCTCATTTGTTGATTTTACTAGAAGTCCACTCATCCCTATAGCATGAGCTTTATGTTTTTTGGCTTCTGCTATAAAGCTTTCTATATTTGCTTTAATACCAATATTTATAACTTTAAAACCATTGTTTGATAATATTATATCAACTAGATTTTTTCCAACATCATGAACATCCCCTTTTACAGTTCCTAGAACTAAAGTTGTCTCTGATTCTTTTTCAATCTTTGGTAAAAATGGATTCAGTTGATCTACACAAGCTTTCATCGTTTCTGCACTTTGAAGTACAAAAGGAAGTTGCATAACACCACTTCCAAATAGTTCCCCAATCTCTTTCATCCCATCAATTAACCACTCATTTACAATAAGTTCAGGGGGAATTTCATCTTTGAGTTTAAGGGAAAGTGGAAGAAGTCTCTCTTTATCTCCATCTTTTAGAAGTTGGATAACTTTTTCTTTGGGCTCAAGTTTTTCATACTCTTCATCTGTTTGTTGTTCAACAGCACCAACATCACTAAAATGGTCTATAAAAGCAAAAAGTGGGTCACCATTTTCACGACGATTGAAAAGTAAATCTTCACAAGCTTTTATATCCTCTTTACTCATCTTAGTCATAGGAAGGAGATGTTTTACATTTACAATAGCACTACTTAATCCAGCTTCTACACAATAGTGTAAAAATACACTATTTAAATATACTCGAGCATGAGTATTTAGTCCAAAAGAGATATTTGATAATCCTAAAGTAGTACTAATCTCTGGATGCATTGTGGTAAATTCTCTTATAGCTTCAATTGTTTCAATTCCAGCAGTATGATACTCTTCATCTCCACTTCCTATAGTAAATACAAGCATATCAAAAACTAAATCTCTTGGATTAAGTCCATGAAGATTTACTGCTCTTTGGTAAATTCGCTCAGCAATTTCAACTTTTTTCTCTTTTGTTTTTGCCATTGCAACTTCATCAATCACAAGACAAACTAAACTTGTACCAAACTTTTTTGCCATTTGACATATTTCATCAAATCTTTCAATACCATCTTCAAGATTTACAGAGTTTAAAATAGGCTTTCCACCTATAAGTTTTAGTGCTTTTTCTAAGGCTGGTATTTGTGTAGAATCTGGCATAAGTGGTAATTGAATTTTTTGGCTATATCTTGAAACAACTTCATCCATATCTTTTGTTTCATCACGACCTGCAAATCCTACACTTACATCTATCACATGGGCACCAGCTCGCACCTGTTGTTGACCTACAGTTAAAGTACCTTCAAAATCTTCAGCTTTAAGAAGTTCTCTAAAAGCTTTACTCCCTGTTGCATTACTTCTCTCACCTATTAGAAGTGGAGCTGGATTTTGTTTGAGCTCCATCGTTTGAAAAAGGCTAGCTAAACTAGTAGGGTGACCACCTGTTGGTTTTTTTGGTTGTATATCTTGAACAGCATCTACTAGAGCTTTGATGTGTTGAGGAGTTGTTCCACAACAACCACCAAGAAAACTCACTCCATCAAAATCTAAAAATGTTTTTTGTATAGAGGCAAACTCATCTGGTCCCATAGGATAAAAAGTATAGCCACCTTTGTTTTGTGGTAATCCTGCATTTGCATGGATTGAGAGGTATTTATCACTATGTTGGCTTAAAACTTCAAGATGTTTTTTAACCTGTTCTGGTCCAGTTCCACAGTTAAATCCTAAAGATAAAATATCAAATGGCTCTAAAATAGTGGCAATGGTTTGTGCATCAGTTCCTATTAGCATACTCCCACTTAATTCAATAGTTACACTTACCATAACTGGAATTTGAGTGGCAAAATCTTGTAGTGCATGAAGTGCCGCTTTTATTTGAAGTGGATCTTGACAAGTTTCTAGTAAAAATATATCAGCTCCACCATCAACTAAACCTCTTGCCATCTCTTTATAACCATCATACATAGTATCATAATCAATATGTCCAAGACTTGGTAACTTTGTCCCAGGACCTATTGATGCTAATACAAATCGTGGTTTTTCTGGTGTAGAATATTTATCACATATTGTTTTTACATGTTCACAACCAAGTCTTGAAAGTTCATAACATCTGTGAGACATATCATATTCATCAAGTACCCAAGGCATAGTTCCAAATGTATTTGTTTTGATTAAATCAGCACCGGCATAAGCATAAGCGTTGTGTGTTTTTTCTAAAATTTCAGGAGCAGTTGCATTTAAAAGTTCATTACAACCCTCTTGCTCTACACCTTTATCATCAATCCACGCTTCTTGCGGTACTTTATAAGTTTGAAGTTGTGTACCCATTGCCCCATCAATAATAAGGGGTCTTTGTTTTATAATTTCTAATATTTGTTTTTTTATCATAGTCCTAACTTACAAAATTTACAAGGATCATCCCTGCAAACTTTTTATTTTTATAAAATTCTATACGATAGATATTTCCATCTTTCTCTATGGAATATCTTTTCATAAACATATCTTTAGATATCTTTGTATTGGTTTCTATCCCCGATTTATTTGTATATCCAATAACATTTACCCTAAATTTTTTTTCATCAATTATAGAAAAATTATTTGTTACTTTTATTGTATCACCAAATTTTATTTTTTTAGTTTGATTATCTATATTAATTGGTATCTCTGTATCAAAATTAAGATAATCTGTATAGTCTGCAACTAGTTTTGTTAATCTTCTATTTCCATAATATATTGAATAAATATCATCTTGTTTAATGATTTTTATTAAAGGATTACTTGGTAAGTATGTAACTATGCCATCTTTTTTTACTGGAAAATATTTTTGAATATTTCTTATATCTTTAAGTGGCATTTTTATATTTGTATCGTTAAAAGTGATACTAATGTCATCATTTAATGCATGTTTTACCCCACTTAAAGTTAAAGGAAATTTTCTTGTATATTTTATCCCCATAATATCCATATATTTTTCCATAGCAAGAAGTTTATAATAAACTCTTTGGGATACATTTAGGCTTTTACTTGTTTCATGTCCAAAAGCTGCTTTCCCTTGTTTTACAGCATAATATGTAAGAGTTTTAGCCATCTCTTGTTCTTCATGAGTTTTGTTAAATTTTGTATGGGTATTTTTTGTTCTATATCTATCTTCTTCTTTTAAAAGAAACTTATTGAGATGTTCAACTACTTGTTCTGATATCTCATAAGTATTAGCATATTTTTCAACATTATCTAATACCTTCTGGTCTATTACACTACTTTGCCCCCAAGTACGAGGCTGATGCCATCTATCTATATAAGTAGGTCTATAAAACCCGCTCCCGTCATGAAGATTTAAGATAAGTTTTACATGGTCATCTTTGATATATTTTTTAATTCTTTGTACGGTTTCATATTCGGGATCATCTTTAGAAAGAGTTGCAAATTTTCTATTCATATCTCCAAAAGGTCCACGACTTCTTTTAATAATACTATAAAAGTTAAGGTTTGGAACTATCCAAACAGAACCTTTTTTAATCTCATAGTGTGTTGTCATAAGAGAAGCTGCCATAAATCCACCTGGTTCATCACCTTGAATACCCCCCACTATTAAAAGGGTATTATCATCTTGAATACCTTTTTTTATAATGTCAAACTTGAACTTGTCAATATCTTTTACATTTATTTCACAACTTTTGCGTAGGATAGGTTTCATTTCAATTTGCTTTTCATTAGTAGGGGAAGTTTCATCTTTTAATATAAGCTCTTCTTTGAAATCTTTACTTTTATTTAAATTAGGTTGTTCAAGAGGTGAATATTGTGTATTTTTTATAGTTGTTGGAATTGCATTTTCTTTTTCACTACATCCAAAACATAAAAATATTACTATTAAAATAGCTACGATTGAAGATTTACTCATCTATATAACCTTTACATGCCAAGGTTCAAATCTTACACCATCTTTATTATTTGGGGTATATCGTATACTTATATAGTTTAGCTTTCTCATTTGTGCGAACTCTTGGGTTCTAGCAAAGTCAGCTGTGAAGTTTTTATTTCCCCACCCTTTTTTCCCTATATCAAAATCACTAATTGCATGGTAAGTATAAGCAGGAGGTGCAATTATTGATGAAGCTTTTGTAAGATTTCCATTAAGAGATTTTAATTTAGAAACATAAAGACTAAGTTGTTTTACTACATTTCGTATACCAGAAGTCAATACGATACTATTCCCTATATCTTTTTTGATTCGATTATAATCATCTAAGGGTTTCCCTTTAAATAAAAAATGTCCAGAATACCCTATCTTTTTAATATCTTTTTGAGATATTTTTTGAGATATATTTTGAACTGTTTTTTCACCATAAAAACCAAAATGAGAGGGAGATATATAAAATATTTTTTCTATAAGAGCTATCTCTTGTTTTGTAAATTCACCAATTGCAGAATAGTTTCTCGCATAATATAATGCTTCATCGAAAGATATAAGGTTAAAATTTGCATATCCTACAAATCTCCTGAGCTTTTTTAGTCTATAATCAAGAGTATATAAAGTAGTTAAATCATTTATATCTAAATTTACATCATTATTGAGAGTTAAAAAATCTTTTGCAAAAATAGGTGATAGTGTTGATAATAATAAAAAGTTTCTTCTATTCATAGTTGCGATTATAGCTTAATTTAACTTCAAAATTAAATTTTCGTAAAATTTATCTGTATCTTTTAGTACAATAGTAGAGTCTCTTTGTTTTTTCCCCCAAGTTGGCTCAGGAAAATAACTATCATTTTTAAATCTTGCTTGAATATGAAAATGTACATGAGGTACATAATTTCCAAAAGAAGCAATATTTATTTTATCAGGATTGAAGTAGGCAATCATCTCTTTTTCACAAATATCTAAAACTCGCCATATCTCTTGTTTTACTTTATCATCACACTGACTAAACTCTTTTGTGGGAAGTTGTGTAAAGATTTTAAGCCAAGGTATCTCAGATGGTTCTATTTCTATTTTTATAAGGGTATTTTCATAGATTACATTTTCCATCAATTATACAACCATTTTTATTCGTTCATGTTTCCCTAATTGTTGATATATACCTGTTCTATCTTCATCACTATGAACTGTAAGTTTTAATGAAAAACTTTCAAATTTTCCTTTACTACTCGCTTTTGATGGAGCTATTTTATGTTCTCTATCTTCTAATATCTCTTTTACTATTGGATTGATATTATGCTCACTTTTTATCACTATTTTATATTCCCAACTACATGGATAATCTAGTTTTACTTTGTGTTGATTTAAATCTATCATTTTATTTTTCTCCTCTTTGGAAATCTCCAGTTTTCCCACCACTTTTATGCTCAAGTTGTACATTTGAGATAATCATACCTTTATCAATCGCTTTTACCATATCATAAATTGTAAGTAATCCAATAGAAACTCCTGTGAGTGCTTCCATCTCTACCCCTGTTTGCCCTTTAAGTTTTGTGGTTACTGTAAGTTTAAATCCTGGAAGGTCATCTAGTTGTTCTACATCACAATTAATTCCACTTAAAAGCAGTGGATGACACATAGGGATAAGTTCTGGTGTTTTTTTTGTCCCCATTATTGCTGCTACTACTGCTGTTTGTATTACAGGGCCTTTTTTATTTTGATTTGATGTTACATTATCAAAGGCTTCGTTACTCATAGAGATAATTCCACTTGCAACAGCTACTCTTGTAGTATCTTCTTTAGAAGAAACATCGACCATCTTTGGTCTATGGTTTTGGTCTAAGTGTGTTAGGTTTTCCACTAAAATCCTTTGTTTATTTGCAGCTCAATCCATTGTTCAGTTTTATTTAAGATTAACAAAAAAATTACGCGTGACTTGAAGATAAATAGCCAGAAAGTTAAGGCATATTTAGTTCCAAGACAGATAAAAATAACTTGATTTCTAAAGCTATTTTCTTTAATCTTAAATAAAACTGAACAATGGATTGCGCTAGTTTATTTGATAAATATATTATACTTAAAGTATTATTAAGACAAATTTATATACAATTCGCCTCTTAAGAAAAGCAGTAGTGAGCCAAAGAGCCATTAAATCTATGCAAGGAAGTGGGTGATTGAACAATGCCAGGTATAAAAGTAAAAGAAAGTGAATCTTTCGAAGAAGCGTATAGAAGATTTAAAAAACAATGTGATAGAAGCTTAATCGTTACAGAAACAAGAGCTAGAAGATATTTTGAATCTAATCCAGAAAAGAAAAAGAAACAAAAAATCAATGCTAGAAAGAAAATGCTTAAAAAACTTTACATGTTAAGAAGATACGAGTCTAGACTGTAATCTTTTTAATTTGATAGTAAAGAAGAGATAAAAGATTTATCTTTTATCTTTTTTTATCTATAATTACATAACACAAATGCGTCTGTGGCTTAACTGGATATAGCACTGGGTTTCGGCCCCGGTGGTTGCGGGTTCGAATCCTGCCAGGCGTACCACTTGTAAACCCTTATAAAAATTACTCTGATGAGTATTTTTATGAGGGTTTTTTCGTTTCTATAAATAAAACAAAAAATATTGGGAAAGATGGGTAACTAATGGAATCATTTATTGAAGGATTTATTCTTGGTCTTGGAGCAGCTATACCTTTAGGTCCTATAAATATTCTTATTATGAACAATGCCATACGAAAATATAGTAACGGAGTTGCTATAGGTGTAGGTGCTATGAGTGCAGATGCTGTATATTTGATACTTATCTTAGTTGGTATTGTAGGTTTTTTAAACAATGTAATTATTTTAAATATTTTAGGAATTTTAGGGGTTTTGTTTTTAGGCTATTTATCATATATTATTTATAAAAATAGAAATAATAAGATAAAGATACATAATGAAAAAACTCATAGCAATATTTTTAAAAAATATCTGCAAGGATTCTTTTTGACACTTTTAAATCCATATACTATTGCTTTTTGGATAAGTATTGGTAGCTATATAGTAACTAAAGAGTTACATATATTTTTAACTATTTTTGGGATGATATGTGCCATAACATCTTGGATAACTTTGATGCCATATTTTGTACATAAAACTAAACATAAGATATCACAAAAAGTATCTTATACTATTAATATTGTTTCTGCTGTAATCTTACTTGGGTTTGCTTTATCTTTATTTATTAAGTTGATTTATGAGATATAAAGTTAAATAGTTTTTAGTAAAACCTCTGTAGATATAAGAGGAAAAGGGCTATTAAGCTGTCTCATTAAAGAAGCTCTTACATCAGAATCTGTTTTTTGTGCATATTTATTTGAGTCTGACTTAAGAGTTTGATCAACACTTTTATTTAACTGCTCTTGTTGTTCTACATTAGAAGCAACCTCTTGAGTGTTATTTACTATATCATTAATTTTAGTTTTTTGGTTATTTTGGAATTGAGTAGCATCATAAAGTTGCATATTAGCAATAGAACTGTTATTAGTAATCATATAATTCCTCAAATTTTTTATAATATCAATTATAACATAAAATAATCTAAAACTATAAATAATTAAATTTCTGATACAATAATGTGTTAATTTTGAAGGATACAATAGATGAATAAAAAACCATATTTAGAAACAATGCCTGACCAAAATGGTTATTTTGGTAGATTTGGAGGAGCATATATCCCACCACAGTTAGAAAAACCATTTGCTGAGATTACTAAAGCGTATAATAAGTTGTCAAAATCACACAACTATATAAGTGAGTTACGAAGTATAAGAAAACATTACCAAGGGAGACCAACTCCTGTGTATTACTGTAAAAACTTAAGTGAGTTTGTAGGTGGTGGACAAATATACCTAAAAAGGGAAGATCTAAATCATACAGGTGCTCATAAATTAAATCATTGTATGGCAGAGGGATTACTTGCTAAATATCTTGGGAAGAAAAAACTTATTGCAGAAACAGGTGCTGGACAACATGGTGTTGCACTTGCAACGGCTGCTGCATATTTTGGTTTAGAGTGTGAGATACATATGGGTGAAGTTGATATTAAAAAAGAGTATCCAAATGTTGTAAGAATGCAAATACTTGGAGCAAAAGTTGTTCCAGCTACCCATGGACTAAAAACTTTAAAAGAGGCTGTTGATAGTGCTTTTGAAGCGTATTTAAAAGATACAGATACTCAAATGTTTGCAATAGGTTCTGTTGTTGGTCCTCACCCTTTTCCTAAAATGGTGAGAGATTTTCAATCAATTGTAGGATTTGAAGCAAAAGAACAGTTCAAAGAGATGACTGGAAACCTCCCTGATGTAGTTGCTGCTTGTGTAGGTGGTGGAAGTAATGCTATGGGGATTTTTAGTGGTTTTATAGATGATGAGGTAAAACTTTATGGAGTTGAGCCTATGGGGAAAGGTGATAAGATAGGAGAGCATAGTGCTAGTTTAACCTATGGAAAAGAGGGTGTTATGCATGGATTTAATTCTATAATGCTTACTGATGAAAATGGTGAACCAGCTCCTGTTCATTCTATAGGGAGTGGGATAGATTATCCTTCAATTGGACCTGAACATGCTTATTTAAGTAGTATTGGTAGAACAAATATTGGTTTATGTAATGATGATGAAGCGGTGGATGCATTTTATAAGCTTTCTCAACATGAGGGGATAATTCCTGCTTTAGAGTCAGCACATGCTGTTGCTTTTGCTATGAAATATGCACAAGAGCATCCAAATGAATCAATTTTAGTAAACTTAAGTGGTAGAGGTGATAAAGATATTGATTTTATCGTTGAAAACTATCCAATACCAAAAAAAAGTAATTAGCATTTATGTTACATGAAATAGTTGACTTTATAGTTAATACTGTAAGTGATTTAGGATATATCGGTATTTTTATTATGATGTTTCTTGAGAGTTCATTTTTCCCATTTCCAAGTGAAGTTGTGATGGTACCTGCTGGTTACCTTGCCTCAAAAGGGGAGATGAATATCTATATGGCTATTGGAGCTGGTATTATAGGAAGTCTTGCAGGAGCTGTGTTTAATTATTTTTTAGCTGTAAAGTATGGACGAGCTTTTTTATCGAAGTATGGAAAGTATGTTTTAGTTAAAGAGGAAACATTACAAAAGATGGAAGATTTCTTTGCAAAGCATGGTCATATCTCTACTTTTAGTGGAAGACTTATCCCTGCTGTGAGACAATATATCTCACTTCCAGCTGGGTTGGCAAAAATGAATTTATGGAAGTTTTCTTTATATACAAGTTTAGGTGCTGGTATTTGGGTGTTGATTTTGACATTATTGGGATATTTTATAGGGCAAAATGAGGCAATGGTTAAAGAGTATTTACAGATGATTATTGTATCTATATTGGTTCTTTTAGGTGTTTTAATATTTTTTTATATAAGAGTTAAAATGAAAAAAGAGATAATAAAGTGAAAAATGCAATAGTAACTGGATATAGCTCAGGGATAGGAAAAGCTATCTATAGTGAATTAGTATCAAATGGTTATACTATCATAAAACTCAACTCTAGACTTGAGGATTTATCATCTTTAGAGCAAGAGATAAAAGAGATTTTAAAAACTAAAGAGATAGATTTACTTATTAATTGTGCTGGTGTTGGTGTATTTCAACCCCACGAAGAGATAAGTGTCTCTAAAATAAAAGAACTTATTGATATCAATTTAACAGCACCGATTGTTTTATCAAACCTATTATTACGAAGTTTGAAAAAAACTCAAGGAAAAATCATAAACATAGCCTCTATTGAAGCTACAAAACATTCAAAGTTTTCAGCCCTTTATACTGCTACTAAATCAGGCTTACGAGATTTTGGATTGAGTTTGTTTGAGGAGTTACGAAAAAGTGGTGTAGGGGTTACAACTATCAATCCAGATTTAACTACAACAAACTTTTTTGATGATTTACAATTTGAACCTTCAAAACAAGAAGATACTTTTTTGATGCCTCAAACTATTGCAAAAACTGTTATAGATATTTTAAATACACAAGGGGTGATTACAGATATAACTATAAGACCTCAAAAGTTTGCGATACAAAAAAAGTGATTATTTTATAAGATTATACTCTTGAAATAGTTGATTTACACAAGTTTCTATCATAGAATAAACTGTGGTAAATCCCTCAAAACCATCAAAGAAATAGGGATCAGGGATATCAACTCCATCAAAACCAAAATTACCTAACAGTAGAGGATTTTGACAACCTATTTTTTTAAGGTTTGCAATATTACTGCTATCAAGTCCCACGATTAAATCAAAGTTTTGAAAATCTTTTTTAGTAACTTGTCTTGCTTTATAGTTTGAGATATCTAAAGAGTTTTGAAAAGCTACTTTTTGTGAATTTTCACAAGGATTTTCTCCAATATGCCAACTTCCTGTACCTGCACTATTAACTTTTATATGAAGATTGTGTTTAGCTACAATATCTCTAGCAATTGCTTCTGCTAGGGGAGAACGACAAATATTTCCAAGACAAACAAAAAGGATACTAGATATCTGTTTATTTGATTCCAATATTTAGATACCTTCTCATCTTTTTTATCTCTTTGAAGTTTGCATCACAAAGGATAAGTTTCTTTTCATCATCTTTTGTTACATCACCAAAAGGGGAGATGATGGCACTACTTTTTGCCATATCGTCATTTGCACTGTCACTTGCAATTACAAAACATTGATTCGCAACAGCTAAAGCACGAGTAAGTATCTCAAAGTTTTGTTTTCTTCTTAATCCCCACATAGCTGGAACTAGTATCACATCAGCCCCTTGTACTTTTTTCCATAGTTCAATATATCGTAGTTCAAAACAGATAAGAGTAGCCACTTTTAATCCATCTATATCTACTATTTTGATATCTTTTTCATCTCCAGCTGTAAAATAGACTCGCTCATCATTAAGAACAAAGAGTTTTGCTTTTGATTGGGTATGTACTATTTCCCCTTTATGAAAGATATGTAAAGTGTTAAAATATTGTTTCTTTGTTTTAGTTGTAAGTGTAAGTGCTATTGTCTTTTTTAAAGAGAGTTCTTTTAGAGTTTTTATAGCTTCTATAGAAATAGAAACAGCATCATCCATTCTATCATAAGCGTACCCTGTAAGATATAACTCAGGTGCTAAGATAAAAGAGTTGTCTGGACAATTATTAATTTGTTTTACTAACTTTTTTAAGTTTTTTTCAAAGTTATTAGAAGTTTTTAGTTGGAGTGCTATTAAATTCATAGTTAAAATCCCAGTCTTTTTTTAATCTCTTCCTCTTCTGTTGATGAAGAGCTTTTAGAGTTTGCGAAGTTCTCTTTGATTTTATTTAAATTTTTGAGTTTGTCTTCTAGTTTATCTAATTGGATTTTTTTATTTACCCTTGCTTGAGTGGGTGCTGCTTTTTTTGTAGATTTCTCTGTTGAAGAGGAGAATGCATAATTATCATCTGTATTTACAAAGTTTTTGAATTCCTCTTTTTCTAGTTTTCTCTCTAGTTTGGAGATACTTACTGTTTTTTCTTTCTCTGTAGTATGTATATGCTTATTGAGTTCGTTGTTTATTTTTTCTAGTTCTGTGATGATTGAGTTTTTATTTTCTAGCTGTTGCTTTAAGTCTTCAATTCTTTTCTCAATATTGTTCATGAATTGTTCATGTTGGTGTTTTATTGAGTCAAATTCTTGATTTTTTATTTTGAGTTGCTCATCTTTCATCTTTAACTCTTCAGTTAAAAACAAATTTTTATTTTTGAGTTCTGAGATACTATCTTCTAGTCTTTCTTGCTCATTAAAAGCAGTTTTGCACTCATGCTTTAAAGTTCCAATAGTGTTTTTTAGATTTAATACTTCATCTTCAAAGTTTCGTATACTTTGCTCTTTTTCTTCCAAATTATCACTTAAATTTGAAAGAACATTCTCAATAAGAAGAATTTGACTATTTTTACTTGCCATTGGTTACCTAAATTTAAATTTTTATTATTATACTGAAATTGTTATAAACTTTTATATAGAGTTAAAATTTCTTCATTTTTTCCAAAAGCATTTGCTTTATATTCTTTTATTAGAGGTGTTATGTCTTCATTAATAGATATATGTTCAAAAAATTCATATTGTTCAATGAGGGGTTTAAACTTTCTTTTTCCTATTGAACCTAAACAGTGATAAAATAAAAACTCTAATTCATTCTTTGTAAATTGTGCCCGTAAAATATCGGCATATCTTTGTTTATCAACAATTTTACTCACATGTATGAATTTTAATATTTGATATATTTGTCCAAAATATATACCTGTTATATCTTCTTTATACTTATTATATTCATCATATATAGTTTGGATACTCTTTTTAGTATCATTTGAGTTAGCTTGATAATCTGGTAGCTGATGTAGTTTAAAGAATATTAACATAGAGTTTATTACATCAATACTTTTTTCGCTACCATCTTTTAAATTATTTTTACTTTGAAAGAATTGTTCAGTTAATTTAAAAAAAGTATTTTCAAAAATTTGTTGTTTTGTGGCAGTATTTTGTAATACTAATGATTTACTTTGTTCCTCTTGGGCAATTCTAGATTTTTCTAATTCTTCTCTAGTTGCTTTTAATTCATTTTTTGAGATTTCTAATGCATCAGACTGTAATTTAATTGTAAAAAGAAGAGCTAAAAATGCAAAAAAAGCCAATATTGGATTTAATGTTCCACCAATAAAGTCTCCAAATTGAGCAAAATGTTCTACATTTGCATCGATTGTAAAGTCTATAAAATAATAATAATAAGTTCCTAGAATTCCAGATATGAATAATAGAACTAAGATTAACATAATTAAAGATGGTGTAGATAGTAAAGTTTTTTTTGATTTTTGATTGAAATTGTTTTCAGACATTTAAATCCTCCAAAAGAGATTTAATGATTTTTATTTTTGTTAAGGTCAAGGCGGAGAAAAAAATTTAGCTAGGAGTTTACTGTAGTAAGTAACTAGTTAAATTTACTTATCCAACGCAGAGATTGGCAAAAAGAAAGATTAGAAAATCTCTTTTTTAGAAGTCATCAAAGTCAATGCTTCCCTTAGAATAATTCACAACATTACCCTCAAAGAAGTTTGTTCTTTGGTCGTTAAATGAACTATATCCATCTACCCATGGAATTGGATGTTTTACACCATACTCAGGTGCATATCCTACAGCTTCAAGTCTTCTATCTGCTAGGTATTCAATATATTGTCTAATAATATCTTTTGTAAACCCAAGAATTTGACCTTGAGTGATATAATCTCCCCAACTAGCTTCTAAATCAACAGCTTTTCTAAACATTACTCGCACCTTTTCTTCTAACTCTGGTGTAAAAAGTTCAGGTCGCTCTTTTTTTGTACTGTTAATCATACTTTGAAATAATAACAGATGTGTTACTTCATCTCTTTGGATGAACTTAATCATTTGCGATGAACCTAACATTTTTCCTGATTTTCCAAGTGCATACATAGCAGCAAATCCAGCATAAAAATAAAGTCCCTCTAACACTTGGTTGGCAAACATTGCTAAAACTATTTTTTCATCTGTAATATCACCACTTAAATTTTCATAAGTGCCTGCTATGAAGTTATTTTTCTCTTGTAACTTCATATCTGTTTTCCACATATCATAAATCTCATCAGTGTTATCAGAGATTGATTCAACCATAACAGCGTATGATTTACTATGATTCGCTTCCTCATATGATTGTCTTGAAAGACAAGCATTAATCTCAGGAGCTGTGATATATGGGTTGATATTATCCATAAGGTTATTTGTTTGTAATGAATCCATAAAAATAAGTTGAGATAATACAAGGTCATACATTCTTTTCTCAGGTGCAGTAAGGTATTTATAGTCTTTCGCATCTTGAGTCATTTGAACCTCTTTTGGAAACCAAGTATTTCCTTCCATTTGATCCCAAAGTCGTGTTGCCCACTCATACTTACATCTTGTAAAGTTTATCATACCATCTGGATTTCCACCAAAGGTTCTTCTATCGTTTAGATTTTCAGTTGATTTCGGGTTGTATATCGTTTTTCTATCCATTTTTTACTCTTTTATTTTTAGTATATAATTTTTATAGTATATTTTGTAGCTTTTTGTTGTGAGTTTATCTTACTGACAACCCACACACTCCTGACTTCTATCAGCTACATCCGCAACAGATTCAGGTGATTGACTTCTTAGGTAATAAGTTGACTTTAATCCTAATTGCCAAGCGAGTGTATATATCTCATGAAGATATTTCCCACTTGCTTTATCTAAAGACATAAAGATATTTGTACTTTGCCCTTGGTCGATCCATTTTTGTCTAATTGCAGCTGCTTTTATGATATCTTTTTGTTCCACCTCATAAGCTGGTGTATAGAAATTCCAAGTATCAGGAGATAAGTTTGGTACAACTACAGGGATTTGACCACTTAAGTTCTCTTCAAACCATTTTCTTTTATAGACTGGCTCAATCGCTTGTGTAGTACCAACGAGAATTGAGATAGATGATGTTGGAGCTATTGCCATTAGGTAACCATTTCTCATCCCCTGTTTTTTTACTTTTTCCCTTAAGGCATCCCAATCATATCCTGTATCAAAGAGATCTCTTTGGATAAGTGCATTTACTGCTGGTGTTGCATGATCCATTGGCATAATCCCTTTTGACCATTTTGAACCCTCATAAGTAGGATATATCCCTTTTTCAAGCGCTAAATCAGCTGAGGCACTAATAGCATTGTAGCTTACTGCCTCCATGATAGAATCTATCTTTTTAAGGTGATCATCACTTCCCCAAACAAGTCCAGACTCTGCAACCATTTGTGATTCACCCATAACTCCCAGACCTATTGCTCTTGTTTTTAGATTTGTTGCTTTTACTTTTCTAAGTGGGTAGAAGTTTAGGTCAATTACATTGTCAAGCATTCTAATTGCTGTAGGAAGAACTCTTTGAATATCTTCATTTGTATTGATTTTACTTAAGTTTACACTAGCTAAGTTACAAACAGCTGTATCTCCATCAATTTTCTCTTTTTCTACAATAAAGATTTTTTTACCATTTAAGCTATCAAGCGCTGTGATTTTGTTTGCTTTTTTTACCATACCACTATCTACAGTAACTGTATCATCTTCTTCATAAGTTAGAATCTCTCCATCTTCTAGTTCTATTTTTACTAAATAGTGATTTGGATTTGTGTTTTGGAATATCTCTGTACAAAGGTTACTACTTCGTATAAATCCTGTGTGGTCATTTGGGTTTGCTCTATTTGCATTATCTTTAAAACATAAAAATGGGCTTCCCGATTCAAAATAAGAGGTAAGAACTTTTTTCCATAAGCTTTTTGCTTTCATCTGCTCTTTTGTTATAGAATCATCATTTTCATACTCTTCATATCTTTTTTCAAAAGCTTCACCTGTAAGCTCTGCTAAATCTTTCACTTCATAAGGATCAAAAAGTGTCCAATGTTCATCTGCAATAACTCTTTTCATAAAAAGGTCATTTATCCAAAGTGCTGGAAATAGATCGTGTGCTCTTCGTCTCTCTTCCCCTGAGTTTTTCTTTAGGTCAATGAAATCTTCAATATCCATATGCCAAGGCTCTAGATAAACAGCAATTGCCCCTTTTCTAGTTCCTAGTTGGTCAACTGCAATTGCAATATCATTTGTGATTTTTAGAAATGGTACAGTACCACCTGCTGCACTTTTATGACCATCAATCACTCCTCCTAAACTTCGTATAGAGTTCCAGTCCCAACCTATACCACCACCAAATTTAGACAATAGTGCCATCTCTTTATATCCATCAAAGATACCTTCAATATTATCTGGACTTGAACCAATATAACAAGAGCTTAATTGGTGTCTATTTGTTCTTGCATTTGAGAGTGTTGGAGTAGCAAGCATCACTTCAAATTTTGAGATAACATCATAAAATTGTTTTGCTTTTTCTTGTTTGTCTGTTTCATTTTGTGCTAAGAACATAGCAATACCCATAAACATTTGTTGTGGTAACTCTATTGGTTGTTTGTCGTTGTTTTTTAATAGGTATCTATCATAAAGAGTTTTCATCCCTAGATAGTTAAAAAGATAATCTCTTGATGGGTCTATATACTCACTTAATTCATCTAAATCATAACCAGTTTCAAGTTCAGGGATAATTCTTCCAGCTTCTTGACCATATTTTATATAATCTTTGAGATGACGATACGCATTTCCTTTTATACCATGTGTAGCTTTTCCAACTTTATGATACAGATCAAAAAGAAAAAGTCGTGCAGCAACAAAAGTCCAATTTGGAACATCTATATCTATTTTTTCAACAGCTGTTTTGATTAAAGCATCTTGGATATCGCTAGAACTCATACCATCGATAAATTTAATTTGAGCGTCAATCTCTAGTTCACTCTGACTAACACCTTCTAAATCTTTTGTTGCTGAAATTGTATGTTTTTGAATTTTGGTTATATCTAAAACCTCTTGACGACCATTTCTCTTTTGTATCATTATTGCCATTAAAAACTCCATTAAATGTATTCGAAAATTATAGTACCAAATTTTTATTATAAGTAAAATCTATTACTATAATTTTGCATTTTTTTAAGATTTAATTTTATCGAATAGTTACTTAAAATAGACCTATATTTTTAATACAAATCATCTTCTTATTTCTTAACCATTTTTATATAAAAAATTAGCTAAAATATCCAAAATTAACTAAAGCAAAAGGATTATTATGGCTGTTAAAGTTGCTATCAATGGTTTGGGAAGAATTGGAAGATGTGTCGCTAGAATAGTGGCAGATAGAGAGGATGTTGAGTTAGTAGCAGTTAATGCTAGTGGTAGTGAAGAGATGATTCAATATAACCTTCGATACGATACAGTTCATGGAAATAAAAAAGATATAAAAGTAGAAAATGGGTATGTTTATATTGGAAAAGAGAAAGCCAAATTATTTGCAGAGAGAGAACCTGAAAAATTAAATTTCGCCTCTTTGGGTGTAGATGTTGTTTTAGAATGTACAGGTGCTTTTTTAACGCAGGAGAAGTGTCAATCATATATAGATAGTGGTGTAAAAAAAGTAGTAATGTCAGCGCCAGCAAAAGATGATACAGCAACTTTTGTAATGGGAGTTAATGAAACAGAATATGCTGGTCAAGCTATTGTGTCAAATGCATCATGTACTACAAATGGACTTGCACCAGTTGCAAAAGTTCTTGATGATAATTTTGGGATTGAAAAAGGATTGATGACTACAATTCACTCTTATACAAGTTCACAACCAATCTTAGATGCAAAAGATAAAAAAGATCCAAGAAAAGGGAGAGCTGGAGCTACAAACTTAATCCCAGCATCAACAGGTGCTGCAAAAGCTATTGGGAAAGTTATGCCACACTTAAATGGAAAACTTAACGGTCAAGCCATAAGAGTACCAACCCCGAATGTTTCAATGGTAGATTTTACAGCTACTTTAAATAAGAATGTAACAGTTCAAGAGATTTGTGACGCATTTACTAAAGCAGAACAAACAAATTTAAAAGGTATTTTAGCAACAGATACAGAGGGAAGAGTGAGTAGTGATTTTAATGGTGAAGAGAACTCAACAGTTGTTCCTCTTGATACAATCCAAGTTGTTGGAGATAATATGGTAAAAGTTTTATCTTGGTATGACAATGAGTGGGGATATTCATGTCGACTAGTAGACATGGGTGTGCATGTAGCAACAAATTAATTTATAAAGTTTAAGGATAAAAATGAAACTTCAAGAGATCAAAAATATAGATATAGCAGGTAAAAAAGTATTTATAAGATGTGATTTTAATGTACCTGTTGATGAGTATCAAAATATTACAGATGATAGAAGAATAAAAAGTGCATTGAACACTATTAGATATTGTATTGATAATGATTGTGCAATCATTATTGCAAGTCATTTTGGAAGACCAAAAAATGGTTATGAGGAAAAATATAGTTTAAAACCTGTAAAACAAAGATTAAAAACATTATTACAAATGGAGAGTATAAAATTAGCTCCAAGTATTGTCTGTGAAGAAACACTTAAAATGGCAAGTGAATTACAAAATGGTGAGATAATGTTTTTAGAAAATATGAGATTTGAAGAGGGAGAAACCAAAAATGACCCTGAACTCTCTAAAAAATTAGCTTCAATGGCTGATATTTATATCAATGATGCTTTTGGTGTATCTCATAGAGCACATGCTTCTGTTGAGGGGATAGCAAGTCATTTTGATATTAATCATAAGGCAGCTGGATTTTTACTTGCAAAAGAGATAAAGTTTTTTTACCATATTATTGAAGAACCAAAAAGACCATTTGTAAGTATTGTTGGTGGTAGTAAAGTAAGTGGAAAACTTGAAGCACTTTACAATCTTGTTCCAAAAGTTGATAAAATCATTATCGGTGGTGGTATGGCATTTACTTTCCTTAAAGCACTTGGTCATGAGGTTGGAAATTCACTAGTTGAGGATGATTTGATCCCAGAAGCTTTAAAAATTATGGAAGAGGCAAAAACATTAGGTGTAAAATTTTATCTTCCTGTTGATGTTATTGCAGCAGAGGCTTTTGATAGTGAATCATTTGCAAAAGCGGTAACTTCTCAAGAGATACCAAAAGGGTGGATGGGGCTAGATATTGGACCAGCTTCAGCACTTCTTTTTTCTCAAGCTCTTGAAGATGCACATACAATTCTTTGGAATGGACCAATGGGTGTATATGAGATGGATAAATTTGCAAAAGGGAGCACAAAGTTATCTCATGCAGTTGCTAGCTCTTATGCTACAACTGTAGTTGGGGGTGGAGATACTGCTGATTTAGTGAGAAGAACAGGTGATGAAGAGGAGATGACATTTATCTCAACTGGTGGTGGAGCTTCTTTAGAACTTATTGAGGGTAAAGTATTACCTGGTGTTAAAGCACTGATTATTGAAGAATAATTGTAACTTATGAATATATTGCTAAATGGAGTAGGGAGAGTTGGTAAGTCAATAGTAAGGATTGCCAACTCTTTTGAAAATATAAACATAGTAGCAATAAATGAGCTTAACTCAAATATTGATAATATAGCTTATAATATTAATTATGATTCTACCTATGGAAGATTTGAAGATAAATATATTGTTCAAAATAATAGTATAAAAAATAGTAAAAACCATATTGAGATATTAAATTATTCAAATTTTACCAGAATAGATTTTGAAAAATATAATATTGATGTGGTTATAGATGCTAGTGGTAGCAAAGTAGATATTAATCAACTAAAACAGTTACCGATTAAAAAAATATTTTTAACCCATCCAAATAAAAATGCAGATATAAATGTGATACTGGGAGTCAATGAAAAAGAGCTTCAAAATAAATCTCATAAAATAATATCAACAAGCTCCTGTAATGCAACAGCACTTTTACCTGTATTAAAAATAATTGATGAACATTTTTCAATAGAGTATGGAGATGTAAGTACTATTCATCCTTTATTAAATCATCAAAAAACATTAGATAGTGGTTGTATAGGAAGTAGTGATAGAGATGTGGCATGTAATTTTGAATTTGGTAGAAGTGCAACCCAAAATATAATACCAAGTAAAACTACAACAATAGATGCTTGTTCTTATATTTTACCTCATATCAGCGAGGAAAATATCTCTTCTAGTTCATTTAGAGTACCCACAGCAACTGTTGGAGCTATAAATGTTGTATTAAAACTAGAAAAAGATATAACAAAAGAGCGATTATTAGAGATACTTCAACAGTACCAAGCAACACAAATATCAAAAATATTACTTAATAATTTTGAGCCATTAGTTTCTAGTGATTTTGCGCAACAAGAGTACACTTCCATTCTAGACCATAGATTTACACAAGTAAAGAAAAACAAAATGGTAAAGCTTGTTTTATGGTATGATAATGAGTGGGGATATGCTTCAAAAGTAGTAGATATTATTAAGAGTTTATCTTGTGATACAGCAATATAAAGAGGCTATTGAAAAAAGCAATATAGTATCAAAGACAGATGTATATGGGATTATTACATTTGTCAATGATGAATTTTGCAAAATCTCAGGCTATACAAGAGAAGAATTAATTGGAAAAAATCACAATATTGTAAGAGATCTAAGTGTTCCTGCATCAAGTTTCAAACTTCTTTGGGATACTATAAAAGCTAAAAAAACATATAAAAGCACAGTTAAAAATCGAAAAAAAGATGGAACTGTTTTTTATGTGAATACTACAGTGATACCTATCCTTGATAAAAATGGTGAGATAGAAGAGTTTATTGCTATTCGATATGATGTAACTAAAGAGGTTTTTTTAAAAAAAGAGTTAGAAGAGAAAGAGTTACAACTGAAGCAACTCAATAAAGATTTAGAAAAAAAAGTTCAAATACAAACTTCACAATTATTAGAATTAAATCAAACACTAGAGTTACGAGTTCAAGAAGAGATAGCTAAAAATGAAGAGAAACAGAAAATTATGTTTTGGCAATCACGACTTGCAAGTCTTGGACAAATGCTAGCAAATGTGGCTCATCAATGGAGGCAACCACTCACACAACTAAATCTTAATATTTATAATATGAAAAAAGCTTCCTTAAAAGATGACAAAGATGAGGTGTTAGATTTTTACAATGAGAGTAAAAATGTTATTCAAAATATGTCAACTACAATAGATGATTTTACGAATTTTTTTAAGCCAGAAAAAGAAAAAAAATATTTTAATTTAGAACAAAGCATTAATGAAGCTATTGGAATACTAGAAAAAATGATTGCAAAAGAGCAAATAATTATAGAATTGAATTGTCAAAAAATAATACTTTTAGGTATACCAAATGAACTATCTCAAGTGATTATAAATATAATACAAAACTCAAAAGATGCTTTTCGTGACAATAGTATTACAGAAAAAAAGATACTTATAAGTACAAAAAAAACTGAACAATTTGTAGTTATAGAGATTCAAGATAATGCAGGTGGAGTTGAAGCTAAAATTGTAGATAAAGTTTTTGAACCATATTTTACAACAAAACATTCAAGTAGTGGGACTGGACTTGGTCTTTTTATGTCAAAAATGATTTGTGAACAAGGTTTTAATGGTACAATAAATCTTATAAATAATAAAAATGGAATACTACTTACAATAAAAATACCTTTGGAGGGGTCATATGAATTATAATTCTTTAAAAGATTTAAAAGTTCTATTAGTTGAAGATGAAGAAAAACTAGCAAGCTTATTAAAAAGTAGTATTGGAGACTATTTTTATAGTTTTTCCATAGCAAATGATGGAAAAGATGGACTTGATAAGTTTACAAAAGTTTTACCAGATATAGTTATCTCCGATATTATGATGCCAAAACTTGATGGTTTGCAAATGGCACAAAAGATAAAAAAGATAAATCCAAATGTTCCTATTATTATATTAAGTGCATTTAGTGAAAAAGAAAAATTATTAAACGCAATTGATGTGGGTGTTGTGAAGTATTTTATAAAACCCTTTGACCCTGATGAGCTTTTAGAGTATTTAAATATTTTAAGTAAAAAGATTCAAAGTGAACCACTTATTTTTAATGATGGATTTACTTTTAATAAAACAAAAAGAAGTTTATATAAAGAGGACAAGTATGTTCCCTTGACAAAAAGAGAAGTTATTTTTATGGAACTTTTAATTGATAACATTTCTACAATAACTGACTCTGAGCTAATTAAAGAAACTCTTTGGAAAGATGGAAAAGGGACAGATGTTACACTAAGAAGTTTTATCAAAAGATTGAGAATAAAAACATCAAAAGATTTAATCAATAATATTAAAGGGGAAGGGTACCAAATAGTTTTACCATAATTTATCGCCAGATTATAGCTAACTTATCCAATAAAAGTGATGGATCAAATTTTTTACTACTTTGAGTAATATTCCCAATATTTATAGTGGTTGATAAAAAATTTTGTAGATAATAACTCTTATTATAACCTCTTTTATAAAGATCTTCAATTATTGTATTAATATCATTCTCATCTAGTAAATCATTGTGTATTGTTGTTCTAACTTCAAAGTCAAAATTATTTTCAATCAGTAAATCTAAACTATTTGAAAATTTCTCATAAAGATTGGAGTGTGTAATAGATTGGAACTTTTCTTTTGGTGCTTTATAATCAAGAGCAACATAGTCAATAAGGTTAAGGTCTACTAATTGTTTTAATAATAAAGGATTCATCCCATTTGTGTCAAGTTTGATTTTAAATCTAAGGTTTTTGATTGCTTGACAAAATGGGACTAAGTGATGTTGCGTAGCTTCTCCACCGGATAAAACGACACCATCAAGTAGTCCCACTCTTGTTTTTAAAAATTGTATAATATCCTCAAAAGAGTATTTTCCTTGTTTATTAAAAACAATATCTTTATTGTAACAATATTCACACCGCATATTACATCCATTCATCCAAACTATACAAGCTAGATGATTTGGAAAATCTAGATGGGTAAATGGTGTTAAATCATAAACAGTTTTTTGATTCAATGAATTGTTTTCTTTGTTTATGCTCACCAATTTTCCCCACATTAAAACTTTCTACTGGACGATGATAACCCATAACTCTTGTATATACAATACACTTTTGTCTTTTATGGTTTAGTTTTTCTAGTTGTTGTGTTTTATCCATTTTTTATCCTTTTTTATATATTTATTTACGATGCAAGTTCTATATCTTCTAGTAAGTTTTCATCACATTTTGGGCAATACTCATGTTCCCCTTCGATATATCCATGTTTTGGACAAACAGAAAAGAGCGGAGTGATTGTAATGTATGGTAACCTATAATTAGAGATTACATTTCTTACTAATTTTCTACAAGCTTCTGTTGAACTAATCTGTTCTTTCATATAAAGATGAAGCACCGTACCACCTGTATATTTACACTGTAATTCATCTTGTAAATCTAAGGCTGTAAAGGGATCATCAGTTATATCTACAGGAATTTGTGAGGAGTTTGTATAGTATATGTTTTCATTCATCCCTGCTTGTATAATAGAATTCTGATATCTTTTTTTATCCTCTTTTGCAAATCTATAAGTGGTACCCTCAGCAGGTGTTGCTTCTAGATTATAAAGATTTCCCGTTTTTTCTTGGTAGTGAACCATTCTTTCTCTCATATGA
>JAIOSF010000002.1 GCA_021107755.1 Arcobacteraceae bacterium
GCTTGAGCAACTTCGTGGTGACCTAGAACTACTTCTAAACCAACCTCTTCAAGAACTTGCATCATCTCTGCTCTTAAATCTACCATAGAATCTGTTGGTTGTACTGGGAAGTATCCACCTTTTGTTCCAGGTCTATGTCCCATGTTTCCAAATTCATACTCTGTATCTCTACTCCAAGCACCCTCTGTTGAGTCAACTCTAAAGTATGCACTGTTTGTGTCATCTCTAAATTTCACATCATCAAAAACGAAAAATTCATTTTCAGGTCCAAAATATGCAGCATCTGCAATACCTAAATCTTCCGCATGTTTTAATGCTTTTTTAGCAATAGATCTTGGACATTTAGCATAAAGCTCATTTTTGTAGATATCATAAACATCACAAATAACTATAATTGTACTATCCGCTGTAAATGGATCTAAAAATGCAGTAGAAACCTCTGGCTTTAATAACATATCTGATTTATTAATTGGTTGCCATGCATCAATACTAGAACCATCAAAAGGTAATCCATTTTCAAGTTGATCTGCACTTACTGCACTCATTCTGTATGAAATATGATGCCATGCACCTTTGATATCAGAAAATCTAAAATCAACAAATCCAACTTCATTTTCTTCACAATATTTAAAAAATTCCTCTGTATTATTTACAAATTTACCCATATACTTAACTCCTGTATTATTTTTAAACATTTTATCTTATTAATTCAAAAAATAAAGTTAATTTTTGTATATAAAACATACAAAATTCTATTTTTACTATAAAAGAGTATAATATAAAAACCAATACAATAATTTTTATTATAAAAGGAATTTTATGACCCAAAATCAAGCAATAGAGAATTTAGATAAAATCATAACAAAAATAGAATTTTCAAGACTCCAAGTTAGTGATCACCATATAGTACAGTTAGTAGCTATTAGTAAGTATTCAGAAGCTTCTGATATTAAAACACTTTATGAAGCAGGTCAAAGAGCTTTTGGAGAAAACAAAGTACAAGATTTAAAAGAGAAACAAGAAATTTTAAAAGACTTACCAATAGCTTGGCATTTTGTAGGAAGTTTACAAAAAAATAAAATAAATAACCTTATAGATTGTAATCCATCATTGATGCACTCACTTGATAGTTTAGAATTAGCTCAGGAATTAGATAAAAAACTAAAAGTAAAAAACAAGACCATGCGATGTTTACTTCAAATAAACTCTGCTTATGAAGAGTCTAAATCAGGAGTTGATCCAAAAGAGGCAGTTAGTATTTATAAGCAAATTCAAGAAAAATATACAAATATAAAACTACAAGGTATTATGAGTATAGGAGCCCATAGTGAAGATTCAACAAAGATTCTGGAAAGTTTTCAAATCACAAGAGCTATTTTTAACCAATGTGATGGTGCAACCATTTGCTCCATGGGTATGAGCGGAGATTTTGAACTTGCCATTGCTAATGGAAGTAATATGATCAGAGTAGGAAGTGCTTTATTTAAATAAGCACTTTTTCTACTCTTTTACAGTTTCCAATCCCTTATCAATCCAACCATAGTTTATCCCACCATCAAGTTCTTGTACATACTTATATCCAAGTTGAATACCAAGTAGTTCTCCAACAGCTTTAGTTCTATTTGCATGGGCACACACTAAAATAAATGGTTGATCTTTTGAGGTTACTATTTTAGTAAATTTTGCCATCCAAGCGTTGATATCGTATCTCCCTTGCCCATCAAAAAAAGTGAGTTTGTGACTTCCTTTGATGATACCAAATCGTTCCCACTCATCGGGTCTTCTTATATCTATAACTATCGCACCATTTTTAAGTGCCTCTTCAACTTGTGCTGTTTTTAAAGTTGTAAAACCAGCCATCAATGTTTCTGCCATAATTAACACCCCTACTATTATTATTTTTATCCTATTAAATTTCATCTTCTCCCTTTTGTTTACAATAAGTCAAAGAAAAGCTCAGAAATAGGTAAGATTTTGCTAAAGAAAATATAAAGGTGTACAGTAGTACATCAAGTATTTTTTTAGTTAAAAGTTGCCTACTTCTGTACTTTTATTGATTTATTCATTTCTTAATACATCTAGTACATCGATTTGTGTTGCTTTTTTTGCTGGATAATATGAAGATAAAAATACTATCACCATACTCCCTATAACTATAGATATAAAGTCTATTACATCTAAAACAAGTGGTAATTTAGAAGTACCATATACATCAGCAGGTAAAGAGATAATATCAAAATTTTCTAATAAATAAATTCCACTAAAACCTAATAGTATTCCCAATAATATTCCAGTATATCCTATAATAATTCCCAGTCTTAAAAAGATATGTTTTACCTCTTTTGCACTTGCACCAAGTGATAAAAGTAATGCAATCTCTTTTCTTCTACTCATAACTGTCATAAGAAGTGAGCTAATAATATTAAGTGATGCAATAAGAATTATCAGCATCAATACTACAAATAAAGCTTTCTTCTCCATCTCCATAGCTGCAAAGAAGTTTCCATTTTGTTGCCACCAACCAACAACTCCAACACCAAAAGATGGTAGCTCTTTTTTAATTCGCTCTATATCTTTAAATGGCTCATCACTATATATATGTATCCCATCATAATATTTATCACTTTTTTTCAATATGGTTCGAAGAGCTTCAATAGAGGTATACATATAAGCTTTGTCATAAGCTGTAAGTCCCGATTTAAACTCACCACTATAGATAAATCTTTTCATCTTTGGCATCATTGAAAAACCACTTGGACTTATTGTAGTAAAATACAAAGTAACTTTTTGTTCATCATAAAGATATAGGCTATCTTTTATCCCTTGTCCAACAATAATATGATATTTCCCTAAATTATCTAATTTATCTGCTGTTTGTTTATAGATTTTATTGATTGATGCTTCTTTTTCTTTATCAACACCAAAAATAACCCCACCACTCATAGACTCATCACTTTGAATCATCACTTGAGAAGTTAAATAGGGTGAAAACTTTAATTCAGGAAATTTTTTCTCTAACTTATATAGAAGTCCTTCATTTACTGTCCCATCTATTTGAGGATAGATACTTAAAGGATAATTCATAGTAAAAAGTTTATCTTTGAACTCTTTAGCAGTTCCATTCATAATAGCCATAGCGACAATTAAAACCATCACCCCAACACTAACTCCTACAAATGCCAAAATAGCACTTATAGAGATAAATGGATTTTTTTTATCAAATTTAAGATATTTTCTTATTATAAAATTTATTAATTTTGTATTCAACTACTTTGCCTATGCTTTAGCTAGAAGTCCTTTTTTAGGACCACTTTGTCCACAACATTGTTTATATTTTTTACCACTTCCACAAGGACAAGGTGCATTTCTAGGAGTTTTCTTTTGTGTAGCTGTAGTTGATTCTTGACTACTTAAAGAAACATCTTCAATAGTATGTTCCATCTCTTCTCTTAGTTTTTCTATAGCTGCTTTTTCTCTTTCCATCTCATCTTCATCTCTTAATTGAACAGAAAAAAGTATTCTTATAATCTCAAATTTTATAGAACCTATTAGTTCTAAGAACATATTGTATGATTCTTTTTTATACTCTACTAATGGATCTTTTTGGTTATAACCTCTAAGTCCAATTCCTGTTTTTAGAGTATCCATTGAATATAAATGCTCTCTATACGCTTTATCTAAAACTTGAAGATATAGAATTCTCTCTATCTCATGTCTTTGTTCTGGTGCAGGGGCACTCATCTTTTGTTCATAGATATCTTTTAATATTGTAACAAGTTTTTCATACATCTCATCAAAATCATCTGATTCTATATCCTCTTTTGATATATCAACATTTAAATCTTCTTTGATTTTAAGTACTACATTTTCATAATTAAAATCTTCAATCATTACACTTGTACTGACATCTTTTGCATTCTCAATAGTTACTGATACAAATTCTCCAATATTTTCATCAATTTTTGATGTAATATCATAATCTTCACTTAAAAGATTATTTCTAAAGCTATAGATTACTTTTCTTTGTTCATTTGCTACATCATCATACTCTAATAGATGTTTTCTTGACTCAAAGTGCATAGTTTCTACTTTTTTCTGTGCATTTTCAACTGCTCTTGTAACCATACCAGATTCAATATGTTCACCCTCTTCAAGACCAAGTCTACTCATAACTCCAGCGATCTTATCACTTCCAAAAATTCTTAAAAGATTATCTTCTAAACTAAGATAAAATTGAGATTCACCAACATCACCTTGTCGCCCTGCTCGTCCTCGAAGTTGGTTGTCAATTCTTCTACTTTCGTGTCTTTCAGTTCCAAGAATCACTAACCCTCCAAGTTCTAAACACTCTTTTGGTAGCTTAATATCAACCCCACGACCAGCCATATTTGTAGCTATTGTAACAGCACCTTTAAGTCCAGCATCTTCAACAATTTTACCCTCTTTTTCATGCTGTTTAGCATTTAAAACTGTATGTGGTATTTTCTCTTTTTTCAATAATTCATGTAGTTTTTCAGATTTTTCAATACTTGCAGTTCCCACTAAAACAGGTTGCCCTTTTTGATTTAACTCTTTGATTCTATTACAAACAGCTACAAATTTTTCTCTCTCTGTTTTATAAATAAGGTCATTTTTATCTAATCTTTGGATAGGTACATTTGTTGGTATTGATACAACATCAAGATTATAAATCTCTGCAAACTCTGTAGCTTCTGTTTGTGCTGTTCCTGTCATACCAGCTAACTTGTCATACATTCTAAAGTAGTTTTGGAAAGTGATATCAGCTAGTGTTTGAGACTCCTCTTTGATCTCAACACCCTCTTTTGCTTCTAAAGCTTGGTGTAAACCATCACTAAATCTTCGCCCTTCACTTAATCGTCCTGTAAACTCATCAACAATGATTACCTCATCATTTTGTACAACATAATCAACATCTTTTTCAAATAAATAGTTTGCTTTTAAAGCCTGATCTAAATTATGTGAAAGTGAAGCAAACTCTAAAGAATAAAGATTGTCTACACCGTATAACTCTTGAGCTTTTTCAATCCCAGCTTCTGTTAAAAGTACCACTTTATTTTTCTCATCAACAGTAAAATCACCAGTAACTTCATCTGATTCACTAGGATTTTTAGCCTCTTTTCTTTCACCTTTTTCAAGTTGTAGTGCTATTTTTTGAGATCTTACATAGTCAGAGTTTTTATGACTTGTAGGTCCAGAAATAATTAAAGGAGTTCTAGCCTCATCAATCAAAATTGAATCCACCTCATCCACTATTACAAAATTATAATTTCTCTGCACTTGCTCTTCAAGTGAATAGTGCATATTATCTCGTAAGAAGTCAAATCCAAACTCATTGTTTGTACCATAAGTGATATCTGCATTGTATTGCTCTTGTCGTTCTGACTCACTTCCTATAGCTGCTGTTAAAGCACCTACACTAAATCCAAGAAAATTATATAAAGGCTCTAATTCTTTTGCATCTCTACTTGCAAGATAATCATTTACAGTAACTACATGTACCCCTTTTCCACTAAGTGCATTCAAAGCAACAGCTAAAGTACCAACAAGAGTTTTCCCCTCTCCAGTTTTCATCTCAGCTATTCGTCCTTCATGTAAAACCATACCACCAATAAGCTGTACATCATAGTGTCTCATGTTTAAAACTCTTTTACTAGCTTCTCTTGTGATTGCAAAACTATCTACGAGTACTTCATCTAAGGTTTTTGTATTATTTTGAACCTCATTTTTTAGTTCATTAAATCTTTGTTGTAATTCTTCATTTGTAAGTGTTGCGTAAGATTCCTCTAAAGCATTGATAAGTTCTACCCTTTTTCTATACTTTTTAACCTCTTTATCATTTTTAGTTCCGAATATTTTTGAAAAGATATTTAACATTTATAGTGTTCCTTGTTGTATGTTTTGTAAGTAAAATCGCTTAAGACGATATATGCTATAATTTGAAGCTATTATTTTATCCAAAGGTTTGTTATGAAGTCATTAATTCTATCTTTTTTTTTCGCAACTATATTATTTGCTAATAACCTTCAAAATATCAATAGTTTTGAAGCTTCATTTAAACAATCAATTATTAATAGTTCAAATAAAGAGATACTTTATACAGGAAAAATATATATAAAAAAGCCTCTACAAATAGTATGGCAATACAATGAACCAACCCAAAAGTTTGTTTATATCAAAAACAATAATGTAACTATCATAGAACCAGAATTAGAACAAGTAATAATCTCTAAACTTGATAAAGAGTTTAATATCTTAGAACTTTTAAATACCTCTACTAAAATATCTTCATCTGAATATCTTGCTACTTTTAATAATACTCAATATACACTAACTGTTATAAATGATATACTTCAAAGTATAAGCTACAAAGACAACATTGATAATAACATTCTTATAAGTTTCTCTAAAATAGATCAAAATAAACCTATCTTAGATAATATATTTGAATTTAAGATACCTACTGATTACGATATCATAAGAAAGTAAGTTATTTTAGATATAATTAGACTTAAGGTACAATAAGCAATAGCTTGCATTTTGCAAGAGGAAAGTCTGAGCTGCTGTGAAGTATGGTTCCATTTAACTAATGGCTAGGGCAACCTAAGGGACAGTGCAACAGAAAGTAAACTACCTATTATTTTTAATAGGAAAAGGTGAAACGGCGAGGTAAGAGCTCACCAGTGTCTTAAGCAATTTTGACAGCTATGTAAACCCAACCTGCAGCAAGAAGAGATGGTATAAACTTCACATTTTTGGCTCTTCGCACGATTGATTTTGTAAAAAATCAACTAGATAAATTATTGCTAACTACAAAACTCAGCTTACCGTTGTACCCTAATTTTTTTAAATGGATATCTTATGATAATAAATATACTTTTTTTAACCTCAGACGATGATTATATTTTAGATTTTATTAAATATGCACTAGAAGATCTATTACCAAATACAGAGGTAAATCTTTTTGGTGCACATTCAGAAGAACGAGCCTATGAACTTTTACAACAAGAAAATATAAAATTAATAATAGCAGATATGGATATTTGTACAATAGAATCATACGAGTTTTATGATGATTTAAAGAAAAAAAACTATAGCACTATTCCATTTGTATTTTTATCTTCAGATATAGAAAATCAAGAATTTTCAATGCTCAAAGGGATAGAAAATTTCTTTTTAAAACCTTTAAGTGAAAAAAATTTAATAGAGAAGATAAATACTATACTTAATACTACATCTCCGTGTAGTCAAAATAACAAAAATAAAATCTTACAAGAGATAGATGAACTTAGTTTAAACATAGAGAGTCATCTACTAGAAGCAAAAAGACTCACTGCTCTTCTAAGAAAAAAAGCAGATAGTTTAAATACTAATTCAACTGATGAGTAAATTCAGGAACTATCTCTTTTAATTTAGTTAATTTATCTTGTGTACTAATTAATTCAAAAATATCATGATTTAATTTTCCTATATCATACTCTGTACGACCTGCAACTGTGATTGATTCATATTGTGTTTGAGCATCACTATCATCTAGTAATAACTCTTCATAAAGCTTTTCACCCGGTCGTAATCCTGTATACTCTATAGATATATTATCTCTACCACTTAATTCAATCATTTTTTGTGCTAAATCAACTATTTTAATCGGTTCACCCATATCTAAAATAAATATCTCACCACTATTCCCTATTGAAGCTGCTTGAAGTACTAGTTCACAAGCTTCAGGTATAAGCATAAAATATCGTGTAATATCTTTGTGTGTTACAGTTATAGGACCTCCTGCTTCTATTTGAGCTCTAAATTTAGGGATTACACTTCCACTTGAACCTAATACATTTCCAAATCGCACTGCAACAACTTGCGTATCTTTTGAATCTACATTTTGTAAATACAACTCACAAATACGCTTTGTAGTACCCATAACATTTGTAGGACGAACTGCTTTATCAGTTGAAATCAATAAAAATTTTTCCGCATTATGCTTAATAGCACAATCTATTGTATTTTTAGTTCCTATTATATTATTAACTATTGCTTCTTTGATATTATGTTCTACTAATGGCACATGTTTATATGCTGCTGCGTGTATAACTATATCTGGAGTATATTTTTCAAATGTTTTTTCCAAATCTTCTTTGTTTACAACTGATTGCATAATAGGGATAATTTCTATTGTTGTTAATTGCTGTATCTCTTGTTCTATTTGATACAAATTAAATTCACTATGGTCTAGTAATATTATTTTAGAAGCTTTAAAAAATAAACATTGCCGAACAATCTCACTCCCTATACTTCCTCCAGCTCCTGTAACTAAAACAACTTTATTTGAAATAAATTGAGATATTTTTGTCTTATCTAAGTCTTTTGGGTGTCGTGCTAATAAATCTTCGACTGAGATATGTTTTAACTGCTGTGAAAAATCTTTATCCCTTAGAATATCCTCTAAAGATGGGAGTATCTGTACATCTTTAAAAAATGTGTGTAAATCATCATAAATAGTATTTATATTCTCTGTTTTTGCACTTGGTATTGCAATAACAAGTAAATCAAGTTTTCTATTCTCTATACTATTTTTTAACTCATTTCTTGAGATAATTTTAATACCATCTATACTTCTTCTTTGTAAAATAGTATCATCATCTACAAAATATTTTACCCTATATTCACTATTTCTAAACTCTTCATCAAGTTTCACACCAGCTTTACCAGCACCATAGATTACGACTTGTTTTGTTTTTGTGGTTCGGTTTCTATTTATTACAAAATAATAAAAATACATTAAAAAATTGATAGAAAATATATAAAGAAATAACTCACTTGCTAAAAAAGCGAATCGAAACTCTCCATGATAATATGGTGCATACAAAATAAAAGGGACAATATAAACAAAACTTTTAATCAAAAATGTTTTCTGAGTAGCCTTACTCCAAGAGAGTGAATAGTCTTTAAATATAAAAAATGAAGATAAACTTCGCAAAGTAATAACACTTAGAACTAAAGTTATATCAAAGTCTAAATGAAATATAAAAAAAGTCCACCAAAAAGTTACAAAAGATAGTCCTATTATCACTAGAAAATTTAATATTCGTTTGTCTAAAATCATTTAAATTCTTTCTTTTTATCTATATATTTTACAATAGAGTATAATAACATAATAGTTATGAGAAATACTACAAAAATATTACTAATAAAATATACCAATAAAAATAAAATGAGATTAATAATAATTGAATAATTTGTAACTTTATAGTGACTCCAGCCAGATTGAGTAAGGCGTTGATAAGCATGTTTCTTATGAGCTTGAGATAATTTTTCACCATTAAACTTTCGTCGTATTAATGTTAAAGTAGCATCAAACCAAAATACACCAAATAAAACTATCCAAATCCATAAATTTGTAGCTTCTTGATTCCCATAATATATTGTGAATATAGCTATATTATATCCAAGAAATGTACTTCCTACATCACCCATAAATATTTTTGCCTTATTCCAATTCCAATAAAGAAAACCTAGAACAGCCACAGCCAATACTATAAAATGACTTCCACCAAAAAGTATTAATCCTGCTAAACTTAAAAATAAAGCCTCACTACCAGCATAACCATTAATACCATCTAAAAAATTAAAGAGGTTAATGTACCAAACAATTAATAAAAAAGCAAAAATATTCGTCAAAAATAAATTTGAAATTTCTAAAATACCAAAACTTAAACTATTTAAACCACCTAATACACTAAGTCCACTTATAGCTACAACCATTTGAGTGATCAACCTAATTTTTGGACTTAAGTCATAGATGTCATCAAAAAAACTTACAATTGAAATAATCACTCCCATCATTAAAGCATAAAATAACTTAAGTGGTATTTCATTAGTATAATTTAAATAAAAAATACCACTAAACCAAACAATAGCTACAGCAATACCTCCACCATGAGGTGTAAGTGTAGTATGGGAACTTCTCTCATTTACTTTGGCTACAAGTGCTTTTTTTATATAAAAAATTTTAATGAAATAAGTTAAAGAAAAAGATACTATAAAAAAAATAATATAAATCAATTTACTTCCCCTTCAATCATAAAATGTATCCCATTTTCTATAGTATAAGGATTTGTTAAATTTAATTTCTTTTTTGTTAACGTGTTATCTACTTCTAAACTGCAAAATAATCTTTTATGAAAAGATGGTTTTATAAATTTTAAAAATGTTTCAAACAGAGGTATTTTTAGTAGAATAGTATTTTTATTTAAATTTTTCGAAATTATTTTTATAAGTTTTGTTGTACTAAATGGTTCATTATCACTTCCTAAAAATATACCTGATTGATGATATTCAATTACCTGATCTATTAAATGTGATATATTTCCAATATATACCATACTTCGCTTATTTTCAATACCCCCAAATGGTAAAATAGGAACTTTATTAACTAAATTAACTAAATTTTTAATATTTTCTTTTACCCCGTTCCCATATACAATAGGTGTTCTTATGATTGAAACTTGAAAATTATCATCTTGTAATTTTAATAATTCTTTTTCTGCTTTTAATTTACTTTTCCCATATTCATCTTCTGGAACACATAGTGTTTCTTCAGTATATACACTATTGGTTTCTTCGCCATATACTTTTACTGTACTCATAAATATAAACTGTTTAACCCCAGATACTTCAGCCTTATTAGCAAGTTGCATTGTCTGTGTTACATTGACTTTTTCATACTCCTCTTTGCTAGCACCACCCATTTGATGTACTAAAGCAGAAAGATGTACAATAGAATCTATACCATCTAAATCTAATTCATCTATATTATCATTAAGAAATGAAAATATTCTTATATCATACTTTTTATTATACTTTTTTATAAAATATTTTCCTATAAAACCACTACTCCCTGTTAATAGTATTTTCATTTATCTACTCCTTACTAACAAATCAAGTAAATTATTAATGATATTATCTTTATCAAAAGTTGTTTTTGTTAGAGTATCGCAATTCTTTGAAAATGCAAGCGACTCATTTTCATTCACATCTGTTGCTTTTCTAAAAATATTGTTTATCTCTTCTATATCAGTAGGTTTTGCAACAAAACCTAAATTATTTTCTTTAATAATGTCAGCAGCATCACCATTTATAACTGCTAAAATAGGCTTGGATGCTGCAATATAAGTTTGAACTTTAGCAGGAACAGTTAATGAGAATATAGGCTTATCAACTAAAGAGACAATTAGAAAATTGCTTGCTTTAAAATACTTATACATCTCATCTCTTGGTTGTTTCCCCCAAAAAACTATATTTTTATAGTTATTATTTTTAACTATACTTTTTAAATTATCAAGTTCTGACCCATCACCTATGATATTTAATTGTACTTTTATGAGATATTCCCAAGACAAGCTTCCAAATGAGGTAATAATATTATCTAAGTTTTGAACTTTTCCAACATTACCAGCAAATGTAAAATGAACTTTTTTATCTTCACTAAATTGAAATAACTCTAAATTTCTATTAAATTCATCTGCCCAATTTGGTGAATATTGAATAGTTTTCTCAACATCAATATATGGTAAAATCTTATCGTGAAAACCTTTACTAGAAATTGCAAAGTTTGTAGTATTTCTATAAACAAATTTTACAAAACCATTGAGAAAAAATTCTAAAATTTTTGTTTTTTTAAATCCGTAAGCATAAACACTATCAGGCCATACATCTTGAATCCAAAGTGTTACAGGTTTATTATAAAATTTATTTACCAATATTGCAGGTACCATACCAGTTAATGCACCTACATCAAATCCAAATATATAATCATATTTCTTCCCTATTTTAAGACTTATAAAACTTCCTAAAATCATAAATGTAAAATATTTTAAAAGTTTTTTAAATAAACTTTCTCTGTATCCAGTTACAGCTTTTACCCTATAAATATTAATATCATTCCAAACATTTTTTTGATATAACTTATTTTCAAATCCATCAAAAACGATACTTTGAGGATAAGTTGGAACCATAGTCAAAACATCCACATCATATCCTTTTTTTTTCCAAGATAATGCAATATCATTTATCTTAAATTCTTCAGGATAAAAGCATTCTGTTACAATCAATATTTTCTTTTTTTTCAAATTGTATCTTTCTTAAACTTCATAAATGACATTATATACAACTTATCATTAGTAGCTAATATATACCAAGATATACCAAAGTATATAAATGACATTAAAATAAAAACAATAATTTTAATTATAAGTAAATTAAATAAAGTAGTTATTAAAAATGCAATTATAATATTAGGTAATAAAACTATAATGAATTGCTTTTTATGAAAGCTAAAGTCAACTATTAACTTACCCTTAGTTTGACTTTCAATATATGAAGGTAATAATCTTGCAGAGATAATAGCTATTGAAACTGAAATTCCAATTGCAATACCTATTAAACCAAATAAATAAGTGAATAAAATTGAAATCACTATATTTATGATAACCTCAAACCATCGTAAATATATAATACTTTTAATTTCACCTATACTATATAATAATGTAATATAGCTATTAACATAACCTGTTAAATAAAAAAACAAACCAAAAAATAAAATAAATAAAGGTCCTATATAAAACTCACTAGAACCAGTCCAAAGACTTATTATATTAGGCATAAAATAAATTGCACTCATCCAAATAAAACCTCCAAAAATCGGTAAAACTAGAATCATTGTATGAAATATTTTTTTTATATCTTCCCATTGATTATGAGCAAAAAACTTTCCATATAAAGGTGCTAAAACTGTATTAATGATTGTAAAGGCATAAAAAATATATGTAAAAACTTTCATTGTTAAACTATACATTGTAACATCTTGCAGTGAAAGCATATGACTTACAATTGTGATACCCGCTCCAAAAATAATTGTTTGTGTTATAGAAAGTTGCCAAAACAATAACCCTGTTTTAAAAAGCGTAGTATTAGTTATCTCCTTCTTACTAAATGTTGACTGAGAAAATTTATATTTAATCCACATATGTATAAAAGAGATTAAACTTACAAAAAAATCTAACAAACCAGCTAAAAGTGCGAAAAAAACTATACTTTTATCAGTATAAACAACAAATAATACTAGTATAAAATTAACTACTAAATTAACAATTTTGTAAATTTTTTCTAAATATACTTCATGAAACCCTATAAAAGTAGATAATGAGATATCCATTGGTATTTTCATTAATGCAAAAAATATCAAAATATAAAAAACATTTATTACATCATCTTTATTTAAACTATAAACATCACCTAATAATACTCTCCAATCTGTTATCAAAAATTCTACTATTTGTAATAATACTAAAGTAGCTACTGTTAATAAAACTAAAAGGAAAAAAATTCTTTTTACTACATAAATATTAAAAACATCATCTTTACTTTTTGCTAATAAAGCAGCTAATGATTCGGGTAGTCCAAAACGAATATTATTTAAATAAGTTATTAATGTATACACTAACATTAATAAGGCAAAATAATCTGCTTTAAAGTGATGCAAAAGCATAGGAGTAGTTAAAATACCGGTTATTAAATAAATAAATATATATATATAACTGTATGATATTCCTTTAAAAAATACATGCTTATGTTGTGACATTTGTATCCTTGTTTTTATACCATACAAACAATATCTTATCAATACTATATATCATTAATAGATTTAAAAAAATTGTACCAAATAAAAGATAACTTTGTGCGGGTACATATCCAAAATGAATAAGTCTATATGCAATAACTTGTGCTATTAAGGCTGAAAGAATTTGATTGTTTTTTCCCAACTTATATGCAGATACTTCTATTAGGCTTACTATAATTCCTATAGAAAATAAAACTATAAACAAAAATAGTAAAGATTCTGGATAATAAAAAAATGCTATAAATCCAGGCATTGACAATATATGACGATTTTGCTCTTTTGAATTTACATATCCTGAATCTACAAAACTATCATAAAAGCTTGTTTTAGATTCATCATATTTTTCAGATAATGCTTCACTAAAAATATTCCATCCTAAATTCTCTTGTGTAGATATTGCTAAGACACCCTCCATACCTACACTTCTTGAGACAATTAAATGAAAAATGCTACCAACATTTTTCGTTACATTAATATTCGAAAAAGTTTCTGAAATAGTATGATTTTGTTGTGTTTGTAAAAATGAATATTCTCGTAATTTATTAGCAAATGAAATAGATACTATAAAAACAAAGATCATTATAAAAATAATAAATAGCCAATATTTTATATTTATTTTATATTTATTTATATACGAATATCTCATCAAGCCTAACCCTAAAGAGCTACTATTTAAAATCATACCTCGACTGAGTAGCGATACATTAGTAATAGCTGACTCTATAAGTGTTAAAATAGGCACAAAATATATAGCTCTTCTCTTCATACTAAACTCATACTTTAGTATTAATGCTGCAAAAGTAGATAATCCAAAAAGTAACAACCATTTATATATACCAGATATTATAAATGGAATATCTGAAGGGGATATCTCCCCTCTTTGATATATATGAAAATAATAATTTGTGACTCCTATAAATAAAAACAAGCTTATATAAAATATTATGATTTTAATTCTATGTAAAATATAAAACTTAAAAAGACTACTATTTTCAATGTCTATAGTTGGATACTTAAATATGTAGTTTTCTCTAATAAAACTAGCTAAAATTAAAGCACTAAAAGCAATAGCTGATATTAACAAAGCATTATCAAACTGTATCCCTGAACCATCAAACTTACCTACTTTTTCAATAAATCTATTTTCAAAAAATATTAAAATCATTGTTGTTTTAAACCAAAATCCAAGCCACAAGAATATACCTATAAACGTATCAAAAAAAATAGCATTTTTTCTAAATCCGAAATATAAAAGAGTATTTGATGTTATTGTGAAAAATAAAAAAATATATGATTTACCAGTATAGCTATCCAATGCAAAAATAGTTATAAGTGCTATTATTATGATAAATACAATTAAAAACATTAATCTAGTCACCAAATTCTCCTTGATTTTTTTTATTCTTATTGATACTAAAAAGAGCTAAAATCATTCCTATAATTATAGCAATATATGGATTAGATACATTTATTTGAACTATTGCCCCAATAATAATAACAAATATTAAAAAAAATGAAATTAGTTGATACTCATCATTAACCTCTATAAATATTTGCATTAAACAATAATAATAATAAAATGTTATAAATCCAAAAAAACTATATATTTCTATAAATTCATTATGTAACGAACCTACTACTTCTAGTCTACAATCATTAAAAAAAGGGAATATAATATTTATAAAATTAATGTTATAAAAATATTCTAAAAGCAAATTGTTTCTTATAGATAAACTTTCATCTAAAAAATGAAAATTACTAATTCCCATTAAGATAGTAATAACAACTCCTAAACTCGTAAATAAATAAAAATAAGTTTTTAATTTTAATTTTATCATACTATAAAAAACATATAATATTGGTATCAAATATATACCATAAATAAATAATCTTGAACCTGTATCTAAAATAACTATACTTGATAATAAAATTAAAAATACTGATATAATAATAATTTGCTTATTTAGTAAATTATAAACGGAAAGTACCACTGCAACATAATATATAAAAGGAAAATAATCATAATAACTATAAATTGCAATACTTGTAGTAATATAATATGGTGTATTTAACTTTATGTCTGTCCAGTTATTATTAAGTAATAAATCAATCTCAAAACTATTATTATATAATATATTTAAATCAAAAATAAACTTAATAACAATGACACTGATTAAAGAGATGTACATTGTCATGTATAGATTCTTTTGATCTTCAAAAATTATTTTGAAGATATAAAATGAAATTAAAGGTAACATCATGCCCAAACCAACAATAATGGCTCGGGGAATGCCATAGTAAAAGTTAAAAATCATAAAAACGCTAATTACTAAAAATAATAATATAAGATGATAATGAGTTAATAAGGATTTAAACTTTACTAATGAAAGAAGGCTTAATACAAAAAAAGAAATAGGTATGGAAGGACGAGAATATAAATGTCCAAAGTAAGCATCAAACTTAATACCATTTGTTATATCCAAGCTAATAAAAAATGGACTAAAAATAAGAAAAAAGAGTGAAAAAAATAAAGTGTTATATATTGTATTTTTTGTAAATAATATCATTTTTAATTAAATTACACAGATCTTTTATCATGATATCATAAGGTGGTATTCTATAATTAATCTTATCTTTAGTATCTATAAAACTTTTATCTGTATTTCTCCCTCCAATTTTATTAATTTGTATATCTCTATTTGTATATTTCTTAAATAAACATAATAGATCATATTTACTAATAGATACATTATTTGTTATATGATATAAACCCGTTATATTATTATCAATTGCCCAATGAACTGCTTTTGCTAATTCTATAGTTGTAACCCCAGACCAAATAGCTTTTGTAAATCCATTTATCTCACCTGATTGTTTCATAAACCAATGAAATAACTCTTCACCATCATCTTTTAACTCTGGTCCAACAACAGATGTTCTCAATGTTAAATGTTTATCATTAATAATTTCACCAAGAGCTTTTGTTCTTGCATATATATCCTTACCATCAGGTTCATCAATTTCAATATATGGTTCTTTTTTATCTCCTGAAAATACACAATCAGTTGAAATATGTATTAATTTCGCATCTATTTCATCTGCTAACCTCATTAATCGAAGTGGCATATAAGCATTTATAAATATTGCACTTTCTGGATCTTTATTTGAACCTTGAATCAAAATTCCAATACAGTTAATGATAATATTTGGTTTAATATTTTCAATTGTTTCTAAAAATATTTTTTCATTTCTAACATCTATAAGTATTGTATCTTCTTGTAGTTTTTTCCGATAAGAAATGTTTGATAAATCAAAATTACTATTAATTTTTAAATAATTATATACTTGATGTCCAATCAAACCAGTTGAACCTAAAACTAAGACTTTTATTTTCATACTAAATATCTTTATGCCAGACTGTTCTATTTACATAATCTGTGTATGACAAAATAATTCTCAATATTTTTTTGGAAACATTATCTACTTCATAATCTTTAATAGGTTTAATAGTTCTTTCACTTTCAGCATTATGTTTTGTAGCAACTTCAACAGCTTCTAAAACTCTATTTTTATTTAAACCAGACATAATCACTGTTGTTTCATCCATACCTTCTGGTCTCTCATGTGCTTGTCGTATAGTAACTGCTGGTAAGTTTAAGATAGAACCTTCCTCTGCAATTGTTCCACTATCTGAAATAACACAAAATGCATTCATTTGTAAATTATTATATTCATGAAAACCATATGGTTTGGAAAATCTAATTAATGGATTTTTATTTTCATATTCCATATTTTCTAATTTTTTTCTTGTTCTAGGATGAGTTGAAATAATAATTGGCATTTTATAAACTTCACTTAACTCTTCAATAGATTCTAAAAGGTCTGAAAAGTTTTTAGGAGAATCAACATTCTCCTCTCTATGAATACTCATTACAATATAATTTTTTGCTTTTAAATTCTCTTTTTCTAATATATTACTTGAAAGTATTTTATCCATATTCGCATTTAATACTTCAGTCATTGGGGAACCAGTTTTAATAACTGTTTCAGGCTTAATACCTTCTGCAATAAGATAATCCCTAGCATGTTCAGACAAGGGTAAGTTTATATCACTTAAGTGATCTACTATTTTTCTATTTACTTCTTCTGGAACTCTTTGATCAAAAGATCTATTACCAGCTTCCATATGAAAAATTGGTATTTTTCTTTTTTTGGCAGGAATTACACTAAGACAACTATTAGTATCACCATATATTAAAAGAGCATCAGGCTTCACTTGTTCAAAAAGTTTATCTGCCTTAATTATAATATCTCCAATCATCTCAGATGGTGTACCTTTAACAGCTTCCAAAAAATAATCAGGAGTACGAACATCAAGTTGTTCAAAAAACAATTGATTCAATTCATAATCATAATTTTGTCCAGTATGAACAATCGTATGTTCTGTAAATTTATCTAACTCTTTCATAACTTGACTTAACTTTATAATCTCTGGTCTTGTTCCAACTATTGTCATTACTTTCATCTTTATACCTTTATCTATAATATAGTTAACATAATTTTTCTATTTCTTTAAAATAAATTTCATTCACTATCTTATAATCAAACTTTTGTTTAGCAATTTCTCTAGATCTTTTCCCAAAATTCTCCAAATCTTTATCTGTACATCGAAAAAACTTTTCAATACAATGAACCAAAGATACAACATCTTTTACTTCACATAAATAACCATTATGACCATCTTCTACAACTTCTTTACATCCAGGAACATTAGTTGTAATAATTGGCTTATAAGAACTAGCTGCTTCTATTAGTAATCTTGAAAGCCCTTCACGGTAGCTTGGTAATACAATAATATTAGTTAAATTAAAAAAATCCTGTATATTATCTGTTTGACCAATATAGCTAATTAAATTATTGTTTTCCCATTCTTTAACTTCTTTTTCTGTTACAGCAGAAGGATTTTCACTATCAAATTGTCCTCCAAGTAAAAACTTATACTGTGTACTATATCTTTTCTGAATTATTTTTATTGCTTCAATATATTCATATATCCCTTTGTCTTTCAGAAGCCTAGATACTAATAAAAAGGTAAGCTTTTCATTATCTACTTTAAAATTATTAAAAGATTCAATATTCACTCCCGAACCAGGAACAATACTAACTTTATTTTTTTCTATCAGTTTATTATTAATAAAAAAATTTCTATCATCCTTATTTTGAAAAAAAACTTTAGTTGAAAACTTCAATGAAAACTTATAAAATATTTTTAATATTTTAGATAACAAACCACCTTTTATTATAGCTGAACCAAAACCATTTATAGTATTTATAGAATTGACCCCTACAATCCTTGCCGCAATCGTTCCATATATATTTGGCTTAATTGTAAAATGGAAAATCAAATCAGCTTTTTCTCTTTTATATATTTTTATAAGAGAAAATAAATAACTTAAATCTTCTATAGGATTTAAACCCTTTCTACTAATTTTAATATTTATAAATCGAACTCCTAATTTATTTAAAATATGTTCAGACTTTAAAGACAATTTATCTTGAGATGCAATACAGACAACTTCATAGTTTTTTTCTATTAAAAATTTAATCAACTCCTTTCTAAAATTAACAATTGTGAAAAATACATTAGCACTTATTATTATCTTTTTTTTCATTTATTTTTATTCCAAATTTCTAAACTATATAAAGTCCATAACATTTTAGCTCTTTTTTCATCAGATACACTTATCTTTTTATTAAGTAAATTTTCTATAAACTGCTTATCAATAAATTTATATGAATAACAATTAGTATCTAATATATCAAAAATATTTTCTTTCAAATCTTTTTCAACCCAAAGCTTCAATGGCACTTCAAAGCCTCGCTTTGGCTGATTGAGTAATTCTTTTGATAAATACTTTTTAGCCAATTCGCGCAAAATAAATTTCGTATTTTTACCATTGACTTTATATTGATCTTGGAGTGTTGGAACAAACTCCAACATATACCGACTTAAAAATGGACTTCTCCCTTCTAGGGAATGAGACATTGTAGCAATATCCATTTTAACAAGTAAATCAGAAAATAATATTAAGGAAAAATCAAGATAAAGTTGCTTTGATAGTGGTGTTAAATTAGTTTTATGAATATCATTAATAAATTCATCCATTTCGCCAAAAATTCTATTTTTATCAAATAAATATATATCTTCAAAAATATCATTTGTAGCACTTAAATAAAAATTTAATCCTTTTTTCTTTGACATAGATAAAAGTCTATAAAAATAATTATATAAAGATTGCTTATTATGAGGATTAGGTATCATCTTTAATAGGAATGTAAATTTTGATGCTATATTTAACCAGCCATTCGCAATTGGAACATATCGTCTATATCCTCCAAACAGTTCATCTGCACCATCTCCATTAAGTATTACTGTTACATGTTTTTTAGCTTCTTGACTCACATAGTAACTAGGAATTGCACTACTATCCATAAAAGGTTCACCATAGTTATATAAAATTTTTTCTATATCATTTTTAAGATTCATTGAAATAGATATTTCTTGATGATTAGTATTATATTTATTAGCAGTTAGTTTAGCCAAATTGGACTCATCAAAAGTTCCATCAAACTTAACTGTAAAAGTTTTAAGTTTATTAGTATATTCACTAGCAATCGCAACAACAAGTGAACTATCAATACCTCCACTTAAAAATGCACCTACTTCAAGGTCTGAACTTAATAGTCTATCCTTGACACTTTTATGTAACAAAGAATCAACTTTATTAACCGATTCTTCAAAACTTAGTAATGATTTTTTTTGATAAAAATCAAACATATTAAAATACTGTTTTGACTCAATTTGCAAAGTATTTATATCAATGTAATAAAAGTATCCAGCTTCTGCTTCTATAACATCCCTATAAGGAGTATACTTTTTATAAAAAAAACCTGTTCTTAAGTATGAAGATATATATTCTTCATTCACCTTCAATTCAACTGATGATTTAATAGCATTCAATTCACTTGCAAATAAAAGTTTATTATCCTTTTTATAAATATACAGTGGCTTTTTTCCTGCTCTATCTCTTGCAAGAAAAAGTTTTTTCTCTTTTTTATTTAAAATACAAAAAGCAAACATTCCATCAATCATTGAGAACATCTTTTCACCATATTTTATAAACATATAAAGTAATGTTTCTGTATCCGAATGAGTTTGAAAAATAAATCCTTGAAGCTTTTTTCTCAACTCCATATGATTATAAATTTCACCATTAAAAACTATACTATATTCTTGAAAATGAAACGGTTGGTGTCCATGAGAAATATCTTGGATTGATAATCGCGTATGTATTAAATTAATATTTTCATAACTATAAATAAATTGTTCATTTGGTCCTCTATGATATAAAGCTTGTTTTATAGCCTCACAAGCATTACCATTAAAATTTATTGTTCCTGCTATACCACACATATATTCTTATCCAAATATTCTTCGTTTTATATACTTTAAAATTGATAAAGTAATTAGAAAATTATAAGTTAAAAAATTTATATATTTCATCTTATATAAATATTTATAATTATATAACTCACCTTTTTCCATTTTCCACATATGTGAAGATAATCCACTTTCTCCATAGGGTTTTTTATATAATTTCACTAAAGGTACATCTATAAAAACTAATGTTTCTTTTAAAGATATTTTAAGCCATAAATTATAGTCCTCAGAGTAAGATAAACTTTCATCAAATCCTCCAACTTCTTCAAATAAATTTCTCTCTATCACAGTACATGGTGTAGAAGTTCTATTAGAAATCAAAAAATCATTAAATATAAATTCTTTGATACTAATATTTTCTATATCTTTAAATTCATTAATTGTATAACTTGAACTTACAAATTTAATTTTTAATTTTTGAATACAGTCATATTGTATTTGTAATTTATCCTTATGCCATTCATCATCTGAATCTAAAAAAGACAAATATTTTCCTACTGAATTTTTAACTGCATAATTTCTTGCTTTTGATGGCCCACTATTTTTCTGATACATATATTTATATTTTATATTCTTTTGATTCTTAAAATATTTATGAATTATTGTTTTTGTATTATCATTACTTCCATCATCTACAATAACTATTTCAAAATCTTTGAAAGTTTGATTTACAACAGAATCTAAAGCCCTTACTACTGATTTTTCAGAATTATAACATGGTATAATTACAGAAAATATCATAATGCATACTCTAATCTAGGCATTAGCTTAAGAACTATTTTCATTATAAAATTATCCTTACTAAGAAGCTGAATCCAATGACGATTATCTTTAGGTAAAGTATTAATATACTCTTGAATATTTTCTTTTTTAATAGTAATTAATTTATTTTCTTTTGAATCATAAATATAGACAAAGTCATCTATTTTAGTTTTAATATCAAATTTTTTATCAACTAAAAAATCGTCTTTTTTTATAAATCTTCTATTGATAGTTGAAACTTTATATTCTTTATTAGTTGCTAGTTTAAAAATATGAGATGTCATACCTTGTGCAAAAAACTCAATATGGGATAAACTCCCTAATTTACTATACTGACCATAACTTACAAATAATTGTTTTGTTCGATCAAATTCTTGTAAAGATTGGTTATTTGTAATATTATTTATAATTTCTAATTGTGTTTTATTCCATGCTTTCCAATGATCTGATATTCCTAATACAGATAAAATAAAAATTGAAAATATTATTGTTGCAACATTTTTGTTTTTTAGCAAATAAAATACAATAAGATAAGATAATAATAATGAACTATATATTGTTACTCTATTACCTAAATTAAATGCAATTTGAGGGTATAAACTTGTTAATGAAAATATCCCTAAACCAAGAGCCAAAACTAAGATTAAAGTTAATAATAATTTATTATTTCTTTTTTCTTCATGTACTTTATAATACTTATAGAAAGTAAATATCAATAAAACACCTATAAATAAAGAAGTTAATGTTATATTGCTAATAGAATAAAATAATTTTAACCACATAGATGGACCAACAGCTGTATCAAAGAATGTTCCTATTTGTAATATATATTGCTTTATTAATTTTAAAATATTTAAACCTGAATCAATTCTACCTTGCGGTCCATCACTAAATATAGTAATATAAAAATAAAATAGAATATAAAATAATGTAGGTATTAATGATACAAAAAACTTTTTAAATTCTTTTACTAATAAAAAATAAAATGATAATCCTATAATATAAGGGGGTGAAGAAAAACCATAAAACGAACCAAATGTTAATGTAAAAAATCCTAATTTAAATCGATTTTGATTAATAAGATAAAACCCATACATTATTATTGCTGGTACCATAGTATACTTTAGTGCGGAATACCAATAATTTGTTGCATCATGAAGAGGGAAAAGCACAAATAACACTGCAATAAACATAGCATTATGTTGCGATAAATATTGTCTAAAGAACTTATAGGTTAATACTATTGCCAAATAAGATATTAACACTTTTGGTATAAAATATAAGAAACTATTATCACCAAAAAGTAAAAGCCAAAATCGGTGAAAATAAGATGAGAAAACACTAAATATAGCCACATGATGTGTTTTCATATCTATATGGAAAAATTCACCTAAACTATGAATATTTAAGTTATACTCTGTAATAAACTCAATAAAATCATCAGAATAAAAACCAGTATTATAAAAAAGATAAATTAATACCCCAACTAATAATATATTGACTTTTATAATTTCATTTTTATTCACTTAATTTTCCTTTTGTATATAAACATATTTTTTATTAAGATAAAACCCCAATAATGGCATATAAAATAACGCAATAAACTGTGCTAGATAAATATTGACTTTATAAATATCTACCGTTATCCATAAATGAATCAAACTTAAAAGATAAATAAAAAAGTATACTCCAATAAAAGCAATTATTTTTTGTTTATCAGAATCAATAAATACAATATGTTTATAACTATAATAATTAAAGGTAACGGCAATTATTGTAGTAAGTGTAACAACTAATTCTTTTTGTTGTATAAAAAAATACAATATAACAAATACAAAATAGCTAAATAATGTATTCAAACCTCCGGTAAATAAAAATTTAAAAAACTGTCTATTTATCTTCATTTAATTTATCAAAAATTTTTGAAATAACATAAGTTGGTCTGTTCCTAACTTCAACATATATTCTCCAAATATATTCTCCTATTATACCAAGGGCAATCAATATAAAACCAGAAAAAATTGATATTAAAACCACAATTGTAGCCCAACCTTCAGGAGACCCCTCTTTAGCAGGATTTGTTAGCCAAGTTAATATTATATAAATAGCATATAAAAAGCCCCCTAATGATGTTGTAAAACCAAGAGCAGTCACAAATCTTATAGGCATATATGTATTAGCCAATAAAGAATCATAAAAAGTTAAAATTTTTTTCCAAAAAGTATATTGAGACTTCCCTCTTTTTCGTTCTTTTCTTTCATAATGATGTAAAGTATATTCATATCCAAAATTAAAAATAGTAAAAAGCATACCACTTGTTTTTTGATTAATATTTATAAATTGATCAACAATAACTCGATCCATAATACAAAAATCGAATCCCCCTTTAGGATAGTTTTCTACTACAAAACTATTGGTAATTTTATAAAACATTCTAGAAAAAAAGTCACTTAGCAATCCATCTTTCCTAGTTTCTCTAGTTGCAATTACTAATCTAGTCCCTTTTTCCCAATCTTTAAGCATATCTCCAAATAACTCTATAGGATCTTGCATATCAGCAGATATAATACCTACTACATCACCAGAAGCATAAGCTAACCCAGCTGTAGTAGCAGCACTTTGTCCAAAATTTTTAGATAGTTTAATTACTTTAATTATATCTGTATACTGTTCATAATAAGATTCTAAAAGTTTTTGAGAAGAATCAGTAGAGCCATCATTTACAAATATTAACTCAACATTATACTTCTCTATACTATTTATAAATTTAATACATTCTGGTATTGTATCATCAAGATTTAATTCATTTTGATATACAGGTATTACAATTGAAAATTTCTTCTTAATCATTTTATTTCTCTTCACTTAATTGTAAAAGTTTTTTTCTATCTATTTTACCATTTTTGTTTTTCGGTAACTCATATACAAAGTTAATAATATTTGGTATCATATAAGTAGGTAGCAACTTTTTTAATCTATATAATATATCTTTTTCATCTATTTTTAATTGTTTATTTATACTAATATAGGCAATTATTTTACCATAGCTCACCTTTACCCTATGATAAACTACACCACATTCAAATACATATTCTAAAGAATTGATTTTTGCTTCAATTTCTTCCAATTCAATTCTATACCCCATATGTTTAACCTGATTGTCACCTCTACCGATAAAATGTAACAAGTTATTTTGATCTTCATAAACTATATCACCAGTTTTATAAACCATATCTTTAAAGTTATTTTGTAAAGGATTTTGAATAAAAAACTCTTTTGTTCTTTCAACATCACTATAATACCCTAAGGCAACATTAGGTCCTACTAAATACAATTCTCCTTTTTCCATACATTGTACTTTATTCATATTTTCATCTAAAATAAAATAATTAAAATTTTTATTTATCTTACCTAAAGGAGATAATACTTTCATATCATCAAAATCTACAGAACTAATCTTATATGCTGAGCATATACAAGTTCCCTCTGTTGGACCATACACATTAATTATTTGTGCACTATGACTGTAAATATTAAATAGTTTTTTTAATTCCGTTTTAGGATAACCTTCTCCACCAAAAGTAAATATTCGTATACATTGTAATACTTCTTTTTTAAGTACACGCATAGTTGTTAAATATACTAAAAGGGAAGGAACACTGAACCATATAGTACATTTCATACTATCAATATATGATACTAATTCAATAGGATTATTTAAAACAACTTTTTGTATTGGTACTATTGTAGCCCCGCTAAAAAATGCTGTATAAAAATCAAAAACTGAATTATCAAAATACATTGGACTTATTTGTGCAAAAATATCACTGTTTGTAATATTATAATATTCTATACTCCAACCAATAAAACTTAATAAATTTGCATGGGAAATTGTTACACCTTTTGGAACACCTGTAGATCCTGATGTAAACATTATATATGCAGGTGAACTACTTATAACTGTTTTTGTAAGATTTAAATTTCCACTATCATAATCATTTAAACCATAATTGTTTAAAGCAAAATTTATGAATTGTATTCCAGAATTATCAATACTTTTATTTAGACTATCAGATAAAATTCCATCTGAAATAATCAATTTAGGTTTAGCTGTTTTAAAAATACTTTCTACTCTAGTAGATGGATTATCTATATCAATATTTGTATAAATCAAGCCAAGCTTCAAGCAAGCTAACATTGTTGCATAAGAATATTCTTCCTTATTGTTAAAAATAGCAACAACATCGTTATATTGCATTTTATTTTTAATTAGCATATTTGCTATTTGATTTACTAGTCCATTAAGTTCATTATATGTAAGTGATTTATCTTGATATTTTAAAGCCGTACTATTTCCATATTTTGATACTATAAATTCAAAATATAATCCTAAATTATGAAAGTAATTCATTTTTTTCTATGATGGCATAACCAAAACCATCTCTCCCATAATTATTTCCACAATAAAACATAATAAACTTATCTTGATGACTAACAACATGAGGATAACAAATCATTGTACTATCCCAGCCTTTTTCAGATTGATTAATTCCAACTTCGTCATCTCTTCTTATCCAATTTATTTTATCCAATGATTGCGCATACCCTATTCTATATCCACCTTTTGAACCTCCATCCTGACTAAAAGAATCTCTTACAGAGTACCACATGTGATATTTATTATCAATTTTTAAAACACTTGGTGTTGCTAAATTTTCTTGAACATGATTTATATCAATACATGTAATATCAGGATATTCCCAATCTAGTCCGTTCATAGATGTTGCATATTTTATAACATAAGTTGGATTATAAATACTATTCTCTTCTTCCCATCCGGTATAAGAGGTATACCACATATGCCAGTTCTTATCATTATCTATATGTATTGATATATTTCCAACTCCATAAGGAACATCTTTAGAGATACCAATGATAGGACCCTCGCTATACTTTTTAAAACTCAATCCATTATCATCACTTATAGCCAGTCCAACAGTAATATAATAAGGGACATTACTACCTCTTTGCCACCCCATGTAATACATATAAATTTTATCATCAAACTCAACAATTTCAGCAACCATTGTACCATTTTCATCAAAGGTACCAACATTACCTGTATTTAATAAAGAAGTATCATATAGCTTAATTATATTACTAGGATTATTGATATCTAAATCAACTACACCAATTTGTGAAATAAAATTACCATTTACATCTGGCTTTTTTCTTGTGCTAAAATATAATCGGTAAATTTTATCATCTACAAAAAAACCTGTTAATGGAGAAGTATAAGTTGCCATCCAGTCAAATTGATTTTCAGCACTTAAAATTTTACCTTTTTTTTGCCAATTCATTAACTTATCCTTATATTGTAAAAATTATATTCCAATTTTTTTTGAAATCCTATTTTATCTGCTAATTTGTAAGATGAAGTATTATTTTTATAACAATCCCATAATGGTATTAAATTTTTATTTTTTAACATATATACATACTTATTTGCTAACCTTGTTCCTATATTTTTTCCTCTAGAATTTTCTTCAATGAAAATATCAATCTCCGTATAATTGTCTCCAATTGCAGCAGAATAACAAATACCTTTTATGCTATTCTCTTCGAGATATACCACTGCATCACTGTATTGTTCAAAATCATTACAGTTTTCCCAAAATCTATTACATAAATCAAGCTCTTTAAATTGAGTATAATCTATATTATTTTCACTAACTAAATTAAATTTTTTTTCAATGTAATCTTTAGATTCTTTTTCATGTGTAAACTTTACTCGTAATGAAACATTTTTTTCAAAAAAAGGATGTTGCAATTTTCCCATAGGATCATATATTCGTAATGTGGTAAGTTTATTCTGCAACTCTAAACTTACACTATTAATAAATTTTATATACTCTTCTTGCTGAATATTTGAATTTTGTGATAAGATATAAGAAAATCCAAATTTATGAATAATGATATATAGATCACTATCATATAAAATATATCCACTTTGTAATTTATTCACAACTGAGTTGATAATGGGAAAATACTTAATATATTGATCATATAAAATTTTTATATTTTCATATTTTTCAGTTTCTAAATAGTTTATCAAATAACAAGTCCACCATCAACTTCTATTGTTTTACCATTAATATGATCATTTTCTATGACAAATTTAACCGTAGAAGCTATATGTTTTGATTCACCAAGTTTTTTTATTGGAGTTTTAGACTTCATCTCATCAAGTAATTTATCTGTCATTGCATTGTGTGTAGATTCTGTATTCATAAAACCAGGAGCAATAGATACCGATCTAATACCAAAAGAACCTAGCTCTTTTGCCCACACTTTAGACATAGATTCTAAACCAGCTTTTGCTGCTGAATATGCACTTTGACCCATATTTCCTTTAGCGCTAATTGAACTTATATTGATAATTACACCTTTTGTTCTAGACATAATCATTTGCTCAACCACATAAGAACTCAAAATAAAAGGTGCTGTAAGATTAATATCTATTACTTTCTGCCAAGAGCTAATACTGTGTCTTTTTTCTGGAGATAAAATATTAACAAGCGGTTCACTATATAATATTCCGGCATTATTAACTAGAATATCAATTTTAGAAAACTTTTCTATTGTAAATTGTATAGCTTTTGCTACTTGTTCTTCGTTTGTCAAATCACAACATAAGATTAAAAGATTATCATTTTTTTCCATTATATCCAATGCTGATTGATTTATATCAAATACTACAACTTTTGAACCAAGCTCTAATAAAGTTTCTACGATGTTTTTACCTAAACCGCTTGCCCCACCAGTAACTATTGATACTTTATCTTTAATATTCATATTATTGTTTTTCTAAAATTATTGATTTTATTGTAGCAACATCTTTCATATTCATAATATCATCCATTGTTAATTCTATATTTAATCCATCTTCAAGTGATGTTACTAAGTCCATATGTGTTAGAGAATCCCAATGATCAACATCTGCCATAGTTAATGAATCATTTAATTCTTCTTTTTTTAGTTTAAAAACTTCACATAATATCTCTTCTAGTTTTTCCATTTTTTATACTCCTGTAAATTGTAAAAATCTTTGACTATCTAATCTAAATTTTTCACCCTCTTTTGATATATATACTTCTTTTTTATTTGTATTTTTAGTCACTAATGTATTAGCACCAATAAAGTTATCTTCTTCTATTGTTATATTATGTCCAATTGTTGCATTGACTCCTAAAAAACAATTAGACTTTATAACAGAGTCTCCTGAAACAATTACCCCGGATGTGATCCAAGTTGTATCTTCAACTATACTTCCATGTGCTATAACTGCATTGCTCCAAATAAAATTACTATTCCCAATCTCAGCATAAGGTTGTATTGTAGCATGGTCCAATATTATATTATTAACACCAATTTTAATGTTATCATGTAACTCAACTGATGGGTGTATATAATTTATAAAACTATAACCTTTTTGTATAGATTCTTCATACTTCTTCGCCCGTATATGATTCATTTGTACATAACCAACTGCAATAATCATTTTATATTCTTTTGGGTCATATTCTTGTTCTATATTTTCAAAAGGAACTACTGGTAATGTTTCTATACTAGCTTCTTCAATAAAACCTTTATTAACTGTAAATGCAACAACTTCATATTCTTTTTTTAAAAATTGGTATATAATTTTTGCAATCCGACCATTACCATATATTATTACTTTTTTCATAAATTCTATCCTCTAAATTAATTCATATGAATTCAACATAATTTTTATGTCATCTATATTATTAAACATCATTATATCAATAATAGATAAATTGGGAATAAAATCGTTCGAAAATTGTTTATATTTTAGAGGATTATTTTTTATAAAATTTAATCTAATATTTTGATTTTTGAATTTTATTTTATCGTAAAGTTCAATTCCACCAATTGCATTAATATATTGTTCAGTCTCCAATTTTGTAGAGATTTCAATTAGTTTATCTTGTCCTTTTAAATTATTATTTTTATTAATTTCACTAGAATATAAAAAATTAGTATCTAAATTCAAATAAGAAGATATATATACCAGTTGAAATCCAAGAAATTTTGCCAAATTTTTTTCACTGTTTGTTAATACTTTTTCTAATAATTGATATACATCCTTAAAATATGGGGCTTTACTATATGTTCGTTGAATAGTTTTAAGTAATTTACTAGTATTACCACTATGCATAATTTCATTGATATATTTATTTTGACTTGCCTCAAGTATTTCCAATACAATATTTTGTGGTTTTCCTGAAATTAAAATAGCATTTTTATTAATATAACCTTTTTTTATATAATTAACATCATCTAATATTACAAATGTATCGACAGCATTTATTAATTGCCAATACCCTATATATGGGAAAAAATATGGTTGCATAATTGCAGTCTTCACAAACTTTCCTTAATTAAACCTATAATTAAATCTTGAGTTTCATAATCCAATTCAGGGTAGATAGGTAAACATAAAATTCTTTTTGATATATCTCTAGATATTTTACAAACTTGTTTAGATTTAATATATTTAAGAGTATCTAAAGATGGATAAAAATATCTTCTTGGAAAAATATCATTATCATTTAATACTTTTTGTACTTTTTTCAGTGAAGCTTCATTTTTTAAGATAATAGGGAAATAACTAAAATTATTTTTTGAATTTTTATGAATAGCTTGAGTCTTAACTATATTTTCCAGTTTATTAATATATCTTTTATATAACTTTTTTCTTTTTAATTTAATTTCTTCAATCTCTTCTAATACTAATAGACCCATTGCTGCTTCGAACTCATTCATTTTAGCATTTATGCCAACTAAAGGAATAGATTCATTATTTTCTATTCCAAAATTAATTATCTGTCTTGCTTTTTCAACTAAAGTATCATCATTAATGATTAATGCTCCACCCTCAATTGTATGAAATAGTTTTGTTGCATGAAAACTCAATACTGAAATATCCCCATAGTTTAATATACTTTGTTTTTTGTATTTTACATCAAAAGCATGGGCAGCATCATAAATAACCTTTAAATTATTTTTATTAGCAATATTTTGTATTTTTTCTACTTCACATGCATTTCCAAAAACATGTACGGGAACTATAGCTTTTGTTTTTTTTGTTATAGATTGTTGAATATATTTATGATTAATATTTAGTGTATCTTTATCAATATCAGCAAATATAGGATTTAAACCATTTGCTACTAAAGAACTAGTTGTTGCAACAAAAGAAAAAGGAGTAGTAATAACATCACCTTCTAATTCCAATGTTCTGTATGCAACTTCAAGTGCAGCTGTACCATTAGAGACAAGTATAATATTTTTAACACCTAAATATTTTGCTAGCTTTTTTTCCAATTCTTTTGTTAAAGGACCATTGTTTGTTATCCAACCACTTTCATAGATTTTATCTATACATTCTTTATATTTAGAAATTGGAGGTAAATAGGTTTTTGTTACATTTATCATAAACAATCATTCCGATATTTTAATAGATACCATTCAACAGTTTTTACAATACCTGTTTCAAAGTTTTCAGATGCCATCCAACCTAATTTTGTTTTAATTTTAGTAGCATCTATAGCATATCTTCTATCATGTCCAGCTCTATCTTCTACAAAAGTTATTAGGTTTTTATAACTAGCTATTTTTTTACAATTATTTTGAGGAAAATTATCTTTTATAGGATATTGTATATCCAAAATCGCACATATTATATCGACTATTTGTAAATTTGTTCTTTCATTTTCTCCACCAATATTATAAGTCTCTCCATTGCTTCCATTGTGATATGCTAAATCTATACCTCTACAATGGTCCATAACATAAAGCCAATCTCTTATATTTTTACCATCACCATAAATAGGTATTGGCTTTAAGGACAAAGCGTTTCTAATTATTGTTGGAATTAACTTTTCATCATGTTGCTTTGGTCCATAGTTATTTGAACAATTGGTAATAATTGTATTAAGTCCAAATGTTTTTTGATAGCTTCGTACTATCATATCACTTGATGCTTTACTTGCACTATATGGAGAATTTGGCGCATAAGGTGTTTCTTCTGTAAATAAATCATGTTCATTTAATGATCCATATACTTCATCTGTAGATATATGATGAAATCTAGCTTCCTTATACTCATCTTTATAACAAAAAGGTTTAATCATCCAATAATTTTTTGCAACATCTACTAGTGTATATGTCCCCTGTACATTTGTTTGCACAAAAATTCCAGGATTTATTATTGAATTATCCACATGGGATTCAGCTGCAAAATGGATAACTCCACATATATTATATTCTTTAAAAATAAATTCTAATAATTCCCTATTACATATATTACCATGAATAAATTTATATCTAGGATTCTTTTCTATCTCTTTTAAGTTTTCTAAATTTCCTGCATATGTTAGAAGATCTAAATTTACAATATTATAGTTAGAATACTTATTTAAAAAGTATGGTATAAAATTACTACCTATAAAGCCTGCACAGCCTGTGACTAAAATATTTTTATTAGACACTATCTTCCCTCACTAAATCATAAAGGTATTGACCATAATTATTTTTAGAAAGAGGAGAGGCAATCTCTAGAATTTTTTCTTTTGATATCCATCCATTATTATATGCTATTTCTTCAAGACAAGCTATTTTATAACCTTGTCTATGCTCAATTGTTTGTACAAATTGTCCTGCTTCTAGTAAACTATCATGGGTTCCTGTATCAAGCCAAGCAAACCCTCTACCTAAAAGTTCAACATTTAGTTTCCCTTTATTTAAATATGCTTGATTAATTGAGGTTATTTCAAACTCTCCTCGATGTGATAATTCTACTTTTTTAGCTATTTCAATTACTTCATTGTCATAGAAATAAAGACCTGTTACAGCAAAATTAGACTTTGGTTTTTCTGGTTTTTCCTCTATAGACATCACTTTTCTATTCACATCAAATTCAACTACTCCGAATCTTTCAGGATCTTTGACTTGATAACCAAACACTATAGCACCTTCACTCAAAGAAACTGCATTTTTTAACATATTTGTAAACCCTTGTCCGTAGAATATATTATCCCCTAGAATTAAACAAACATTACTACCACCTATAAATTCTTCACCTAATATAAAAGCTTCTGCTAATCCACGAGGAGAAGGTTGTATCTTATATTGGATAGATACACCCCAATCAGTACCATCACCTAAGAGTTCTTTGAACTTATTTATATCATTAGGTGTTGAAATAAGAAGAATCTCTTTAATACCAGCTAACATTAAAACTGATAATGGATAATACACCATAGGTTTATCATATATAGGTAAAAGTTGTTTACTTATACCTCTTGTAATAGGGTATAATCTCGTACCACTTCCTCCTGCTAATATTATCCCTTTCAAATAGTATTTTCCTTTATCATCAAGTAGTCATAATACCCATCAATTTTTTCTCTTAATGAGTTAATACTATCACTAGCAATTATTTCAATTCTTTTAATTTTTTTCATATCTATGTTATCTTTAGTATTGAGTCCTACATGGCTAGAACCCACTGTATTATAACCTAATTTATCTAAAATTATAAGTGTATGTTTATCATAACTTCCATGAGGATAACTAAAATGTGTTATTTTATATTCCACTATATCCTCAAGAACTTTTTTACTCTCTTCTAATTCTTTATATTGTTCATCATAACTTAAAGTATCTAAATGGGGATGTGTTACACTATGTGTACCTAGTATACAAAACTGACTTTTAGCAAATCTCTTTATATCTTCTGCTGTTAAATAGTTTTCTTGCCCAATAAAACCTGTAGTAATATAAAGAGTAAAAGGGATATTATATTTTTCACAAATCTCTAAAGCATAAATGTTATCTTTATATCCATCATCAAAAGTTATTGATAGTGTCTTTCTATCTAAATTATCTTGGTAATTTTCATCTATTGGTATAATTTCATAATGATCTTTTAGATAAAGAATATGTTCGGTAAACTTTTCTTTAGATATAGCTATCCCATAAGTATCATGATCTAGTTTTGAACCAATTGAATGATATAAAACTATTCTATTACCCACACTAGTTTGATATCGCCTATAAACATTGTAATATATAAAACCAATTATATATTTTATTGTTTGCTTTATACTCATAAATATACCTTATTAATTAAAAAACTAATCAATTTAGAATTTGAAAGTTCCCATTCCCCTAGCTTTTCAACAGTTTGTGCTCTAATACCATTTTTAAAACTGTATACATTTGGATTATTGAGAGGGTCTATCCCTGACATATCATATTCTTGAATATTCATTTCTTTTGCTTTTTTAAATAATTCAAACAACAACATATAAGAGGTATAGTTCTTTCTCCCTACTAAATCTGTTGTTGCCCAAAAATCCAGTGCTTTATTCCCAATAAATAAAAATGCTCTTAACCCAACAATTTGGTCATCTATAGAAGATGTTGCAATTATGATATTTTTTGATAAATTTTTTTTAATAAATGTTAACTCTTCTAAGCTAGGTAAGGGGACATCTTTAATCATCTTAAATCTATGAAATAATTCAGAAATTTCATTTTCACTATATTGGCTTAATTCTTTAACTTCTACAGATAGATTTTTATTTATACCTCTTTTTACATTTTTTCTAAAATTATTTGAACAAGCTTCTAATAGATTTTCTATAGATTGATTTAAATCAACATATACAGTATAATCACTCGTAAGTTTTTTAGAAGTTTTAGACCAACCTGAAGTATATAAAGATATAGATTCATTAACATCCAGTGTATTTGTAAAACTACTTTTTATAAATACATATTTAATATTGAATTTCTTTTGTAAATATTCTATGAACTCATTTTTATTAAATGCTGAAATATCTCCCACAATACTTCCAACACACCAACCGAGAAAAATATTTAATTTAATCTTATATGTAATTTGTAAATAAGCAATATGTCCATTTTTATTTGCTTTAATTGAGACAACATTCCAACCTATATTTTTCTTATATTCACCCCATTCGTACACTTGATAGGGATTATAATTTGGGTATTTTACAATTTCATCATTCCAAATTTTTCTATCATTTATTAATGTAAAACTTACCATAAAAAAGGCACCACCTTAATATTTTTATAAAACTTAGGACAATTACTTATTACTTCATCAGGTAAATCTGGCCAAGGAAGAATAAAGAAACCTTTTTTTAATAAAAAAGCTTCAAACGCTTGATAGTTACCATTATCAATAAAAGCAAATTCAAATGGACAACTAAATTTGTCCAATTCAAATATAGGTTTTATACAAAATACTTCAGCCCAAATTTTAATCTTATTATACATTAGTCGTCTTCTATTAACTTCATAATCCATATCAATATTAACTATCTTATCTTCTAATAAAGGTGTCAAGTATACATTTTCAGGTATATATTTTTCACTATTTTTATCTGGTAAAGGAATAATAGAACCAGTTTTTATATATCTTATAAAGCGTCTCAATAAAAGTATAATAATACCTAAATATTTTGTAAAAATCTTTTTTTTGATACTCAGTTTTTTATTATAGTTATCATCTTCAAAGCTCTTTAAGACTATAGCACTTTCAAACTCAATCTTTTTGTACTCTCTATTATTCACCAATAATGCTCCACCATTAGGTAAGAAAATAGTTTTTCTTATACTTAAAAGTCCCATATCGCCCCTTGTACCTAATAAATGACCTTGTGAATCTTTACTTAAAAAACCATGTGCATTATCTTCAATAAGAATAGCCCCAAACTTTTCCTTATATTCAGTAAAAGGTCTAATCTCTTGTTCAAAACCAAAATAGTTCACAAATAGTATAGCATCACACTCAATATCTTCTAAAATAGGTTGTAAATTTTTATTAACTTCATAAAAATAATATTTTATATTTAAAGAGTTAATGGGAGCTAACATATCTCTACATATAAAACCTGGTATATATATAGTTTTAATACTTAACTTCTTTAATGCTTCAAAAAAAGCATTCCTTGCATATGGAAATAAATATATATTATCACCATAATTTGACAATAAATAATTACCGTTCTTTTGAATATTAAATGGCGACAAATTTATATCTTTTGAAAAATTATTATATATTGGCTAGCCCAACCATTATTTTTTTTATAAAGGATTAGTGGCATAAGTAATAACTCTAATATTTTATAACTTATTTTCCCAAATATAAACTTGTTAAACTTTTTAAAAATAAATTCATGATATTTTGAACTTACCAAAATATTTTTATCCTTTTTAATTGTTTTTATAATTAAGTTATAATCCATACAATTAGGATAACTTACATCACTAGCTACAAGCATAAATATACCATTTAATTTTAAACTATCAACTATATTTGAAATTATCTGTTTCTGTTCTGTAAAACAGTTTACTCTTGTAATCAAATAGACTTCTCTTGAAAAGATAAAATCATATTGATTTTCTTCTTTAAATTTACTCATATCTCCTTGAATAATTTCTAAATTTGGATTATGCTCTTTTGCAATAGTTAAAGCATCTTCAGAGTACTCCATACCTTTGATATTAAAATTATTTTCACTAAACTCTCTAGTAATGTATCCTGCTCCACAACCTATATCAATACAATTATTTATAGCGTTTAATTTAAAATTATAAAAATTTAAAATATTTATATATCCTTTTATCATTTTTGCCGCATTACCACCATCTACAGTATGGGAGAATACTTCTTCTCTCTTTCTATACCCAGTATGTTCTTTTGAATTTGCTATTTGATCAAATATTTTCATTCCAATTTACCTTTACTATTATTTTTTTATACCTAAAAATGCAAAAATCAAGGATATATACTTTTTAACATTAAATGGATAAGTAATAATAGACTTTGTTAATACCGATATGGCAAGTCTACTTTCCCCATTCATTTGATATGTTCTACCTTTATAATATTCAATTCTTGAACCATGTATTTTTTTTAATTTCTCTTTATTTTTTATATCAAGCATATCAATATGATTTAAAACTAAAGTTTTTAAATTATTATTTATTAACTCTACATTACCAGACATATTTGTATCTGTAATATTAAACACCCCTAACACCTCTTTAATATATGCAAATTTTCCAACTTTTGATAATTTCATCCACATATCATAATCTTCTACTGCAAAATAATCTTTTCTTGTATCAAAGAAACCAACCTCAATTAATTTATCTCTTTTTACAGTCATTGCCGATGTAGATAAATTATTTCCATTAAAAAGTAAGTCTAAATAGGTGTTTTCCTCTTTAAGTCTGTTCCCGTGCTCTAATATAGAATGATATTTTTCATCGACAATTTTATCTTCATAATGACTCACAGCTATAACATCTTTATTTTCCTCTATTGTTTTAGCAACCATCTCTAACTTATTTTTATACCAATAATCATCCGAGTCTAAAAAAGAAACCCATTCTTCTAAAGACTTTTGTATACCCGTATTTCTACTTCCTGCAGGTGAGCCACTATTCTCTTGCCAAAAATATTTAATTCTGTTATCTTGATTTATATAATCTTGAACAACTTGTTTAGTATTATCTGTTGAACCATTATCTACAATAATTAATTCAAAATTTGTATAAGTTTGTTCCAGAACTGATTCTACACATTTAGGTAACTCTTCTTCTCTATTATAAGCTGGTATTATTACTGAAAATTTCATTTTTCTTCCAATATGTTAAATATTTTATTAATCTCGTCTTCAAACATATCATTGATTTCAAAGTTAATTATATATTTTAATTTATCATTTTTAACATTTATATCTTCATATATAGTTTTATCACTATTATTTATTTGAATTTCAATATCTTTATTATATCTTTTTATATATACTTTTTTAACTATATTCGCTAGTTCAATAATTTTATAATATTTATTTGAAGATAGATTATATATATCATTTGTTGCATTAATTTGTAATATATAATGTACAATATTTGAAACATCGCCCATCCATATAAAATCTCTTTTTACTCTACCATTACTTTTTAGAATAATTTTATTATTTTCATATGCAGATTTTACTAAATCATTCAAAACTAAATACCATTTAGTAGTATCACAAAAAGTAGGCGCTCCATAACTATTAGTAAGTCTAAAAATTGTATATTTTAAATTATGAGTACAGGCAAATTGTTTCACATAATACTCTGCAAATAAATGTGTAGATGCATAATCATTTTTAGGATTTGCAAGCGTATTCTCATCTATAATACCACTTTGTATACCATAAACATGAAAAGTACTAAAATAAATAAAATTTTTTAAATTTTTTGTACTCAATACTTCAAGAATATTTCTAGTTCCTAAGGTATTAATAGCTAATGCATTTTGTGAATAGTTTGGTAAAAAAAACTCATTAAAACTTGCAGTATGTATGCAAAAATCTATATCAAAATTTAACTCCTCTTTCAATTCATCTAAATTAGTTATATCACATTCAATTACACTATATTTTATATTTTCAAATTTGTGTTTTTCTTTTCTTGTTAGTACATAAATATCATATCCAAGAGAAGCTAGATGAAGAGTTATCCAACTTCCTAAGTTTCCGAAGCCTCCAGTAATTAAAACTTTACCACTCATATGCTATATCTTCAAATTCCATATTTATTGATTCACTAGGTTCATGTTCTATACTTGCTAAATTTAAGAGTATATTATATTCCCCTAAACCTCTAAATGCCATCCAAACATTTGGTTTTACAGTTAATCGGTTATAATTATTTTGTGATAATTTAATAGAAAAAAACTCTTTACTCTCATCATCAAATACTACAAATTCTATCTCTCCTACTGGTACAATTAAGTTTAAAGTCATTTGAGTATGTTTTTTCCAACCTTTTATCTCATCTTTATTTATAGTGGAAAAATAGGCTTCCCCAAAACCTTCAAAGCCATTATCGCTTTTTTTCATAGCATGATATACATCACCTTTAGGATTATGAATTTGTTTTAATGGTGTAACAATTATTTTGTCCAAATTAAACCTTTTTCTTGCGCTAAAGTTTCATATTCTCGAATCTGCTTAATTGTTATATCATAAATATTCTTATCTGTTTTATAGTAGTTATAATACCATTCACCTGTAAATCTAATAGTATCTTTATATTCAAGATTAGCTTGCCATTTGAAATAAAATAAAGCCTTATCACAATTAAGTTTTAAAAGTCCTGCTTCATGAAAGGGAATATTTCCTGTAACTTTATATGCATCATTTACATTTACAAAATCCCAATACTTACTTAAATCTATTAACAACTCTTCAACTGTATGGTTTTGCTCTGCTCTTGGGCCAAAATTAAAAGCTTCTCCATCTAATGAATCATCTTCATATAAAACTTGACCAAGATTAAGATAACCACTTAGTGGCTCTAATACATGCTGCCAAGGTCTTGTAGCTTTTGGAGACCTTATTTCCACTACTTTCCCTTCACTCCAAGCTTCCATACAATCAACAACTATTCTATCTGTTGCCCAATCACCACCACCAATGACATTCCCAGCACGCCCAATTGCTAATTTAATATTTGAATCTGTACTTTTAAAAAAAGAATGATAATATGACTTTATAATAAGTTCTGCAGCACCCTTACTCCCACTATATATATCTTTTCCACCCATTTTATCATCTTCTTTATATCCCCATACTTGCTCAACATTATCATACGCTTTATCACTTGTAATTATAATCGCTGTACATTTATGATTTGATGTTTTTAAAGCTTCAAGAATATTTGCTGTCCCCATAACATTTGATGAGATAGTTTCTATTGGTTCACTATATGATGTTGATACAATAGGCTGAGCAGCTAAATGAAATAAGATCTCTGGCTTTTCATTTGAGATTATTTCTATCATTTTAGGTAAATCCCTAATATCTTCTTGATAATGTATAATTTTATCTTCTAGTTTCAACTCTTCAAACATCGAAGGTTGTGTTGGTATATCTTTTGATATTCCTACTACCTTTGCTTCTAATTGTAATAACCAAGCAGTAAGCCATGTTCCCTTAAATCCAGTATGCCCTGTAACTAAAATTTTTTTATTTTTATATATTTTATTAAACATTATCTTCTATTACCTTTTTTTTATTTTATTATTTTTATTATTTATTTTAGCTTGAACTTTAAAGAGTCATCTTTTCCAATATAATATTTATGCTCAAATTTTATTTTATCCAGTAAAGCTTTCATACCTTTTGTATTTAAATGGGACACATCTCTAAAAAATGTTCTATCGTTAGAAATATCGTCCAAATAAGTAAAATCATAAAATCCATCTATATTTTTCAAATAAAGCTCTTTCTGTTTTTTTAATATATCTAAGTCAAAATTTTTTATTATATCACTATAAAGTGTTGGTGTAAAAAAAATAATTTCTATATTATTTTCTTTACACCAACTTTCAATTCTACCTAAATAGAGAAAAACTTCTTCATCATATTTTAAAAAAGGTTTCCATTTTAAACTTTCTTTTGTTAATTTCATCTTTTCATCTTTTTGAACTATTATAGCTGATCCACTATTTCGATCAATATATGAATCATTATTATTTGTTAAATTCAACAAAAACATTTTAATTGAATCTTCTATTTTAATACTATTTGTATTTCGTACTAAATAATACATCTGTGGAAAAAAGTTATTTGTATCAAATTTTCTATATGATTCAGTATTAAACACATGAAAGTCTAGTAAAAAATATATTTTTTTTATATTATGAATTTCTTTTTTTGATAATTTATCTAATACATTAAATATATTTTTAGGATTACCATAAAGAGAGTGAAAATTTAACACTTTTTCATTTAAAACTTCTTCACTTAATAAATGAGATCTTGATGTTCCAAAAACCAAAGTATATTGTTCTTGATTATTTAATTTTTTTAATAAAGTATTATATGTTAATATACTATCCTTCACAATTCTTTTATTTAATGAATAATTAAATATACCAATTTCATTATAAGGATCTATTAAAACATTTATTATAAAAAAGAATATTGAATAAATAATTATAGAAGATATTAGTATTTTTAATAAGAATTTTTTTATCACTTTAATACCTCATCAAAAGTTAAAATATAAAAAATCACTATGTCTATTTAAAAACAGTATGGAAAATGTTAAAAGAAATCCAATTAGACAAGAATATCTAAAGTTTATTTTAAATGAATTTTTAAGTTCATTAGAATTTTTCAAAAACATTACAAAAACTGTAATTATAATAGTAAATAAAACTAACATATTTTCCATGTTGATACCTATTGTTTGATTATTAAAGGCAAACATACCACTTAAAACTTTAATAGCATCATCCCACTCTTTAGCTCTAAAAAAAACCCATGCAATATTCACAAAGTTAAATGTTATAAACCAAGCAATAATTGAATTTAATCTAAAATCTAATTGATTCCATATTTTTTGTACTACTAAAGCAATACCATGTAAAAAACCCCAAAAAACAAATGTCCAACCAGCACCATGCCATAACCCTCCGATTATAAATGTAATTATCAAATTGTTATAAGTTTGAAAAGAGCCTTTCCTATTTCCCCCTAATGGAATATATACATAATCTCTCAAAAATCGAGAAAGTGTTATGTGCCACCTTCTCCAAAAGTCTTGTATATTGATTGCTTTATATGGTGAATTAAAGTTTATTGGTAATTTTATATTAAACAATAGTGCTACACCTATAGCCATATCTGTATATCCTGAAAAATCAAAATATAATTGAAAGGTATAAGATAAAGATGTTATCCATGCTTCAATTAAATTTAATGTTACAGCTGTATCAAATCCATTTGTTGCCCATATAGCAAAGCTATCTGCAATTACTACTTTTTTAAACAATCCTATTGAGAATATAAACAATCCTAGTGCTATATTCTTATACTTTTTTACTTTATTCCATTTTACAGCAAACTGAGGCATCATCTCTTTATGATGTACAATTGGACCTGCTATTAATTGAGGGAAAAATGTTACAAACAAGGCATAATTCAAAAAATCATATTCTTTTGTCTCTTCTTTATAGCTATCTACTAAATATGCTATTTGTTGAAAAGTAAAAAAACTTATTGCTAATGGTAATGCTAAATCTAATGTAACTATAGAAATATCACCAAAATAATTTATATTTTCTATAAAAAAATCAACATATTTAAAATATCCAAGTAATGAGACATTTGCCACAATTCCAAAAATCAATAATTTTTTTTTATTTATTTTAACTTTTATGTTTTTACCATTTATACTATTTCCCACTATATAGTTAAATAGCATACTTGATAAAATCAACGGTAAATAAAGTATATTCCACCAACTATAAAAAAACAAACTCGCAAAAACCAAAAATCCTTTTGCTCCTATTACTAATCTTTTACTTAATAAATAAAAATAAACAATAAATGTAATTGGTAAAAAGGCAAAAATAAATTCATAGCTATTAAAAAGCAATCTTTTACCAAACCTTCCAAGGAGCTTTATTTTGATCCCAAAGTTTATTTAAATCATTTTTATCTTTTAAACTATCCATTGGTTTCCAAAAGCCCTTATGTTTAAAAGTAAATATTTCTCCATCTTGTGCCAAATTTTGAAGTGGTTTTTGCTCAAAAATAACACTATCATCATTATCATTAATATAATCAAATACTTTTGACTCACAAACAAAAAAACCTGCATTAATCCAGCCACCATCACCTTTTGGTTTTTCTAAAAAATGTGTTACTTTATTATTTTCTTCTATATTTAATGCACCGAATCTACCTTCTGGCTGTGCTGAACTCATAGTCAATAATTTACCGTGAGCCTTATGAAAAGCAATTAACTCTTTGATGTTTATATCTGAAACTCCATCACCATATGTTAGCATAAAACTCTCATTTCCAACAAAGTGCTGAGCCTTCTTAATTCGACTACCTGTCATACTATTAAGTCCAGTATCAAGTAAAGTTACTTTCCAAGGTTCACTAGAATTATTTAAAACTTCCATTTTACCATTTTGCATATCTATAGTTACATCACTTTGATGTAAAAAATAATTTGCAAAATATTCTTTTATATAATAACCTTTGTATCCAAGCAAAACTACAAAATCATTGAAACCATAAGTTGAATATAATTTCATGATATGCCACAAGATTGGTTTACCACCAATTTCAACCATAGGCTTAGGTCTGATATCTGTTTCTTCACTAAGTCTTGTTCCAAATCCACCTGCTAAAAGTAAAACTTTCATAGCTACTTACTCCTTATCTATTATTTTTTGATAGTTTTTTACCATATTATTTATTGTAAATTTTTCATTAAAAATTTTATACGATTGACTACCAAATTCACTAATTCTACTTTTATTCTCAATAAAAAATATAATTTTCTGAACAAAATCATCTAAATCATCTTGGGCAACTACAAAACCATTTTTACCAATTTGAATTTGTTCTAATACTCCACCTGCTTGAGCTGATATTATCGGCATTCCTACACTCATAGCCTCTAATATTACCGTTGGGAAACTTTCTATAATAGATGTTAATAGTAATATGTCACACTCATTATAATAATTTGATAAATTTGTTTGAAATCCTTCAAATGAAACATATTCAATTAAATTATTCTTTATTACATAACTCTTTAATGTATTTTCATATCCTATCTCAGCTTCATTTCCAACTATATATAGTTTAATATTATAGTTCTTTTTTATTAACGAAGAGAGAATTTTTAATGCAAATAATTGATTTTTATTACTATCAAGTACACCAACTATTAAAAGTTTTAAAATAGGAAAATCTGTATATTTTTTTTTATTTAATGGTTGTGTTCCATTGTATATAACTTTTGGAAGACTTTTAATATTTCGCTTAGCCAATAACTCTTTTGCACAATAATTTGAATCAGTGATAAAGGTTAATCTTTTATCAAGAATTTTATCATAAAACCCTTCTATAAAGCCTGTGAATTTATTATAAGTTTGAGGTATACTATGATATATATGATATGTGTGATTTTTTAAAATAAATGAAGCTGCTAGACTAGAACTTCGATTGTATTCCCCCCCAGGATAACCGCCATTATTTGAAAAATATACATCAATCTTCAAAGGCTTAATTAGAAAATAAAAATATATTATAGAAAATATTATTAATGGGTATCTTAAAATTAAATTTAAGGCTCTTATACCTATATATAATATTCTATTTTGTTTAAATCTAGAAGCAAATGCCCCAAGCATTGCGGGAGATATTAAGCTATAATATATGATTTTTATATTATCTTTCTTTAGCCCAGTTAATAATATATTTTTAGGTGCATTCTTATTAACCATTAAATATATATTCGAAGAAATATTTTCTATAATAAGTCTAGCAATTTTATCACTTCCACCAGTGATATAACTTTCTACAAAAAATAATGTGTTTTTATCTTGCATATTGTAATACTTTTTTTATTACAAAATCCACTTCCTCATCACTCATATCTGGATAAATAGGTAAAGATAAAGATTCATTATATACTTTATTTGCGATAGGATAAAGTTCATTTTCATATTCAAATTTTTCTTTATAATATGGATGCTTGTGAATCGGTATAAAATGAACAGAACTGCCAATACCTTCTTCTCGTAACTTATTAAACAGTTCATCTCTATTTTTTACTTTTATTACATATAAGTGCCAAGATGTCTTTCTATCATCTCTTATTATAGGTGTTAAAATACTAGTATTCTTAAATGCATTGGTATACTTAATTGCAATTGATTCTCTTTTTTTATTCATCCAATCTAGTTTTTTTAACTGTTCCATACCTAATGCAGCATTTAAATCAGTTGTATTGTATTTATTTCCATTATCAACTACTTCATAATACCAACTTCCCTTTTCTGTATATCTATCCCATACATCTTTACTGATACCATGAAGTCTATTTATAGATATTTTTTTTGCAACTTTTTCATCTCTTGTAGTTGCCATACCCCCTTCTCCAGTAGAAAGAGTTTTTGTAGCATAAAATGAAAAACAAGTAATATCTCCAATATCTCCTACTATTTTATTTTTATAGTATGAGGGTAAAGCATGCGCTGCATCTTCTATTACTTTTAGATTAAATTTATTTGCAATATTAATAATCTCATCCATATCACAAGGTTGTCCTGCAAAATGTACTGGTATTATTGCTTTTGTCTTGGAAGTAATAAGTTCTTCTATTTTTTTAACATCTATATTATGAGTGTCATATTCAATATCACATAAAACTGGTTTTGCACCAAAATATGTCATAACTTCTGCTGTTGCTACAAATGTATTCGTAGGTATAATAACTTCATCATCTCTTTTTAATTCTATAGCCTTAAGTGCTAAATGTAAAGCTGCAGTTGCTGAATTTAGAGATATTGACTTCAGTGAGCTATCTGCATTGTTACTTATTAAATGGTCAGTAAATTCTTGTTCAAATTTTATTGTTTTTGGCCCCATAGTAAGCCATCCAGATTTAAGAGTATCAACAACTGCATCTATCTCATTTTGAGTAATATATGCCTTATGAAATGGTATTTGCACTTTTAAGTTCCTTATTTAAATTATATTTTTCGCAATACTTTTGCTGGATTGCCTACTGCGATATGGTAATCAGGTATATCTTTAGTTACAACAGAATTTGCCCCTATAACACAGTGCTTACCAATCTTTACATTTGGTAATATTGACACATTATTTCCTATCCAAGTTTCATCACCAATTTTTATATTACCTCTTGAAGAGATATACTGATCCTTAATTGCTAAATCTTTATTTTCAAAATTATGTTGTATATCTCCAATATAACATCTATCTGCAATTAATACTTTTTTACCAATATAAACCTTAGAAGCACAACTTATAGAACAAAACCTACCAATATATGTATCCGAATCTATTTCTAATACAGGATTAGATGCTACTTTTGGTGACCCTTTTTGATATGTATACTTTCCTATACTTAGCCAACAATCATTATTTATAAACACATTATCTCGTATAAGTAAACATTCTGGATAATCTATGATTAATCCTTTTTTAAGAATAACATTTTTCCCAAAATATAACATACTCTTTTTATAAGAATAATAATAAAAGTATAAGTGTAAATTGTTTAATTTATCAATTATTCTTTTATAAATTCTAAACATTTAATTTTCCTAGTTCTAGTAAAGTTGAGAGATACCATAACTACTACAAATCTTACATAACTCTAAATTCTTTTGTTTTGTATTAACAATATTTCTAAATTTTTTATATTTTTCATTGTTCCACACATTTTTAAAATCATCTTCCAGTACATTTCCTAAAACATGTTTTCCACACGAATCTTCACAACAGGGTACAACATCTCCATTAGATAATATCACTGTAGAATAATACATCCAAGGACATTGATTCGTATATTTATTCTTTTTAATCAACTCTTTATTTTCTATAAATTTTGTTTTATCATATGTCCAATATTCTTCATTATTGGGTAAGTAGATTTCACCTTCTTCATAGTTTCTAACAACAGGAATTACAATATTAAAACAATCAGCCCCAATATCTTTACAAAAACTTTTAAATTCTTCAACTTCATGCTCGTTGTGTTTCATAACAATAAATCCAACATCAATCGTAAGCCAATGTGCATTCTTTTCTTTTTTTAAATTGATCGTTTCTTTTAAGTTTTTGAAAACTTTCTCTAAATTTGAATTAACTCTATAAATTTCATGTGTTTTTTGTGTCATTCCCCCAATTTGAAAAGATATAAAATCTATTTTTGAACTTATTATATCTTCAGCAATTGCAATATCACCATTTGTACTTGTTTCTACACGATTAATACCCATTTTTTTTGCATATTGAACTTGTTCTACCCAATCTTTATTAAGGAATGGTTCCCCCATAAAATAATAAATTAAAGTATTTGTATGAGCATAAACTTGATCTATGATTTTTTTAAAATCATTAGTTTTTAATACCCTCTTAACTCTGTCTAACTTTCCAGCACCTGTTTCACAAATTGGACAATTAATATTACAAATATTTGCTGGTTCTATAGTAATTGTTGTAGGTAATCCTATTGTTTTTTCATTATTAAGCATAGAATCAATTGATGCTTTTAAATGTTCCTTAGACTTCTCTTTAAATTTAATTACATATAAAAGACTAATTAGTAATGCTCTCATTCTTGTATATAATTTATATAATTTTTCATTTGACTTAAATTTAACTTTTATACTATTGTTCACAAAATACCTTTTATACTTTTAAAAATTTAGAATATATTATATCTTTTATTTCATTATAATTATTGTGATATAAAGCATTATTATTAAAATATTCTACATTTTGACTTTTTTTATTTAATAAATTAAATTTTAGACCCTCTAAAGTTGCTACTGCATTTACATATTCTTCATGAAAAATAGATATTTCATTTTCCCTCAGTATATCTGGTTCTGGTTCATAGGTATAATACGGCTTTGATAAAAATGATGCTTCATAAATCACAGTACTTGCTGGACCAATCACAAAATCAACTTTATTAATTAAATCTACTAAGTTCTCTTCTTTTATTATATTTTTCGATAGTAATTCATTTTGATAGACTTTAGTATAAAAAAATTTATTTGCTCTGCCTGGATGTATTTTAAATTTTAAATTTTCTTTTTTGAAACCTAATTCTAGGAGCATATTGATTAAATTTTTATTGATTTCAATAATTTGTCCTCTAGAAAAATCATACCTTTCATCAGGTACAAATGGTAAAATCAATATTTTTTGTTCTTTTAAATCTTTTTTAATAACTATATCTTCTTTATATTTTTGAATTTCAATAAAACTTGGATAACCAGCAGGGATTACATTTAAATCAATTGATTTATAAAAACTTGTTTCAAAGTTTGACCAAGTTAATACTGTATTAATATTATCTAACTCTTTAATTTGATGTGTGTATATTATTACACCATGATTATACAAGGCTACTTCACCTTCTATATTATTTAAATATTGTTTAAATATACTTGGTATTCTTCCCTCAGGATGAATCAAAATGGCTTTTGTAATATTATATTTTTTTGAATATTTAATAACTGTATCAATGACATATTTTACCTCATTCTTTACATATTTATAATGTTTTTTACATATTTCAGAAACTATAGTATTTAAGTCACTATTTTTATCAATATTTAAAGAATAATTTATTCTATTAACTTTAGATAGTTTTGGCATAAAATATAATGGATTAGATATAGAAAATATTTTTTTTAGATTAACAGGGAGCTGATCTGTCACTATTTTATTGTCAAACTTTTCCATCAGTTTTATAGTATTAAAATACCCTTGATAAAAACACTTTTGTTGTTGTTTTCTATTTTTTAATAAATTATTTGTTGAGATTATTATTTTTCGTAAAAAATTTTTAAAAAAATTTTCATGAGAAGACTCATTTATATTACTCAATTCCTGTTCAACACTTTCGTTTAATACTATTAACTTATAAGATATATTCATTTTTTCCAAAATCTCAAAATAAATACTATCAATATTTATAGAAGTAGACTTATATATATTAATATGACTAGGGTTTACAGACAATACCATCATGATAAAAGATATGGTATTTATATTGGAATTAAATAATTCATAACTAATTACTTTACCAATTGAAATATTTTTATAGATAGTGTAATCGTTGCCATCCTTTATAAACCAATTTCTAGTTAGATAATCTATTTTTGGTCTCATATCATTAAATTTATCTCTATTAATTAATTCATCAAAATAATATATACCATCTTTTTTTAACAGATACTCAAAACATATATTTATAGTTTTCATATTATATCATTTCAAATTATCTTAAATTTTTTTCTAATTGAAATAAACAAACTCTACCATTTGCATTAATTCTATTTGCATAACGGTAAGCAAGCTCAACATTAGTCCAGTTTTCTGAAAAAAACAATTTTTCTTCTTCTATCCATCTTAATATATTTGTTTCAACTATTTTATCAAATTTATCATCTAATATAGTTCTTTTTGCGGGTTGTTTTAGATTAGAATACATCTCTTTCACAGCTAAAAGTATTTCTTCTTCTGTATTTTCTATCAAATTAAATTTTTCAAAAAATTTATTTAAATAAAAGTCATTTATATTTGTATTTATATACATAGGTTTTTCAAAAATTTCATTGAATGTTAATAATTTATTTGTTTGTTTATCCTGTATATTAACAAAAAGAGTTCTATCAGAACTCTTATATGCTTTTACTAAACCAAAATCAGAATAATTAACTGCAAGAACAGGTGTACCAAAGAGAAAAGCTGTATCAAGTATTCCTGAGTTTGTACCAATATAAAACCTACATTGTTTAATTAAAAATAAATCCATTAGTCCTGATTTATATATAGTATTTGGATAATCAATAAAATCTTCATTAATATTCATTTTAATTGGATCACCTAATCTTACAACTTTACCACCTAGCTCATTTATATATTTTATTGTTTTTTCATAGTTTTTAGGTGTAGAATTTCTAAAACTTGCGTTTGTACCTTCATTTCCAAAGTGACTTGTTCTTATATGTAAACATACAAACCAATCATTTTCTTGAATTCCTAGTGTGTTAAGATTATCCAAACAACTCAATTGAGTCTCTCTTGAAAAATCTAAATCTATTTTTTCCTCATATAATTTAGACCAATGAGTTTTGTTAACAGAGTCTTGACTGAATGTTTTTAATGATTCAATATTGAACAAATCTTTATGTCCAACTCCAAGATAACTATATTTAAAAGGTCTAGAAATATAAAGTATATATAAAATTGATTTAATTAATAAATAGATACCAAATATACACCCAAATATTACTCCTAGTATTAAATTAAAAAATTTATTTTTATATATATAAGGTGATTCTAGTTCATAAAAAGAGATTAATTGGTTGTACCTTAATCTTTTTAATAAAAATTTAAAACATATCCTTTTTCTTGGGAAAATAAGTTGTTTATTATTTCGTTTTGCCTTATAAAGAGCATGTAATAATTTTTCTGAAAAATTACCTATATTAACATCATAATCCATAATAAAAAGTATCTTATTTCTAAAAAAATTAAACATATTTTATCCCTTCTATTTGGGCTAATGCATAACTTTCAATAGTTCCTATATCCCTATGATATACATCGTTTAAATATGTATTAATTTTACCCATAAAATGGGGAAGAACATCATTACTAAAATCTATATCTTTCTTATTTAAAGATTCTAAAAAGTTAAATATTGATGCTTCACAAATGTATACTGCACCATTTGCTAAATTTGAAGGGGGATTTTTCACTTTTTCATGAAATTTTTGAACAACATTATTCTTATCTAACTCCACGATACCACAGCTAGATGGGTTGTCACTTTTAAATAGCATCATAGTAATATCACAATTTTTAGGTCTATTTTTATGAGAATAAATAAAGGCAGTAAAATCACATATTGTAAAATTATCAGCATGTATTAACATAAATGGCTCATTATTGTCTGACTTTTTATTCATAAAAAAGCTTTTATTAGCTAAAAGCGTTCCTCCTGTGTTTAAAAGTTCCTCTTCATGCACCAATGTCACTATATCTTTATATTGACTATCATTAATATAATTTTCTACTTTATTTGATAAGTAAGAAGTATTAACAAGTATTTCTTTAATACCAACTTTAGATAAATTTTCAATCCAATATTCTAAAAGTGGTTTTCCATTTATTGGTACTAAACATTTTGGTATAGTATTTGTAATAGGTCTTAATCTTGTACCTAGTCCAGCAGCTAACAATAAAGCTTTCACTATAATAATTCTTTCTTCAATTCTTCTATATTTAATGGTAAATTACCAACTCTACCAACTTGTGTTGCTGCCGCTAAAGAACCAATATAAATACTTTCAAATACACTTAAACCAGAAACTATTGCCATCGATGAAGAAATAAGTAAAGAATCTCCTGCACCTGATACATCTTTTGGTGAAGAATTTAATGCTGGTATTTGATCTGTAAACCATTTATCTTTACTATTATCATTTTTATCCGCATGGATTAAAACACCTTCTGAACCAAGAGTAATAAATATATTTTTGATTTTTGATTTTTGCCTTAATTTTTCAGCTAAAATAATTAGACCAGATTCAAAGTCATTAAGTGCCAATCTAGCTTCTCTTTCCGTAGGTGTAACTAAAGTCATATTATAAAATTTTGATATATCTCCAGTTTGTGATGATGATTGACTATCTGCTACCATCATAATATTGTTTTGTAGAGCTAAATTTGTGATGTTATTAATTAAACTTTGTGGTAAACATCCATAACTAAAGTCTGAAAAAACAATTAAGTCTTTTTCTTTAATTGTCTTTTCTAAATCACTCATAATTTCATTTTGGATATCTTTATTTATATGGTGTTGTTTTAGATGATTCACTCTTAAAAGAGTTTTACCGTTTGCACGAAAACGCTGTTTTAATGTAGTTGGTCGTGTACTATCCTTATAAATATATCCATTAATATTATAAGCATCTAATTTTTCTTGAACTATTTTTGTATTTTCATCATCTCCAAGTACAGTGATAAAATCTACATTTGCACCTAAACTAGAAGCGTGAGCAGCAACTATTCCAGCTCCTCCTAAAAATATATCTGAAGATATAGGGGTTACAACAATTGTTGGATCTTCTTGACTCATACCAAGAGGTTCACAAGTTTTATATTCATCTACTATAGTATCTCCAATAACCAAAACATTTAATTTACTAAATGTATCCAAAGTTTTAATTAATTTTTTTGAATCAATATTATTTCTTTTTATATAGTCCATTGGTTTATGGATATTTGAAGTATCTAAAGTTTTAAATTCCTTTTGAAGAAGAGATAATGAAGAAAAACGAATATCCCCTGAACTAAATATTAAATTTCCACCATAAGATTTAACAACATCTAATTCACCATTAAATTTATCTTCATGTTCATTTCCTTTTACAACAATATCAGGTTTTAATTTTTTAATAAACTCTAAAACATCTATATCTATTACAAATGAATAATCTACAAATAAAGAATAGTTTAAAGCTTCCAACCTTAACTCTGAGTCAATTAAAATATCACCACTTTCATTTCCCTCTAAAGCTACAACTAAGAAATCACCATTATCTTTTGCAAATTTTAATAATCTTAAATGACCCGGATGGAGAATATTGAATTTACCAGATACAAAGACTACTTTTTTATTCTTAGAAAGTTTTTTAATATTATTAATATGTTGATTCATAAGTTTCTCTAAATAAAATTAATATGGTTTGGTATTTGCCCAGTGGGTTTCTCTAAACTTATATTTTCTTTTTGTAATGCATCTAAATATTCATTTGGTTTATGTTGCAAACATAAAGAACCACACATTTTTTGAGCATCGAAATTAGGTGAGGCCAAATAATTCATAACTTCCCAATATCTATCACTGTTAACAATATCTTTAAATCTAGTTTGTGTAATATTACCAATGTGAAATTTTTTATATTTTTCATTAAATAACATTCCACAAGGAGCTACAAGTCCTGATCCTGACATTTGAATCTGAAAAGGTGGTCCATAACATCTTTGGTAACTTCGTTTTCCCTCAGCATTGATTTTAGACCATTTAACTACAACTTGGTACTCATCATCTGAATAAGTTTCTGCTTCTTTTAATAAATCCTGTAATTCAGCATATTTAGAATAGTCAACTCCTAAATCACCCTCTTCACTATCACTCGTATGTTTTATTACAACATAATCAGGACGGATTTTTTTACCAAGCTTTGCTAGAGGAATAATCTGGTCACCATCTTGTGGCATTAAAACCATTTGCATACCAATTGTAACATCTAAATTTAATCGTTTTTTAATTTCCATCATATCTACAATATTATCACATACATCATCAAAATATGACTCTTTCACACCCATAATTTCAGAGTATCTTTTAGGTTCACCTGCAGAGAAATTTACACGTAAATAAGTTAAGTGAGGTAAAATTTTTTCTAAATCATCTTTTCTTGTGTTCCATCCATGTGTAGCTACAGCCATTGAAATACCAAGTTCGGAACCTTTTATAATAGTATGTACATAATCAGGATGAATAGAACTTTCTCCATCTGAAACTAAACTAATAGCTTTAACTCCCATTTCAGCACAATCTTCAAGAAAATTATCAATTATTTCTTTGGTAATTTCAAATCTATCATTTTCTTGTAATCTTGCATAACAAAAACCACATCCATAATTACAAGCTCTTGTTAAAGACATATCTATTGTAATTGGAGCTATTCTTTCTCCATTTAACCATTGTTGTACACGCTCACCATGCCAAGCTAATTTAGTACCATCTAAGATCAGTTCTTTATTTTTCATTTTTAGTTCTTTCTTTTTCTGTTAGCATCTTGTTTTTCAACAAACATAATTTCTAGTGAAAATCCCAATTCTTTACTTATGCTTGTTTCCATATCAAAAAGTAATTTAGCAAGAGAAGGGTATATCTCTTTATCTGCAAAAAATTCAACGCGCATATCTCCAATTAGTTTAATGTCATAATTATCTATATTATTTTTTTTACAAAAAGTAGCTATATTTTCAGACACTATATTTTCTCTTTCTTTTATATCTAAGTTTTTCCACTTTGTTATTGCGTTTGGACTATAAGTATTTACAATAGGTTGATAATTTTGAGTTTCGCAATATTGTTTATATATGTTTCTAATTAAATGTAATGGCGTTTTAAAAATTTCACAACTATTAGATGGCATTATAACACCTTTAATACTATGTACCATAGAATCATCTCTTAGTAAATTTTCTAGTCTCAATACACTATGATCTTGTGCTTCTAAAATTGGTAGTCCTCTAATAATCTCACAAAAGGCATTCATTACACCCTGAAGATATTTATCATTATTAGATATATCAAATACAGCATTATCAATGACATGTGAATTTGGATTAACACTAATCGTAAGTTCACATCCATTTTCTATTTCTTTATATTCTATACATTGATTACATTTATTGTAATTAGTGTTAATATGCTTATCATTATATAACAAAATATTTTTTTCATAAATTTTTATATTTTTCAATTTTTTGCCTTATCTTAATTATTTACATCTTAAATATGTTGGACCATTATAATCAAACATCTCTTTTATATCATTTTTGAGTGTTTCATTAGTAGGTGCAAAAATTTTAAAATTTTTAAATATCTTCATCATTTTTATATCATCATCATCCATGCAATGACTTCGTCCAAGTGTACTAAAATAATTGTCTGCGCCAACTCCAACTAGTTTTATATTCATTTGATGCTCATTTAAATCATATCGAATTTGCTCGTAAGCTCTCATAACTAAAAATGGAACTTGAGAATACACAAGAGGTTTTAATCCTGCTAAATACATACCAGCACTCATGCTAATTGTTGCTTGTTCACAAATTCCCGTATTAAATGTTCTATTTTTATGATTATAGAAAAAATCATCAAGAACAGCAAATCCCATATCTCCAACTAAAAGACTCATACTCTCATCATCTTTAAAGTATGTGTATATTTCAGCCATCACTTCTTGTTTTGTTGCTAATTCATTTACCATTGTCACAACCTAAAATATATCCATCCTGTGTTGGACATCTAAAATGATGAGATATTGAATCTTCACACATTTTTATACCTTTTCCTTTAATAGTGTCACATACAATAATTGATAACATGTCATTTTTATTATTAAAAAATTTACCCATAGATTCTTCTAGCAAAACCTCATTGTGTCCATCTATTTGATGAAAATTATCAGTGTATGCATTTAAAACTTTAGCAAGTCTATTATTATCCAATCCGACATCTTCTACTCTATCCATAGCTTGCAATCCATTTCCATCTACAATTAAAAGTAAATTATCAAGTTTAAATCTATAAGCTAAAGATAAGGCTTCAAAATTACTACCCTCTTGCATCTCCCCATCACCAACAACACATACAACTTTATTATCTTTTCCTTGCATTTTAAAGGCTTGTGCTATACCTACTGAAATTGGTAACCCATGTCCCAAAGAACCTGTTGAAGCTTCAATCATATAATCTAAGTTTTGAGTTAAGCACCCTTTGATACTAGCACCATTATAGAATGTTTCTAATTCATTATCTGGTAAAAATCCAAGTTCATTTAATATAACATAGTATGCATAAGCACCATGTCCTTTGCTAAAAATCAATCTATCTCTGTCATTATCTTGAGGATTATTTATATTATACTTTAAGAATTTTCCAAAAAGAGTTGTAAGCATTTCCACACAAGATAACGACGGAGCTAAATGACCTGCGCCAGTGTTACATGACAATGCAATAGTTTTTTTTCTTATATCAGAGCTATTTAACACTTATTTTTCTCCTAAACATTCAAACCAATCTTTTGTAGCTTCATTTATACTATCTTCATCCCACACAGGAGCATCCCTCCACTGTTCTATGTTTTCAAGCATAATTTGAACACCATTTTCAAATGTAACTTTTGGAAACCAGTTTAGTTTTTCTTTAATTTTAGAGATATCAGCATAAGTACAATCTGGTTCACCTGGTCTTTTTGGAATATATTTCTTATTACCACCTAAAAGCTCTACTAAATAATTAATACTATAAGTATTATCACTTCCTACATTAAATATTTCACGAACATAGTCACTTTGGCTTGCCGTATAACAAGCATCAACAACATCTGTTACATAGGTAAAATCTCTTGTTTGTTCACCATCTCCAACAATTGTTAGTGGTTTGTTATTTAATAGTTGTGCTAAAAACACACCAAAAACTGCACCATATGTACCACTAGTTCTATGTCGAATTCCATATACATTAAAAAATCTCATAGATACTACTGGCATATCATAAACTAATCCCCAATGCATTACATACTGTTCACCAACAGTTTTTGTATGGGCATAAGGATATTCTGGCTTAATAGGACTTGTTTCAGGAGTTGGATATACTTCAGGAATGCCATAACATGAACTAGATGCCGCATAAACAAACTTTTTAAGATTCTGAGATTTTTTTGAAGCTTCTAAAACATTAATAGTTCCATCAACATTTGCTTTATGATAAGTTAATGGGTTGTTTATTGATGGTACTATATCTGCTAAAGCAGCATAATGAAAGACATAATCTACATCATGAAAATACTCATCTAAGTTTATATTATAATCACCGATATCTATATTTACAAATCTTATAGAACCTTTATGATGCTCAATATTATCTAGTCTACCATTAGCAAGATTATCAATAACTGTAACCTCATAATTCTTTGATACAAGAAGATCTACCATATGTGATCCAATAAAACCTGCGCCACCCGTAACTACTACTTTCATACTTAACCTTTAAATAAAATTTACATGATTATTTGGGTTTTTAAGATCCCATAAATAACGATTTACTTCATCCATTCTACAATTTACTCTACAATTTTTTATATCTAATTCATTTTTAACATATTCATATGATTCTTTTCTTTTATCACCTTCCCAAATGTCTTGAAAACTATTATTATATATATTACCATAGCAAAATTTATCTTCTCCAAGATATGCACTACAACCAAAAACTTTTCCATCAGCAGCTATATATCCCCAAAAAAATGGAGTCGAGTGACATTTATCATAAGGCTGTTTCTTTTCAACATGTTTTTGCATTGTATTCGCCCTAAATACTACATGAAACTTATCATCATTAAACTTTTTTAACTCTTCACCAACATACATCATTTTACTATAATCTATATTAGCATATTTATCTGTTTCGCTAAAAATATGTTGAGAATATGGCTTAACGACAAGATAGTCAATGCCCATATCTTTGCATTCTTTTGCTAAAATTTCCACCTCATCTTTATTTTCTGGAAGTAAAAGCATTTGTACACCCAGAGTACATTTTAAATTATTTTTTCTTTTATATTCAAGTGCATATTTTAAGTTACTCATAACTCGTTCAAAATCTTTTTCAGTCGTTTGATGAATTTCTGCATAACTTTTTGCAGTACCGGCATTTAAACTAACTTTTATCCAAGAACAGTTCTCCATACATCTTTCAATATTCTTCTTATTTAATGGCACAAAATTTGTTGTTAATGAAGTATCTATACCTACTTTAGAACAATGTTCTACAATCAAGTCTAATCCTTTAAAGAGCAAAGGCTCACCTTCTCCTGCAAACATCACACTCTTAACACCTTTTTCAGCCATATTGGTTAATGTATTTTTTAATGTATCAAATTCTAACCCAATATTTTCATAGCCCATATAATCTAATGCACAAAATGTACATCGATGATTACAACCACCATACGGAGATACCTCAACATATATCGGATAAACTTTCTTTAGTTTTTCCCAATCATCACCAGCTTCATACCACTTTGATACTCGTATTGGATGAAATATTAATTTATGACTATCTATACTGAATTTGTCACTCACAAAATCTCCTTTTAAAAAAAATACTTTTACTATTCACTACAATTATTATTTTAATTTATAACCCTTTTTAACTTTTATAAAAAATAATTACTTCTTTACTAAAACATAATATTTAACACTAAACTTGTCTTTTATCGATATAATATGAATAAATCATATGATCTAAAATCATATGCATATCTTCAACGAGACCATAATTGCCTGCACCAGTTTCAACATGAAAGTTTATATCACTTAACTTTTTAAGCTCGCCTCCACTAAATCCAGTTATCCCAATAACTGTTGAGCCAATATTTTTAGCATAATTAACTGTTTTTGTAATGTTAGGAGAATTTCCACTACAAGATATCGCAATAACGACATCTTCTGGTTTTAAAATACCTTCAAGTTGCATATAAAAAATATTTTCAAATCCAATATCATTAGCAATTGCACTTGTTACTGCTGAATTATCACCTAAACTTACTATATTGAAATTTATTATTCCTCTTCTTCTTAAACCTACACCTAAATCATTTGCCATATGAGATGCCGTTGCTGAACTTCCTCCATTTCCTACTATATAAATTTTTGCATTATCAACTATTGTTTTTTCTAGTCTTTGTATTATTTTATCAATATCATCATAATTAATATTATCTAACATATCTTTTAAATTTTTTGTATACATTTCAAAAAAATCTTTCACTTATCATTCTCCCTTTCTAATAAAAATTTATATTAAATAACCTTATTATATCTATTGTTACACATAACTAACTGAAATATTTCGTATATATTATAAAGTAATTTTATTTTTTTCTTTCCAAATGGGTTGCTTTAATTCCCATATTCCATTCTTTTTATCCCAAAGATGTGGGGACCTAAATTTTTCAATTGCATCATGATAATCTTGTAAAGAAATATCCATATACTCACAACAATCTTTTATATACTGTTCTGGAAATTCTCCATCAAATCTTTTTATAAGGGCAATTCCCTCATCCCTAGTAATATCTCCATTTCTTATCTCTTGCGCTGAATCATATGTTGCTCTACCAATTCCAAATTTAATAGTTGTAGTATGATAATGTAACCAATCAATTTTATCATCTAAAGAGCTATATTTACTGAAACTTCCTTCTGTTCTATGATCATTTGGCATAAAATCACTATTTTCAACAGAATAATAATATGTTTCTTGAGGATGCCATTTTACATAGTATCCTAAATAGTGAACCTCTGTTCCAGTTTTTTCTATTTCGTAAGGATTAACAGGGAAATATGCTTCCAAATCTGATAGTTTATAACCATATTTATTTAGAAGTTCATCCGCTGACACTCCTCCTAAAACAAGATCTTTAATACTTAATTCTGCACTATAGTACTTTGGATCTCTTGTTGGTTTTTCATTATCTTCAATGGCATTTCCATATTCTGCTTCATTTTCACCAAATATAACAAGAGGAATATCTAATAAAACTGACAATCTAGGAGCAAGGTTTTTTTGTCCTAAAATAAAAGGTTGAAACGGATGCCCTAGGTTCAAAAATGCACTTTTTGTTAAAAACCTATGTAATTTTTTATTTTGATTATAGGTATAGTTGGCAAACCCAGCATTTAACCAAGAATCAAAGTTTCTTCTACCTATTTCTGTATATAATGCTGGTGGCCAAGTTATTAAAATAGGATTCATATTATACTTATATTTCAAAATATGTGCGGCTTGTACACTGTCTTTACCACCACTTCCTGGAACTACAACATCATATCGTCCATCATCTCTTCTGAATTTATTACATAATTCCTCTAACTGTTCATGTCTATCTTCCCAATTTATAGATTTTTTCATCTCTGCATATCGACAAGCTTCACAGATACCATCTTCACCAAAAGCTAATGTTCTTTTGGTCTCACCCTCTTTTTGTTTAAATTCTACTGTAGAAGATGGTCTTTGATTATTCATTGTACATTTTTTACAAAACTTAACTTCTAATGGTAATCCATATTTACCAAATAATTCACTCATGCTATCTCTCCCTACAGTTCAACAAAATTTTTAAACAGTTTAATACCAGCTTCTCTACTTTTTTCAGGATGAAACTGCACTCCAAATATATTATTTTTTTGTATAGATGATACAAATTTATGTCCAGCATAATCTGTTAGAGATACAATATTTGTATAGTTTACAACTTCAAAAGAATGCATAAAGTAAAACTCTTCATTTTCTATCCCCTTTAGCAATACATTTTGAGAGATCATTTCTAATGTATTAAATCCCATATGTGGAACTTTTGCATCTACTATTATAGGCTTTACTTCTGCTTTTATAGCATCCAAACCTTGACTCTGACCATATTCAAAACCTAAAGTTGAAAGTATTTGCATACCTAAACATATTCCTAAAGTAGGTTTATGTTTTATCTCTTCTTTTAAGGTGTTCAATAAATCATCATTCTCAAGTTCTTGCATGGCATCTTTAAAACTACCAACACCTGGAATTACTATTTTTGATACTTCACTAAATTCTTTTTTATTATTTATAACTTTAGCAATACCACCAGCTTTTTCTATTGCTTTTTTTATACTGTGAATATTCCCCGCTATTCCATAATTTACAATACCGATTAAATTACTCATTGTGATACCTCAATACCATTTTTACTTAAATACTCTTTAATATCTTTAATTGTATATTCATTATAATGTAGCAAGCTAGCTATGGCAACACCACTTGGTCTAGCATTAATAATTAGTTCTTTTATATCTTCAAGTTTACCTGCACCACTAGCTACAACTACCGGTATATTTACAGCCTCTACAACTTGTTTAGACAATTCTATATCAAATCCTCGTTGTCGTCCATCACAATCTACAGATTGCAACAAAATCTCACCTGCACCTCTTCCTTCTACTTCTTTCACCCACTCTAATACATTTTTTTTACTTTGTATTCTTCCACAATCTGTATAACATTCCCAGTAGTTATCCCATTTTTTAGCTTCAATATTCACTACTACTGCTTGACTTCCAAAAATTTCAGCTGCTTTATCGATAATACTAGGATCTTCTTGTACAGCATAGGTATTAAGAAGTACTTTGTCCGCACCTATATGAAACAATTTTGACATATCTTCTATTGTTTTAATTCCCCCACCTACACCAAATGGTATAAATAAAGTATTAGCAGCTTTTTCAATCTCATCAAATAATATTTCTCGTTGATACAGTGAAGCAACTATATCTATATACATAACTTCATCTGCACCTTGATCATAGTATTTTTGAGCTAAATTAAAAGGAAAGTCTATTTTTCTCAAACCTTCAAAATGAACTGGTTTTACTACATAAGGTGGCTTCACATCTAATTTTGCTATAATTCTTGTTCTCATTACTATACCATCCTTTATATAGAAAATCCATCATCTACAATAATATTTTGTCCATTAACATACTGACTCATTTCACTAAGTAAATATACTAATGTCCCTTTTAAATCTTTACTTTCTAACATACCTTTGTTCAAACACTCTTTTTTATATTTATTTAAAAATTCTTCTGGCTGTGTATCTAAAATCCCACCAGGACTTATAGTATTTACTTTTATATTCATTCCTTTAAAATATTTTGCCATATACTTTGTAAGATGAATAAGTCCAGACTTAATTGCTGCATATTCAACTGGCATAGTCATCTGTGTATTTTCATATATATCAAACTTAGGTGCCACTACTCCATATATAGAGGATATATTGACAATGTTACCATAATTTTGCTTTTGAAAATATTTTGCAAATTGTTGAGAAGCTGTAAAATAACCTCCAAGATTAAGCCCTAAGTTTTCTACAAAACTATCGTATTCTACATCAAAAAAATGTTTTCCATAGTTTTTATTTCGTGGATATGCATTGTTTACTAAAGCATCAATTCGTTGATATTTTTCATTTAAAAAATCTATACAATTCTTTAAAGACTCTTTTGAAGTAATATCAAGTTGTATAAAATCAATATTTTTAGTATTTAATTCTCTTGATAAAAACTCTTTTGCTTCTTTACCTATCTCCTCATTTATATCAGCAATTATTGCAATTCCGTTATTTTCAACAACAGCCTTAACAAACTCTTTACCAATAAGTCCAGCCCCACCTGTTATAACTACTACTTTATCTTTAAGCATTCTTTTCCTTTATTAAAAACTCTACAAATTTATAGTCTAATTCAGTATCAATATCTATTGATCTCTCTTCTGGCATCACATATAATCCAGTATTATCTAAAAATAATGAATTTTCATTTAAAATAATTTCTCGTTTCCATATATAGATTGAAGCATTCATATCATAGCTTTTGGGAACATCTTGGCGTCTCACAATGGTACTATCTAATGTTTTAGATAAATAAACTTTTCCACCACTATCTTGCTCCACAAGATTAAAATATGGACTTCTTCTACTTGGCATCGCTGTTATTAAATTATCATTATCATTTTTTATAAACTGTTCAAAAGAGTTAATAATATCTTCCATATCTCTCAATGGTGCTGTAGCATCTAAATCAATAAGATAATCAAATTTTGTATTATAATACTCTTCACTTCTTTTAAAAGCATCTTTAATCACATCAATTTTTCCAGCTGTATCAGATGCCATAGTTGCATCTCTTTTAAAAAAAACCTCTGCTCCATATTCTTTAGAAATTTTTGCTATATCATCAGAATCAGTACTTATAACAATATGTTCAAATAATTTAGAATTTTTAGCTTGCTCTATTGTATGAGCAATCAATGGTTTTCCAGATAATTCTTTTATATTTTTATTTTTAACACCTTTTGAGCCACCTCTAGCACAAATTGTACACAAAATTTTATTCATTATTTTGCTCCTGTATAATTTTAATTGTATTCATTACATTTTTAGCTTCATTATAAGTACATACATTGATATGGTCAGTTAAAACCGATTTATGCATCTGTTCAAACATAAAGTCGCGTTCAAGATTTGACAGTGATTCTTTAGTTTCAAAACCCAATTTATCTTTACTAATTAAAGTATTGTCAATAAAATCTAGCTTATAAGTTTTTTCTATTGTATTTACAAACATAGTTCGATAAGTAATTTTTGTAATATAATCTATAGATATATTGATCATCGCCCCATTTTTAGCTCTTGCTATAAATGTAACTAAATCATCAGAATCTATTTCTAAATCAGAAACTTTCACTTGAAAACTTTTTATCTCAGATAATTCTCCACATAGCCACTGTACATAATCAATTTCATGACTTAAGTCCAAAAGCACTCCACCACCTTCTTCTTTTTTTGCACTATACGAATTTTGATAACAACTATTAGGTCTCCATGATGGTAAATATTGTCCACAATTTACATTGATACTTATTATCTTTTCTTTTTCTACTTTTTGTTTTAATTTTTGTAGTAAAGGGTGGAATCTAAGGACATAACCCACAAAAACACTATTTTTAACAGTTAAATTTTTTTGTGTTTCGAAAAGTGGTTTTTCACAAAAAATAAGCTTATCTTTCACTACAGAATCTATATATTTCAGCTGTTCAAGATGCTTATTTGTTTCCGAAGCAATGATAAAATAATCGTATATAGAAATATTCTCAACTTCTGAAAGCGTTAAATATGTTTGCCGGTTTTGAATAATTTGTTTTGTAACTATATCTATACGGGTAATATTCTCAAATTTCAATAGAACATCATCATGCCTTTTTCCAATAGAACCATATCCTATAATTAAAACTTTCAATCAAAATGCCTCATATATTCATTATTAGCTTTTTCAAACTCTTCTACTCTCCCAATATCAAGCCAATACTCGTGTATAGGGAATGATATACTTTTTAAATTTTTATTGATTATATTTTCAAACAATGTTGGCATATCATAAAATTTTTCATTTGGTATCAAATCTAATACTTTAGGACTTAATATATATACCCCACCACTTACATAAAAAGTATGAGTAGGTTTTTCCTCTATATTTTTTATATTAATACCATCTATATTTACAACCCCATAAGGAACTTGAAAATCATATTCTCTTACTCCCATTGTTGCATAAGAATTATTAGAGATATGATAATCCATCATATGTTCAAAGTTTATATTTGTAAGTAAATCTCCATTCATTACAAAAAATGACTCTTTTAGTTTTTCTTTAATTAAACTCAAAGCACCTGCTGTTCCCATTCTCTTTTTTTCGTGTATATATTCTATATGAACCCCAAACTTTGTTCCATCTCCAAAATATTCTTCTATCACATGTGATTTGTAACTTACACTTAAAATAATATCTATAAAACCATATTTTTTAAAATTTAGAATTATTGTTTCCAGTATTGGTCTTTCCCCTACTTTTAGCATAGGTTTGGGAGTATTCTCTGTAAGTGGCCTAAGTCTTGTCCCTAATCCACCGACCATAAGTACTACCTTATTTTGATGAGTTGTAGGTTTTAATAAATGTGTAAGTGTTTCAAATCCTATAAGATTATTTTCACTATCAACAATTGGAATTTCATAGATATTCTTTTCAATTGCTTTAGCTATTATTTCCTCTTTAGTTTCACTAATATAGCATTTAAAGGGATTTTTATTATAAATACTTTCAATATTATCTTCTAGTGAAATATTTTTCATCATTGCTCTTCGTATATCTGGATCAGAGATAACTCCAATAAGTTTATTATCCTCAACTACAAGCGCTATTCTCATTGAACCTTGATTTATGATTTCTAAAGCTTTTTTGATAGTTGAAGTTGGACTTAATAATATATTTTTATAATTATCCATTAATCTACCTTTAAATCATAAAATGACTTCTTTAATATATTTTTTAAATCTACTTTTTTTAATTCTTCTATTATTTTCACACTTGCACATCCTTCACCATAAGGGTTTATAGTACTTGTTAGACTTTTTTGAAAAGCTTTTGAGTATAGCTTAGCAAAAGCTTGCAAAATAGAACTTTTGTTTGGTTCACAATCTATTATACTCTTTGCTTTTATTCTTCCTTTTTGTCTATCCCCAATATTAATAGTTCCAACCTTAAAACTTGGTGTTTCAGCGAGTCCACTTGAACTATTCCCAACCATAGTATCCACATATTGTAAAGCACTGAGGTATCTTAACTGTCCTAAAGATGTAAAACAAATGGATTTATGAGAATTTTCAAGTACATACTCATCTATCATTTGATTTATTATTCTTCCATCTGTATCACTATTGGCTTTAGTAAAGATTATATTTGTATTTTTTAATTCATCTATTGCATCAAGGAGTTCTTTAAATTGCTCTTTAGCAGTTGAGTTTTCTAAAGATACAGGGTGAAAAGTCACTAAAATATTTTTCTTATTAAGCTTAAATTCAATTGATTTTTCAAAATCATCTTTACTCAAAAGCTCTAGTCTTTTAATGTTTTCTGTTCCCATTCCTCCTACATTAAAAACTCTATTCTGGTCTTCCCCGAGTTGAACTACTCTCTTTCTATATTCTTCTGTCGCAGTAAAATGTAAATGACTCATCTTTGTTATAGAGTGTCGTATAGATTCATCAAAGGCACCTTCAGTAGTTTCTCCCCCATGAAGATGGGCAATAGGAATTCTTGCTATCATTGCCGAACTTACTGCAGAAAAAATCTCAAATCTATCACCAAGAACTACAACAATATCAGGCTTTAACTCTTCATAACTCTCTGCAAATGATATTTGAGCCAATCCCATAGATTTCGAAATACCTATTGAAGTATCTGAAGATAAAAGCATCTCTATTTTTTTATCTATTTTGAACTCTTTTTCTATCTCTTTATATGTCAATCCAAATTCTGGACTTAAGTGCATACCTGTAGCTATAATTTGAAGCTCTAGTTCTTCATCTGCTACAATCTCTTTCATTAGCCAATATAGTAATCCATATTCAGCTCTTGTACCTGTTACAACACATATTTTTCGTTTATTAGTTTTCTCACTTTGTTCGTGCATCATATTAACTCATCTTCATCATAATCTTTAAAGGCAACACTTCCTTCTATCTCATCCCATCGCATTGGATTTATTCCGTTACCGGGTCTTTTTATAGTAATATTCTCTTCTATTAGAGTTTCACCTTTTTTGATAGTTTTTTTTGCTACTATACTTTTTCTAGCTATGACTTTATTTGGTCTTTCGCTTTTACTTGGTTTTTTGATACTACTTCCCAAAGCTAATTCAATATTTCTTATAGCCTTTACCATAGCTTTTAATTCATCTGGCTCTAATGAAGCTTTATGGTCAGGTCCTTCCATAGTTTTATCTAAAGTAAAATGTTTTTCAATGACACTTGCCCCCATAGCGACTGCAGCAATGTCAACTTCAATTCCAAGTGTATGGTCACTATATCCATAATCTATATTAAAAGTATTTCCAATAGTAACCATAGCTTTTAAGTTTACATCTTCCATAGGTGTTGGGTACATAGTATTTGCATGTAAAACTGTGATACTTTCTTTTTTTATTCCTGATTGTATTAAAATATCTAAGGCATCTTCTATTTCACCAATATCTGCCATACCAGTTGAAAGAATTATTTTCTTATTTAGTTTTCCTATGTGTCTAAGATATGGAAGATTTGTGATTTCCCCACTTGGTATTTTAAATATCTCTAAACCTAAATCATTTAAAAGTTCTATACTATCATGATCAAAAGGAGTTGATAAAAACATAATATTTTTAGTTTTACAGTAAGCTATAAGTTCTTTATGTGTTTCAATATCTAGTTCTAATCTTTTTAGCATATTAAACTGAGAATCATCAGCATCATTCATGTTTATTTTTTGATACTCTGCTTTTTGTGCATTTTTACTTACTAAATTTTCAGCTTTAAAAGTTTGAAACTTAACCGCATCTACTCCTGACTCACTTGCAACATCTATAAGTTTTTTTGCAAGTTCAATACTTCCGTTATGATTTACACCTGCCTCTGCTATTATAAATACTTTATTCATTTTACCAAACTCCCCGCCTTTATAAAACCTTCAATACTTATACCCTCTTTTGAAGTTGTATTACTACCATAAAATGTATCATTTTCAACTATAACATTGCCATTTAAAACACTTGCTGTTGATATATGACAATTGTCTCCAACAGTAACATCATGTTCTATTAACGCTTTACTATTAATTATACAATTTTTTCCTATAGTAACATTTGAATTAATCAAAACTTGATGCATAATAATAGTTCCTTCAGATATACTACTATGTTTTGATACATAAGCTAATGGTGAAATAATTACAGGAAAATGAAATCCTATTTTTTTTAACCTATTAAATAACTCAACTCTTATCTCATTTGTTTTTATCTGTCCCACTGTAATTATTGCATTTTTACAAGTTTCAAAAATAGTTTCCAAATTATCATCACAAGCAATAATTTTATATCCCAATACATCTACACCCAATAATTCTTTTTTATCAACTATTCCAATTATTTCATATTTGTTTTGCTGTTCAAGCACATCAATCACACTACGACAATGTCCACCACCACCAATTAAAACTATTTGTTCTTTTTCCATTATAATATCACACTACTTGGTATATTTACAATTCTTGCTTCTAGATATGTAGCATTTTTCAAGTCATCTTTTTGGCAATCTTTGAACATTTCAAGCTCATTCATCAATCCCCAAATTGGTCGTGTCATTACACCACTTTTATTTGTAAACTCTAAAAACTCATCTCTTTGTTTTTTATCTTTTAATAAAATAGCTTGAAGCCAATAATTTGATTTTGAATCTTTTGTCCTCGTTCCTGCGGGATTGCATGGTTCTTCTATAAATTTTATATCTTCATTTGAAAAAAATTCTTTATATTTTTGAGCTAATCCTCTTTTTGATTTTAAAAAACTATCCAATTGTTCAAGTTGTGCAACTAAAAGAGCTGCATTTAAATTTGGCATACGATAATTAAAAGCCACCTCATCATGAATATACTCAAAAGGGTGTGGTATTTTTGCTGTCGTAGTTAAATGCTTTGCTTTTTTTGCTAGTCTTTCATCATCAGTGACTAGTGCCCCTCCTCCACCACTTGTTATAATTTTATTTCCGTTAAAACTGAAAGCTCCAACTTTTCCAAATGTACCAGTATGTTTACCCTTATAATAACTTCCTAATGATTCAGCTGCATCTTCCACTAAAGATATGCTCCATTTATCACATATCTCTTTTATCTCTTCCATTCTACAAGGATGTCCAAATGTATGCATAGGGACACAAGCTTTTATAGTCTTTCCAGTTTTTTTATTAATACAGATATTCTCTTTAACTTCACAGTTTATCTCTAAAAAAGATTGTAAAGAATCTGGACTTAACCCCATAGTATCCAAATCAACATCTACAAATATCGGTTTTGCTCCAATGTAACTAATTGCATTACAAGTTGCTATAAATGTAAGAGGTTGAGTTATTACTTCATCATCTCGTTGAACATCAGCTAAAATAAGAGATATATGGAGAGCAGATGTTCCATTGACTGTTGCAATTGCATAACGACTTCCAACTTTTAAAGCAAACTCTTTTTCAAACTGATCTACATATTTTCCTACACTTGAAACAAATGTAGAATCTATACAATCATTTAAATATTTCTTTTCATTACCAATAAATCTTGGCTCATGTAAGGGTACAAAGTCTTTTCGTTTAAAAGTATCTTGAATAAACTCAACTATTTTTTGCATTACATCTTCCCATCAAGATACTTACCAGTTTCTTTATGTCCAAAATCAGGAATCATAGTAAAAAACTCTTTTACTATTTCATCTTTAGTCCAAGATAAATTTTGTTTGAAATTCTTAATAGTATTTTCAAAATTATTTAATTTATATTCATCAAATAAAGCTTCATTTTTAATAATTCCAAGATTTTCAAATTTATCCATATCTAAAGTTTCTTTATCTGTAAAAAACTCTTCAAAATCTTTTTCACCAGTTGTATCACTAGAAGTAAATAGACAAGGCCATTTCCCTTGTGATGGTAGTTTTTTTACCAATTCCCTTGCTTCATCTTCATCTTTACATAGATATGGCTCATAACCTAAATCTTCAAGATACTTAATTGCAATTTCCGAAAAAGTAATCAGATGTAAGTTTTCACTAAGTTTTGGGAAAAATATATCTCTATTTTCACCAAAAATACAACTCATTAAACAAAGTTCTCCACTTTCTTGAGGTGTCACAAAATATCTTTTTATATCATTTGGTGCGACTATTGGTTGTTGTTTTTGAATACGCTGATTAAAGCCATGCAACAAGCTTCCATCACTAAAAGCAACATTAGCAAATCTTGCCATAGAAACACCTATTTGTTTTGATTTTCTCATCACAAACATCTCCATAATCCTTTTACTTGCACCCATCATATTTACTGGATTTGCTGCTTTATCTGTACTTACACAAAAATATTTTTTCGTTCCATTATCAATTGACTGTTGAAGAGTTTTATCTGTATTAAAAATATTTGTTTCAAGCATCCTCATTAAAGTAAATGGATCTTTTTCACTTCGAACATGTTTAAGTGCAGATAAATTTAAAACATAATCATATTTACCATCTTGTTTAATAAAAGCATCATATTCCGTACTACCAATATCTAATGCAAAAGTTTGAAAATCACCATTTATATATCCAAAAGAACTTCTTATATCACGAACTAATTCAACCATATTATTTTCAGATATATCTACTACATGAAGTTTGTTAGGATTTCGTTTGAAAATTTCTTTTGTAACTGCTTGTCCTATACTTCCAGCACCTCCAAGTACTAAAAAAGTAGAGTTAGATACTATTTTATTTAATTCATGTTCATTTTTAATAATATCACTGTTAAATAACGCTTTTTTTCTACCTATTAATTCCAATACACTATTCATACTAAACTACCCTAAAGACCATTAATTATTTTAGCTATGTATAATTTAACTATTTCTCTTGGATTACCACCAAGAGACATAAAGTATTTTTTTTGTTTTTCAAAATATTCTTTATACATCTCTTCATTTTGATTCTCATTTAACAATGACAACAGTTTCTCTTCAAATAATTTATATTCATTATTTACAAGAACACCTATACCATTTTTCAATGAAAAACAATGCCCGCTTTTATCAAAATTTAAATTTAAGACTTTTTTATTAAATGCTAATGCTTCAAATCCTAATGTTGATGTATAGAAACATACTACTTTACTCTTAGCAACAGTTTCATATGAGTTTAAAGAATCGTATTCATCTATTATAATACTGGTATCTGAAAACATTTCTTTTATTTTTTTTGCTGTATCTAATCTTATTTTTACAAGATTACAATTTTTTGCCTCTTCTTCCATAACACTTCTTTTAGCAGCAACTCTGTACACTATCTTAAAATTATTTTTTTTAGAAAATTCTATAAGTAAATTAATACATTTCATATAAGAATTCATATGAAACCCACATCCAGGACCCAATTGTTCAATAAATACTATATCATTAGTAATATCAAGATTATTATATTTTTCTACTATATCTCCTAATCGTATAGAACCTATTGGAATTATATTTTTGCAATTCATACCTTTTTGAGCATCAGTACTTTTAGAACCAAATGAAAAATAATAATCACTATATGAATACATATTACCTTCATAACATGAGGTGTAACCCGTTCGAATTCCATTTTGAATTAATATGATGTTACTAAAAGACTTTTTATAGTAAAAATACCTTAAAGAGTTAAACCCATTATCATCATATGAAAGTAAAACCTTACCTTTTAAATTAGAGATATTTGATTCAATTAATAATATTTGTTTATATATTGATAAGATAACCAATACAAAATTGGTATTCGTTTCTCTTGAAACTTTATTAATTAAAAAAAAAGAAAAAAATATTTTCTTATATAAATTAAAAATATGATTTATTTTGTAACTTAAATTTACATTTATAATATCAATATATTGATTATCAATCGTATCATTTGTTTTATTAATTAAACATTTTTTGTAATCATTATTTAATATACTACCATAGTAGTCAAGAGAGTTTTTTTCTAAATATTCAAAAAATAAATCATATGACTTTACTTGTTTAACATCTTTATTTAATAAGTTTTTAATTAGCATATACATTAAATATAAATAATATATGAAAAACATCTTTATACTATCAAAAAAATTATATCCTATAAGTTTTTCTAAGTTACATCCTTTATTAATCTTAACTATATATGTTTTTAATGTATCTTTGGTAATATATTTAGGAATTTTTAATTTTCTTTCAAAATAAATTTCAACTTTAGTCAAATATTTTTTATTCTGTTCATAAAAGTTTTCTGTTATCTTATAATAATTCAATATACTAAACCTTTTTTTCTAGGATATACTTTTTCATCATTTTTTCCGCGACTAACCAATCATCTTCTTCATCTATATCAATATTTTTATATTCATTCATTTCATAAATTTCTATTTTTCCAGACAATCTATTTTTATATTTTAATATATTATCAATATTATTTATATAAAAAGCTCCATTTTCCACTAATACTCCATCAAAATCTTGTCTTCTTGGTCTATTTTTATAATCGTAATTTAAGGCACTACCGTTATTATCCCAAAAAAAGCTTTTAACTCTTGTGCATGTTAACAAAGAATCTGATTTAATTTTATTAAACTGTTCAAGAGCTAAATCAAAATCAAAAGTTTAAGTAAGAGGAGAAGTTGCTTAAACTCATAAAATATTATCTTTTTTAGAAAACTTTTTTTTATATATAAATTCTAATAAAACAGCCTCTGTACTTGCTGTATCTGTAGCATTTTCTTTGTCCCTTTCATAAATAAATACTTTGTTAAATTGAAATGAATTAACAACTTTTTTTATTTTATCACAATCTGTAGCTACATATATTTTATCAATATTATTAGATTGTTCTAAAGCTTTTAAGTTCCAATAAATTAATGGTTTACCACAGAAATTTTTTATATTTTTAAAGGAGATTGATTTACTACCACATCTAGCTGGTATTAAAGCTATATTCATTATAAATACCGATTAAATTTAGTATCTAGTATTTTCATACATTTATAAGTTCCTGCACCATGGTGTAAATGACCACTCCAAATTTCAGGAACCCAAGTAAATTGGTATTCTTTAATTTCTTTTAAAACATTCTCAAAATCAATACTTCCTTCACCTATTTGGACCCCTTCTCCATTATTACCATAAGCATCTGAAATATGAATATGTTTAACTAAAGGCATAATTCTTTTAGTATAATCTACCAAATCAATATTAAACTCATTACAATAAAGACTTGCATGACAAATATCATATGTTATCCCTAAATTAAAATAAGTACAAAATTTGATCATATCTTCTTCTAACATAAAACCATGTTGAAACCATTCCCCTCCAAGATACCAAGGTCGTGGAGGAAGATTTTCAGGTATTATATCAATAAGATTTTCATCATAATTTAATTTTTTGAAATTTTCAATAGCAATATTTGTTAATTCTGAAGTGTCTGACAATTCTCTTTTATTTAAAAACATTCCTCCTAAATGTACTACCAACTTAGGTTTTTTCTTTGGAAAATATGATGAGATTTCTATAGTTTTATCAATACTTCTCTGTAATATATTTAATGATTTTTTTACAATATTTTTATCATTTGAGCAAATATCAACTAGTTGTCTATCAAATATTTCTGGAGCATGAATAATTAACTCTGATTGAGAAACATCTGGTTTAAAATCAATATCTAAGTCAGTTTGTGAACAATGAAATTCTATACAAGGGCTATTAAGTACTTGATATTCAGCATAATCATGAAACCTACATTTAACTCCCCATTGTTTAGAAAAATTAAAATTATCCCACTGTGATAATTTAATTATCTCTTCAAAATCTGTTTGATTTATATAATGGTCTTTTTTTACTTCATTTTTTATTACTTTACCATAATAATTATCTATTTCATGGGGAAATATGCCTTTCCCTGGTGCTTTAAATATTATGTCATTTTTTATAAGTACATGCCCACTTGGTAAATCTCTAATTGGTACAGCTGATTTTGCAAACGCTTCTTTATTTTGTATTTCTGCTTGGTTTATTTCTTTTTTATCACCAAGAGCTTTTTCTAACATTCTAATATTAGAAACCATCTCTTTCCACTCATCAGGTAACATTGATGCTTTATGATCAGGACCTTTTTGATTTTTGTCAAAAGTTATGTGTTTTTCAATTATTTTACAGCCCATAGTCACAGCAGAAATTGGAATAAAAACTCCTCGCTCATGTCCTGAATATCCTACAATGTCAGAATATTTTTTTAATGTGTTTATATAGTTTAAATTTAAAGTCTCATATGGTGCTGGATATGTAGATTGAGCTAGTAACAATCCATATTTAAAGTTATTTTGTTTATAGATATTTGTACATATTTCAATATCCTTGTCATTCCACATTCCTGTTGAAATAATCATTGGGACATTAAATGAATTACATAATTTCAAAAGAGGTATATTTGTCATATCAGCTGATGCAATTTTAAAAGCACTTACCCCTAACTCAAATATAAATTTTGCAGATTCTGCATCAAATGGAGTAACAATTAAGTCTATTTCTAAATCATCACACTTTTTTCTGATAATTTTATATTCATCTTCTTTTAACTCAACTTCTTTCAATAATGGAATTAAATACTCGAAACTCCATTCTGAATTATTAGCATTATCCAATATTTCATTTGAATATATACTTTCTAAATGTCTCTTTTGAAATTTTACAGCATCTACACCAGCTTCTTTAGAAGCTTCAATTAATTTAATTGCTGTATCTAAAGAACCATTATGGTTAATTCCTATCTCTGCTATTATATAAGTTTCATTACTCTTTAAACTAAATATTTTATTTATTTTTCCACTATCAAACATCTTGATTTCTCCAATATTCTAATATATCTTGTATTGTTTGTTCAATATTTATTTTTGGTTCAAACCCTAACAACCGTAATTTAGTTATATCTGCATATAATCTTTTACTTAAACTATTTTCAGTTGAAAATAAATTTTTATTCTTTTTTACTATAACACTTTCTTTAGATAAATATGAATGTTTAAAAATCAAATCTAGAATATTACTAATTGTATAAAATCTACCTGAACCAACATTATAGACTTGTCCAATACTTCCTTTTAATAATAAAATATTAAATGCAAAGCAAGTATCTCTTATATCTAAAAAATCTCTTTCTTGTGAAAGATCTCCCACATTAATTAGAGGTTTAGCACCTTTTTCAATAGCTACAATTTGATTAATAAATGCAGGGATTACAAAACTTTCTCTTTGACCAACACCTGTAGTATTAAATTGTCTAATATAAACAATAGGTAATCCTCTTTCAATAAAATATTGACAAATTTGTTGTAATATTATTTTAGTCAAACCATAGGTTGAAGTTGGGTGGAAAGGTGTTTTTTCATCTATTGGACTATTATATAACTTTCCATATTCACTTGCACTACCAACTACAAGAATTTTCTTAACAAATGTATAATAATTTGATGTATATATGTGCTCTATAAATGACAATATTTTAAGTACATTTGTTTCTATAGATTTTGCTACATTTTTATTGTCAGGAACATATGAATTCCCACTTAAACAAATTATATAATCAGGTTTTTCATCCAATAAAACTTTATCAAAATCTTCCTTCATTGAATAGTATTTAACATTTAAAGCATTATTTTCTAAAAAATGATTATTGTAAATTATAATTATTTCATTATCATTTTTTAAAAAAAAACTTGTTAAATTTTCTGCTATAAATCCTGTTCCAAAAATTAGTATTTTACTTTTTTTAATCATTATTTTTAATTCTTTATTATTTTAGCTACAATTGTATCAGTGGCACCAACTGCAGCTAAAGAAGATTCATACTCTTTAGACAAACTTGGGCTATCTAAAAAATTAGCCCAATATTTATGTCCACCTGGCTTATTATTAGCAAGCCAATAAATATGGTTGGATAAAGGATATCTTTGAATATGCTTTATAAATTCTACTTTGTAGCCAGCTTTCTGACATACTTTTTCTAATGAATATTTTGTAAATAAAAAAAGATGACAACTCCAATAAGTAAAGCTTTTAAAGGCATCATTATTATAGATAGACAATAATGCATCATTAGCATTTGGAACCTCAATAATAATACTACCATTATTTTTAAGTGATTTTGAAAGATTCTTTAATACACTTATGGGATCTTTTAAATGCTCAAGAACATGAAACATTGTAATAGTATCAAAACTATTTTCTTTTAAATTATAAATATCACTTTCAAATTTTATATTTTTATTTAAATAATACGATTGAACTCTTCTATCTAATTCTAGCCCTGTCACATCATTACATATACTTTTCACTTGGGTTAAAAAACCTCCTGCTCCACTACCAAAATCTAAGAGAGAATGTCCAATAATACTACTTTTTATAAATTCAAATCTTCTTTTATCATCTTCTTGAGTTTCTTGAAGCCATTTTGAATATTCACTCGTTATATCTGTATTCATATTTGATTCTTGGTAAAACTTTTCATCAATATGTGAAAAATCTGATAAAAATACTAAACCACATATATTACATTCGTATACTTTAATTTCATCATTGTCTCTGACTTGACCTTCTCTTTGATGATAGTCTTTTGATTTACATAAATAACACTCCATAATTTATCCTAATTTATCGGTATTCATAGTTTTATAACCAGCTTCTTGTAAATAAACATCTTTGTGTACAAGTTCCAAATCATATCTCATCATATCATTTACAAGCTCATTTAATTGATATTCCCTTTTCCAATTTAGTTTTTTTTCTGCTTTTGTAGGATCTCCTAATAGTAAATCAACTTCAGTTGGTCTGAAATATTTTGGATCTACTGATAATACTTCCGTCCCTTTTGATATTTGGTATTTAGGATTAGAGCAAGACATAACTAAAGCAATTTCATTTACACCATTTCCTTTAAATTCTAATTCTATGCCACAATATTCAAAAGCCATTTTAACAAAATCTCTTACAGTAGTAGTTATACCAGTAGCAATAACCCAATCTTCTGCTTGTTCTGCTTGCAAAATCATCCACATCATTCGTACATAATCCTTTGCATGTCCCCAGTCCCTCTTTGCATCAAGGTTTCCTAAATATAATTTATCTTGGAAACCTAGCACAATCTTTGAAACTGCTCTTGTGATTTTTCTTGTTACAAAAGTTTCACCTCGTACTGGACTTTCATGATTAAATAATATACCATTACAAGCAAAAATATCATAAGATTCTCTATAATTTACTGTAATCCAGTATGCATACATTTTTGCTACTGCATATGGAGAACGAGGATAAAATGGAGTAGTTTCACTTTGTGGTGTTTCTTGAACTTTACCATATAATTCAGAAGTAGAAGCCTGATAAATTTTAGTTTTTTTAGTTAAGTTTAATAACCTAACAGCTTCTAATATTCTTAATGTTCCAATACCATCTGCATTAGCTACATACTCTGGTGTTTCAAAAGAAACATGAACATGTGACATTGCAGCAAGATTATATATTTCATCTGGTTGTATTTCTTCAATAATTCTTGTTATGTTCAGGCTATCTGTTATATCACCATAATGTAAAACTAGATTATTACTATTTATAGTGGAGTCTTGATAAATATATTCTATCCTATCTGTATTCAGTAAGCTACTTCTTCTAACTAGTCCATGAACAATATAGTTTTTTTTTAATAAAAATTCTGCTAGGTAACTTCCATCTTGTCCTGTTATTCCTGTAATTAAAGCTATTTTGTTTTTCTGCATTTTATTTTTCTCCTTCTCTATTATAATCATCGTCTATCCTAATAATATCATCTTCACCTGTATACTCACCAACTTGTACCTCAACAACAATTAAATCAATTTTACCATAATTTGCTAATCTATGATAATCTCCCATCTTAATATATGTTGATTCATTTGCTCTTACAATATATGTTTTATCATCATTTGTAACAGTCGCCGTTCCTCTAACAACTATCCAATGTTCGCTTCTGTGAAAATGTTTTTGTAAAGACAACCGTTCTCCCGGTTTAACAACAATCTTTTTTATTTTGAAGCCATTTGTATCTTCTAAAATAGTATATGAACCCCAAGGTCTATTTGCAAGTAAATGCACATTGTGTAATTCTAATTTTTTCTTTTTAACTTCTTGAACAATTTGTTTTACTTTTTGTGTAGAACCTTTTTTAGAAATCAATAGGGCATCTGCTGTATCAACAATTATAATATCTTCTATATCAATAGTTGAAATAATTCGTTCTTCACCATAAATTAAATTATTTTTTGAATTATATGATATGTGGTTTGTATTTATTGTATTACCATTTTCATCTTTTTCTAATTCATCATATAACGAATCAAAACTTCCTAGGTCAGACCACCCTATATCAGAAGGGATTACTTTAACTAATAATGATTTTTCCATAACTGCATAATCTATACTATCTTCTGGGATACTTTCCATATCTTCATACTTAATTCTTATAAGATTATCTTTCCTACTGTTTTTATAGGCTAGCATCGATGTTTTGTAAATTTCTGGAGAATATTTCTTTAATTCACTTAAAAAAACATTTGCTTTAAAACAGAACATACCACTATTCCAATAATAATTGCCCTTTTTTAAATATTTCTTAGCAGTTTCAAAATTTGGCTTTTCATGGAATGCTTGTACATTTAAATCTTTTTCTTCAATATATCCATAACCTGTTTCAGCATTAGTTGGTGTAATACCAAAAGTAACAAGTTTATTTTGAGTTGCAAGTTCTTTAGCTTGAATTAACACTTTTTTATATTCGTCTTCATCTTTAATTAAATGATCACTAGGTGTAACAAGTACTATTTCATTTTTATCTAGTGACATACATGCTAAGGCTATAGCTGCTGCTGTATTCTTAGCAATAGGCTCTAATAAATAATTAGAATTGATTTTATTTAATTCAATAAGTTGATCATTTGCTAAAAAATACTGTTCACTATTTGACACAATTAACTGTTTATTACACAAATTAGAATTTCTTTCTACGGTGAGTTGAAAAAGAGATCTATTATTAAATAGCTTGATAAATTGTTTAGGCATAAGTGTTCTACTTATAGGCCATAACCGTGTACCATTACCTCCACATAATATAATATTAACCATTAATTAACTCCATTAATTTTTTTTGGTATAGTAGTGCCGTACTTTCATCACAAGCCTCAAATCTTGTCACAAGTTTAGGAGTAGTATTACTAGCTCTTACCAATCCCCATCCATTCTCAAAAACAACTCTCACACCATCAATTGTAATAATTTCTTTTATTATAGGAAACTCATGTAGTGGCTTTGTTAATTTTTCCTTTAACTCTTTGATTATTTGAAATTTTTTTTCGTCTGTTGTATCAACATTTATCTCATCTGTTGAAAAAAGATTTGGTAACTTTTCATACTCACTATCATAATCAAATCCGTTATACAATAACTCTAAAGCTCTTAGCGTAGAATATATTGCATCATCATACCCAAAATATTTATCATTAAAAAAAATATGTCCGCTAACTTCTGCTGCAAATGAAGCATTCGTCTCTTTTATTTTTACTTTTAAATTACTATGTCCCGTTTTATACATTATTGCTTTTCCATAAGTATTGATGGTATCATACATAATTTGGCTACATTTTACTTCACCTATTACTATTGGATTTTCTATAAATCTTGAAAAAAAGAGTGCTAATACATCACCTTTGAAATTATATTTTTTAGATAAAACTGCAATCCTATCGGCATCTCCATCATATGCAAATCCTAAATCATATTGTTTAGTATCTAGTTCTTTTTGTATATCTATAAGAGTTTCTATTTCACTTGGATTGGGATGATGATTTGGAAAAGTTCCATCAGGTTCTTCATACATTATCTTATAATTAAGTCCTATCCCATCTAATATACTTCGTAAAACTGTTCCGGCAGCTCCATTTCCACAATCAAAAATAAATTTTTTATTGCCAAAGTTTAAATGTTTAAACTGTTTTATCATATAGTTTATATATGCATCTTTTGTATTTATATAAAGAGTCCTTTCATCATCTTCTATCTCCATATTACTTCTTAAAATATCTTTACCCATTGCATAAATATCTTCACCAAAAAATGGATTTTTATCTAATGTAATTTTAAAGCCATTATATTCTGGAGGATTATGGGAACCTGTTATCATAATCGAAGCTGATACCTTTTTACCATTATTCTCAACATAATTTGAAAAGTAATTCACAGGTGTAGCTACAAGTCCCATATCTAAAACTCGTATACCAGCTTTATTTATACCACTTGAAAGCCATTTCTTTAAAATCTCAGAATGAATTCTTGCATCATAACCTATTGATATATACTCTACACTTTTTACTTTTTTTTGAACCTCTAAAGCGAAAAAATAACCTATTTTTTTAACTACTTGTTCATTTAGTTCCGAAGGGTAAATTCCTCTTATATCATACTCTCTAAATATATTATTCACTTATAACTCGTCCATTATTTAATTTATAAGCATAATCATATTTTTCATCTTGTTTCATAAAAGCATCATACTGCGTACTATCAATATCTAATGCAAAAGTTTGAAAATTACCGTTTATATATCCAAAAGAACTTCTCATATCACGCACTAATGAAACTATATTGTTTTCAGATATATCTAATAGATGGAGTTTTTTAGTATGTAAATTTATATCATCTAAAAAAAATTCTTTTGTTCGACCTACTAAATTTAAAATATTACTCATTACAAATCAATCCTTTCTCAAGCTTTATAATTTTATCACACTTTTCTACTGTACTCAATCTATGAGCTATCATAATAATAGTTTTGCTTCCACTCATATTATCAATAGCCTTCATAACCTCTGATTCTGTTTGATTGTCAAGAGCACTTGTAGCTTCATCTAGTACTAATAGTTCTGGATTATGATAAAGAGCTCGTGCAATACCAAGTCTTTGTCTTTGACCTCCTGAGAGTCGGACACCTCTTTCACCTATAATTGTATTGTACCCATTTTCTAATTCGGTAACAAATTCATGCACTTGTCCCATTTTTGCTACTTTTTCAACTTGTTCTATATCTATTTCCTCTTTTGCTATACCAAAAGCAATATTTGAAGCAATAGTATCATCTGCTAAAAATATACTTTGAGGTACATACCCTATGGAGTTTTGCCACTGACGAATATTTGATGAGTTCAATACCTTCTCATCAACCTCTACATTACCACTCGTTGCATTAAGCAACCCTAAAATAATATCTACTAAAGTACTTTTACCTGCTCCCGTAGTCCCTATTATACCAACAGTACTGTTTGCTTCTATAGTGATAGATATATCTGTTAGTGCTGAAGTTTTTGTATTTGGGTAATTGAAATTTATATTTTTTAATTTGAGTTGCTTTTGAAGCGACATTCTTTTGAAGTCATTTGATATACTTATTTCTTGTTCCGATTTTTGCTGAAGGTCTTTTAAGATAATCTCAAGAGCAGGCTGTCCAAATCTCAATGATGAAACTGATGAGTATATTATCTGAATAGCTGGCTTAAGCTTTAATGCACCAAGAGCGTAAAGTCCAAGTACTGGAAGCATGGTACCTAAATCTGCTTCATTACTCACAATAGTGTACATAGAAAGAGCCAAAAGAGAACCAAAAGCAATAACATCTACAATATACTGAGGTACTTGAGATAGTGTTGCACTTGTAGCTTGGTAGGAAGAAAACACCTCAGATGGTTTATCAAAACTACTCAAATATACACTTTCTCTCCCTAAAATTTTGAGGTCTTTTATCCCGCCAATTGTTTCTGAAACAATTTTAAATCTTTTTTGATTTGATTCTTGAAGCTCAAGACCTATTTTGCTTAAATATTTTCTAATGATAAGATATGTTGCACTATAAAAAGTACCAAACAACACAAATAAAATAAATGCCAATATAGGGTCTACAGCAATTAAAAAACCTGTCAAAGCAATAGTCACTGTAATATATGTTACTAATTGCAATGATGGTTGCACAACTTGACCTATAAATATATCTACTTCAGATAGTATTGTTTTGGAAATTTCACTACTATTTCTTGAAAGAAAAAAGCTATAAGGCTGGTGCAAATACTTTGAAAGCAACTGTCTACTTATACTATGTCGACGCATATTAGAAAATCGTGCTGTAGCATATGTAGCTAAACTTCTAAATAGTGCACTAATTATAAGCATCACTAGTGCAAAAAAACCTAAAAATATTAAAAATGTATTTTTATTCTCAAACATAAAATAGCCATACACAAAAGCAAGGTATTTGTTATTTTCTATTACCTCTGGATTTCCAAGGACTGATAAAAAAGGCATAATAGACCCAACTCCAAGTACTTCAAAAAAAGCCATCAATACCATTATAATCAGTAGTTGTATAGCTCTTTTTCTCTCATGCACATTTAGTAATTGCCAGATTTTTTTATATGTTTGTATCAATGCTTAAACCTTTTTTCATTTATACATCTCTAAGCTGTTTTGACTTTTGTCATATTCTAACTTTTTATGTTCTAAACTAATCACTTACAATCTACCATCTGCATAATCAAGTATTGATTTAATATCAAACACAACTTGATTATTATTATTCAACCTTAATTTTTTATAATTTTCATGACTAACAGCTAAAACTATAGCTTCATAATTTTCATAATTAACTTCTTGTTTTAATTCTAAGTTATACTCATGTTTAACTTCATCACTATCTGCCCAGTAGTCACTTACTTCTACATCACATCCAAAGTCTTGCAATTCTCTTACAACATCAATTACTCTTGAGTTTCGAATATCTGGACAGTTTTCTTTAAAAGTGATACCTAATACCAATACTTTACTACCTTCAATTTTATGACCTTTTTTAATCATTAGCTTTATAACTTGATTTGCTACATAGATTCCCATATTATCATTAAGTCTTCTACCTGCTAAGATAATCTCTGGATTATATCCTACTTCTTGTGCCTTATGTGTAAGATAATAGGGATCAACTCCTATACAGTGTCCACCAACTAATCCTGGTCGAAATGGTAAAAAGTTCCATTTTGTTCCTGCGGCTTCTAGTACTGCATTTGTGTCTATATCTAACTTATTAAATATCATAGCAAGTTCATTTACAAAAGCAATATTTATATCCCGTTGTGAATTTTCTATCACTTTTGCAGCTTCTGCTACTTTTATTGTAGGTGCAAGATGAGTACCTGCTGTAATGATACTTGCATATAATTCATTTACTTTTTTACCAACTTCTGGAGTACTTCCTGAAGTTACTTTCAGTATTTTTGTAACTGTATGTTCTTTATCTCCTGGATTTATTCTTTCAGGACTATATCCACAAAAAAAGTCTTTATTAAATTTTAATCCACTGAATTTTTCTAAAATAGGTACACAATCTTCTTCTGTTGCACCTGGATATACAGTAGATTCATATATAACAATATCATCTTTTTTTAACACTTTTCCTATTGTTTCACTAGCTTTGATAAGTGGTGTTAAGTCAGGTTTTTTATGTTTATCTATTGGAGTTGGTACTGTTACTATATAAACATTACAATCTTTTATATCATCAACACTTAATGTAAATTGCATACCATTATTTAAGGCCTCATTTACTTGTGTTTCATTTAGCTCTAAAGTTCTATCATATCCGCTTGATAATTCATCTATTCTCCATTGAGATATATCAAATCCAACTACTTTATATTTTTCACTAAAGGCATGAGCTAATGGTAATCCAACATACCCTAATCCTATTACACAAATTTTATCCATCGATTTTATTCCCCTCTTTATCAAATCTAAAAAAATCTAAATACCAATCTATAAATTTATCTATACCTTCTTGTACTGGTGTTGCTGGTTGGTACCCTAAATCTGAAACTAAGTCAGTTACATCTGCATAAGTTGCCGGTACATCCCCAGGTTGAATTGGCATCATATTTTTTTCTATATTTTTGCCTAGTTTATTTTCAATAGCTGTAATAAAATCCATAAGTTTAACAGGATTATTGTTTCCTATATTATAAACTTTGTACTTCACTTGTTCTTTAGAACCGGAAGTGTCGCCATTTAATGGCAGATATGTTGGTCTAATTTCTTTTTGAGAATCAATCACTCTTATAATTCCCTCAACAATATCATCAATATAAGTAAAATCTCTTAACATTTCACCATTATTAAATACATCGATAGCTCTTCCTTCTAATGCAGCTTTAGTAAATAAGAACAGTGCCATATCAGGTCTTCCCCAAGGTCCATAGACTGTAAAAAATCGTAACCCTGTAGTTGAAATTCCAAAAAGATGTGAATATGTATGAGCCATTAATTCATTTGACTTTTTACTAGCTGCATATAAAGATATTGGATGATCTACATTGTCACTTGTACTAAATGGTAGTTTAGTATTTGAACCATATACACTGGAACTACTTGCATAAGATAAATTTTTTACATTGTGATGTCGACAAGCTTCAAGTATATTCATAAATCCTATAATATTACTTCCCATATAAGCATCAGGATTAGTTAAACTATATCTTACACCTGCTTGAGCTGCAAGATTACAAACAGCATCAAACTTTTCAGATTCAAATAACTTAAACATAGCTTCTTTGTCTTCAAGGTTTAGTTTAATAAATTTATAATTTGAATCTGTTTTAGAAGTTAACAGTTCTCCATAAGGAATATTTTCACCTTCTTCTAAAGAGTTAATAATACCACTTCTTTGTAGTCTACCATATTTAACATTTTGATCATAATAGTCATTTATATTATCTAATCCTACAACTTCATCACCTCTTTGCAACAATTTTATTGCTAAATGACTTCCTATAAATCCTGCTGTTCCTGTTACTAGTATTTTCAAATCAATTTTCCTTTAACTATCACTATTAAATATATCTCTTGTGTAAACTTTCTCTTTTACATCTAATATATCTTCACTTAATCTATTTGCAACTATTACATCACTGATATTTTTAAACTCATCAAGATCTTCAATTACCTTTGAATGAAAAAACTCTTTTTCTTGTAAGACCGGTTCATAAATAACTACTTCAATACCTTTTGCTTTAATTCTTTTCATAATACCTTGAATTGCACTACTTCTAAAGTTATCACTATCTGTCTTCATTGTAAGTCGATATATCCCTACTACTTTACACCCCTCTTTCGTTTTAACGACGGGAGTATCGGCATTTAGTGCCAGAGGTTCTAATTTTGCTAAAATACTATCTGCTATAAAATCTTTTCTTGTGCTATTTGATTTTACAATCGCTTCTATTAAATTGGATGGTACATCTGCATAATTTGCTAAAAGTTGTTTTGTATCTTTAGGCAAACAATAACCACCATATCCAAAGCTTGGGTTATTATAGTGTTTTCCAATTCTTGGGTCTAGTCCAACTCCTTCAATAATCTGTTTTGTATCAAGATTATGTGATTGTGCATAAGAATCTAGTTCATTAAAATACGCAACTCTCATTGCTAAATATGTATTCGCAAATAATTTAATAGCCTCTGCTTCAGTTGAATCTGTAAATAAAATATCTATATTTTCTTTTATAGCACCTTGTGCTAAAAGATTTGCAAAAACTTCTGCTCGTTTACTTTTTTCTCCTACTATTATTCTACTGGGATAAAGATTATCATATAATGCTTTTCCTTCTCTTAAAAATTCTGGTGAAAATATAATATTCTGTGTATTAAATTGTTCTTGTAAGCTTTTTGTATATCCTACAGGAATAGTAGATTTAATAATCATAACTGCACTAGGATTTATCTCTAAAACATCATGAATAACATATTCTATAGACTTTGTATTAAAATAGTTTGTTTTTGGATCATAATCTGTAGGTGTAGCTATAACAACATAATCAGCACCTTCATAAGCTTCTTTCTTATCAAGTGTTGCTGTAAAGTTTAAATTATCTTTTTTTAAATACTCTTCTATCTCTTTATCTTCTATTGGAGATGTTTTTTTATTTATCATCTCAACTTTTTGGGGAATAATATCAAGTGCTACCACCTCATTGTGTTGGGAAAGTAGGATACCATTAGAGAGTCCAACATATCCTGTACCTGCTATTGCGATCTTCAAATATTAGCCTTTAAAAAATTAAATTATATATGTATAATAAACTATATTGTACCCAATCTTGACTTTTACTTGCATTAGCTATAATATTTTTATTTAAGCTAAAACTTTCCTTAAATAAATTACAATGTATTTTAAAGCTAAAAGGTGTAAAGTATGGATGCTTATAAATTTATCTCTGATGATGATGGGATTAACTTAGATATATTAGATACTCATGATAAAACACTCTTTGAAAAAGAGAAACTTGCACAAGAGGAGCAAGTATTAAAATCTCTAAGAGAGGATTATATTTCATCTTTAAGAGAAGAGTATGATGCTGATGAAAAACTTTTTGATGCAGTTGAAGAGCTTCTAGAAGAGTCAGATGATCAGAACAAATTACTTCAAATTCTTGATAGTCTATAAATCTTAATACAACTTTAACTCTTCTGGTTTTCCAAAATAATACCCTTGTGAATAATCAACACCAAGTTCTTTAAGATAATCAAATATCTCTTTTGTTTCAACAAACTCAGCTACTGTTTGGATATTTTGTTTTTTGGCAAATGTTACTATAGTTTCCACTACATTTCTACTATACTCATCATGAACAATATTTTTAATAATACTTCCATCAATTTTTAAAATATCTGGTTCAAATTTTAATAATCGTTCAAAATTAGAATATCCTGCACCAAAATCATCAATAGCTATTGAAACTCCTTGCGCTTTTACAGTTTTAATAAAACTAATTATATTATCAAAATCTTTGATATTTTCATCTTCTAATAGCTCAAATATCAATCTTTTTCTGTCATCTTTATATTGATCAAGTAGTTGATATATTTTATCTCTAGTTGCCTCCTTTTCAATATCAATTGTTGATAGGTTAATTGAGAGTTTTGTTGTGATTGCTTTTAACATCTTAAAAGAGTTTTCTAAAACTCTATCAGTGATTTTATTATAATATATCCCTTTTTTTGATACTGATAAAAACTCATAAGGGGTTAATACTCTTCCGTTCTCATCTACAAGTCGTACCAAAGATTCATACTTCTCAATCTCTTTTGTTTTATTATTAATAATAGGCTGAAAATAGGAAATAATATTATAACTATCAAGGGCAATTTTAACCATTTTTATCACATCAAGATTTTTTTTCGCTTCTTTTTGGTGTCTTATTGAAAAATCGTTTGAATGACATATAATCATATTTTTGTCAATCACCTCATCAAGACCAGCTTTTGCATCTTCATAGAGCATATGTTTTCCCATAGCATAGCTAAGTGAAATATTTATATCGTATTCTATCCCCTCAATATCTAAAATAGATTGTTTTACATTATTTACAAACTCTTTAAGATAGGCATCAATTTGTACACCAGCTTTCATAAAATGGTCTAAATCTGTTAAAAGTGCGTATTTCCCATTATCAAGGTTATAAACATTTTCAAACTTATAATCTTGTGGCAGGTATGATAAAAGTTTAAATCCAAACATTTTTTCTATTTTATCTATTGTAGTAAGATTATAAAACTTTTCTAACATCTCAAACTCTTCTATATGTACTAGAATAAGCAAGGATAAAATATTTGACTCTATCTTATCAAGAAAATGCTTTTTATCACTAAGAATTGAACTTATATTTTGCCGTAATGCTATATACTCAACTACTTCACCCTCTTGATTTAAAATAGGGGAAATCATTGATTTTACATAATAAGATTCACCTGATTTATTCAAGTTCCTTACTATTCCATTCCATTGTTTTTTTTCCACTTTTACAGTATCCCACAACTCTTTAAAAATCTCTTTTGGTGTATCAGGATGTCTTATAATATTATGGTTTTTTCCTAAAAGTTCATTTTTTGTATATCCAGATACTCTACAAAAATTATCATTTGCATAAGTAATTTTTCCTGCTATATCAGTTTTGGATATGATTGAACTTTTATCTGCAATATCTTGATATTGTTTGAGTAGATTTATATTTTCTTTGTTATTTTCGTACTCTTCTCCAATTTGATATCTTTCCTCTAGATTATTTACTTTTGTTAAAAACTCTTGATTATCAATTGGATGTGTAAAATAACCATCTGTTCCCAATTCTATATTCTTGATTAATGTTTCATACTTTGTATCTTTTGAGAGGATCAAGATAATTATAAAAGGTCTTTTTTTTCTTATCTCTTCAATAAGCTTGAACTTTTCTTCATAGTTATTTTCTAATTCAATTAAAACCAAATCAATATAGTTTTGATTGAATTTTGCAAGTCCATCTTCTACATTATACGCTAAAACTAAAGAACCAAAACTATCAACTAGCCACTCATCATAAGAGTGTGTCTCTTCTTTTATAAACAATAATGTCAATCGCTTTGCAAATTTGCTATATTTAATATTCATAATATAAAATTATACTATAATAACATTAAAACTTAATATGTGAAAGGTAATAAAGTGATGTTAAGAATTATTATTTATCAAAAATTATTTTTTATTATTTTTATTGTCATCTTTACTTCTGGATGTAGTAAAAAGATGGTAATATCTACTTATAGTGATATCTCTATACCTATAGCAAATATTGAGAATGTGAATACTACTATAGAGGGGAGTTCACAATTTATTGATAGTATAAACTCTTTTTTACCCGCAGAGTTTAATGGCAATGTGATACTTAATAATGACCCAACTTCCCCTTATATACTTCATATAATAGAAAACTATCTCCAAACTGCATCTAGGTCTTATGAGACTCAAGAGGAAAAAACCATCCAATATGTAGATTATGTTTTTGATTCCAAACAAAATAAAACTATACCTATAATAAAAACAAGAGATATTATCTATTTTCAAAGATGTTTAGTAACAGACTATTCTCTTAGTGCTAGTGTTACTACTAGATTTAAAAGAGAGACTATATTTGCAACAGTACAAGATGAACAGTGTTTAAAAAGAAGATTTAATCTTTTTAATAATTATGAACTTCATTCTAGAAATAGTGGTCAGTTTTATAATACTTTAGTAGAAAAACTTACAGCAAACATCAAAAACTATCTTGTACCACATACAACAACATATAGTGTAGATATAGATGATGACATAGATGTACCAATGTCTGATATTGATGAAGAAAATTATGAAAATATTATTTCGATGTTAGTAGATGGGATATATTCAAACGAACTATTAATTCAATTAGTAAAACTTAACAACAATTATCCAAACTCTTATTCAATAAACTATAATTTAGGATTACTCTATGAATATATTGGACAAAATAAAAATGCCCTTTTTTATTACAAAAAGTGTTTAAATATTAAAACTACAAAAGAGATAATAAATAGAGTCCAAACAATAAATCGGAATATAGTAAATAAGAAAAATGCACAACTATAAAAAAGGATAGAAAATGAAAAGTTTTACAAAGTTTTTTACAAAATTAATTTTTGGTATTGTTATAGTTTATAGTATCATAGGCTTTATAATATTACCCTACTTTGTGCAGTTTTATATCCCTACAATAATAGAAAAAACTATCAAAACAGAAAGTTATGTAGATTCTGTACACTTTAACCCATATACTTTTCACATAAAAGTCAGTAACCTAATAATCAAAGACCAAAAAAAGCAAAATATTCTTTTTTTTGAAACATTAAAAATAAATATAGATCCTTTAAAACTTCTCAATAAAGAGATTAATCTTAGTGATTTTACAATTGATAATTTAAAACTAGCAATTGATATAAATAAAAACAATGTAATTAATTTTCAATATATCCTTGACGCTTTAGATAATAAAAACAATGATACTACAAATAATGAAACTACAGAAAAAAGTGATACAGTATTTACAATAGATAATCTAAACTTATCAAATATTCGATTTGTTTTTGAGGACTATTCAAAAACTACACCATTTATTGTTGAAACAAAACCTATATCTCTTTTTTCAACCAATATCAAACTAAAAAGTAATCACACAAATAAAGTTGCATTTACTATTGATACTCACAACACAGGAAAAATATCACTTCAATCAAATATTGTAATAGAGCCATTAAGTATTGATGGGAATATTATAGTTACACAAATTGCTACCAATAAAATATTTCACTATATACAAACGCCCCAAATGCAATTTGATATTGATTCAAAACCTCTTGATATCTCTTTTGACTTCCAATATAAAAAGATACAAGAAAAACAAAATATAGTTTTAGAAAATATTGCTATAAAACTTGATAAATTATTCTTTACTCAAAATCCTTTTTCTGTAGAGATAGAAAAACTTCTTCATAAAACACAAAAAGTACAATTAGAGATTCAAGACACTACAACATATGATGTGACAAATATAGATACAAAGATACAAAATATACTCTTTTTAGACTCAACAAAAAAAACTCCATTAAACTTTAGTGAGTTTTCGAATACTGTTGAGGCTTTCTCTAGTGATAAAGAAAAACCAATAAATATAATACAATCACTTCACACTCCAAAAAGCGGAACAATCAAAAGCAATATTAAAGCTATCCAAGAACCACTAAGTTTAGATATTAAACTTCATACACAAGATATAGCCATACAACCTTATGAGGCACATATACAAGAGTTTGCTAATATTGATATAAAATCAGCACTTTTTAGTAACAAAGGGGAACTAAAAGTTACAAATGAAAATAATCAAACAAATATAAATCTACAAACAGATGCCTCTTTAAAAAATATAGATATTCTTAACAGTACAAATAAACAACAACTATTTAAACTAGACTTGTTGAAGCTTACGAATATCAACTATCAAGACAACAATCTTTTTATAAAAAATATTGTTGTTGATAAGCCATTTATCCAATTTTCTATCAATGATAACAATACAACAAATTTCTCAAACCTTATTCCACAAGATTCAAAAAAAGAGCAACCAGCTAAAGAAAAGACAACTAAAAAAGAGTTTGTATATAATATAGATACAATCACAATAAAAAATGGTGATTCTCTCTTTGAAGATAATACTGTTTCTCCAAAATTTATCTCAAAAGATACTCAAATCTCTGGAGATATTAAACAACTCTCATCAGATAACAAGAAAGTAGCTACGATAACTCACTCAAGTATTATAGATAGCTATGCACCACTTTTAGTAAATACAGATATAGTTATTTCAAATCCATTAGAAGCTCTAAAAAGTGAAGTTAAAATTGAAAATATAAATTTACCCTCACTCTCTACTTATAGTGGTAAGTTTATAGGACAAACTATAAAAAATGGGAAGTTAAACCTTACTTTGAATTATGATATTAAAAAATCTCAACTTAAAAGTACAAATAATATTAGAATAAAAGATATAGAACTAGGTGAAAAAGTAGAGAGTAAAGATGCTATTAATGCACCTATTGGATTGGCTATAGCCCTGCTTGAAGATAATGAGGGATATATTGATTTAGATATACCTATTGATGGAGATATCAACAATCCTAATTTTCACCTAAGTGATGCAATACTTGATGTAATCACAAATACTATAGTTGGAATTGTATCTGCACCTTTTAAATTCTTAGCCTTACTTATTGGACTTGATGGGGAGGATATCTCTAATATTGAATTTAACTATGGAGATTTTAATATTTATGTAACACAACAAGAAAAATTGGATAATATTGTAAAAGCACTTCAAAAACGACCAAGCCTAAAATTAAAAGTAAAAACATCTTATATCCAAAATGAAGATACAATAGCTTTACAAGAGATAAAGTTTAAAGATAAATATAACTTAATTTTCAATGAGAAAGAGGATTTTGAAAAAATTTATAAAAAAACCAAAGCAATTTTTATAAAAGAGTTTGGAGAAAAAAGATATAAAGCTTTAGAAGGGGAAGAGAAAAACAAATATGATACTATGTTGCAAAGCCTCAAAGATACTATAAATATAACAGAAGAAGAACTAAAACTATTAGCAACAAAAAGAGCACAAACAATACACTCATATCTTATTTCAAAAAAACTTGATCCATCTAAAATAATTATAGATGAAAATATCAAACCAAGTGTTAAAGATTTAAAGATAAATAAAGTATTAGTACTATTTGAAATTCAAGCTAAATAGATAAAGCAATTTTTGAGTAAAATTAGTGCTAAATTAAAATTTTAAAGGTTCAGTATGAGATTAATAGTAGGTTTATTTGCAGTGATGACAACAATAATTGTTGCAGCGTATGTTATGGTGTTTACAAGTTTTGGACATGGGATTATTTTACCAATTATAGAATCAAACATAGAAAAAAATCTTAAAATAAACGATGCAAAGTTTACGAACTTTACCTTATCAACAAACAGTATCAATACAACATTAACACTGGATAATCAACCTATACATATAGAGGGAAAATTTAATCTTATAAAAAAACTTATTGATCTTCAATATGATATCAAAATAGATGATTTAAGTGTTTTTAATACAATCTCAAACCAAAAACTTCAAGGTACTTTTTACACAAATGGAAAAGTTATAGGTGTATTGGGAAATATTGGGATTGAGGGGAAAGCTACTTTTGCAGATGGGAAAACTAACTATGAGCTATTTGTAAAAGAAGATAATATTAAAAATATAAAATTTTCTTTAGTAAACTTAAGTGTTGAGAAACTTTTATGGATGGTATCACAACCACAATATACAACTGGAACTCTTAATATAAATGGGACAATAAATTCACTCAATAATCTTGATGGAGATATAGTTACAAAACTTACAAATGGTGTTTTAAATAGTGAGTTTATCAATAAAACTTTTGAACAAAACTTGCCTAAAAAAGCAACTTATGAAACAACTATAAATACAAAGTTAGCAAAAGAAAATATAATTTCTACAGTAGATTTCAACTCTTTTGTGGCACAACTAGGTACTAAAAAAACCACATTTAATATCCCAAGTAAAAAACTAACATCTGATTATATACTTGATGTTCCAAGTTTAAATACCCTTTATTTTATCACAAATCAAAAACTAAAAGGTGGGATAACAATTAATGGAGATATCACATTTGATAAAACATTATTAGCAACTTTTAATAGTAAAAAATTTGATGGGACTATGAAAGGGAAACTAGATAATAATAAATTAAATGTACAACTTGATAATATACAGTCAACAAAACTTCTAGATATGCTTTACTACCCAGAGATTTTTAAATCTAATATCAGACTTGATTTAGATTATGATATTGCTACTAAAAAAGGATTGTCAAAATTAAGTTCGAACAATGGACAATTTTTAACAAATCAAACAACCCAAATGTTAAAACAATTTACCAAATATGATTTAACAATGGAGGTTTATGATGTTACAAACCTTACAACAAAAATTGATAATACACTCCTAGAAAATGAACTTTTTATGAAAAGTAAAAATAGTCAAATCAAATCAAAAGTTTTCACAGTTGACACTGCAAAATCAACAATCAATGCAGATTTAACTTTACAATATAGAAAATACGATATGGGTCTTAAGCTTAATGGTGCCATAGCAGATCCTAAAGTAAAATTAGATATTGGTAAAGCTATAGAAAATAAAGCAAAAGAGAAAATCAAAGAAAAATTAAATAAAGAGTTAAAAGATAAACTCAAAAATGAAAATATAGGAAATATTTTAAACAATATTTTTAAATAACTACTAAAAACTTGGAATAGTTCTTGTATATAGTTAAGTATAAACAAAATATATTAGGAACTTTCCATGAGTGAGAAACCAAATAAACCACTACAAATAAATCCAATCAAACTATCACAACCTATGGGAGCATTATTATGTTTTTTAGGTATTAAAAACACAATGCCACTTATGCATGGAGCACAAGGATGTGCTAGTTTTTCAAAAGTATTTTTTACTAGACATTTTAGTGACCCAATTGCTGTACAAACAACAGCAGTAAACGATATAACTGCTGTTCTTGATGGTGGAGACTATAGTGTCAGTGAAGCTGTAAAAAATATCACAAAAAAAGTAAAACCTGACCTCGTTGGACTTTTTACAACAGGTATGACTGAAACAAAAGGTGATGATATAAAAGGGGCAACTTTTTTACTAAAAGATGTTCAAAAAATGGTATATGTTCATACACCTGATTTTGAGGGTGGATTAGAAAGTGGTTATGCTAAATCAATTGAAGCTATTATTGAACAATTAGTAACTCCTACAACTACAATTGATAATAAAAAAGCACTTATCATCCCTAATGTAAACCTTACACCAATAGAGGTAGAAAAAATAAAAGAACAAGTAGACTTATTTGGTTATGAAACACTAGCATTACCTGATATTAGTCAATCTCTTGATGGTCATCTGGGGCTTAAACAAGGTGCAATGAGCAGTGGTGGAATAAGTATTGAAGAGATAGAAGAACTCGGTAGTTCACAAATTGTTATAACAATTGGAAACTCTGTAGAAAAAGCTGGGAATTTACTTAATAGTAAAAATGAAAATATGATACATCTTCACTTTGATACGATAAGCGGTTTACTAAAAGCTGATAAATTCTATAAAAGTTTAATGGATATTAAAAAGATATCTAAACCAAATCCATCAGTGGTACGATGGAGAAAAAGATTACAAGATGCTCTTTTAGATACACATTTTGCATTAGGTGGAGCAAAAGTTGTTATTGCAGCTGAACCAGATCAAATCCTTAGTATTGCTACAACAATAAAAGAAGCAGGAACAAATATCACAGCTGTAGTGTCTCCTACCAAAAGTGTAAGTTTAGAAACACTAAATGACATAAATGTAATAATTGGTGACTTTGATGATGTGGAAAATGAACTAAAAAATGCTGATATTCTTATCTCAAACTTTCATGGAGAAAGAATCTGTAATAATCTTAAAAAAGCACTTATGGTAAGAGGTTTTCCAAACTATGAATTAGTAGGAAACAACCTTAAAAATGATACTTTGTATGAGGGAAGTTGCTATATGCTTTTTGAGATAGCAAACATCATAAACCACTATAAATACGGACAACATTAAACAATAGCATACCACAACTATCTATTCAGTTTTATTTAAGATTAACAAAGAAATTACGCGTGACTTGGAGATGTATATCTAGGCTATTGAGGAACTTACTATCTGAAGTTAGATAAAAAGAACTTAACTGCTAAAGCTATTTCCTTTAATCTTAAATAAAACTGAATAGATAGTTGTGGTATGCGGAACACTTTTTGCATTTATATTAATATAAATAAAAAAAGGAGATCACAATATGGGATCAACAATAAAAGTTACTTCAAATAGTTCTGCCAAAGGTTCTATCAAAGTTGCATTCGCAACAAATGACAATGAAAATATAGATGCTCACTTCGGAAGTGCTGCACAATTTAATGTGTATGATATTAGTGCTGATGATTGTGAAATATCTACAATTATTAAAATTGAAGAGAAAGATGTGGATAAAACAGTTGCTCTTCTTAAAGGTGTAGATATAGTATATTTTGTAAATATTGGAGCAACAGCTGCTGCAAAAATTATAAACTCTGGAATTTTTCCAATCAAATACAAAGAGGTTGTATCAATTGATGATGAGATCAAAAAATTAACTGCAATGTTAAATGACAAACCAGCACCATTTATTAAAAAAATTCTTGAAAAAAAGGCTGCATAGATGGATAATTTATTTATAGAAACACTAATTGGACAAGTTCGAGCTTTAGACCAGTTTGGTACTTGGACAAATAGAACAGATGAAGATATATTAGCAGAAAAATATGTTAAATCAAAAGAAGATTTAAAAAATATTCCAGTTATTGCAGATATTGATGAGATGCAAATACAAGATATTAGACTTATTTACCAAGCAATAGCTTTGGCTTTTGAAAAAAAGACGGGAGTTATGTGTAGTACAATTATGGAGATGAGCCACGAAGGTTTTGGGCGAGCTGTAGTAATTGCAGACAAAATTGTAATAGTAAACAAGTTTTTCAAGGATGCACACAGATTTTCATTTAGAACATATGAGGATTTAGTTAAAGAGGGTGATAAACTTCTTGATGGTGCTATAAAAATTTACGATGAATATAAAAAATAAGGGGGATTAGAACAAATGGCAAAAATGGGTATTTTTATTGGAACAGCAGGTGGAACATCAATGAAAGTTGCTGATGCACTAGTAGAAGCTTTTGATATAGATGAAGATGATGTTATAAACATGGAAGATGACTTTGATGATGTTGAAGATCAAATGTTAGAGTATGATGTTCTATTTATAGGAAGCTCAACTTGGGGACAAGGTGATGTTCACTTTTCATGGGTTGATCCAGTATTAGAGATTGAAGATGATGAGATAGACTTTAGTGGAAAAACTGTTGCGTTTTTTGGTGCAGGTGATACCAAAAAACATGGTGAACATTTTTGTTCTGCTTTAGGAAAACTCCATAAAACTTTTACTTCTGCTGGTGCAAAACCTGTTGGATTTATCCCAAAAGATGGTTATGATTATGAATTTTCAATGGCAGAAATAGATGGTAAACTTTGTGGTTGTGCTATCGATGAACATAATGAAAGTGATAAAACAGAGGAAAGAATAGAAACTTGGATAAGTGCTTTAAAAGCAGAACTCTAAATACAAAGAAAGGAAAATAATATGTATATGGTAATAGCGGTATTCAATCAATACGATTTAAAAAATGTTTTAGAAGATTTGTTTGAAAACAATATAGAAGGTGTCACAGTAAGTGATGTTGTCGGAAAAGGTTCTTTTGGATTAAAAGAAGCTGATAACCAACCAACAGATTTAGTAGCAAAAGTAAAACTTGAAATAGTTGTATCTAATGAAAAAAATAGAGAAACAGCTATGGAATGTATTAGAGCAAATTGTCAAGACTTAAGTCGAGGTGCTGGTAAGATGTGGTGGATTGATGTAGGTGGTGTTGAAAGAATTAGAACTGGTGAAAAAGATACAGAAGCGCTAACAACACAAATAGATAAAAAAATACCAAATGTACCAGTTGCGTTTACAACCGCAATTGATACACCTTGTAGTTAAGAAAGGAATAGATTATGCAAACAAAAGAGAAGTCATTAGATGAGTTTTACAAACTGACTGATGCGGAGGACTATTTTGAATTTTTTGATATAGACTATGATAAGAGTTTAGTAAATGTTAAAAGATTTCATATATTAAAAGAGTATGGTAACATGATAAAAACAGGTTTTTCTAACTTAAAAGGTGAAGAGTCAAAACTTCTTGATTTTTTAAAATTTTCACTTTTAAAAGTTTATGGGGACTTTCAAAACGGTTATGCACCTAGTGCTGCTGATGTATGGAATATGTTTAAAGATGGTAAATTAAGTGGGTGTGTGAGCTGTACACCAACTCCAGGAAATAGTTGTGGCTGCTAAAGAGTTCTCAGTAGATGAGAATATCGTTTTACACGATAGTGTTACCGCAAGTAGATCTGGTAGAGATGAAGATGAACCAAAATTTAAAGAGGGTCAAAAAGTTGAACTTCTTGAAGATGTTGTAAATGATGGAACTTATCCACACGCAAAAATAGGAACATTGATGATGCCTAAGGGCTCAGTTGGGTATATTAAATCAATGGGAGAATTTTTACAAGTTATCCGTGTGTATGAGGTTCATTTTTTTGGAACAACTATGGAAGTTGAAATTCTTGGCTGTAGAGAACATGAACTAAGAGCTCTAGAAGATGGATGTGATGAAGAAACAACTGAATCACCTCTATTCAAGGCTATGGTAGAAAAAAGAAAAAACAACAAATCTTAAAAGGAGAGAAGATATGGCAAAAGTTATTTTTATGCATTTTAAAGAAGAAACAGATGGTGTTTATGATGCAAAAATTGGTGAACCACTAGTTAGATTAGCAAAAGAAAAAGGGATCCCTTTACCAATTGATTGTGAAGATGGTCAATGTGGAAGCTGTCTAGTTACTGTTGAAAATTTAGCAACAGAAGAACCAACAAGTTACATGGAAGATATGGAGCTTGAAAAACTAGTAGAACTTGGTGCTATTACTCAAAAAGAGGCAAATACTTGTCAACAATTTACTGTTGCACCAAAAGTAAGATTAGCATGTCAAACACTTGTAAAAGGTGACATTTTAGTAAAACCTTACAAAGGTTAATAAAACAATAAGTCCCTTGAAATGGGACAAATTAAAAGGAGAGAATAATGACAACAAGAGTAGAGATAATTAATGACTTTTTAGCAATCAATGTTAAAGAAGGTAGTACTATACAAGATATCGTTGAGGCAAGTGGTTCAGCACTTCCATTTGGGTGTAGAGATGGAGAATGTGGAACATGTGTAGTTGAAGTTGAAGCTGGTATGGAATTTTTATCACCAAAAACTGACAAAGAAGTTAAAGTTTTAAAAGAGATTTGTTCTGGAACATGTACACCTCAATCAAGACTTTCATGTCAAATGAAAATAGCTAAACCAAACGGTGTAGTAAGATTAAAATACTAATTGTATATTAAACATACAAGATAATTGTATCGTAAACATCTCGTTTGTGGTACAATTATTGCATGACAAACAATATTAGATTAAATGTAAAACAAAAACAGTCTTTACAACTATCACTTCGTACTTGGCTTCCACTTTTGCAAGCCCCACTTCAAGAACTAGATACATTATTTAAAGAATATAGTTATGAAAACCCTTTTTTAGAAGTAAATTCATCTTTTGAATCAAGTAGCTCAAATACCTCATCATACAGTAGTAATGGTGATGATGACAAAAGAGGCTTTATTGAAAATATGAGTTTATATACAGAATCTATCTATGATAAAATAGATTTACAACTTTGCCCACCACTCTTTCCTACTCCAAACTCACAAAAAGTAGCACAAGAGATTCTTTTCTATATAAATGATGAGGGGTACTTTGAAGGAAATATTGAAAAAATTGCCCTAAAGTGTAATGTATATAAAGAGTTTGTTGAAACTATTCGTCAACGATTTGCATATCTTGAGCCAATTGGAGTTGGTGCATATGATTTAAAAGAATCATTCTTATTTCAACTTAATGAACTAGAAATTGATGAAGAACTATACAATTTTATTAAAAAAATAATAGCTAATTTAAAAAATATAGATAAATATTGTACACACCATAGATTTGAAGATGCTAAAGAGATAATTAAAAAATTTAAAACTCCACCTGCTATTGAATATCTTGCAGATCAACCTTATATAATACCTGATTTTTTTGTGGAAGTTGATGATGATATTCGTATAAAAATCAACAATGATTATTATCCAGATATAATTGTTAGCGATCCTTTTAAAACAAAAAATGAAGAGATAAAGAAAAAACTTAAAGAAGCTAGAGATTTGGTAAATCTTTTAGAACTTAGAAAATCAACTCTCTATAAATTAATTTTAATAATCGTTGAAAAACAGATTGCTTTTTTTATAGGAAGTGAACTTAAGCCTCTTACTATGTCAGAAGTTGCAAATGAACTTGGATTTGAAGAGTCTACAATTAGTCGTGCTGTATCAAATAAGTATATCAAATGTGCTAGAGGAACCTATCCTTTAAAATATTTTTTTACAAATGCAGTATCAAAAAATTTATCATCTTCTGAGATAAAAAATTATCTCTCTTCTGTTGTAGAAGCTGAAGACCATGAGAATCCTTTTACAGATCAAGATTTAGTTGAGATGGTACAAAAAAGATACAATGTTGAGATGGTAAGAAGAACTATTACAAAATATAGAAAACTTTTGGATATGCCCTCTTCAAAAGAGAGAAAAAAGATTTATAAAATGCAAGATTAGAATAAAAAAAGTAGAGCTTCCTCTACCCTTTTTATGAAGCTAAGTTAGAAAGATATTTACCCAGTTTTTGAGCCGTGTCAGTGTCTTGAATTTGTGTATTTACCATAGACATTATTTGTTTATATTTAGACATATCTAAACTATCACTAGTATCTGACTTATTAGTTACTTCTTCACTTTTTAAAGCATCAAGAAGTGTTGAAACTAGTTTCATTGTATATTCTTCCATATCTTTAGTATCTGAAGATTGTGAAGCATCATATGCTGCTTGTTCTGCTATAGAAACTATCCCATCTTGATTTGTATCAGCTGCATCATACTCCTCTTCCTCCTCAGATGAGCCTCCACCACCCATCATCCCTCCACCAGGAGGTGGTCCAGATGGTTTTTCTATACCTAATTGAGATAAAACCTCTCCAGCTTCATCTTTAGACATCTCACCACTTTCTACAGAAGAAAATAATGTAGTAAGACCTTGGGCTAACTCTTCTTTAGTAATACTACCATCTTCATCACTATCTAAGGAAATAAATAATTCTTCTGAGATATCTAATTCAGATAAAGATAATAACCCACTCCCATCTGTGTCATTTGCACTAAAAATATCACTTATCATTTGAGATACATTAGGTTGTCCCTGTGGTGGTGGCGGTGGTGGCACTTCAAGTCCAAGCTCTGATAAAAAGCTTCCAAACTCTTCAGGGGTAAATTCTTGATTTTTCATTGCATCAAGTTTTGAAGAGAATGTCTCCTCTAACTCATTAGATGATATACTACCATCTCCATCACTATCAAATGATGAAAAAAGCTCTTCTGATATACCTAACTCATCAATAGATAATAAACTATCACCATCAATATCACTACTTTTCATAACTTGTGAAGTTAATTCTGTAGAACTAGGACCTCTTGGTGCTTGCATAGTTGCTGCTTGCATCATATTACTATAACTACTTGTTGAAACATTCATAATATCTCCTTTGCTATTTTTATTTTAGATATTGTATAACTTTAGAGTAAACAAAGGGTAACAATTATAATTATTTATATATTAAAATTGTATTTTAAAAATATTATTCCCATTATGATAAATATATTCTAATACTAAATTATGTGCTGTTAATATATTTTGAACAATATATAGCCCCAGCCCTAAACCACTTTTACTATTTTCAAACTCTTTATTAAATGGTTTTTTATACTCTTCTAATGATTTTGATAATTTATCTCCACTTGATGATATTATAAAAGAATTATCAATTATCGAAATGTTTGGTTTCTCTTTACTATATTTCACAGCATTGTCTATTAAATTTTTTATAGCTATTGAAAAAAGTTCAAAATCTATATTTACTATCATATCTTGTTGAATATTTAATTCGATTACATCATTGTCCACAAGTAAAATATCTAAAGAATTATCAATGATATCAACTACTCTAAAATTTCTTTTATTTAATTTCAAATTTTTTGAAGTAAACTCTTCGATTTTCTTAAACTCTCGTAATAAATATTCCAACCGTAAAAAAGCTCTGTTAAGACTTGTTTTAAACTTATCCTCTTCCATCATATTAGTTATTAAAAGACCTTTTGTTATCGGTGTCTTTAACTCATGCATAATATTTCGTAAAAAAAGGTTTCTTGAATATGTCAAATCTCTAATTTGTTTTATGGCATTATTAAACTCATTAGACAACTCACTAATCTCATCTTTTCCACTACAACTTGTACCAATATTTAAATCTCCATTTGCAAACTTAGTAATATTATTTTTTAACTTTTTTAATGGCTTTAATTTTTTTAATAAAAAGATATAAAAAGATACTAAAACTATATTTAACAATATAGTTAACAAAATAATATATTTTGTTTTATCTGTGATAAGCACATTATCTTTAATCAAAAGAGGTTCAAAAGGATGATTATCATAGAAGTATAGATATCCTTTATATTCAAAAAGTTCCCACTTAGCTTGAGAACTCAACAATTTACCATCTTCTAATAATATCTCTCTATTCACTTTAGCCACTTCTAAATCAAAATCTAATAATAATTTATTTAATTCTTTCTCACTTTTTTTAGGAGGCATTGGAGGTGGAAGCATATCTAAAAAATTAAATTTTAGTTCTTGAAATTTATTATTTAATTTAAAAGGAGGTTTATGTATTTTAAACAATACTTTCATATATTTTGCAACAAGTAAATCTATCTGTTGCTGTTTGGTGATATTGTACCCTATATAGATAATAGTATGAATGAGCAATACCATTGCTATAAAAAAGATTGTTATAGTAAAAAAAATTGAATTTTTATTGGTTAACAAGTTTATACCCTATTCCTCTTAGTGAGATAATATATTGAGGTTTTTTAGGATTTTCTTCTATTTTTGTTCTTATCCGTCCTATAAGTACATCAATACTTTTTAAACTACTCTCATATTTTATTGAATCTACATTTGTAAGGAGCTCTTCTCTTGTTACACTAAAACCAGATTTTTTAATAAAATATCTCAGAATAAAATATTCAGCATTTGTAAAATGAATCACTTCGTAATTCTTAGTTATCTCCATTTTATCATCATCGTATTGAAATACTTTTTTTATCTGTATATGAGTTTCATCTTGGCCATTAACCCTTTTTAAAATTGAATTAATACGCAATACTAACTCTTGTGGATCATAAGGTTTTGGTATATAATCATCTGCACCAAAAGCATAACACTTACTTTTATCTTCAATATCACTTCTTGCACTTGAAATTATAATTGGTATCTGAGATTTTTTTCTAATAAGTTTACATACCTCTGTACCATCAATTTCAGGTAAAGATAAATCTAATATCACCAAATCATATTTTTTGATATTTAATGCACTTAATCCTAAAATTGGACTCTCATAATTTGTAATACTTATATTATACTGACTTAAAAAATTACCTAAAAAATTAGCAATCTCATCATCGTCTTCTATCATTAAAATATTTATCATCTCTTATTATAACAATAAAAGGTAAATAAAAAGTATCAATAACCTTAGACTAATAAATCTTTTTCAGCTTTTCCATAATACCATCCTTGTGCATAATCAACTCCAAGTTCCCTAACTTTGTCATCTAACTCTTTTGAACTTACAAACTCTGCAATTGTTTTCATATTTGACTTTTTGGCAAATGAAACAATTGACTTAACAACTTCAGCAGCTCTTTCATCATCTAAAATATGTTTTGTGATTGAACCATCAATTTTTACATAATCAGCTTTTAATGAGATAAGATACTCATAATTTGAATATCCACTACCAAAATCATCAATGGCAACTTTACTTCCTCTATCTTTAAATTTTTGTATTGTAGTTGCCACACTATCACTATCTTCTATCTCTTCAGATTCAACAATCTCCAACACCATTCGTTTAAAAATATCTTTTTGTTCTGCATAGTCATAAATAAAAACCATTAACTCTTCATTCATTAAATCTTCTATAGATAAGTTTATTGAAAACTCCTCTACCCTATTTGAAAATTTACTTAATGATTTTCCAACCATTTTATATGTTAATTCTGTATAAAGTTTTGTTTTTTTAGCAATTTCTAAATAATCCCAAGGTGGTATTGCTTCTCCATCTTCAATCAATCTCATTAGACATTCATATTTCTCAACTTTATTTGTATGATAATTATATATTGGTTGATAATATGGAACTATTCTATCTTCACTTAATGCTAAGTGGAGCTTTTCTACCCAAACTAAATTTTTTTGAAACTCTTGAATATTATTCATTGATTCATCAAAAACTTTTAGAGGTATTTTTTTATTTTTAGCTTCACTAAGTGCCATATCTGCATAAGTAAATAGATTTTCATTATCATTCGCTATCCCTAATGTATAGGTCAATATAAAACTATCTGTACCAATTTTATAAGGTTCTTTTCCAACAGTTGTTATAAATTTTTCAACTTTTTTAATAACAAGTTCTTTTTTATAAGAGATTGTAAATAGAGCAAAAATATCTGCTTGTACTCTATAGACTTTATACTCTTCATCATTGATAAAATTAAATAATCTCTCCCCTAGTTCTTGAATAACTTTATCTCCAATAGTATGACCTTTAATATCATTCAGTTCTTTAAATCTATCTATATTTATTAATACTAAAACACCTTGAGAGTTTTTTGTTATATCATCTATTAAACTTACTCTATTTCTCAATCCTGTTAAAGCATCTGTTTTAAAAATATTCTGAAGTTTAGTTCTGTTTTCAAATAACTCTGTAATATCTGAACCAGAAGATATATACTCTACAATTTTTCCCTCACTATCTTTTATAGGCACTATTGTGGTATTATTAAAATAACTTTCATTGTTTTTCTTTTTATTTTTTAATATCCCTTTCCAAATTTTACCTCTTTCAATAGTACTCCATAATTTTCTAAATTGACTTTTTGGAGTTTCTGGATGACGAATAATATTATGTGACTTTCCAATAACTTCATCTTTTGTATACCCACTCACTTTACAAAAGCTATCATTTACATAAGTGATTATTCCATTTTCATTTGTTTTTGATACAACAACACTCTTATCCAATATCAACTGATATTGTTGCAACATATTCATATACTCTTTTTGTGATGCTTCAATCTTACGAATTCTTATAGATATCAAAAATGCTATAACTAAAGTAATAATTATTAAAATAAATAATGTTGAAAGTACTTTATATAAATTATCATCTAAAGATTGCTTTACCTTAATCTTCTCTTCACTTAACATATCTTTTAATTCTGTTAAATAAAATCCAGAACCGATAACTATATTCCAATCTTTGATTATATGAACATAAGATATTTTTTCATCCTGAATTTTATTATCTGGTCTATACCATATGTAACTAATAAACCCTTTACCTTTATCTAAAACTAATTTGTTCATATTTCTAAATAAATATTGTCCATCTAAAGTTTTGAAATTTGTTAAATCTGTATTGTCAAGTTCAGTTTGTATCGGATGCATTAACATAATATTGTCCAAGTTATGAATCCAAAAATAACCATAGTTGTTTTCACCAAACCTATCTGTTTTAAGTTCCTGAAATACTAGTGTTTGAACTTTTTTTTCAAATTCAGTTTTATATATACCAGCTGCAATAAAAATATTTAATTCTTTTAACTTTAACGCATAAACATATTTTTTATAAAGTTTATCCACCTTTCCATTTGGTTTATACCATTCATAACTTCCAAAGTTTTCCTCTTTTGTCATAGTATCTTTTATAAAATGTTCCAACTCTTTATTGTTATGTAAAATATCAAAAATGTTTTTATGCTCAAACTTTTTATCCCCACCATGATATAAAATATTTCCAGATAAATCAAAAATATAAAAATATCCTGTATTATTGTCCCATTTAAAAAGATCTAGCTCTTTTTTATATTTTTTAATTAGAGTTTTTTTATCTATACCACTTTTTAAAGCATTTGAAAAGACATCATATGTGAAGTGAACTTTTTCTTCTAAAGATTCTCGTAAAGTTTTATAAGATATATTTTCAATTGTTGTTATTTTTTTAATCGTTCTTTTAACTTCACTTTTTACTAACTCTTTATTTTTTTCTATATAATTTTTTTCTAATGTCTCAACTTTTTGTTCATAAGAGTCATTAGAGATAATTACTAAAAAACTTCCTATCACAACTGTAAATAATAATGCTGTAAATAAAATGTTTAAAAAACTAATTTTTGATAGTGAAATATTCATAACTAAGCCTTATAGTAAACTGTATTTATTGTATAGCAATTTTCCTAATGTTCTCCTTTTTTACTTTCAAGTGCATTTTTTATATCACACTCAATCAAAATGGTATATGGTTATAGCAAAAATTTAAATTTAAATAAACTTTTTTATATTATAATTACCCATGCAAAATAAAATCAAACAACTAAAACAAGAGATTTCAAAACAGGTAATTGGTCAAGAGCATATGATAGATGCTCTTTTAATAGGATTATTTACAAATGGTCATATACTTCTTGAGGGAGTTCCTGGATTAGCAAAGACCACAACTATTAATGCTCTAGCAAAATCATTGAACTTAGAGTTTAAAAGAGTTCAGTTTACCCCGGATTTACTCCCAAGTGATATTATAGGTGCTCAAATCTATGATATGAAAAGTGGTGATTTTAAGATTAAAAAAGGTCCTGTTTTTACAAACTTACTTTTAGCCGATGAGATAAACAGAGCTCCAGCAAAAGTACAATCGGCACTTTTAGAAGTGATGCAAGAAAGACAAGTAACAATTGGGGAAACAACTTATAAGATTGATGATCCTTTTTTAGTACTTGCAACACAAAATCCAGTTGAACAAGAGGGAGCTTATAGTTTACCAGAAGCACAACTAGATAGATTTATGTTCAAAATTATAGTTGGATATAACACAAAAGAGGAAGAGTATCAAATAGCACTAAAAGCTGCAAATGCAACCTTTGAGACAATCAATGCTATTTTGCATAAAGAGGATATTGAAACTATTAAACAAGATGTAAAAAATATCCATATAGATAAAGAGCTTGAAGAATATATAGTTGATCTCATATTTGCTACAAGAGAACCTAAAAAATACAATCTTGAAGGATTAGAGAATTTTATAGAGTTTGGTGCAAGTCCTAGAGCTACAATTGATATGTTTAAATCAGTAAAGGCTATGGCTTATTTACGAGGTAATAATTATGTAAGTCCAATTGATATAGCACTTTGTATTAAAGATGTATTAAGACACAGGATAATACTTAGCTATGAAGCACTTGCCAGTGATATAACAGCTGATCAAATTATCCAAAATATATTAGAAAAAGTGCCAGTTCCCTAAAAAATTTAAAGTAGTGAAAGAAAAAAAGTCCCTGGATATATAAGAACATTTATATATCTATACACTAAATTATATTCAATATCTATAGGTATTAATGTAGAGATATCCTCATTATTATCAATCTTCTTACATAAATTAAGTCGAAAACTTATATCGACAAATTTTAATATGATAATCATATTCATCAAAAAACCATAATTATTTAAAGATATTGCTAAATATATAGAAAATATAAATGTAGGATTAAGAAGAAAAAATAGAAAAATACTTTTCTTATATACAGTGTAGTTATTTTTAATTACACCATAAAATCTATCAGCCTTTTGCCAATTAGATTCAAATAGCTCTAAAGCTATAAATATGATGATTAAAAAATAAAATGTATTCAAGTTATGAATCAAAAAGTAGAGTAATACTCTACCTTTTATTAGTCGTGACTAAATTGAACTGTTTTGTTTCTATAGATACCTGTTCCAACTGGTATAGTTCTACCAATTACAACATTCTCTTTTAAATCTGTTAATAAGTCCATTTTAGAACTAATAGCAGCTTCTGTTAGAACTTTTGTAGTCTCTTGGAACGATGCACTTGAGATAATACTATCAGATGTAACAGCTGCTCTTGTAATACCTAGTAATACAGGTTCAGCAATAGCAGGCTCTCCACCCATATTTACAATTTTGTTGTTTTCGATAATAAATCTCTTTTTAGAAATCATATCACCAACAACAAATTTTGTATTACCTGGGTCTATAATACTTACTTGTCGTAACATTTGAGATAAAATAACCTCAATATGTTTATCAGCAATATTAACACCTTGTCCTCGATATACACCTTGAACTTCAGCAACAATAAACTCATTTAATGCTTTTGTTCCTAAAATTTTAAGAATATCATGAGAAGCTATTTGACCATCTGTTAATTTCTCACCCGCATGAACAAACTCACCATCTCTCACTAGAATTGTTCTATCTTTGGTAATCAAGAACTCATCTTTGTTTCCAATATTATCAGAAATAGTCAATCTTTGTTTATTTCTTAATGGTTTACCAAAAGATACAACACCATCAAAAGTTGCAAGTACTGCAATATTTTTAGGTCGCCTCGCTTCAAATAACTCAGAAACTCTTGGAAGACCCCCTGTAATATCTGAAGATTTTGAAACAGCTTTTGGTGTTTTACCAATAATATCTGCAATAGCTACTTCATCACCAACACTTACAAATAAAGAAGTTTTAGGCTCTAGTACATAATTTATAACATTTCCATCTTTACATTGAATATTAATAGATGGCTTGTAATTAGCAGGAATATACTCATTAACAACTAATTTTGAGGTACCTGTTAACTCGTCATACGCTTCACTTACTGTAATACCAGGGATAATATCATCAAATGATACCTTACCAGCTTCTTGTGCAATAGTTGGATTTGCATATGGATCCCATTGTGCAACTATCACATGCTCTTCTGTTTGAGGTTTAGCAATAACTGAATCTGCAGAAACTGCACTATCATCATCTAACTCAATAACTGATTCTCTTGAGAGATAATGTCTTGAAGCTTCTCTATCTTCTGCATCAACAACAACAGCAAATAAACCTTTTTGTGTTACTACTTTACCAGCTTTAATATCTTTAACTCTTTCTAAATAATCACCAATTAGTTTGTAGTATTTTACAGTACCTTTGGCTTCAGCTAAAATTGTTTTAGTAACTGGTGCACCATCTTCAACTTGTAAAGTTGAAGCATAAGGGATTCGTGATGGTACATTCCATCCATCTTTAATAACTTCAACAATTGAATCAAACTCATCCGCTACTTCACCATCAGCATATGGAATATATAATTTCCCTTCTATCTTCCCAGAAACCCCAGCAAGCTCATTTGGTTTAGCAACATCATTTTTTCTAAAGTAGTATTTTTTAGATTCAGTTTCACCTTTAATAGTAAGGATAACTTCCTCATGTGTATTCTCTACATTAATCACACCTTTAAATGGTGCATTAATCTTAGGCTCAACAAGTAAAATACCTGCATTTCTTCTATTTGCAATAATATGCTCACCATTTTTGTTGATGTATGTTTTGATATTGTAGTATCTAACAAAACCTTCTTTAGTAGCTTTTAACTCTTTTTCTGATTGAGTTGCACTAGCTGTTCCCCCAACATGGAATGTTCTAAGTGTCAGCTGTGTACCTGGCTCACCAATTGATTGCGCAGCAAGTACACCAACAGCTTCACCTGGATTTGCTTTTCTTTGCTCACCAAGGTTTAGACCATAACATTTTGCACATAAAGTATTTTCAGCTTTACATGTAAGTGGTGTTCTAATAACAACTGATTTAACACCAGCTTCACTAACAATTTTTGCATCCTCTTCAGAGATTAATGTCCCCTCATGGAATAAAATCTCATTAGAGATTGGATCAACGATATCTGCTGCAATAACTCTACCTGTAATTCTTTCTTCTAAAGATTCAATTAATTCATTACCATCAACAATATCTGCTATCTCTATCCCTTCATGTGTTCCACAATCTTCAAGGTCAATTCTTACATTTTGAGATACATCTATTAGCTTTCTTGTTAAGTACCCAGCATTCGCTGTTTTTAACGCTGTATCCGCTAACCCTTTTCTCGCACCGTGAGTAGAAATAAAGTACTCTAAAACATTTAGACCTTCACGGAAGTTAGAGATAATTGGTGTTTCAATAATAGAACCATCTGGCTTAGCCATAAGACCCCTCATACCTGCAAGCTGTCTAATCTGAGCTGAACTACCTCTAGCCCCAGAATCTGCCATCATGTAAATAGAGTTGAATCCATCTTTATCTGTTTGAACAAGTTCCATCATCTCAGCACCAAGTTTATTATTTAAAACTGTCCAGATATCAATAATTTTATTGTATCTTTCTTGTTCTGTTAATAAACCTTGATTAAATTGTTTTTGTACATCAATAACTTCTTTTTTAGCTGTTACAACATGTCCCTCTTTTGAATCAGGAATTCTAATATCATCAATAGAGATTGATATACCAGCACTTGTAGCATATTTAAAACCTAAGTTTTTCAAGTTATCTAAGAATCTTGGAGTAACTTTATATCCACCATGTTTATAAATATAATCAACTAAAATACCAATATCTTTTTTCTTTAAAATTTTATTCCAATAAGCTACTGGTACAAATGAAGGTAAAATATCATGAATAATCATTCTTCCTGGTGTAGTTGCTATTACTTGTCCATCAATCATTGTTCTGATTTTTGCATGAATATCAACTTTTTTAAGCTCCATTGCCATAATAACTTCATTTAAATTAGAGAATATTTTATGTTCACCTTTTACATTATCTTTTTCTAATGATAGGTAATAAATACCTAAAATCATATCTTGAGATGGTACAGCAATAGCACGACCTGAAGCTGGTAAAAGAATATTCATAGAACTCATCATAAGAACTTTGGCTTCAGCAACTGCTTCTTGTGATAAAGGTACATGCACAGCCATCTGATCCCCATCAAAGTCGGCGTTGAACGCAGAACAAACAAGTGGATGTAACTGAATAGCTTTTCCATCAATTAATATTGGGTGGAATGCTTGAATAGAAAGCTTATGAAGTGTTGGAGCTCTATTTAATAATACTGGATAATCTTCAACTATCTCAGCTAAACATTCCCAAACTTCATTTGTCTCAGCTTCTATTAATCTCTTTGCAGATTTTAAAGTAGTTGAGTATCCTCTCTCTTCAAGTTTTGCCATTAAATGTGGTTTAAATAACTCTAAAGCCATTTTCTTAGGAATACCACATTGGTCCATATTTAATTTTGGTCCAACAACAATTACACTCCTACCAGAGAAGTCAACCCTTTTCCCAAGTAAGTTTTGTCTAAATCGTCCTTGTTTCCCTTTAATAATTTCAGATAATGATTTAAGAGGTCTTTTATTTGCACCTTTTACTGCATTCGCTGTTTTTGCATTATCAAATAATGCATCAACTGCCTCTTGAAGCATTCTCATCTCATTTCTAATAATAATCTCTGGCGCATCAAGTTCTGTAAGTCTTTTAAGTCTGTTGTTTCTGTTTATAACTCTTCTGTATAAGTCATTTACATCAGATACTGCGAACTTACCACCGTCTAGTGCAACTAATGGTCTTAAATCTGGTGGAAGAACAGGAAGTGCTGTTAACATCATCCACTCTGGTCTATTTCCACTATTTATAAAGTTTTCAACAACTTTTAATCTTTTTACAAGTGTTTTCTTTTTTGCCTCAGATTTTGTAGCAGCCATATCCTCTTTTAAAGATGTTAATAAAGCAACTAAATCAAGATTTTTTAATAAATTTTGAACAATTGTCCCACCCATATTAGCTTCAAAACCAGTATGTTCATAATTTTCAGCAATACTTCTATATTGCTCCTCATTTAAAATATCAAATTTTTGTACAGCTTTTGCAGATTCAGAATCGTAAAATGCTTCACCTGGATTAGATACAATATATGCTTCATAGTATAATACTCTCTCTAAATCTTTTAGTTTTACACCAAGTAGTGTACCGATTCTTGAAGGAAGTGAACTTACCATCCAAATATGAGCAACAGGTGCAACTAAATCAATATGCCCCATTCTGTGTCGTCTTACTTTTGCAGATGTAACTTCAACACCACATTTTTCACACACAACACCTTTATATCTCATCTTTTTGTATTTACCACAGATACATTCGTAATCTTTTATTGGTCCAAAAATTTTCGCACAAAATAAACCATCTCTTTCAGGTTTTAGTGTTCTATAGTTAATAGTTTCAGGTTTTTTAACCTCACCAGAAGACCAAGAAAGAATTTTTTCTGGACTTGCTAGTTTAAGTTGAAATGCTGAAAAATCTGTTGGTTTTTCTAACTCTTGAATCTCTATTGCTTTTAATACTTTTTCATTATTGCTCATCTGCATCTACCTCTTCAAAAATTTCTACATCAAGACCTAGGGCTTGAAGTTCTTTTGTTAATACGAAGAATGTTTCAGGAACACCTGATTTTGGTACATTCTCTCCGTTTGCAATCGCTTTATATGCTCGAGTTCTACCCTCAACATCATCTGATTTTGTTGTTAGCATCTCTTTTAGAACTGAAGTAGCACCATATGCTTCAAGTGCCCAAACCTCCATCTCTCCAAATCTTTGACCACCAAATAGTGCTTTACCACCAACTGGTTGTTGTGTTACAAGTGAGTAAGGTCCAGTACTTCTTGCGTGAACTTTTTCATCAACAAGGTGATGTAGTTTTAACATATACATAACACCAACATTAACTCTCTCAGCCATTTTTTCACCAGTCATACCATCGTAAAGTGGTGTTTTACCATCACTGTCCATTTTTGCTAACTCAAATAATTTATCAAACTCTTCTTGTTTTGCACCATCAAATACAGGAGTTGCAAATCGAACACCTTTTGACCAATCTTGACCATATTTGATTAACTGATCATCATCCATAGCAGTTAATAGCTCTTTTGCATTCATTAATTTTGCAATATCTGCAATCTCAATCATTTTAGCTCTTAAATCTTTTACAAATGTTGCTTTTTTCTCATCAAACATAGTTTGAATCTGCTCACCTAATCTTTTACCAGCATACCCTAAATGTACCTCTAGGATTTGTCCAATATTCATACGACTTGGAACCCCAAGTGGATTTAGAATAACATCAACTGTACTTCCATCTTCCATATATGGCATATCTACTTGTGGTACGATATTTGAAACAATACCTTTATTACCATGTCGTCCAGCCATTTTATCACCAACTTTGATTTTTCTCTTAGTTGCGATATATACTTTAACTTGTTTGATAACACCATTTGGTAAGATATCATCATGCTCTAAAATAGATAATTTCTCTTCATGATTTTCTCTTAAAATTGTTTTCTCTTTAATAAAGTGATCTTTTACATCATTATATGCTTTTGCAACCTCTTTACCAAAAGATGAGATAACTTTTTTCATTGCAAATCTATTAACATTTTCTAAATCTTCTAATGTTAATTTTTCACCTTTTTTAAAAACTTTATCATTAATCTCTACATCTTTTTCTAAAACACTTTTAGAGATAATATCATTGATTTTTAAGTTTTCTTCTCTATCTAACATCATCAACTTATCATGATGTTCAATATCTAAACCTGTTTTTTCAGCTTCAATTGTAGCAACTGCTCTCTCATCTTTTTCGTACCCTTTTTTAGTGAATACTTTAACATCTACAACAACACCTTCCATAGAAGCTGAACAGTACATAGATTTATTTATAACATGTCCTGCTTTTTCACCAAAAATTGCTCTTAATAGTCTCTCTTCAGGAGTTGGTTTAATTTCACCTTTTGGTGTAACTTTACCAACCATAATCATACCTGGCTTTAAGTGAGTCCCTATTTTAACAATACCTGACTCATCTAAATGATCAAGATTTTCAGACTTAACACCTGGTAAATCTCTAGTAATCTCTTCATTACCATGTTTTAATTCTCTTGCCTCAACCTCTTTTTCATAGATATGAACAGAAGTAAAAGCATCTTCTTTAATAAGTTTTTGAGAAAGGATAATAGCATCTTCGTAGTTATAACCATTCCATGGCATAAATGCCACTGTTGCATTTACTCCAATTGCTAACTCACCGTTGTCCATAGATGGACCATCTGCGATAACCTGACCTTTAGAGATTTTTTGCCCCATAACAACACTACATCTTTGACCAAATGTTGTATTATTATTTGTTCTTGCATTTTTACTTAATAGGTAATGGTCAATAAATGCACCATTTTCATCTTCACCTTTAATGAAAACATTTCTAGCATCAGCTTTTTCAACGATACCAGCTCTATCAGCTTTAATACTTGCCCATGAATCTCTAGCAACAACTTTTTCTAAACCAGTTCCAACAAATGGAGCAGTAGGTTTTAATAAAGGCACCGCTTGTCTCATCATGTTTGATCCCATCAAGGCTCTATTTGCATCATCATGTTCTAAGAATGGAATTAAAGATGCTGCTACACCCATAACCATTGCAGATGAGATATCAATAAGCTCAACTTTAGCAGATTCGATAAGCATAATTTCACCATCTAATCTTGCCTCTGTTAATACTTCAGCTATTTTTCCATCTTTTGTTAATTTTGTTGAACCTGGAGCAATTACTTTACCCTCTTCTTGTGTTGCTGTGAAATATTGTATTTCATCAGTTACTAATCCATCAATAACTTTTTTATATGGTGTTTCAATAAAACCTAACTCATTCACTTTAGAGAAAGTTGATAATGTATTAATAAGACCAATATTTTGACCCTCTGGAGTTTCAACTGGACAAATTCTACCGTAATGTGTTGGGTGAACATCTCTCACTTCAAATCCAGCTCTCTCTTTTACTAAACCACCCTCACCAAGTGCAGAAAGTCTTCTTTTATGAGTAACTTCTGATAATGGATTTGTTTGATCCATAAATTGAGAAAGTTGTCCAGATGTAAAAAACTCTGTAATTGTTGAAGTAATCATTTTCGAGTTAATTAAATCATGTGGCATTAAATCTTCTAATGTACCACTTAATGTAGTCATTTTATCTCTAATTGCTTTTTGCATTTTAATTAAACCAGCATGAAGTTCATTTGATAACAACTCACCAATTGATCTGATTCTTCTGTTTCCTAAGTGATCTCTATCATCCACATGACCATGTCCTGCTTTTACTTTGATAAGGTACTTAACTGTTTTAATGATATCTTCATGTGTAAGTACTGTTACATATTCAGGAACTTGTACATCAAGTTTGTGGTTCATTTTCATTCTTCCCACTTTTGTTAAATCATATCTTTCTGGATCAAAGAATAACTTCTTAATAAATTCTCTAGCAGCTTCTTTTGTTACAGGTTCACCTGGTCTCATAACTTTATAGATTCTAATAGCACAAAGATCATTTTCATCTTCTATTTGCTCTGTTTGTTTTAGTAGTTTGATAGATTCAGCATCTGCTTTAAATGCATTGATAATAGAATCATCAACACCCTCTGCTAAATCATTTGCAATATCAAAACTATCAAAACCAAGATCAAGTAATTTTTTTAATTTTAAATCATCTAAATTTGTTAAAGCATCAAATAATACTTCACCAGATTCTGGATCATAAATTGTTGAAGCAGTATGTCGTTCCATTAAAAGTTCTACAGGATACTCAACAAATTTTAATCCACCCTCAGCAAGAGCATTTGCTTTTCTTGTTGTAAGTCTTTTTCCTGCACCAATGATTAAGTTTCCTTTATCATCAATAAGATCAAATTCAACTTTACCAGTAAAATCTTCTGCATGAAATTTTGTTAAAAACTTATTGTTTTTAACTTGAATATTTACAACTGGGTAAAATAATTTAATAATTTCTTCTTTAGAATAATCTAAAGCTCTAAGCATAATTGTAATAGGAACTTTTCTTCTTTTGTTAATTCTTACATAAAGAATATCTTTTGCATCATATTCAAAATATAACCAACTTCCTCTATCTGGGATAATTTGACCAGTGTAGATAAGTTTATTTGCTACTGTAGTTGCTTCTTCCTCTTTGAAAATAACACCAGGAGATCTATGTAATTGGTTTACTACAACTCTCTCAACACCATTTACAACAAATGATGTTCTATCTGTCATTAAAGGAATTTCTCTAATATATAAAGATTGCTCTTTAATATCTTTTACACCAATTCTTTCACCTGTTTTTTCATCTAAATCCCATAGAGTTAATCTAATATTGATTCTTAAAGGTATTGAATAAGTAAGTCCCCTTACCATAGATTCTGAAACTGTATATTTTGGTTTTCCAACCTCACTATTTATATAATCTAAAGTAAATCTATTTTGTACATCATTTATTGGGAATGATTGTTTAAATACTTTTTCTATTCCTGCTTCTGTTCTATCTTCGTCCCCTACCATTAAAAAGTTATCATAACTACTTTGTTGTAGTTGTAATAAATTTGGAATATCAATTTTTTGTGGGTTTTTTCCGAAATCAACTCTTAATCTATTTCCAGATTGTAATGAATTTAACATATTGGCCTTTCGTATAATTTATGTTAGTTAAAGTTTTTATCGTATATAAAAACATAAGAATAAACATTCTAACCTATATCCGAGCAAATACCAGACATAGGTTAAAAAGCTAATTCACTTTAAATGACTAATGCTCTGCTAAAAAGCAGAGCATTTGATTGCCATTTTTTAGTAAAGATTAAATAAAATTATTTAACTTCTACAGTAGCTCCAGCAGCTTCTAATGCAGCTTTTGCAGCTTCAGCATCTTCTTTTGAGATACCTTCTTTAACAACTGCACCAGCTTCTTCAGCCATTGCTTTTGCTTCTTTTAATCCAAGACCAGTTAATCCTCTGATCTCTTTAATTACATTGATTTTTTTAGCTCCAGCATCTTTAATGATAACTGTGAATTCTGTTTGCTCTTCACCAGCATCTGCAGCTGCAACTGCTCCACCTGCTACTGCAACTGGTTGTGCAGATACACCAAATTTTTCTTCAAATTCTTTTACTAATTCAGAAAGCTCTAATACGCTTAAACCTGAAATATATTCTAATACATCTTCTTTAGAGATTGCCATTTTATTTCCTTTTATTTATTCATTATAAATTATAAACTTAAAGTAGCTTAACTGCTACTCAACACAAAGCAATTAAGCTGCTTCTTCTTCTTTTTTTCTTCTAAGAGCATCAAGCCCAATTGTAAAGTTAGTAACAGGAGCCATCCATGTCGCTGCAAGCATACCAAGTAATTCTTCTCTACCAGGTAATTTAGCAAATGCATTAACAGTCGCTGCATCAGAAGCTTTACCTTCAATAACACCAGCTTTTATAGCAAATGTATCTTTGTTTGCTATTGCAAACTTATCAGCAATTTTACAAGCATTAATTTGATCTTCAGACCAAATAAATATATTTGTACCCTCAAGCTCTAACTCTTCATGTCCAGCATTTTTTAATGCAATAGAAACTAAAGAATTTTTAGCAACTTGTACTTTAGCACCCACCTCTTTAGCAGCTAATCTTAAAGCTTCTAAATTTTTATGTGATGTACCTCTATAGTCTGCAACAACAATAGCTTGTGAGTCTTTAAATTCATTTGATAATGATTCAACAATCTCATTTTTTTGTAATCTAGTCATATTTTTTCCTCCTTTCAAAACAGTAGAACTTCAGTAGGTTTTACAAAACACTGGAGTTGTGTTTAACCGACTATCTTCAGTTTTAATGTAGTGCTTTGAATAACACTCAAACGTGAAGACCTAAGTCTTCACTATTGAATATTAGTTTAACTAATACTATTTAATATCCATCATCTCAGAACTGTCAATAATAACAGATGGAGACATTGTTAAAGAAACTGCTGCTTTAGTTACATATCTACCTTTTGCAGATGCTGGCTTAGCTTTATTAACAGCAGCCATAACTGTAGAGATATTTTCAGCTAATGCTTCAGCTGAAAAAGAAACTTTTCCAATACCACAGTGAATATTACCTTTTTTATCTACTCTATATGTAACTTTTCCACCTTTAGCTTCGCTAACTGCTTTTGCTACATCCATAGTTACTGTACCTGTCTTAGGGTTTGGCATTAACCCTTTTGGTCCAAGTATTCTACCAATTTTACCAACTAATCCCATTGTATCAGGAGTTGCTATAAGTACATCAAAGTCAATGTTTCCAGCTTGAATTGATTCAACTAGGTCATCATTACCAACGATATCTGCACCAGCTTCTTTAGCTTCATCCATCTTAACACCCTTAGCCATAACTGCAACTCTTACAGTTTTACCTGTTCCATGAGGAAGTACAACAGCACCTCTAATCATTTGATCAGCATGTCTAGGATCTACATTTAAGTTTAAAGCAATATCAACTGTTTCGTCGAATTTTGCTGATTTTAATTCTTTAACTAATGCTACTGCTTCTGTTAAAGAATACTGTTTTTCTACTTCTATTTTTTCTAATAAAGATTTATATCTTTTGCTCATTTTGTTCTCCGCAATATTTATTTTTTTAAGAGTTATACTCTTTGTTGCTTCCACTTTTAAAGCCTTGTGGTATTTGGCTTATCTTTAAAAATTAAAGATTATGCTATTTCAATTCCCATACTTCTACATTGACCAGCAACAATTTTAGCTGCTTGCTCTGTATCGTTAGTATTTAAATCTGCAATTTTTTGATCAACAATAGCCATTACTTGCTCTTTTGTTAATTTTGCGATTTTGTTTTTAAGTGCATTGTCACTACCTTTTTTGATATTAGCAGCTTTCATAATTAATTCACTCATTGGTGGTTGTTTTGTTACAAATGTAAAACTTTTGTCAGAATAAACTGTAATCTCAACAGGAATTTTAAATCCTGCATTTTGTTTTGTTTTTTCATTAAATGCTTTACAAAACTCCATAATATTAATACCTCTTTGACCAAGAGCTGGTCCTACAGGTGGTGATGGGTTAGCAGCACCAGCTGGTATTTGAAGTTTTAAATATCCTTCTACTTTTTTTGCCATTTTTTTTCCTTGAAATTAGTGTTAGTGTTTAAAACACTTAAAATTAGTTAGCGATATGCTAAGTACTAAAGAGACAACCTTATTGAAACGGAGTTTTAGGCTTCATTTCATTTCCACCTAAAACTCGTTCAAACCTAAAAAAGTGAAACTATTCACTTTTTCTTAACGGTTTTCACCTTAGCACTTAGCACTAGCACATATAGTCTACTCTACTCTTTCAACTTGTGTATACGAGATCTCTACAGGTGTATTTCTTCCAAAAATTAAAACATTTAATTTTAACATTCCTGAACTCATATCAAATGATTCTACTAAACCATTAAAGTTAGCAAATGATCCCTCTTTAATTCGAAGCATCTCACCCTCTTCAAATGAAACCTTAGGTTTAGCTGCTGCTCTATTATTTACTTTTTCTAAAATTTGATTAATATCTTTTTCACTTAAAGGTGATGGTTTTTTTGATTCACCAATAAATCTTCCAACTTTTGGCATAGACTGTATTGCATGCCATAAAGCAGTATCAAGATCAATTCTAGCAAATACATATGCAGAATATAAGGGTTTTTCAACTATTGTTTTTTTCCCTTTTTTTATCTCTATTAAATCCTCTGTTGGAACTAAAACTTGCTCAATTCTACCATCAGCCATATCTTTCGATAATTTTTCAAGAGCATTTTTAATTGTTAATTCACTTCCTGAGTGTGTTTGTATTGCGTACCAATTATGTGCCATTTTAATCCTAACTCATTATAGATGATAAACTTACTGACATAATTGCATCAATAAGCGCTAAAAATAGTGAAATTACTGTCACTACAACAAAAACTGAAAGAAAAGCACTTCTAATTTGCTCTTTAATAGGGAAAATTACTTTGTGTAATTCATCTTTTGCTTGTCTATAATAAAAACTTAATTTATTCAAAATAATACCTTCTATAGTTTTTAAGTATTAAGTGTTAAAAAGATAATCATCTACTTAACACTTAGTACTTTTGGTTGATGGCAGGCCAAGAGGGACTCGAACCCCCAACACCCGGATTTGGAATCCGGTGCTCTACCATTGGAGCTATTGGCCTTTGCATGGTTTGTAAAAAGCCAAAAGGCTTTTTACTTTTCAAGAAGATTAAGATTTTAACTTAACTTCTTTGTGTGTAGTGTGTTTTTTAAGTCTTGGACTATATTTTTTTACTTCAAACTTTTCAGAATGAGTTTTTGGATTTTTCATTGTTGTGTAGTTAATGTCACCACTCTCTTCACATTTTAATCCAATTTTAATTCTATCACCCATAATTGACTACTCAATAATCTCAGCAACAACACCAGCACCAACAGTTCTACCACCTTCTCTGATCGCGAACTTTGTACCTTTTTCAAGTGCAACTGGGTTAACTAATTCAACTGTCATTTCAACATTATCACCAGGCATAACCATTTCTGTACCTTCTGGTAAAGTTACTGAACCAGTAACATCTGTTGTTCTTACATAAAATTGTGGTCTGTATCCTGAGAAGAATGGAGTATGTCTACCACCCTCTTCTTTAGAAAGGATATATGTTTCACATCTGAATTTTGTATGTGGTGTAATTGATCCTGGCTTAACAAGAACTTGTCCTCTTTCAACATCATCTTTACCAATACCTCTTAAAAGAATACCACAGTTATCACCTGCTTCACCTTGATCCATCTCTTTTCTAAACATCTCAACACCTGTTACAGTTGTTGTTTGTGTATCTCTAATACCAACGATCTCAATTGTTTCACCAACTTTGATTGTTCCTTTTTCAATTCTACCAGTTACAACTGTTCCTCTTCCTGAGATTGAGAAAACATCTTCAACAGGCATTAAGAAATCTTGTTCTGTATCTCTAACTGGAGTTGGGATATATTCATCAACTTGATCCATTAAGTTATAGATTTTTTCAGACCACTCACCAGCTGTACCAGCTTTAGCTTCTTCAAGAGCTTGAAATGCAGAACCTGCAACGATTGGAGTATCATCACCTGGGAAATCATAATCAGAAAGTAACTCTCTAACTTCCATTTCAACTAATTCTAACATCTCTTCTTTATCTTCATCATCAAGTTGATCTTCTTTATTTAAGAATACAACGATGTAAGGAACACCTACTTGTTTAGAAAGTAAGATGTGTTCTCTTGTTTGTGCCATAGGACCATCTGTAGAAGCAATAACTAAAATAGCACCATCCATTTGTGCAGCACCAGTAATCATGTTTTTAACGTAATCAGCATGTCCTGGACAATCTACGTGAGCGTAGTGTCTTGTTTCTGTTTCATACTCAACATGAGAAGTAGCAATTGTAATACCTCTTTCTCTTTCTTCTGGAGCATTATCAATTTGATCATAATCCATTGTCGCTTGACCATTTTTAAGCCCTAAACACATTGTGATAGCAGCTGTTAATGTTGTTTTACCGTGGTCAACATGACCAATTGTACCTATATTTACGTGTGGTTTACTTCTGTCAAATTTTTCTTTTGCCATAATTTTTCCTTAAGATTTTGTTTAATTACCCTCTGAGTAGATAAGCCTTGGGCTAATCTATTCAAAGGGAAAGTTTTATTAATTTTTTGTACTCATTTTATAAGTGGAGCCTACGATAAGACTTGAACTTACGACCTCTTCCTTACCAAGGAAGTGCTCTACCCCTGAGCTACGTGGGCGGTATTTTACAATACTTAACCTGAAATTATACTAAAATGATTACATGGATTTATTAAATTATTAAAATTATATAAAATGAGTTACGATATGTTCGTATTGAACTCAGCTTCCAGTGTAATTTTTGGAGCGGGAGACGAGACTCGAACTCGCGACAATCTGCTTGGAAGGCAGAGGCTCTAGCCAACTGAGCTACTCCCGCTTAAATAGTATGGTGGTGGGAGAAGGATTTGAACCTTCGAAGCCGTAGGCGGCGGATTTACAATCCGCAGGATTTGACCACTCTCCAATCCCACCAAAATTACTGGTATAGCGCTGATCTTTATAAGATGAACACTGAACAATGATAAATGGAGCTTCAAATAGGACTTGAACCTACGACCTGCTGATTACAAATCAGCTGCTCTACCAACTGAGCTATTGAAGCATAAAAACAAAGAATGAAATTTTCATTTCATGGTGGCGCGAGACAGAATCGAACTGTCGACACAAGGATTTTCAGTCCTTTGCTCTACCGACTGAGCTATCGAGCCATCTTCTTTGTTTTTGGACTGAAATTATATAGAACCAATACTTAATAAACACTTAATTATTAAAGAAATTTTTAAATTTGTTAAAATCAACTATTTTCATTAATTAAACGCTTAAATTCAGTCCCTCTATGTACATAAGAATTAAACTGATCTAAAGATGCAGCTGCTGGTGAAAGCATATTTATTGAGTCCTCTATTGTATATCCACAATTTTGTATAATTTTTTTTACAGCTTCCTCTAAAGTATTACAACTTTTACAAATAATATTATATCGTTTTGATAACTCTATGAGTTTTTGTGTATTTGTACCAATTGCAAATATTGTTACATTATATTTTGTTATTTCTTGAAACAAAGGACTTAAATCAACACCCTTATCATCTCCACCTAAAATCAAATTTATAGAGTTTTTTTTATATGTCTTTAAAGCTTGTATTGTTGCATCGATGTTTGTTGCTTTGCTATCATCTACCCACAAGTTTCCATTTCTATCTTTGAACTCTTCTAGTTTATGTGGGTCTTGTATAAAACTATTTATTTTTTCATAATCAATCGTTTGGTTATAAAGCTTTGTTGCTACCATCGCTAATACAGAATCTTGTAAAAAAGGTTCTTTAAAATGAATCTGTGAGATATTTATTTTAAATTGATTGGCTACATCTGTTGTATCTTCATAAATATAGAGAGTTGCTTTTGTTTTAAAATCTTTATATTTACTTGGAATTATTGCTATATCACTTTTTTCCATCATTGTTAATGGTTTGAGTTTTGCATTTTCATACTCACTAAAACTACCATGCCAATATATATGATCCTCGCTTATGGGAAGGAGTATGTATATATTTGGTTTTACTTTTGAAGTATAATGTAAAGTAAAAGAGGATGTTTCTAATATTAATTTTTCTTTCCCCTGTAGTTTTGCTAAGGGAACTCCAATATTCCCACCACATGAAAAACCATCATCTTTTAATAGATGATACAACATAGAGGTAGTTGTTGTTTTCCCATTTGTACCACTTATCCATATTGTGTATTGTGAATCATTTAAAAAAAGGTCATAATCACTTATTGGATTTTTTGTATTTTGTACAAGAAAATTGTGAGGAGGGATACCAGGACTTATTACAGTTTCCTCTTCACTTGTAAAATCAAATTCCTCTTTATCATCATCATCATAAAGTTTCGCATCACTATATACTTCTTGTACAGCAAGTGCTGTTTTCCCTTTTCCTAAAACTCTCATTGGTATTATCTTATTTTTAGACTAAGGATTGCTAAAAGATTTGACATAAAAGCTATAATCCAAAATCGGATAATAACCTTATTTTCATGCCACCCTTTTTCTTCAAAATGGTGATGAATCGGAGCCATAAGAAAAACTCTTTTCTGTCGTAGTTTGAAACTTCCAACTTGGAGTATTACAGATACTGTTTCCATAACAAATAAAAATCCAATAATTACAAGTAAAATCTCACTTTTTCCAACTATTGCTAAATAGCCCATAAAACCACCAATAGCTAAACTTCCACTATCTCCCATAAATACTTGAGCTGGATGAGAGTTATACCATAAAAAAGCGATTAAAGAACCAATAAAAGCAGAGCCTACAATGGTTAATTCTCCCACAGTTTTAATATTTGGTAAAAGTAAATATCCACTCAATATTGCATGTCCCGTTATATACACAATTATTGATAGTGTAAAAAAAGAGACTATAGAGGGGACAACAGCCAGTCCATCAAGTCCATCTGTAAGGTTTACAGCATTTGATGTGGCAACCATCACTAATACCCAAAAAATAATAGCATAAAATCCCATATCAAATATAGGATACTTATAAAAAGGGACAAATAAAGTTGTAGTATGATTTGTATAAAACAGTACACCTACTACCAAAACTGAACTTATTACTTGAAAAAGTAATTTTCCCTTTGCACTTAATCCAGCACTATTTTTATTATTTGATATTTTTGCTAAATCATCTTTAATACCTATAAGACTAAATAAGCCTATAATTAATATTCCACCCACCACATAATGATTATTTAACTGTGCTGTTAAAAGAGTTGCTATAAGTGTGGTAAAAACAAAAACCACTCCACCCATAGTAGGTGTTCCAACTTTCGTTTGATGTGAGTCTGGTGCATGTTCATAAATTGGCTGGCTTTTCTTTTTATTTTGCGCCCATCTAATAAACTTTGGCATAATGTAAAATGTTAAAAAAAACGATATAAAAAATGCTAATCCAGCACGAACAGAGATATATTGAAAGATATTAATATCAAGATGTCTATAAAACCAATAAAACAATTTGAAACCTTTTTAAGTAGTTATGTGTTAATATATTAAATTAAAAAAGGATTATATCCTAAAGTTTATTAAGGTTGGAAATGGGAAATAAAAAAACTATATTAATTATTACTGATGGTATTGGACATAATAGTTCTTGCGATTTTAATGCTTTTTGTAATGCAAATAAACCTACCTACGATAAGTTATTTAAAGAGGTACCTTATAGTTTAATACAAACCTACGGAGAATATGTTGGACTTCCTGATGGACAAATGGGAAATAGTGAAGTTGGACATATGAGTATTGGTGCAGGACGAGTGCTTTATCAAGATTTGGTAAAAATTAATCTTGCTATAAAAAATGATACTTTAAAAGAAAATAGTGTTTTACAAAATACATTAAAAAGTTCAAATAACTTACATATTATTGGACTTTTGAGTGATGGTGGTGTTCATTCACATATAACCCACCTTATAGCGTTAGCAAAAATAGGAAAAGCTAATAATAAAAAAGTATTTTTACATCTTATCACTGATGGTAGAGATGTAGCACCAGATAGTGGATATAGTTATATCAAACAAATTGAAAAGATTTGTGATGAAGATATATCTATAGCAACTGTTGGTGGAAGATATTATGGTATGGATAGAGACAACAACTGGGATAGAGTTCAAAAAGCTTATGATGTAATAGCAAATGGAGATAATCCAATCTCCTCTAGTGTTGAACAGTTTATTAAAGAGCAATATGAAAAAGATATCTATGATGAGTTTTTAGAGCCTACATCTTTTAACAACTATAAAGGGATAGAGGATAATGATGCTTTAATCTTTGCAAATTTTAGAAGTGATAGAGCAAGAGAACTTAGCTTTGCTTTTGGTTCAAATGATTTTAATGAATTTCCAAAAAAAGATATTAAACTCCACATTGCAACAATGACTCAATATGATAAAAATTTACCATTACCAATTCTTTTTCCGAAAGAGACTCCAAAAAATGTATTAAGTGAAGTGATTAGTAAAGCAGGTTTAACACAACTTCATACAGCAGAAACAGAAAAATATGCCCATGTGACATTTTTCTTTAATGGTGGAGTGGAAGAACCATTTGAAAATGAACAACGAGTTTTAATCCCAAGTCCAAAAGTAGCAACCTATGATATGCAACCTGAAATGTCAGCTCCCCAAGTAAGTTTAGCTGTTCAAAAAGGGATGGATGAAGAAAAAGATTTTATTGTTGTAAATTTTGCAAATGGAGACATGGTAGGTCATACAGGTGTTTATGATGCTGGAGTTAAAGCTGTTGAAGCGGTAGATATTGAGCTTGGAACTATTATAGGAAAAGCAAAAACTTGTGGATATAATATAGTTCTTACTTCAGACCATGGTAACTGTGAGATGATGAAAGATACAAGTGGTAAAACACTGACAAACCACACTGTTGGTGATGTGTACTGTTTTGTTATAGCCCAAGGTGTAACAAAAGTAAAAGAGGGAGCTTTAAATAATATTGCTCCAACTGTTTTAAAACTGATGGATTTAGAGATCCCAGCAGATATGGATGAACCACTTATATAAATATGCCAAAATTACAAATATCTCAACTAATCATACAAGAGGGGAATAATCTCCTTGTAAACCTTTTTGAAAATAGTGATATGAATTTAGATATTCAATCGTCACTAGCCCTAGTGGGACAAAGTGGTAGTGGAAAATCGTTGAGCTTAAAAACAATTTTGGGAATGGTTCCAAATAATTTAACTACTCAATTTGAGTATACAAGTGATTTTGAGTTAAATAAACAAAACATAGGTTTTATACCTCAAAATCCATTTACCTCACTCTCACCTATGACAAAAATATATAAACAATTTTTTTGTGATGATGAGAAAATAAAAGAACTTTTTTCATTGGTAAAGCTTGATATTGAACTTAAAGATAAATTTCCAGTGCAATTAAGTGGTGGACAACTACAACGAGTAGTAATAGCAATAGCTTTAAGTAATCATCCAAAACTTTTACTACTAGATGAACCAACAACTGCTCTTGATAGTCAAAGTAAAACAAATATTCTAAATATCCTCAAAGAGTTACAAGAAAAACTTAACTTTTTGATAATCTTTGTAAGTCATGATATTCAAAGTGTAGAAGATATTTGTGAATATATTGTAGTTTTAAAAAATGGTCTTATTTGTGAATATGGTAAAACAATTGATATAATCAAAAATCCACAACATAAATATACACAAGAGTTACTTACAAGTAATTTTGAGAATAGAGGATTTAGAGTTTGATAAAAAAGATAATACTATTTTTTACTTTTATTGGAATTGGGGTATTGGTATGGCTACTCTATCTTTATTCAGAGATACGATTTGATGTAGATAAAATTGTAGAATACAAACCAAAACTTACCACACAATTTTTTGATAAAAATGGTGTCCATCTTGGAAATATATTTAAAGATGAAAATCGACTCTATGTAAAATATACAGATATACCTCCAAGAGTTACAGAATCACTCATATCTATAGAAGATACAAACTTTTTTGAGCATAGTGGTGTCAATATAGATGCAATTATAAGAGCAATCATAAAAGATATTAAAGCTATGGCTTTTGTTGAAGGTGCTAGTACTCTAACACAGCAACTTGTAAAAACCATGATTTTAACAAGAGATAAAAAGCTTATCCGAAAAATCAAAGAGGTTCTTTTGTCTCTAAGATTAGAATCTATTCTATCAAAAGAGGAAATAATAGAAAGATACCTGAATCAAGTTTATTTCGGTCATGGATATTATGGTATAAAAACAGCTGCCTTAGGATATTTTCACAAAGAGTTAGATCAACTAACTCTTAAAGAGATTGCTATGCTTGTAGGACTTCCAAGAGCTCCAAGCTTTTATGATCCAACTAGAAATTTAAAATATTCACTTATACGAGCAAATCAAGTTATCAATAGACTTAATACTTTAGGATGGATTAGTGAAGATGAGTATAACAAATCAATCAATGAACTTCCAGTAGTTTATGATGATACACTTACACTGAATAAAGCTCCATATATTTTGGACCATGCAATAAAAGAACTAAAAGACAATGTTCCAGACTTAAGAACAGGTGGGCATAAAATTGTTTTAACAATTGACTTAGAAGCACAAAAAATTGCACGAGAAGCACTAAAGTATGGTTACGAGAGAATCAAACAAAGAGATCCTAATGTAGACAATAATGAAAGTACCACAAAAACTCTCAATGGTGCTATGGTAGTTTTAGAAAACAATACTGGTGCAATTTTATCTATGGTTGGGGGAATTGATTATAAAGAGTCGTCATTTAATAGAGCAACCCAAAGTTTAAGACAACCAGGGAGTGCTGCAAAACCATTTATCTATCAAGTTGCATTAAATCTTGGATACTCAACAGCTAGTAATCTAACGGATATTTCAAGAAATTATAAATATACCTCAAAAGACAATGAGGAGAAAGTTTGGCAACCAAAAAACTACGAAAAAAACTTTAAAGGTTTAGTATCGTTTAGATATGCGCTTGTCCATTCAAGAAACTTAGCAACAATTAATCTTGTTACTGATATTGGTATTGATATACTTCACAAAGAGCTTTTACGATATGGATTCAAAGATATCCCTTTTGATCTTTCTATTACTCTTGGGAGTTTTGGAATATCGCCAATTGATTTAAGCGAACAATATACAATGTTTTCAAATAATGGTATTGTAGTAACACCATACCTTATCTCAAGTATCACAAATAGATATAATCAAAAAATAGTATTTGAACCAGAAGAAGCATATTTAACATCACCTGAACAAGCATATCTTATGACAACAATATTACATGATGTTGTAAAAAAAGGGACAGGACGAAATGCCAATGTTGCTAATATAGATATTGTTGGTAAAACAGGTACAACAAATAACAATATAGATGCTTGGTTTTGTGGATACTCACCAACATTACAAACAGTAGTATGGTATGGTAATGATGATAATAAACCGATGGGGAAAAGGGAAACTGGGGGAAGAACAGCGGCACCTGCGTTTAAATACTTTTATGAACATTGGCTAAAACTACACCCAGAAATGCCAAGAAATTTTATAAAGCCAGAAAATGTTTTTATACAAAAATATAATGGTGAAGATGAGTATTTTACAGAAACTTCAAAGATGCCAAAAGAGCAAACAGATATAGAGATACAAACAGATTATCTAAAAAATAAAAATGTTATTTTTTAGATAACTTAAAAACTATTTATCTGTTAAGAAATACTCTATATTATTTTTCTCTACAAACTTAACAAAAATATCAAAATACTTTTTAGCTTCTAACTCATCATAAGAAGCTACTGAGATTATAACTGCTCTTTTATCTCCATTAATCTGAGGAAGAGAAGAGATATCTATATGTGTTGGAATTAACTTCATAGTATCAATTATATCATTTTCACTACATAAAGCTTTTAAAGAAAGTCGTATTTTAGCTCTATTTGATGGATAATATTTATCTAAGGCTTCTATAATCATTGAGTGAGCCATAGAGGGAAAACCTGGTGTGAAAAAGTATTTATCTTCCAACCCAAAGCCTGGGATGTTTGTCACTATATTTTTTAATAAACTTGCATTGATAGGAAGATTTGCCATATTGATTCTATGTGGATAAGACTCATCACCAAACTTATCAACGATACACTTTTTAGCATCCTCATTTATCTCCATCTTACCCTCAGTAAATACATTTGCAGCACATACTCTTGTATAATCATCAGGTGTTGCACCAATTCCACCAAAACAAAATAGTACTGCCTCTGGGTCACTTTTTACTAAACGAAAAACATCTTCTATAAAAGATGGTTCATCTTTTATCACAAAAGAGGCTTTTTGTTCCCAACCTCTTTTCAGTAGTTCATCATTTAAAAATGAAAAATGAGCATCAGACCGACGCCCATTTAAAAGTTCTGAACCTATAATAACCGAATAAAAATTCATATAACTCTTTTATTATATTTTAGATTGAATAAACTTATCCATATCCGCAACAATCTCCTCAATAGTTCTCTCACCATTGATTTTTGTAAGAAGATTTTTTGATTGATAAAAGCCTTGAATATCTGCTAATGGTTCTGTATATACTTTCATTCGATTATCAAATACTTCATTGTTATCATCAGCCCCTCTTGCTCTTCCTAGAACTCTATCTCTTGCAACATCTTCAGAAACTTCAACTTCAATAACATTGACTAACTCAACTTCATTATCAGTAGCTAAATAGTTATCAAGTGCTTCCATCTGTTCAATACTTCTTGGATAACCATCAATAACTATAACTGGTGTTGGAGCTTTTTTTATCGCATTTACTATTGTTTTGATTGCTACTTCGATTGGTACTAGATTTCCAGCACTCATATAACTATTCAGTGTCTTTCCTAGTTCACTTCCACTTGAAACTTCTGCTCTAAACATATCGCCTGTTGAATAGTGTGTAATATTTTCGTGGTTTTTGGCAATAAGTTGGGCATCCGTAGTTTTTCCACTTCCTGGTGCACCGATTATTAAAAATAGCTTTTGCATAGCATTTTTCCTTCATTTAAATTAAAATTGATTATAACGAAAAGATGTTAAAGAAATTATTGATATATTATCTGTTATTAACAACTTTTTTTATACAATTACAAAAAAGAAAAGTAAGGAATTGAAATGAATTTAATGCTATTTGGTGCACCTGGTGCAGGAAAAGGTACACAAGCAAAGTTTTTAATAGAAAAATATGGTATCCCTCAAATCTCAACAGGAGATATTTTAAGAGCTGCTATTGCAGATAAAACAGATATGGGTATGGAAGCAAAAAAATTCATGGATGATGGAAAACTTGTTCCTGATTCAACTATCATTGGTATTATCAAAGATAGATTGGCAGAAGATGATTGTGCAAAAGGTTTTATCCTTGATGGATTTCCAAGAACACTACCACAAGCTGAAGCTCTAAGTGCTCTTATGAAAGAGATGAATATCTCTTTAGATAAAGTTATCTCTTTAAATGTTCCAGATGAGTTAATCGTTGGAAGAATTACAGGAAGAAGAGTTTGTTCTAAATGTGGTGCATCATTCCATGTAGAATTTAACCCTTCAAAAAAAGAAAATGTATGTGACTACTGTGAAGGTGAACTAATCATTAGAAAAGATGACAATGCCCAAACTGTAAAAAGTAGACTAGGTGCATACCATGAGCAAACAGCACCACTTATAGCTTTTTATACAGATATGGGTGTGATGATTGAACTTGATGGGACAAAAGATGTATCAGATGTAACAGCGGATATGATTGCAGCACTTAACTAATACACTTAGACTTTAGAGAAAATATTTAAATTTTCTCTTAAATTAAAAAACTACAAACCTCCCTACTTCTACAGTAAAAGGGAGGTTTTAACTTTATTTCTATATCATTACCACCATGAAAAAATTAATCAGTTACGAACAAACATTACATATAATAGATTCAATCGAATCAACAATACAAGCAACTCAAAAATTGTATATCAGTGATACTCTTGGAAGAGTGTTAGCAAAAGATATTGTAGCACAGGAAAACTCACCTGCATTTGAAACCTCTGGTATGGATGGGTATGCTATAAAACACGAAGACCTTCAACTTGGTAAACTAAAAATCGCTGATTTTAATCCAGCTGGAACTGTTATAGAATCAGAAGTTACTACAACTACTTGTATCAAAACATTTACAGGTTCACTTATGCCACAAGGGAGTGATACTTTAATACCTATTGAAAATGTAACCGTAGAGGGTGAGTATATCATCATAAATGAGACAGTACCAAAAGGTTTTGCCGTAAGAGCTGTTGGTGAGAACTACAAAGAAAATGAAACTCTTATCACCAAAGGTACTACTATAGATTTTGCACACATTGGTGTGATGGCTAGTTTAAATATTGTCCAAGTTGAAGTATTCCAAAAACCAAGATTAGCAGTAGCAAGTACTGGTAGTGAGATACTAGATGTTGGTGAAGTGCAAACAAATGACTCACAAATAAGAAGCTCAAATCACTTAACAGTAGAAGCCTTAGCTAAAAAACATGGTTGTGAAGTAAACCAAATGGGTATAGTAAAAGATGATAAAGAATCTATTACAAACTTATTAAAAACAGCTCTACAGAGTTCAGATATTGTTGTAACAACTGGTGGAGTGAGTGTTGGGGATTATGATTTTGTAAAAGATGTTATTATTGAAGATTTAAGGTGTGAGATATTATTTCAAGGGGCAAATATCAAACCTGGGAAACCTATTTTATTTGCTCGAAAAGATAATAAATTTATCATAGGACTTCCAGGATTTGCATATTCTAGTACTGTGACTTGTATTCTTTATGTTCTACCACTTATTTTTAAACTAAAAAATTCAAATGAATCGTTACAGATAGTTGAAGCTATCATTGATGAAAGCTTTCCAATGAAGTTTGATAAAACTACTTTTAGTGCTTGTAATGTTCACTATTTAGATGGTGAGTATCATATTGATTTTGAGGGGAAAAGAAAAGGGACTAGTGCTATTTTAACGAATATGTTGGGTAATCCTGGGTTGCTTATGCAAGATGTTGGGAGCCAGTCTTTGAATAAAGGGGATAGGGTTAAGGTTATTTTACTTTAACTTTAGCAACTTATAATTTCCACTCTTTATACAAAATCTCTTCATGAGTGTTTACTTTTCAATTTTACTTATTTTTCCCGCTATCATTTCAATTGTATTTTCAATGCTTTTGTATAGTGACTTCCTTTCTTCATTGGAAATATTTTCTGATAACATATACTCTAATACACTTAATGTAGTTTCAATAAGTATATAATCTTCTTCAAGGTCATTTTTATATCTATTGATTTTGTGTTTAATGTTTATTAGTTCTTGTTGCAATTGACTGTCCTTTGAAAACTACTTTTATATTATGACCTATAAATCATTATGATATGATTAATGAGTCATTGATTAATTTCAATGATATATATATCATTACGCCATGACAATAAAACAATTAAATAAAAAAACAGATGAAGTGCATAATAGAATTTCTGCCAATGTTATCAAGTATAGAAAATTAAAAAATTATTCTCAACTTCAATTGGCTTTAGATATAGGATTGACTGGTAATGCTTTTATAGCAAGGGCTGAAAAAAGAACAAATAATGCTCATTTTAATATCGAACATTTAGTGAAAATATCTGAAGTGCTTGAGATAGATATAGTGGAGTTTTTTAAGTAAAGAACTTTTTACTATTTTTTTGCCCTTTATTTATTGTATATATAATAGTTCTGGACAATTATACTTTATATACTGAGTAAGTTCATTTCTATAGTTCTTAAAGTATTTCTTATCTATTGTATAAATAAATTTTTCTTGATTAAAATATACTCTTTTTGTATAAAAGTCATCACATATACTTGTTTTTATATTATGCATAATATTTTCTTTTTTAGCAGTATTATTTATATTACTGTAGTTTTTCACATTTGTTTTGTAAATATCATTATCTTTAGTTTTTATAATTTTAGAATTCATATTTAATATCAAATCAATATTATTTTTTAATATTTTTTTGTCAGTGTAGAGAAAACTACAATTTGTAAAATCGACATCTGATAGGATGGTGCTACTAAAATCAGCATTAACAAAAGTAACATTCTTAAACCTTACTCTATCAATTAAAGTGTTAGTTAAATTTAATTTATAAATGTTCATATTTTTTTCAAAATTAAAATTTACAACTCTCAAAAAAGAGTTCGAGAAGTCAACATTGCTAAAGTAAGTAACATTATTAAATTCTGTACCAAAAATAAAGCTATTACTCATATTTATATTTTTTAATGAGCTTTCATCAAACTTTAGTAACATCAAAATACTACTTTGAAAATTAACATATTCAAGGTTAGAACGTTTAAAGCTACCACTATCAAACCACATTCTATTAAACTCTTTTTCACTAATGAATTGCCATAAAGAGGTATCTCTTCTTTGATTTAATTCAGTATCAAAAATAGCTCCTGAAAAATCAACATTTTCAATAGTTGAATCTGAAAAATTTATATTTATATATTTATTATTATAGAATTTAGAACTTTCGATATAAGAATTACTAAAATTAATATTTATAAGTGAAGAATTATTTAATAAGGTATTATTCATATGTGTTTTTTCCATGTTTCTTTTATATACTCTAATTCCCTTTGCATATAAACCATTGATATATTCATATGGTTCTTTTCCTAAGAGCTTTAATTCAATATTTTCTGATACGGGTGTTAAATTTTCATATTCAGATATAAATACATATCTTTTAGAAATATATTTATTAAAATTATCATACATATTTGTTGCATCGTCATCAATTAATTTATTAATTTGTTGTTTTTTCTCCTCAAGTAGTTTTAATGGTATATTCAAGAAAATAAGATTCATAATATAAAAAAAATATATAATCGTAATACCTACAAATATTTTACGACTATACACAAACATTTTATAAAATACTAAATTAAAGACTATAATAATAAGTAAATTTAATAAAATGATGACAATTCCATTACTATTTATAAAAAATAAAAATTTTAACAAAAGTCCTAAGGGTATAAATAATATAACACAGAGTAAAATATAAGATAAAACTCTTTCATGTATTTTTATATTCTTATCATTATTTGTACTATATAAACCATATTCATTAAAAGCAAATGGTGTTAGAATCATTAATCTAAATTTTTTACTTTTAAGCTTATGTTCTTTTGTGGACAACTGTAATAAAGTGTTTACTTTTTGAAAATGTGATATAAGGTTAATAACAATAAAGGTATGAGCTAGCATAAGAAACCAAGGCATAAAATAAATAAAAATATCAAATTTAAGATAACTTTCAAATGTATAAATTTTTATATTTTCGTTCAGTAATATTGTTCTAAAGGAAATACCTTCTAAACTAGAATATATAAATAGTAAAAAAAGAAAATATGAAATTAAAGCAATATTATTTCTTACCGAAGAGCTATTAATTGATGTAACTAATTGATTATATTCATCACTTGATATTTCAGTAATAAATCTATTTCTATTTTGAACAGGAAAGAACTTATCTTTAATCGTTTTATATAATTTTTTCAATATCACTTTTCCCCTTTTTTAAATTCTAACTGACAGCTTCTACAAGTTTAGTACCAAAAAGAGTAGGAAATATATGAGTATAGCTCTCACTTCCTCTTCTTGTAGGTAATTGAACACATTGTAATCTAACAAGGTTGGCTAAGGCAAGTTTCACATCATCTGAAGGCTCTTTATATTCCTCTTGTCTTAAAGCAGCTTCAAGTGAGTTTTTAGGTGGTGCATATATTACACCATCAGGTAAATGACATGTAAGCATCATTGAATCATTTAATAAGTTGCCACCACTATTCCAACATTCATAAATTGTATTAAGTACTTTAGCTTCAAATGAACTAAGTTGCTCAAGTACACTAATATACGATCGTTCCAAAGTAAAGTCATTATCTTCAGAAGATGAATTAACAAGTAAATTAACCCACAAATCTTTTAAATAGGGGTCTTCTTCTAATGATGAAGCTTCAATTAAAGGGATCGCAATTTTAAGAGGGAGAGGTTTTATTTTATTTTCTAATCCAAGTTTTTGTACTTTTTTTTCTGCTTTTACCATTAAATCAACTTGGTTAGACCACCTCATATATTTTAATTTGTCTTCAAAGATTCCGTAAGCTTGTTCTACACTACCTCCAATATATGGAGCTAACCATTCTCCAAACTGTTTAATTGCATCAATACCTTTTCCAGTTGTTTTTGCTGTTTCTTGAATTGCTTTTGATGTGCTTTCATCCATTTGAGTTATCCATTAGTAGTTTAATTATGATTAATAATCAATTTTACAATACACTACTTAATATTAAGATTATTTTATAAAATATGAATAAATTTTGTAAAAAATGGAGAGTGTATCTCTCTTTTCTTATTTATTTACCTTTTTATAATAATTAAGATTATACTTCTTTAGATAATTCACTTATAATGTGGTTTATCTGCACTTTAATAGCTGGAAGCTTTTCAACCGCTACCTTCCAAACTATCTCTTCATCAACTTCAAAATACCAATGAATAAGTTTATCTCTCATCTTTGCCATCAATGACCATGGAAGCTCATCAAATCTATCTGTAATATCCTTTGGTATCTGCTTTGTAGCTTCGCCTATAACTTCTATCTCTCTAATACAAGCACTAACAGTTTTATCATCTTGCTTAAAATCTTCAAAATTCATACCAGCTATATAGGAGTTGATTTTATCAATTTTCTCAACTATATCTTCAAGAAAAAGAATATAATCTCTCTTCATAACGCTATGGATTCACTTAATATTTGAGATTTTAATTGTGACTTTAATTTTCTTTTTGGAACTAAATCCACTTTTTGCTGTAGCTTATCTGATAAATACTCTTCAAGTTCTATAAATGTAAGTAAATCAGGTGTAGTGTCAAAATCAACTAATATATCTATATCACTATCTTTTGTTTGCTCATTTTTTGCATACGAACCAAACAAATACATATCTGATATATGGTATTTAGATACTAAAAAACTTTTAATATCTGATATATTATGTTTTATAGTTTCTAACGATGACATATCTACTCCTTATATAGTTATGATTATACCATAAAATTTGGATTTCTGAATTGGAGAAATACTAAGAGTTCCCTCTTACTATCTCCTCTTTCAAAGCACCCTTATCTATCTTAGACTTATCTTTTGAATCCATAGGCATATTTGCTTTAAAAACAATAGTTGTTGGTATCATATATGATGGAAGGTGTTTTTTGAGTTCAAAGATTATCTCATTTTTCGCTAGCTCTTTTGTTCCGCTATAAACTAAAACTACCTCTTCTTCTATTTTTTCATTTTCTATCCCAAACACAGCACACTCTTTTACCTCTGGAATATTTTCATATACAACAGTTTCTATCTCTAGTGGGCTTATTCTATATCCGCTTGTTTTTATCATATCATCATGTCTACATACAAAATAGATATAACCCTCTTCATCTTTGTATACATAATCCCCAGTTGCAACTACAACCTCATCTGTTAAGCCTTGTTGTAAGTCTATAACATTTTCTAAAATTTTGATAGATTTAAAACTATTGTCTGTATCCTCTTGTGAGTTCCAAAATCCTCTATATATTCCTGCACCTCTGTGTATTAGTTGCCCTACTTCTCTTGGAGCACATTCGTACCCTTTTTCATTGATAACATAGAGATCAACATCTGGTATTGCTTTTCCTATAGAGTTAGGTCTTATTTTTATCTGACTTGGGTCTAGATATGCAGAACGAAATGCTTCTGTATGACCGCTCATAGAGTAGAATTTTGCTTTTGGAAAATACTCTTCAATCTTTTCTATCATAGTCATAGTTACATTTGCACCAGAAGAGGTTATCACTCGTACATGTTCAAGTTGTGATGGACTTGGAAGTCTATGACTATCTTCATCAAACATTTGTGAGAAATGTACAGGCATAGCCCCTATTACAGTTACTTTATCTTTTAAGATATGTGCAAAAAAATCAGTTGGGGTAAAAAATGTATAGATAGCAAATGTTGCTCGTGCATAAAATGATGTAAAAATTTGATTTAAACCATAATCAAAACTAAATGACAACAATCCACTTAATACATCATCCTCTTTTATCTCTAAGTAGTTATAAACAACTCTTGCACTATCTATTAAGTTTTTATGAGAGATAACTACACCTTTTGGGAAACCACTTCCTGCAAAACTATATGTGATAGCTGCATTATCATGCCCTTTGATACTACAATCATAACTACTACTATAACATTTATAAATCTCTTTAAAAGATACAATATCCTCATCACAACTTTCCACTGTGATAATTTTTCCATTATATGATGTCTCTTTGAGAGTCTTAAGTTTTTGCTCATCTGTAATCATACAACTAATATCACAATCTTTGATGATATATTCTACTTGCTCTGCTTTTAGTAACTTTGTAATAGGTACAAGTACATAATCAGTTGATAAAACAGCCAGGATTGAGATAACTTTTTGGTTATTTTTGTTTGAATAGATACCTATTCTTGCACCTTTTTCAAGCTCCAAAGTTGTGATATAGTGTGCTAGCTTATTTACTTGTTCATACACTTCACCATAAGTAAGCTTTCCAAACTTATCTATAAGTGCAATTTTTGATGATGTTTTTTCATTTGCAATTTCTACTAGGTTTCTTATACTATTTATAGACATTTTTTACCCCTTATTTACTCATACCAAGTGTCCAGATCTCATAATCTTTGTCCACTACAAGTGTTGGTGTTGTATCAAAATTTAAAAGCTTTTTATAAAAAAATGAGATAATATCTTCCATCTCACTATTGTCTAAAACTTTTGTAATCCCACCTGTTAATACTATAGAATTAAGTGTATCAAGTTTTATATTTAAGTATGATTTATGGTGGTGCGATATTTTATATAAAACTAAGAAAATAGAGAGTTGCATAAGCAGTTTTGTTGCTTTTTCATCTTTACTATCTAACATATTTTCTGTAGTATTTAGATGTGCTAAAAGTTCATATACAAACTCATTGTTTTTTGCTGTGTGTACTAAACTTTCTCTTGATTTATACACCCCTAGTTTTTTAAATACAAGTCTATCATACTCATTTGTAGTGATGATATTATCATCTGCTAAATCTTTAGAGTAGTGAATATCAGTAGTTGCCCCACCAATATCTATCACGATAAACGGATCAGCCACATCAAGTTTTGTGTGAATGAGTGGTAATGATTGATTTACTATATATGGTGTAGAATATATCTGATTTGATGTAAGTTCATAGAGTCTTTTAATATCCTCTTTCCCCATAATATCTGCTTGATAAAGGTTTGTTAAATACTCTTTTAAATCATCCTCTACCATTTTGAGTTTATTGTCTATGATATTTGGCAATACCTCTAGATTCTCAATATTTTTTTCCAAAAACTCCACTTGTGTAGAACTACCTACATAGACTATATTTGAGTAAGTTAATTTTTCAAGATAGTTTATAAGTGTTTCATCAAATACATTTTGTACACTATCAATTCCACCTACAACTATAACCACATCAAGTGTATCAGTTGGTACTGCATAACTCTCAATTTGAGAATACACTACAGTTTCAATAATATTGATACCAGAATTATACGCTATATTTGAAGCATATTTTAAACTAAATGATTCTGTAAGTCCAATAATAAGTGTACTTAATCCACCATTTGCCGAACTACAGATTTGTATCTCATCTTTTTGATATTTGTTTATCTCATCACCACATTTAAATAGTAAATCATCGTAAATATCTTTATCAAAATTTCTAAAATGATGTGAGATATTCCCATCATTACATACTTTAAAATAAGTACTTCCTACATCTATTAACATTTTACTCATAACATAACTCCAATATCATGGATGATTTGATTTACCACTGAGTTTGGATTTTCTCCGAGGTCTATTTTTGATTGTTCATATTTGAAACTTTTTTCACTTAGAGGAAGTTTCCCTTTTTTGTAGATACGGATATTGCTATCTTTGTCTCTTACGGTTATGAGTTCATTGTTGTTTATAATATGTGGTGAAAAAGGTACATCTATAATACCAGCTTTGATTGAGTTAAATATTTTTCTCCAAAGAGTATCTGCACTATCATTGAAAATAGCTTCAAATATCTCATCTACTTCTCTTTCTAGGTTTTCTTCCTCTTCCTCATCAGAAAAATCAGGCATTCCTCGTAATGTTTTAAGAGTATATTGTACATTTGAAACAGCTTGGGCATTGTCCTCTTTTGTAGGGATTCCAAAAGCTTCAGCTCTGGTCTTAGTGATAATCTTATCCGCTTTTACCATACCAGCAATCATTGCACCCATATCTATAAGACTATCTGATTTGAACTTATCTCGTGGGAAAGCTCCCATCCATTGATGATATACTAGATTTATAGTAGCATCTGTTACACCAATTTTTTGGGCATATTTATTTGCTGCTTTTCTTAATACTTTTGATGTTACTAAATCTTGGTTTAAACTTCCTGTTTGTGCGAAACTGACCGAGAAAGATTTAACACCCTCTTCAAGTGAAAGTAACATTTCACAGATTTGTATAACTATAGTGATACAAGGTGGCACTAGTGTAGCTGTTAGTGGTCCAAATGATTCTCTATTGATTGGTTCATTGAGTGTTGAGTATTTTGCACACACTCTTTCCACATGTTTCCAGTATAAAAATGCTTTATCTTGTGGAAAGTTTTTAGAATATGGGAGAATATATGTTATAGGTCCACCCTCTATCTCAAAAACCCCACTTGCAATTGCCATCTCCACAAGTAGTCTAGCATCTGGTGTTCCATGTCGTAAACTCACAGGTGTATTAAAATGTGTCACCATCTTTCGTGTAGTTCTATATCCATGATTTATAAGTGGATAACCGTTTAGTAGGTCTGTTTCAGTCTCTTCAGAAAGACGAAGCATCTTTGCAGCACTTCCATAGTCATTGAGTCGTGTATGTGAATCAATTGTCATAGGTAAGATATCTACAACTGGTGCAAATTGTTCATAAAGTGCATACATCTTATCAAATGTTGGAAATCCACCTCTTGGTTGTACTAAAGTTTTATCCCTATTGTTTTTAAATTTATGAGATATAAAAAGCTCTTTGTTTGCATTTTTTACAAACTCTTCAACTTCTGCAAAATCAAAATTATCAACATATTGATTTGATACGATTATCTCCCTATCTCTTTGTAATAAACTCATAATAAGTATCCTTGTACATGGTTATCAAGAATATTTAAACCCTCCATCAAATCAATTTGATGAAAAACCAAATCAAAACCATACTCTTTGAATTTTGGTACTATGAGGCTCTCATCACCCTCACCAACACTTAAATTCCCACCAATAACAAATACAACATCTTTTAAATCATACTTATCTTTTAAAATCATAAGATCTCTACACCAACCCTCTGCTTCACCGTTAAGTGAAGAGATAAGCAATACTTTTGCATCTGTCTCAATAACTGCATCAATAAACTCTTCTAAATAAGTATTAACCCCAAGATTAAATACCTCATATCCCCTACTTTGTAAAGAGATATCAATAAGTCTATTGGCTACAACATGAATATCATTTCCAACTACACCTGTTACAACTTTCACATCTTATCCTAGTAAAAAAATAACATAATCTTGTATTCAGTTTTTGTTAATCTTAAGAAAAACTGAATACGAGATTATGATCATAAAAAATTGTGTGATTATACCTAAATAGTGATTAAAAGTATTATTTGATATAATCCCATAAAAACAATAGGAAACCATATGAAATCATATACAGCAGATATTTGTGACAAACATACAAATGAAGTACAAGTACTAGACCCAATTTTACAATCTTTTGGTGGAGTTTCTATGTGTCATGGGAAGATAGTTACAATCAAACTTTTTGAAGACAACAAAGCTCTAGTAGAACTTTTACGAGATAATCGTGGGGATGGAAAAATTTGTGTGGTAGATGTTGAGGGTGAATATTGTGCTGTTGTTGGTGAAACACTTATGGGATATGCCTACCACAATGGTTGGGAAGGTATCATAATCAATGGATATGTAAGAGACACTCATCAAACAACACAAATACCTGTAGGACTTTGGGCAAAGGGAACTTACCCATATAAAAGTCAAAAGAAACAAGCTGGAGAATTAAACATTGAGCTAAACTTTGGAAATGTATCGTTTAAAGTTGGAGAGTTTTTATATGCAGATAGAGATGGTGTGGTTGTTACAAAAGAGAATATAGTTTTATAGGCTATATTCTCTAACTTTTTAAACCCTTCTTGTAGGTCCAACATATCTTTGTCTTGGTCTTACAATCTTATTTGTTGTATCTCTTTTTTGCTCCATCCATTGTGCTATCCATCCTACTGTTCTTCCTATAACAAATATTGGGGTGAACATACTTCTTGGGATATTTAAAGCAGATAAAATAGTTCCAGAATAAAAATCTATATTTGGATAAAGATTTCTAGAGATAAAATACTCATCTGTTAAGGCTATATGCTCTATTTTATTTGCTATTTCGATAAGTTTTGAGTTGATTCCAAGTTCTGCTTGTAGTGAATCTCTTATCTCTTTTAATACCTTTGCTCTTGGGTCAAAGTTTTTATATACCCTATGTCCAAATCCCATAAGTTTAAATGGATCATCTTTATCTTTAGCTTTGGCGATATATTTATCCACATTATTTACATCCCCTATCATCTCTAGTTGTGCAATAACAGACTCATTTGCTCCACCATGAGCTCTTCCCCAAAGTGCATTTATCCCAGCACTGATTGCTGCATATGGATGTGCCCCCGTTGAACATACTAGTCTTACAGTTGATGTTGAAGCATTTTGTTCATGGTCAGCATGAAGTGTAAAAATCGTATCGAGTGCTTTAACTTCTATGTCACTGATTTTTTCATGACCACCTGGAAAAGATCGTAACATATACAAAAAGTTTTCTGTAAAGTATCTATCCATATCAGGATATACAAGAGGATATCCCATAGAGTTTCTATAAGTATAAGCACATAATGTAGGTATCTTAGAGATGATTCTTCGTGCCATATCTTGATATTCTTCTTCACTATTAATATCTAAATGTTGATGATGAAATGCACTTAAAGCTGAAACAGCAGAAGATAACACAGACATCGGATGTGCATTATCAGGAAATGCTTCAAATATCTTCTTGATACCCTCATTTGGATATCTTTTTATTCGCATATCTTGCTCATATGCTATAAACTCCTCTTTTGTTGGAAGTTCTCCCTCAAGTAATAAATAACAAACTTCTAAATAACTATGGTTTTTTGCTAAGTACTCTATAGGATACCCTCGATGAAGAAGTTCCCCTTTTGCACCATCAATATAAGTTATGTCAGAGGTACATCCTGCGGTCATACCAAAACCATTATCATAAGTCCAAAGTCCAAACTCTTTATTTAAAGGAGATATGTCAATAACACCACTTCCTAATGTTGAATCATAGATATTTAAATCTATCTCTTTTTTAGTTTGATTATCTCGTAGTGTTACTGTTTTCATATTCTCTTCCTTCTTATTAAAATTTATAATTAAATATTATCTTATTTAAAATTAGAGTTTGATTTGATTTTAAATATAAACTGACATTTCAAAGATACTAACGAATAAAGAAAATTGATATAATAAAAATAAAAAAGTAGTCTGAATGAAAAAAGCAATAGTTTTAATGAATATGGGTGGTCCAAATAACCTTGATGAAGTGGATGTTTTTTTAAAAAATATGTTTAATGATAAATATATTATAGGAGCCCCACAACCTATACGAGCTATGATAGGTTGGATTATACGAAAAAAGCGTCTTAAAGAAGCACAACACAACTATAGTTTATTAGGTGGTGTTTCTCCAATTGTTGGTCATACAAAAAGATTAAAAAGACGATTGGAAAATATTGTAGATGCTGATATTTTTCATGTGATGCGATATACTCCCCCTTTTGCTCATGAAGTTATTCAAAGAGTACAAGGGTATGACGAGATTTATGCAATCCCTATGTATCCTCATTACTCATCAACTACAACAAAATCAAGTATTGAAGATCTTCTTAAGGAAGCAAAAAAGTATGGTATAGAAAAACAGATTAAAACTATAGATAGTTACTATGATGATGAGTTGTATAATAAAGCAATTGTCCAAAGGATAAAAGAATCTTTAGGAGACGATACAAGTGAGGATTTTACACTTATTTTCTCAGCGCATGGTCTTACACAAAGAGTTATAGATAAAGGTGATTTGTATCAAAAACATATTTTAGCAAATGTAGAAGCTGCCAAAAAAGAGTTAAAATCTCAAGGTATCAAGTTTAAAAATATAGAAGTGGCTTATCAATCAAGACTGGGTCCAATGGAGTGGCTGCGTCCATATTTGGAAGATAAACTTGAAGAGGTTGTAAAAACAAATAAAAAAGTTATAATATATCCTACCTCATTTACAGTTGATAACTCTGAAACTACAGGAGAACTAGCTATTGAGTATAAAGAGATAGCAGATGGATTGGGATTTGAAGATTATCGTGTAGCTTCATCACCAAATCACCATCCACTATTTTTAGAGTGTTTGAAAAATTTATATGAAAAGATGCAATAAGTATTATGAAAAAAAAACAGATTCTTTGGTTTAGACGAGATTTAAGAGTAGAAGATAGTGCCCTACTTCACCACACAAACGGGGAAGTATTACCTATCTTTATTTTTGATAAAAATATTTTAGATAAGTTACCAAAAGATGATAAAAGAGTGTCATTTATCTATAAAAGTGTTCTTGGGTTAAAAAAACAGTTACAAACTATAGGGCTTGACTTAGCTATCTTTTATGGTTATCCTAAAGATATATTTCAAACTTTAAAAAATGGTTTTGATGAAGTGTTATGTAGCTGTGACTTTGATGCTTATGCTACACAAAGAGATAAAGAGATTGAAGATATTTTACCACTAAAAAGATTTTATGATAGCTACCTTATCCACCCCTCTCATAGCTTAAAAGATGATGAAACACCGTATAAAGTCTTTACACCTTTTTACAAAAATCTTATGCCACTTTGGGATTGTAGTAGTATAGAGGAGTATCAAATATCGCAAAATATGAGCCTGATAGATTATAAATTCCCAAATACACCTACTCTTGAAGAGTTAGGATTCCAAACACAACTTTTTCCAAAGTTTTTAGAAAAAAGTGGTTTTGAACTTCTTAATGAATTTATACCAAAACTTGAAAACTACCAAGAAGCTAGAGATTATTTCTATCTTGATGGTACATCAAAATTAGCAGTACATTTACGATTTGGTCTTATCTCTCCAAAACAAGTTTTTAATAAAATAAAAAAATATCCCCATAGTGAATTTTTTATAAGAGAGCTTTTTTGGAGAGAGTTTTATAACTCTATTTTATACCACTTTCCAAAAAGTGAATTTGAAAACTTTAATGGTAAAGAGATAACTTGGAATCAAAATAAAGAATACTTTAAAGCATGGTGTCAGGGAAATACAGGAGTTCCTATTATCGATGCTGCTATGAGACACTTAAACCAAACTGGTCTTATGCACAATCGTCTTCGTATGATAGTAGCTTCTTTTTTAACAAAAAACCTTTTTTTGCCATGGAAATGGGGAGAAGAGTATTTTGCAAAAAAGTTGCTTGATTATGATGCAAGTTCAAATATAGGTTCATGGCAATGGGGTGCAAGTATAGGAGCTGACAGTGTCCCTTATTTTAGAGTATTTAACCCATACTCCCAAAGTAAAAAGTTTGATAAACATGGAATATTTATCAAATCTGTTATAAAAGAATTTCAAAGAATAGAACCTAAACTTTTTCATATAGAAAATGGTGTACAAAGTAACCTTTTTGTTGATTATATCCCTATAATTGTCAATATAAAAAACTCAAGAGCAGATGCTATTGAGAAATTTAAAATGCTCAACTAACATCATACTTCTATGAAAATATCAAAAAAATCTATATAATAATAAAAATAGATAGGAGTAGTGGTGCAATCATTTGATTTAGCTGTAATTGGTAGTGGTATAGGGGGAAGTTTAATAAGTGCATTAACTTCAAAGAATACCCATAAAACTGTAGCTTTATTTGAAAAGGATAAAAATCTTGGTGGTTGTGCAACTACTTTCAAAAAATATGGAAACTTCTATAATGCAGGAGCAACAACACTAGTAGGATATGAAGATGGACATATTTTAAAAAAACATTTTAATACTATAGGTATTATTCCTAATATTTCTAAAAGTAAAATAGCTATACGGGTAGTACAAGAAGATAAAATTATAGATAGAGTAAAAGATTTTGAAGCTTTTTTATCCACCATAGAAAAAACTTATCCAAATAAAAACAATAAGCTTTTTTGGGAAAAAATAAAACAAATAGATGAAAAGTTTTGGCAACTACAACATATATATTATGGAAAATATAGTTTCAAAAGGTATCTAAAAACAACCTTTTTTATAACTGAACTTTTAAAAACTTTTCAATTTGATATTTTTAAAACTGCTCAAGGTTTTATTAAAGCAACTCTTGGAGATATTTCAAAGGAGTATCAAAACTTTATTAATGCACAACTTCTTATTACAATACAGACTAACTCAAAAGATATCTCACTTTTATCGATGGCACTTGGTCTAGCTTACCCTTTTCATGATGTGTTTTATGTAAATGGAGGAATGGGAAGTTTAATAGAGCAGATAGTAAAAGATATAGAAGTGAAAAAAAATGAAGAGATCAAAAAAATAATACAAGATGGAAAAAACTATGTAATTCAATCTTCTAAAAATGAATACAAAACAAAACAACTTGTTTTGAACTCTTCTATATATCAAAGTGCTAGACTTTTTGAAAATAAAGAGATTCAAAACTACTACAAAAGTTTTAGTTTTAGTGATCAAAGTGCTTTTGTTATCTACCTTACTTTGGATAAACAATATGATTTTTTAGAGCATTATCAATTTATCTATAAAGAGTTTTTACCTAACTGTATCTCTAACTCTTTTTTTGTCTCTTTTTCAAAAAGTGATGATGAAGTTTTAAGTAAAAATGGTACGAGTGTAACTATCTCAACCCATACAAAAGCAAATTTCTGGAGATATTTAGCTAATTATAATGAAATAAAAGAGGAAACACAAGAGTTTATTATAAAGAGATTTTTAGAGTATTTTACAAGTTTAAAAAAAGAAAATATATCCAAAATTCATAGTGCTACCTCCTTTACTTTTAATAGATACATAAATAGATATAATTGTGGTGGAAAAGCAATAAAGTTTAAAAATATCACCGAATTACCTAGTTGTAATACACCATTTGATGGACTTTACAATGTGGGTGATACTGTTTTTGCAGGTCAAGGCTGGCCTGGAGTTGCACTTGGAGTTGATGTACTAAATAAGGAACTAAATGGAAACAGTTGAATTAAAGATATCTAGTGTTGATTGGATATATATTGTTATTATTGGAGCTTTTTTTGGCTTTTTTATCTCACTGTTTCTTTATTTTTTAAATAGTGATTTACAACATTCTTCAACTATAATATTTAGTGTAACCACAGCTATTTGTATCTCTTTATGTGCATCTTTACTTATTACTATATCAAACAACTTTATCCTTCCAAGTGTAAATGAAAAGTTTTGGTATCTTATTAGTTTCTTTTTTTCATTTTGCTCTGGAGCTTTTGGCTTTTTATTTAGTTTTGCTTTTTTTTTAAATTTTGATACTCAAATTATAAACTTGATAAAACCTTACTGGCTTTATATCACTACAACTATTGGATTTCTTACTTTTTTAGTTGGACTTATTTTACATCAATTTATTTCGATGAAATACAAAAATGAATCAATCAAAAATGAGATATTGCTTAGCAAAATAAAAACACTTGAAAATGAACTTAATCCCCATTTTTTATTTAATGCTTTAAACTCAATGAGTGAGTTAGTTTATATTGACCAACAAAAAGCGGAAAACTCTATACTTAATCTCTCTAAATTTTTACGAAATGCTATTAATAAAGAGAGTATAATCTCTATTGAAGATGAGCTTTCTATGGTAGAAACTTATGTGGATATAGAAAATATTCGATTTGAAGATAAAATAAAACTTGAAGTTACAAATAATAGTAGCCAAACTCTACAAGTCCCAAAATTCTCAATACAGCTTCTAGTGGAAAATGCTATAAAACATGGGTATGATTCAAAAGAACTTATAATTATTATTGAAATAAAAGATGACACTATATCTGTAACTAACAATGGAAAAAAAGCTTCATTTGTACAATTTGGTACGGGATTATCAAATCTCTCAAAAAGATTGGATTTTTTAGGTATTGGTAAGTTACATTATAAAATTGAAGATATAAATACTACATTTGAAATTACACTCAAAGGGAAACAATGAAAATACTAATAGTAGATGATGAGAAACTAGCAACAAGTAGAGTTACAAGACTTTTAAATGAACAAGGCTATAAAGATATCACAAGTTTCAATGACCCTAAAGAGGCGCTAATAAATATTCAAAAAACAAAATATGATGTAGTATTTCTAGATATACAAATGCCCTCTATTACTGGTCTTGAACTTGCAAATAAAATTTTAGATATTGAACCTCAAACATTTATCATCTTTCAAACTGCCTTTGAAGAGTTTGCAATAGATGCTTTTAAAGCTGGTGGTGTTGACTATATATTAAAACCAACAACAAGTGAAAATATAAACAATGCTATTACAAAAGTAAAAAAATACTTAGATATTGCCCCTAGTACAGCAGGAAAGAAAATTATGGGAAAAAGGGGAAACAAAATCTATCTTATTGAACTTGATGATATCTTTTATATCAAAGCTGATTTAGATGAAGTAATTGTAAGAATCAAAGATGCCGATGTATATGTACGAAGAAAAATAGGAGATATGAACACCCTACTTCAAAATAAAAATTTCTTTAGAATTCACCGTTCAATTATAGTAAATACAGATAAAATAAAATCGATGCAAAGTGTTGACCAATCAAAACTGGAGATAAGTTTCCATGGTATTGATGAGATAGTTACAAGCTCTAAAGATGGGGCTAAAGAGTTTCGAGAATATCTTGAAAGAAGAAGTTTATAAACTAACATAAATACGATACAAAATCCCCAACTACTTAGATAAACTCTCTTATAAATATATAAAGGAGATTTATGAGTATAAAAGTAGTTTTAACAATTGCAGGAAGTGATTGTAGTGGTGGTGCTGGTATTCAAGCTGATTTAAAAACATTTGAGGCTTTTGGTGTTTTCGGAACTAGTGCTCTTACAGTATTAACAGCACAAAATACTCAAGGTGTGACAGATATACTTGAAGTGACTTCTAGTTTTATCCAAGCACAACTAAACGCCATTTTGGATGATTTTGATGTGGCTGCTATAAAAATTGGGATGCTTTACTCAAATGATATTATCGATGTTGTAAGAGAGTTTATCAAAGATTTAAATATCCCTATAGTATTTGATCCTGTTTTTATATCAAAAGCTGGTTCAAAACTTTTAAGTGATGATGCAAAACAAAATTTGAGAACACTTTTTCCATATGTAACTATCACTACACCAAATCTTTTTGAAGCAAAAGAGTTACTTGGATATGAGTTTGCCAATTCTGATTCTCTTGAGACAATTTTTGAACTTCCTTGTGCAGTTGTGATAAAAAACCATATTCAAGAGATAAATGATCATAAGAGAAGTGTTGATACACTTTATATAAAAAGAGAGAAGTTTATTTTTGATACACCATATCAAGATACAACTGCCACACATGGTACAGGATGTAGTTTTAGTAGTGCAATAGCTTCAAACCTAGCTTTGGGAAAATCTTTACAAGAGTCTATTCAAATAGCAAAAAAGTTTATCTATTTAGCTATTAAAAATAGTCCAAATATAGGGAATGGAACTAGTCCAATAGCGCATAAAATAGCAGGTGAAATATGTCATATCAAAGAAAATTAAAAGGATTATATGTCATCACTGATGATAAATCAACACCATCAAATAATGTTTTAGAAAAAGTAGAATTAGCATTACAAGGAGGGGCTTCAATTGTACAACTTAGAGACAAAACTAGTAGTGATACAGTTTTAGAACAAATTGCTGTAAGAGTTCAAAAATTGTGTAAAGAGTATGAGGCACTTTTTGTACTCAACGACAAAATAGAACTAGCAATAAAACTTCAATGCGATGGACTTCATATTGGAAAATCTGACCATAAAAATCTTGAAAATATACGAAAAAGGTTTCATGGTATTATTGGTGTTTCTTGTTATGGTGATATCTTATTGGCAAAATATTGTGAACTAATGGGGGCTGATTATGTAGCATTTGGTTCATTTTATAATTCTCCTACTAAACCTGATTCAAATATTGTACCCCTAAAAGTACTTCAAGAGGCAAAAGAAAAAATTACTATCCCTATATGTGCAATAGGTGGTATAAATACTCAAAATTTAGATGAAGTAATAAGTTATAAACCGGATATGGTAAGCGTGATAAGTGATATATGGAATAGTGATAATATTACAGAACAATCAAAAATATATACAGACAACTTTTAAAAGGAAAATCCAATGACAAATATAAAAATAGCACTAGAGTGGTTTTTAAATCCTGACCATTTACCAATGATAGCTGGGATAGTAAGTGGAAAATATAAAGAAAATGGAATTGATTTAGAGATAATACAACCTACTGAACATTATGATGGTTTTGAAGATTTAAAAAACGGCAAGATAGATATTCATTGTAATGAGCCTTTACATCTGTTTGAGCATCATTTTGATGAGTTAAAATCTATGGGATGTTTTTTTGAAACACAAGGTGGTGTGATGATTAGAGCTGATAGAGTTGAAAAACTCAAAGCAAATCAACCTCTAAAAATCACAACACCAGCAGCAAATGAAGTGACAAATAAAATAGGATTTGAGGTACTTAAAAGATATGCCCAAAAAGAAGGATTTGAGCTTTCAAGAGAAAATGTTACTTTTGTAGAAACTGATTTTTGGCATATAAACAATATGAAAAAAGATGAAAGCTTTGATGGAGCATGGCTTTGTTTTTATAATTTTGAGGGCATTGAAGCAGAATTTAAGGGCTTTGAGAATCTTTTTATAGACCAGAATCTATCTCCTTATCCAAATTTCTCTGCTCTAGAGTTTATGACTACAGATGCAGTTATAAAAGAAAAAGGTGAATCTTTGTGTAAATTTCTTGAGGTAACAAATGAGATGGCAAAATATCTTCAAGGGAATATTGAAGATGCCAAAAAGATATTTTACGAATACAGTAGCGATAAAAAGTCTGAACTTATGGATAAGATTATAGAAGATACAATCCTAAGACTTAAAACCGATATAAAAGCAGATGAAAAAAAATGGCTAGAACTTTATAAGTTCCTTGAGGAGTTGGAGTTAGTAAAACTCACAGATAAACAATATAATACAATATGGGAAATTAAAGGACATTAGAACATACCTCATATAAAACTTGAGAATATAAGATTGTGAATTTATGTAAATAACAAAAGTTTGATTTATTTCTTTTTATATGTCATAATATTAAAAATAACAAAGAGGTTGTATCATGTTTTCGATGTATGATGATGATGGATTAAATTTTAGAAGTACTATAGATAATCTTTATACAGTACATGAAGTTGCTGCTAGTAAAAGAATTAAAAATGATACAAATGATGATAGAAATAATACAAACAACAAGTTTGATACTTTTTACAAAGGTAAAATAAACCAAGAAGCCAAAAACAAATATAAACAAATAGCGAATTTAGATACAAAAATTGAAATATTTCATGTTGAACAAGTTATGTCCCATACGGCTATTATTATTAATGATAATAAAACTATTGGTGAATGTTTTGAGATGATGCAAGAAAATGAAGTACAACAGCTTCTCATTCAAGCTGATAATTTCAATCATCTCAAAGGAATGGTGACAAAACATGATATTTTA
>JAIOSF010000031.1 GCA_021107755.1 Arcobacteraceae bacterium
CAAACTCCCACTTGATATAATTCCTCATCTGTAAGAGTGTGTTTAACTATTACTTTAACCTACTTTCAAAACCCCATTTGATACAATTAACCTTGTAAATCATAATTTAAGTCTTTCACTTTAACCTACTTTCAAATCCCCATTTGATATAATAGAAACAATAGAGGTGATGTGTTAGAACTCACTTTAACCTACTTTCAAATCCCCATTTGATATAATTAGAAGTCATATTGAATTAATAAAATCACTACTTTAACCTACTTTCAAATCCCCATTTGATATAATCTAAAAATGGAGAGATTATAAAAAATCTTAACTTTAACCTACTTTCAAATCCCCATTTGATATAATAAAGTAGGTTTTAGCCATTATTTTAAGGGTTTTTTGGCAATTTTGACTTTAAAAAACCATCAAAGTTTGCATCTGTTGAGATACTTTTTCTTCTGGTTTTTCTCGATAGTTTTCTATGATTTTCATATTTTGATATTGACTTTCTGTGATTTTCAGTATCCTTATAGAGCCATTTAGTGGTGAAAAAAGCTCAACTTTTTTCTCATATTTTTGTGCAACTACCAAACTTCTACAAAATCTTATATAAACAGAATATTGAAACATAATAAAACCTTGCTCTAAAAGTTTTTTTCTAAATCTTCTATATTTTATCAAGTCCTTTTTTGTTTCTGTTGGCATATCAAACATAACAAAAAGTACCATTTTTCTATATCCACTTATTGCACTATTGATATTTCTCATCGGTTATCAATCTAAAAAGTTCTATATCTTCTCTTTTATTGAGACAAAAAGATTGATATGAAGATACGATATTTTTAATAGCTTCATTTCCAGAGACAGTACGATTTTGACCATCTTTTACTTTTGCATATAAAAGTCCTACTAGTTCATGTTTATTGATAGGTAACATCTCTTTATCTTTAACAATATGATTTAAAACATACTTGTCAACTATTGGTCTAAATGGTTCTATCAAATCATCTGCTAGATTAAACCCATTTAATTCACTAGAGTGCCATATACCAAACGATGGATTAAGTCCATAAGCTATAATATATCTTGCTATAGAACTTCTTAATATGCTATATCCATAGTTTAAAGCTATATTACGATTGTCTTTTTCATCTTTCCTACAAAAGTTTTTTCCAAACATCTCTTTAAAATAATAGGAAGCACTTACAGCTTCCACATTGTTTTTGTCATTTGATGTTATTTTTTTGAGTAGACTATAGATATAAGTATCATCTTTTATGGTGTTTAAAATATCGGCTTGATTTAGAACTTTTGTATATACTATTGTTTGCCAAAGGCGATTTAATCTTGGTTTACTTATATTTATTTGTGATTTTTGTATCTTTGTTGTACGGCTATTTTTATAAAGTCCAATAGATATGGCCGATGGATTGAATTTCTCATCTACAAACACTACAGATATATTTGCTAGAGCTAAATTTGACAAAAGTGCTGATGTTATAGTTGTTTGTTGATTTTCTATGATAACTATATCAATATCATCAAGTGATGCTAAAGTTTGTGTAAACTCGTTTTTTATACTCATAGAGTTATTTTGGTAGCTTAGATATGATTTGTTTTGGATAAATATGTGCTTGAAAGACATTAAAAAATCCCGAATTTAAGAATAAATCTTGTGAGGCTCGGGAAAACACCTCTTGCTTTAACCAAAGCTATCAAATCCCCATTTGACATAAAAAAATTGTATCTATTTTTATATATCATTTTACTTAAACTTCTTTTATATTTCCAAAAAAATCAATATCTACTTTTGAAATAATTATTTTATTACTAGGTGACACTTTGTCTTCTTTGGTATATTTTATTTCACCTTTTTTATCTACTTTTTGAAATAAATTATTATTTATGTTTTTTACTACAAGTTTATTATTAGTTCCAGTAACATCTCCTCCACCATTAAAGATATAATATTCCTCTATTCCCTCTTTAATATTTATCGCTTTGATTATATCACTTTTATATAATACTAAATCACTTTTACTGTTTTTAACAATTTCATCATTGTATCTATTATTTATCTTTGTGCTGATGTCATTTTTTATAGAACTAAAATAGTTTAAACCTACGGCTTGCCCTCTTTTTTCAGTATTAAATAGTTCAACATTTAATGTTGTTTCATTCATTTTAGTTACAAAAGGCTCTTTCTCTTCTAGTGCTTTTTTAAAGTTTGGTACACTGAGTCTCTCTATTTTATTCTCTTGCCTATTTGGAAAAATAATCACATCTGCTTTTGTTTGTTCTCTCTTTGGCTTATAAAGTTTAAGTGAGCGGACAATTTGCTTTTTCCCATTTTTTGTATCAAAACTACATCGTAACTTTTCCATACTTTTTGACAATTGATTTTTTTGTTCTGTAAGTTCTTTTATTTTTTCATTGATTGGAGCATTATATTCTTTGTTTTTATCTCCATTTTTTAAAGTTATTTTAACCTCTTTTATCTCATCTTCAACTGTAACGACTTGGCTTCTAATATCTAGCAATCCCTTGGCATATATCTCTATAGCTGATATAATATTTTTTTGTTTTTGATTATCAAGCCTTTCTTGGATAGATTGTATCTCTTTTCTTACCTCTTCATCAGTTCTAGGTTTTGGAAACCCTCCAACACTCTTGATTAAGATACTCGTATCAATAGCCACTTTCTCTATCTCTGCTAGTATCTCTTTTGTTTCATCTTTTAAATCTTTTGTAACATACAGTTTTAAATTTCCATCTTTAAAACCTTTCATATTGGTTTTTCTTTTATTGTATGGACAAACATACAATTTATTTGTTTCATATTTTTCTACAAGATTTTTTAAATGCTCAATAACATTCACACCATCTTTTGAAACAGGGGTATTTAAAGTTAACTTTTCTTTTAAAACTTTTGTTTTAAATTTATTTTCTTTTTTTATAAAATAGTTATGAAGTGTATTTATAGCACCACTACTACAAAGAGCAACGGTAAAAGCATCTAAAGTATGATGATAGTTTGTATCTCTATCTTTTTTACCATCTTCGTTTTTAGGCATAACATCACTAATACCCCAAATATATTTAAGTTCACTTATCGCTTTTCCACTTACACTAAAAATGCTTCTTTTTTCATCTTTTCCATAAAGATTCTCTTTTGGATAAAGATAATGATTAAGATATTTTTGTATCGTTCTAGTGGCTGTTCTAGTATCATTTAAAAAGCTATCACTCCAATGCTCTTTTTTCATAACACTATTTATAATATCCTCTTTAGTAAGCCAATCTTTTTTCTTAAAATCCATAAATGTCTGTGTCACTCTTCCACAAAAATCTTCCCATTGTCCTATTGAGTTAAGATATTGAATAGGGTGAAGGCTTCCTTTATTTTGATTGTATTTTTTCTTTACTAAAATTTTATTTTTATAAGAATTTATCCATATTACAGAGCGAGGAATAAAATGTTCAATTTCTGTTTCATTTTCATCAAATAACTCATCTTTAGTTATCTCTCTACCTGAATAGAGACAAAAGCCACCTTGTTCTTTCCATAACTTAACTCTTTCGATATTATTAAGAGATTCTTTGATATTTTGATTTTTTAGAAATTTTATCGCTTCATCATTTTTTTTCTTATCTTTACTTTGATTTTTATCAATATTCTCTTTTTCTTTTTTTGTGTTTAGTTCTTTGGCAGTTTCAATTCGTATCTCATCAATTTTCCCATATTGTTTTATAATATCATTGATAAGTTTTCGCAAAATTGAAAGTACTCTTTTAACTTTTGGGGAGATCATTGGTTGATAAAAAAGATGCTTAGTTTCAAAATAAGGTATATTTTCTTGAAGCCATTGAATATCAGCAGTTGTAGGCTCTAGTGGTGGAAGATAATCGTAGCTTGGCATATCTAAGTATTTGCTAAAATATCCTAATTTCTCCAAAGCTTCATGATATAATTTATTTTCAGTTTTAATAATTTCTAAAACTTCATTGATGAATTTTAAAGAGAATGAACCAAAACCATCCATTCCATCTAAAGATGCAACTTCATCTAAAAATTTATCATCTAAATTTAATCCGTATTTTTCTATTACTTTGATTATGTGTTCTATTCTTGAACTTCTATTTTTAAAATAATATAGTTGCAGTAAGAGTTCATTGTAAAAAGAGTTATCTACATCTCTAAAATTAATATTATATTGAGATAAAACATCCAATATATTTCTATGTGCTTGAATATTAAGTACTATTTGACTTGATTTTTCTGGAATAGATAATTTTATATTTTTCATACCTACAGATTTAAAAATATTATTACCATTTATCTCATTCGATGATGGTGTATTTATCCAAAAATTTATCACTTTTTGAATATCTTCTTTTGATAGAGTTTGTATTTCACCTGTTTTACTATCAATAACTTCATAGTTATCAATTTTTTATCTCAGTGTTATTTCTATATTTTTTATGTTTGCTAAAGGTATTCTTTTCTCTTTTCCATTTGGATTGTATTTGTTATAAAATGTGCAATATTCAACCATACTTTCAAAACTTTTTAATGGTCTTTGATAAAAAGGAGTATTGATATCTTCCTCACTCACAATAGCTTCTATAAACTTCTCACACTCTAAAGGTGTTGCAAAAATTGCCTTGTTATTAGCTTGGGACATGACAACTTTTTGAAACTCCTCTTTATGCATATCTCTATCTAAAGAGTTTTCGTAACTATCTTTTTTATTACGAATTGGTATATTTTGAAATTGTGATTCTGACTCTTTTCTTTTTGTTGTTAAAACCATTGTTGGAATTTGATAAGATTTTGAAAGATATTCTTGTTTATTTTTAGATACAGCTTCATTTATAGCGCCATCTTCACTTGAAGTAGAGAACATATTGTTATATCCTCTATCTGTAAGTATAGAGTAGGTAGAAAATATAAATTCATCTTTTGTTAATAACTTACCAGAGATTGCATTTTCTCTTAAATCATATACATCATTATTTGATATACTTAAGGAGTTTAAGTAATTTGTAGTATCAGTAACAAAGTTTGGATTTGCGATATTAAAATCTACATAACTTTTTCTTGTATTTTTGTTTCTAGCACTTTTTCTTTGATTTCTTCTTCTTGAGCCTCTTGCTTCTCTTCTATCACTTGCATCGTTTGGTTCTGAAAAAATGATACTATTACTCACTAATTCATTAAAAACTATTTTATTATCTTTCTCACTTAATTCTAATAAAGAAAATCCTATACTATTTGAACCAATATCTAAACCCAATACTTTTCTCATACAAAATCCTTTTGATAAGTATAGAAATTATATGATTAAAGATAGCTTTTATAACTCTTTCTCTAAATAATATCCAGTATAACTTTGTGTCTCTTTATGTGTTGCTGCAAGCTCTTCTGGTGTTCCTGTTGCGATAATCTGTCCACCTTTTGCTCCACCTTCATACCCCATATCTATAACATAATCTGCATTTTTTACTATATCAAGGTTGTGTTCTATAACTATCACACTATTTCCTAAGTCAACAAGATGGTGTAATACTTTTGTAAGTCTATCAACATCAGCAAAATGAAGTCCAGTAGTTGGTTCATCTAAGATATAAAGGGTATTTCCAGTATCTTTTTTACTCAACTCTTTACTGAGTTTAATTCTTTGAGCTTCCCCACCACTAAGTGTAATTGCATTTTGTCCTAAAGTGATGTACCCTAGTCCCACATCAAGTAAAGTTTTTAGTTTAGCATGAAGTTTTGGCACCTTTACAAAAAACTCAAAAGCTTCCTCTACAGACATATTTAATACATCTGAGATAGATTTTCCTTTGTAATGTATCTCTAGTGTTTGTGGATTATATCTCGCACCATTACAATCTTCACACTTCACCATAATATCTGGTAAAAAGTGCATCTCAATTTTTATCTCACCCTCACCTTGACACTTCTCACATCGTCCACCTTTTACATTGAAACTAAATCTCCCTATTTGGTACCCTCGTAGTTTTGCCTCTTTTGTTTCTGCAAAAAGTTTTCTAATATCATCCATAAGCCCTGTATATGTTGCTGGATTTGATCGTGGAGTTCTTCCTATTGGAGATTGGTCAAGATAGATAACTTTATCAAGTTTTTCCAATCCTTCAATACTTACACCATCAACTTTATCCACTTTTCTAGCACGATTAAGAAGCTCTTTAGCAACTGGTAAAAGTGTATGAAGTATCAATGATGATTTTCCGCTTCCACTAACACCTGTAATTGCACAAAGATTTTTTAGAGGTATTTTTGCATCAAGATTTACAATATTATTTAAATTTACATTTTTTATCTCTATAAAATCCTCTTGTGGTCTTCTTTTATAGTATTTTATCTCTTTTGTACCGTTAAGGTATTGTGCTGTAAGAGTTTTTTTCTTGAGGAGTTGTTGCATTGTTCCCGCAAATACAACTTCACCACCAAATTTACCAGCATTTGGACCAATATCTACTATAAAATCAGCCGCCTCCATAGTCTCTTTATCATGTTCTACAACTATTACAGTATTCCCTTTTTCTTGCAAGGCACGAAGGGTTTTGATAAGTTTTGCAGTATCTCTTTCATGAAGTCCAATAGATGGTTCATCTAGCACATACATAACTCCAGTTAGTCCTGAACCTATTTGACTAGCAACTCTTATTCTTTGCGCTTCTCCACCAGAAATAGTTCGTGCATCTCTTCCTAAAGTGATATACCCAAGACCGACATCATGTAAGAAAAATATTCTATCTCGTATCTCTTTTAAAATAGGATTTGATATCATTTTCTCTTGCTCATTAAAATAAGAGAAGTTTTTCTCATCTTGGAAAAAAGCATGTGATACCTCAATAGGCATATCTAAAATATTTGCTACACCTGAGTTTGCCACTTTTACAGCTAAGGATGGAGCTTTTAATCTATGTCCACCACAAGTATCACATACCTTTTCAGTCATAAAAGCTTCCATATCTTTTTCATCTTTTACCATAGTATAGGCTATTTTGATGATACCTTCCCATTTACGAGTTAGTTTATGTCTTTTCCATGTAAAAACTGCATCTTCAACACCACCATTTAAAATCCCTCCTCTTTCATGAGAATCAAGTGTATTAAAAGGAACTGTAGTATCAATACCAGCAGCTTCACAATACGCTTTTAACATCTTAAAATAATACCCTTTATTAAAACCATATATGATTTTAATAGCACCATTATCAATACTTAACTCTTCATCAATCACTTTTTTCATATCAAGTGTATATCTAATACCTAATCCGTCACAAGAGGTACAAGCACCTTTGGGAGAGTTAAATGAGAAACTTAAAGGCTCCAGTGGTTCAAAAGAGATTTTACAATCAAAACAAGCCATATGTTCAGAGTAGTGAATATGTTTGTCTACCCCTACCTCTTCATGGTTCATAACTTCAACTTCAAGTTCACCAAAAGCTTCTTTTAAACCTTTTTCAACATCTTGGGCAATTCTCTCTTTATTTTCCTCTTTTACAACAACCCTGTCAATAACTACTTTAATAGTATGCATCTGTGACTTTCCAAGTTCTATCTCATCATCAAGTCGTACCATTACTCCATCAACTTGCGCTCTAACATATCCTTTTGCTCGTAAAGATTCAAATAGATCAGCAAATGTACCTTTTTTTCTATTGATAAGTGGTGCTAATATCACTATCTTAGAGTTTTCTGGCAATTTTAAAACTTGATTTATAACATCTGAACTACTCATTTGAGAGATTGGCTCTCCACATTTATGACAATGTTGTTTCCCAACTCTTGCATATAATAATCGTAAATAATCGTAGATTTCAGTGATAGTTCCCACTGTACTTCGTGGATTTTTTGATGTTGTTTTTTGGTCAATTGCAATAGCAGGTGTAAGCCCCTCTATTCTTTCAACATCTGGCTTTCCAATTTTTCCTAAAAATTGTCTAGCATAGGCACTCAAAGATTCTATATATCTTCTTTGACCTTCTGCATAAAGAGTATCAAAAGCTAATGTAGATTTTCCACTCCCACTAAGCCCTGTAAAGACTATAAGTTTGTTTTTTGGAATCTCTAAATTTACATTTTTTAAATTATTTTCATTTGCATTAAATACTTTAATTGTATCTGTCATATTATTATTGCCTTTTAGTTTGTAAAAAAATTAAGTGGATAGTATACAATAAAATTGTAGTCTTATTAATTAGTAAATGGTATATAATTTAACTAATTAATAAATTTTTTATCTTCTTTGTGTTCTGTCTTTATTTGAATTATTTGAGTTGCCACTTCTTCCTCGTGGTTTTTGTGAACGATTTTGCCCATTTGAGCGTTGTTGTCCTCTTTTGCTTAAAGGTTTTGCTTTTATAGATTTATCTACTTCAAACCCTTCTATTATAACTTTTGTTATATCTTTTTTGATAAGTTTTTCTATATCTTTTAAAAATAGATGCTCATCAATACACACTAATGAGATAGCTTCACCCTCATTTCCAGCACGACCAGTACGCCCTATTCTATGTACATAATCTTCTGGTACATTTGGTAACTCATAATTTATTACATGTGGTAGTTGGTCTATATCAATCCCACGAGCTGCTATATCTGTTGCCACTAAAACTTGTATTGTATTATCTTTAAAATCAGCCAATGCTTTTGTTCTTGCACCCTGACTTTTGTTTCCATGAATTGCAGCAGCACTTATACCATCAATCTCTAATTGTTTTGTAAGTTTATTTGCACCATGTTTTGTTCTTGTAAAAACTAATACTTGATGCCAATCACCTTTTTTAATCAAATGTGAAAGTAATTCTCTTTTTCTACTATCATCAACAAAATGGATAGTTTGTTTAATAGTTTGCGCTGATGTATTTCTTTTTGCAACTTCGATAAGTGTAGGTGTATGAAGTAGTTCATCTGCTAATTTTTTAATTGTAGTAGAAAAAGTAGCTGAAAAAAGTAAACTTTGTTTCTTTTTTGGAACAATTGCTAATATTTTTTTAATATCATGGATAAATCCCATATCAAGCATTCTATCTGCTTCATCTAAAACCAAAAACTCCACACTTGAAAGATCAACACTTTTTTGCCCTACAAGATCTAAAAGTCTCCCAGGTGTTGCAACAAGGATATCTACACCTTTTTTAAGCTTTGCTTTTTGAGGATTGATACCAACACCACCAAATACAACCGCGGATGTGATTGGTAAATATTTACTATAGTTTTCAATATTTTGCTCCACTTGTGCTGCTAATTCTCTTGTTGGGGTTAAAACTAAAGCTCGCACTTTGAAGCTCTCTTTTTTTATTGGCTTTTGCATTAAAAGCTCTAAGATTGGAAGTGTAAAACCAGCTGTCTTACCAGTACCCGTTTGAGCACCTGCTAAAATATCTTTTCTTTCTAAAATAACTGGTATAGCTTGTAATTGTATTGGACTTGGAGTTGAATAGCCCTGCTCTTGGACTGCTTTTAAAATTGGTTTTGATAAACCTAATGAGTTGAACGACATATATAAAAATAACCTTTATGTTCTATTGAATTTCTTCCATTGTATCATAATAGTTTATCTTTAGAGATTATTTTTATTTAAATATTATTTCGTAGTGTTTGTATCATGTTTTGAAATTGTTGTTTTTGTGAATTTCACATAAGTATCTTCACTAGGTTGTACCATTAAAATCAAACCATAAATAGTACATATAATTCCAACTACAATCGCGATCTCTGTTAAAAACCTTTTTTCGATTTTTATTTTAGAAAAATATAGGGTCATAACTGACCCTATTATAAAGAGTATTATTCCAATTTTCATATATTAAGAAAGCAACGCAATATTTCTTTGTTGATGTGCATTTGCCTGTGTTTGCATTAAATAACCAATCTGTGTTAAGAGATTAGATTTACTAAAGTTAGAAACCTCTTTACTATAGTCAATATCCATAATTATAGACTCCGCCCGAGCAGTATTTGTCTCTTGAGTCATATAGTTTCTAGTCATTGATTCTAACTGATTTGAAGAACTACCATAATCACTAGCATATGATGCTAATTGTGTCATACCTTGATTTACAGCATCTAACATACCAGTTCGTGCATTTGGATCTGTAGCAAAGTCATTCAAAAAAGACTTCAAAGAATCTGAAATTGATGTTGTATCTGCTTTTGATATTTCAACTATAGCATCTTGACCAACTATAGACATGTCATCACTACTATCACCTGCCGTTTTTAATAATTGCTCACCATTATATGTTGTTGAGTTAGCAATTTGATCATATTGTTCAATGTATTTACCAATCTGTTGTGATATTGCATCCCTACCCTCTGCACTAGTAGTTCCATTCATCGCTTGTAGTGTTAAAGTATTAATCTCTTCTAAAATATCTTGTTGATTAGATATACCACCTTGTGCAATATTTGATAAAGCAACACCACTGATTGTATTCTCAACCGATTGTGCTAAACTACTTTTTTGTACACCTAAACTATCACCTATTGCTAATCCAGAAGCATCGTCACTAGCTTTATTAATAGCCAGTCCACTACTTAATTTTTCTACAGAACTAGCACTTACACTATTAACATTGTAAGCATTTATATATGAAGAATCTATATTCATAGCCATAATATACTCCTTATTTTTACTTGTATAGCCATTATAGATGTTTAATTATTAATTTTTAATTAAAGATTAAATTTACTTTAGTTATTTTTTAGATTAAAAAAATCTTATATCCCTCTATTTTGCTTACTTTTAGGTTTATATAGAATCTATAAATCATATATTTTTAATTATTTTTAAAAATCATCTAGTATAGATACTAGGGAGTCTTCTCTTGAATATTTATTATTTTATAACTTGGATTATCTATTGTTCCATAAATAGATATAGGTATAGAGAACTCCCCTTTTGAGTCTAGGAACAAATAATTAACAAGTGGAATATTATTGACAACTTTTGCATAATCTTTTAGGGTAGATACTTGAAGTTTCCCTTCAATTGAATTATCAATAAAATTTAATCTCACAGCACCATTAAAATCATTTATTTCCCCATTTGTATCTATTTTGTAGATATCTAAATATTTATTGAGTTGATTGTAGTTAAATTTCATTAACCCATTTTCTATATAATAACCTCCCAATTCAAACTTATTTTGCATAAGTCTATATACTGTAGGGATTGCTAAAAGTGGGTTAATTAATGCGGGAGTTGAGTTTAAAAACAATAACAAATTATCTACAAACTGCATCTGTACAACTGTTGTTTTATAAAACTTTATATCTCCTTGATAAGTATTATTAGCACCTGTTAAAAACATCTCTAAATAACCTTTCTTTAAAACTTCTTTTCCAAATATCAAGTTTATATAATTTGCGTCCACTTTTTTTGATTTAATGATTGTATTTTCACCAATTTTATCAATTGTTATATCTGTTACATCTTTCTGTAAGTCTATATGTAAATTCTCTTTTATTATTTGTAAATTTGCTTTATCAAAATAAAATTTAAAATCATTAAACTTCACAAAACTATTTTTCCAATAAACATTTATATTGTTTTTATTTGTTTTTTTCTCTTTATCTTTTTGTAAAACATTATAATATTCATCAAGAATAACCGAAATATGATCTAAATTTATATTTGTATTTCCATCTTTATCTTTTTTTAAAAGAAAATTACTTTTATTATCGAGTCCAACAAAATCAAAATAATTTTGAAAATATGATAATTTATTTGCTGATACTGTTGTAACATTATCATTACTTTTTTTTAATTGAAACCCAATTTTTGGTATATTCATAAAAATTTCATCTTTATAACTTAAATCATATTTTAAATTATCTGAAAATTCTTTATTAGGAGTTAAAACTTCTATATCTCCATTTATAAACTTATTTAATAAATCAATATTAGTATTGATAAAAAAGTCACTATATTTATTTTTAATTGAGCTATCAATAGCTATTGTATCTTTTTGATATTTCAATTTACTACTCTTTAGCCCTATATCAATACTATTTACCAATAATTTAGAGTTATTCATATCAACATTCAAAGTATTATCGTTATTATTGTTGTAGTCTAAATAAATATTATTGTCATTAAACTGGATAAAGTTATTACCAAAAGATACTTGTCCTATCTCTCCTTTTAATCTTTCGTTACTATATTCTAATTGTGAATTATCTACTATAATATTATTATCAAATACAGTTCCCTCTAAATGTTCAATAAAAGTATCTATCTTTGTGTTATTATTTTTATAGTCTGCTTTATAAGTTATCTTATTTGAAAATAGTTTGATATCTTTATCATTGTAATCTAACTGCACTTTTCCTGTTGAGTTAATATCTAGAAGATTAAATTGATCCTCTATTTTTAAAGTATATGAATCTAAAGTGTCTTGAAGATTTATATTTGAATAAAATGTTTTATCAATATCTTTATAAGTAGATTTTGATTTTTCTAATACAAAATTTTGATCTTTTAATTTTAAATTTCCATTTTGTATTCTAATATCTGAAAAAAAGCTATTATTAAAATCAAGATTAAAATCACCCTCAATATTGGTTATATTAATATCTTTAAAATTTATACTTTGTGTTATAAAATTACCTTTGACACTATTCTTTTTAAAGTCTATATCAAATACAACATCAGAATCATATGCTAAAGTGCTATTGTCATCATCTATTTTATGAAGTTTCCCACTCCCTGTTAAGATATTATTATCTAAAAAAATATCAAATTTTTTAGTATATAATGGAATATTATAAAGATATACTTTAGCATTTTCTAATGCAATTTTTGATTGAACTGTAAGTTCTTTTTGTATATTAAAGGGTATTAAAAGTTCTGTAAAAATTGTATTTGAACCATATTCTTGAACTAAAGGAAGATTGATTTTATAGTTACTCAAAAGTTCCAATAGTGGTTTTTTTAATTTATCACCAGAAGTAAGCTCTAGTTTTAATCTATCTAAATCAAGAATTGTAGCCTTACTCCCCTCTAAATTAACCCCTTCATACATAGGTTTTTTAAAACTAAAATAAAAATTATTATCCTTAAAAGTTACAAAACAACTCTGGGCTGTTATAAACTTAAGGTTGTTATTAAATTGTAATGCAAAATCATTTATATTTGTATCTTTTATTATTGACTCAAGTGACAAATCATCTAAGTTAACTATAAATTTTCCTGATGCTTTTAGGTATGGTTCAAATAAAACATACTCATAGACCTCAATAAAATAATTATCAAAAAAGCTTTCAATTGAAAATTTAACTTTCATATCAACACTTTTTGTATTACCCTGATAGCCTATTGATATATTTCTAGTATCTATTATTAATTTTTTATCATACTTTAAATACAAACCTTGTATATTAATGTTTTTAAAAGATATATTATCTATCTTAAATCCATTAGTTAAAGAGATTACCAGCATCAAAAAGATTGAAATTAAAATACCAAATATTATTAATACATTTTTGACCATTACTGATATTATCCTAGTTTTTTTTATAATTGTATGTTTTTATATGACACTTGAAGTGAATACCAAAAGAGTTATATTCATACCTAAAGGGAGTACGAATTATATTGTAACATACTTAGATAAAAATAATTATGATATGAATACTCTTGATAAAATTGCTATGAAACTATTAGGTTACCCGCAAAGTGGTTGGATAGATCTAAAAACAACACAAATGTCTAAAATAGAGTTTTTATATAGATTAACAACTTCAAAAGCTGCATTAAAAAAAGTTACTTTAATTCCAGGGGAAACATACTATTACTTTTTACAAGATTTAGCAAAAACACTCAATATCTCAACAACTAAACTTTTTGATGTTTATGCACAAAAAGCCTATAAACTAGATGGAAATATAATTGCCGATACATATCACTTGCCTATTGGAATGAATGAAGAGGAACTTATTGAACATCTTTTAGATATAACTGATAAAAAATATGAAAAATTAAGTCTAAAAATTTTTGGACTTTATAATAGAGAGAAGTGGTATCAATATGTAACAATTGCATCTATTATACAAAAAGAATCTGCTTCAAAAGAGGAGATGCACCTTGTTTCTAGTGTTATACATAACCGTATCAACAAAGGTATGAAACTTCAAATGGATGGAACATTAAATTATGGAAAAAATTCACATATTACTGTTACACCACAGATGATCAAAAATGATACTTCACAATATAATACCTACAAAAGAAAAGGGGTACCAGATAGTCCAATTTGTGCTATTGAGTTTGAAGCAATTCGCTCAGCAATTTTTCCAACAAAAACAAGTTATCTCTATTTTATGAGATCTACAGATGGAAATAGTCATAATTTCTCCTCGTCTTACAAAGAGCATATAGCAAATATTAGAAATGTACAAAAGAACAATAGAAGTCCTAAAAAGAAACAAACTAGTATAAATCAAACAAAAAAAATCAAACAGAAACAACAAACAGTTGAAAAGTCAGTTTTTAAAAGGGATTTAAAAGCATTATGGAAATAATTTTTCATATTTATCAATATTACTTTTAGTAACATATTAAATTAATTAATAAAAATATGTGTATTTTAGTAACAATTAAAAAAATTATGTTTTAAAAAAAATCTTTTATTAAACCTGATACAAGAAACTCGTGTTACACTTTCTCTACAATTAAAATATTAAAAGGAACACATATGTCAAAAATTATATGGTCTAAAATTGATGAAGCTCCAGCTTTAGCAACTTACTCGCTTTTACCAATCGTAAATGCATTCACTAAAGCTGCAGGTGTTGAAGTTGTTACTTCAGATATTTCTCTAGCTGGTAGAGTATTAGCTGCAATGGGTCTAGCCCAAGATGAATTATCTAAGTTAGGTGAAGTTGTTTTACAAGAAGATGGAAATATTATTAAACTTCCAAATATCTCTGCTTCTGTTGGTCAATTAAAAGACTGTATTGCCGAACTTCAAGGTCAAGGTTATGATATTCCTAACTATCCTGAAAATCCAGCAAATGATGAAGAAAAAGCAATTCAAGCTAAATATAGTACATGTTTAGGGTCTGCTGTTAACCCAGTATTAAGAGAAGGTAACTCAGATAGAAGAGCTGCTGTTGCAGTTAAAAAATTTGCTCAAAAAAATCCTCACAGATTAAAAGCATTTTCAGAAAACTCTAAAGCAAGAGTAATGCACATGGAAGGAAATGGAGATTTCTACGGGAATGAAAAATCTGTAACTTCTACAAAAAATCAAAAAGTAACTATAGCACTTAATGGAAAAGAATTAAAAACTATAGATGCACTAGAGGGTGAAGTTCTTGATGGTACATTTATGTCAGTTGCTGCACTTAAAGCATTTTATAAAAAAACAATTGAAGCAGCAAAAGCTGACGGTGTTATCTGGTCATTACACTTAAAAGCAACAATGATGAAAATCTCTGATCCAATTATGTTTGGTCATGCATTTGTTGCATTCTTTGAAGATGTATTTGCTAAATATGCTGATACATTCAAAGAGTTAGGAGTTAATCCAAATCAGGGTATGTCAGATTTAGAGAAAAAAATTAAAGGTCACGCTTTAGAAGCTGAAATTAAGCTTGCATTCCAAACTGTAGTAGAAGCTGATGCTCCTAAAATTGCAATGGTAGATTCAAGTAAAGGTCAAACAAATTTTAATGCTTCAAATGATGTAATTATTGATGCTTCAATGCCTGTTGTTGTAAGAGAAGGTGGTAAACAATGGCAAAGAAATGATGACGCTGAAGAGACTATTGCTGTTATTCCTGATTCTACGTATGGTATGTTCCACGCAGAGATGGTAGCAGATTGTGTTAAAAATGGTCAATATGATGTAACTACAATGGGTACAATGCAAAATATCGGTCTTATGGCTCAAAAAGCAGAAGAGTATGGTTCTCACCCAACTACTTTTGAACTTGCTGAAGCTGGAACTGTAACAGTAACTGCAGAAGATGGAACTTGCCTTATGTCATTTGAATGTGAAGCAGGTGATATTTGGAGAATGGCTAGAACTAAAGATATTCCAATTAGAGACTGGGTAAGACTTACTGTTGAGAGAACAAGATTAGAAAATGTACCTGCAGTATTCTGGTTAGATGAAAAAAGAGCTCACGATGCAGAACTTATAAAAAAAGTAAATGAGTACTTAAAAGAATATGATACTAATGGTTTAGATATTCAATTTATGAATGTAACTGATGCTACAAGATTTACAAATGGACGAGTACGAGAAGGTAAAACTACTATCGCTGTAACAGGAAATGTTCTTAGAGATCACCTTACAGACATGTACCCTATTTTAGAGCTTGGAACTTCTGCAAAAATGTTATCAATCGTTCCATTAATTGCTGGTGGTGGATTATATGAAACAGGTGCTGGTGGATCTGCTCCTAAACATGTTGATCAATTCCTAGCTGAAGGGCACTTAAGATGGGATTCATTAGGTGAGTTTTTAGCACTTGCAGAGTCTTTAAGATTTTTAGGTAACAAACATGCTGATGATAAATTAACAGCATTAACAGCTGCACTAGATGTTGCAAATGACGGTTACTTAGATAACTCTAAAGAGCCTTCAAGAAAATGTGGAGAGCCAGATAACAAAGCTTCTCACTTCTTCGTAGCACAATACTGGGCTAAAGCATTAGCTGAAGGTAACAATGCAGAATTAGCTGCTAAGTTTGCACCAGTTGCAAAAGCTTTGATAGAGAATGAAGATAAAATTATGGCTGAGCTTTTAGCTGCTGAAGGTAAGCCACAAGATATCGGTGGGTACTTCCATCCAGATGATACTAAAGCTGAAGCTGCTATGAGACCATCTACTACATTAAATGCTATTATAGACAGTATCTAAAATTTTTACAAATTGTAATCTAAATATTACAACTTGTAACTCAAAAGTAATTTTAATTAAAGATTGAGATATCTATCTCAATCTTTAATCATTTATACAATATAATAATTAATTAAATTAAAAAGTACTATTTTGTAAGTACTAAGTATTTAACCAAAAGGAGACTGTATGGTTGGAAAAAGAGTTGCCATTGTTGGTGTAGGGAATGTTGGTTCTAGTGTAGCTTATAGTTTAGCTATGACTGGTGCTTGTCATGAGATAATATTAAGAGCTAATAATGTAGATAGAGCGAAAGGAAAAGCTCTAGATTTATCACAAGCTGCTAGAAAACATACAGTTATAACAGTTGCTGAAACATTAGAAGATGTTAAAGACTGTGCAGTTATTGTTATAACAGCTGGAAGCCCAAGGTTACCGGGGATGAGTAGAGATGATTTACTTCTTAAAAATGCACAGATTATGCGAAATGTTATGGGTTCACTAAAAAAAACATCTCCTGATGCGATTATTATTCCTGTGTCTAATCCACTTGATGCAATGGTATATGTTGCCTTAAAAGAATCAGGTTGGCCTCGAAATAGAGTATTAGGAATGGCTGGTATATTAGATAGTGCAAGAATGGCTCACTTTGTATATGAAAAACTTGGATATGGTGCAGGTCAAATTAGATGTTCTGTTATGGGTGGTCATGGTGATGATATGGTTCCACTTCCAAGGTTTTCTACAGTTGCAGGAGTTCCTTTAACTGACCTTTTGACTTGGGAAGAGATAAATGAAATTATTGAAAAAACAAAAAATGGTGGAGCTGAAATTGTTAGTTTACTAAAAGATGGAAGTGCTTATTATGCACCTGCAAAAGCAACTGCTATTATGGTAGAAGCTGTTTTAAGTAATACTAAACAAATTTATCCATGTGCTGTTATGCTTGATGGTGAATATGGATATAAAGATGTTGTAAGCGGAGTTCCAGTTATGATTGGTGCTAATGGTGCTGAGAAAGTTATCGAAGCAAACTTAAATGATGACCAAGATAGAAAATTTGCAAAATCTGTAGGAAGTGTAAAACAACTTATAGATGCACTCTATACAAATAAATTCTACCAAAAATAAATAAACTCTATTGATTTAATTTTTTATAAATTAAATCAATATCTCCCTATTTCCTTTTGCATTTGCTTCTGATAATACACCTGTTTGTTCTAACTGTTCTATAATTGTAGCTGATCTATTATAACCTATTTTTAATCGTCTTTGTAAATAACTAATTGAACTTTTTTTATCTTGAATTACAACCATTTTTGCCTCTTCATAAAGTTCATCCAAATCACCAACACTTGTAACAGAAGATGAACCAGAACTAAACCCATCTTCAGCTTTCTCTTTTAGAAAACTCACATCATATTGTACTTCTCTTTGAGCTTTTAAGAACTCGACAACTTGCTCTATCTCTTTTTCATCACTCCAAGGAGCATGAATACGAACTAATCCACTCATACCAGGAGGTGTAAAAAGCATATCCCCTTTTCCAAGTAATGATTCTGCACCCATAGAATCAAGGATAATTTTACTATCAACTTTTTGCCCTACTTTATAACTAATACGGCTAGGAAGATTTGCCTTAATTAGACCTGTAACAACATCTACAGATGGTCTTTGAGTTGCAACTACTAAGTGAATACCACTTGCTCGTGCCATTTGAGCAAGTCTTGCAATTGATAATTCAACCTCTTTACCACTTGTCATCATTAAATCTGCTAACTCATCTATAATAATTACAATATAAGGAAATGGTTCATATCCATTTTTCTTTGCTTTTTCATTATAGTTTTCAATATTTTTTGTACGAGTATCTGCCATCATAGCATATCGTTTTTCCATCTCAGCAACCATATTTGCTAAAGCATTTATAGCTTCCATAGGTTTTGTAATAACAGGTGTTAAGAGATGTGGAATATCATTATATATTGAAAATTCTAACATCTTTGGATCAATCATAATAAGTTTTAAGTTATCTGGAGAATTTTTATACAATAATGATAGAATCATAGCATTTAAACCAACACTCTTACCACTTCCAGTAGTTCCTGCAATAAGTAAATGTGGTAATTTTTTTAAATCAGTTATAAAAGGATTTCCAACAATATCTTTCCCTAAAATCATTGTTAAAGGTGATGATGTTTTTTGAAATAGGTCACTTTCAAGTATCTCTCGTATATATATAGTATCTGTTTCATCATTTGGTACCTCAATACCGACAACATCTTTTCCTGGAATTGGAGCTTGAATTCTTATTGTTGTTGCTTTAAGTGCCATCGCTAAATCATCTTGAAGATTGAGTATTTTAGAAACTTTTACATTTGGTGCTGGTTTAAACTCAAAAGTTGTTACAATAGGTCCAGTATATGTCCGTACAACATCACCTTCAATTTTAAACATACTAAGCTTTTCAAGTAAGTCTTGTATTTTTTTATCTATAACAGCTTCATTTATTTTTGCTTTTGCCTCTTTTTTAGGCTTATGAAAGATATCTGTTGGGGGTAATTTAAAATCTTTTACTTTAATCCCCTCACCAATTTCAATATCTTCTAATAACTTTCTATTTTCTTCCAGCTCTTCAACTAAAATTCTATTTTTAGGTTTCTTTTCTACTTTTTTTGATGATTCATCAAGTATCTCTTCCAATGTTGGTAGTTTTTCTTCTATCTCTATATTCTGTAAATTATTAGAGATATCTTCTTTGTCAATCTCTTTTTCATAGATATTTAAAGGTTCTATCTCTTTTTGTTGTTCTTGAAAATATATATCATCTTCTTCTATACTAATTTCAGCTGTATCTCCAACCTCTTTAACAACTACTTTTTGTTCATGCTTCTCATGGGTTCTTTCCAATTTTTGGGGAAGTTTTTTAATTTTTTTAGTAGGATAAGTAATTTTAAAAAACTCGAAAAAGCTATTTTTAAAATTTACAAACTTTTCATGAACACGATCTGAACTTGATTCAAAAAGGACAAATAAAGAGATAAACATTCCAATTAAGAATACTATCCAAAGTCCTGCTAGTCCTATAAAAGGAGATAAATAATCAACAACATAGTTACCAATTTTTCCAGACATTGGACCTGTAATAACAAGTGATTGCAATACAATAATTGATATACTTAATATAGTTATTGCAATACCTTTTGATATGGGATTTTCTACATAGGAAAAGTTAAATTTATACAGTGGATATAAAAAAAGCGGCAAATATATATATGCTAAATATCCTAGATACTCTTTTGAATAAGTTGAAACCAGAAACCCTACTTTTCCTACGCTACTTGTATCAGATACAAAAATAGCATACGAGAAAAAAATAAGCACAAATGCTATTATTATAGATATGATTTTAGAAGCTATAATTTATCCTTTTAATAATTTTTGAATTTTACCTTGTAGTCTCAGCCAAGCACGATGTTCCATTAAAGGAAATCCAGCCCACTGTTTCTTAGGCTCTTTTATCGATTTTGAAACACCACTTTTTGCTGAAATTGTAGTAAATGGAGCAATCTCTAAATGTCCTGCTACTCCACTTTGAGCACCAACTACTACATATTCTTTAAGAATAGAGGAACCTGCAAATCCACACTGTGCTGTTATAATAGACCCTTTCCCTATTTTACAATTATGAGCCACTTGAACTAAATTATCAATTCGCACACCATTCTCTATAATTGTTGAGTTAAAAGCTGCTCTATCTATAGTGGTATTTGCACCAATCTCTACATCATCACCAATAGTGACATTTCCATTTTGGTATATTTTAACATATTTTCCATCACTTGTGTTAGCAAAGCCAAAACCATCACTACCAATAACAGTACCCGCATGTATTATGCAATCTTTTCCAATAATACAATCTCGATATATTGTAACATTTGGATAAATAATACAATTATCACCTATTGATACATTATCACCGATAAAAACTCCAGACATTATAGTACAGTGACTACCAATACTACTATTTTTTCCAATAAAAGTATTTTCCATTATAGTAGTATTTGGAGCAATAGTTGCTTCTTTTCCACTTATTTCTATAACTTTTGGAGCAAATAGTTTACTTGCATATGCTAACGAAAGGTAAGGTTGTTCACAAATTAAAGCAATACAACTACTTGGAACTAAGCTTACCATATCTTCTGTAACAAAAACTGCACCAGCTTTTGTAGTAGATAAATCATCTTTATACTTTTTATTTTCTAGAAAAGATATTTCTGATTCAGTAGCATCTTTCAAAGTGTTAAGACCAGTTATTACCTTATCTGTTTCACACTTTATAGAAAGATACTTTGATATCTCTTTTAAACTATTCACTTTTTTTTATCTTTCCATCGCTACAACACCACTTCTTACAATTTCAAGTGGTTTGTATTTTGCCATTATATTTACAAAATTTTCTATTCTATGTGGCTCATCTGTTGCAGAAATAACAACTGCATCATGTGTAACATTTTGTATTGCACCATTATAAGCTCTAGCAATTACATCAATATCACTTAAGTTTTCCTCAATTGGAACTTTAATAAGTACGGTGTCTTTTTCTATTGCATCTTTATGTTCAATAACTTTTAACACAGGTACGAGTTTATTTAATTGTTTTACAATTTGATCAATAACTCTAGCAACACCAACAGTAATAATTGTAATTCTAGAATACTCACTATTTGGTATTGGAGCAACTGTTAAAGAGTCTATATTGTATCCTCTAGCCGAAAAAAGATCAACTATTCGACTAAGTACTGATTCTCTATTTATTACAATTACAGAGAGAACTTCTCTTTTTTCCTCTTTGCTATAAAAATCTTTAAAGTTATTCATTATTTTGCTCCTTGGCTTTTTTCTAGCAATAACATCTCATCTAATGCATGTCCATTTGGTACCATTGGAAGAACCTCTTCTCTTCTATCAATTATAACTTCAATCATAGCAACCTTATTTGAAGCAACAGCATCTTTTAATGCAACATCAAACTCCTCTTTTGTATGAACTTTATATCCTACACCACCCATAGATTGAGCTAACATTGTAAAGTCAGCTTGTATCTCTAAGTTTGTTTCAGAAAGTCTATCCTCATAAAACCTAGTTTGCCATTGTCTAACCATACCTAAATAATTATTATTCAATATAATATTAATATGTGGTAAATTATACTGTGTACAAGTTATTATCTCTTGTATATTCATCATTATACTACCATCACCTGTAAAATTAACAGATATTTTATCTGGATTTGCTCTTTTCGTTCCCATAGCGTAAGGAAGCCCTACTCCCATAGTACCTAAACCACCACTTGTCATCCATTGTCTCGGATAGTTAAATGGGTAAAATTGTGCTGTCCACATTTGATGTTGACCAACATCAGTGGAGATAAGCGCATCATCGCCTAAAAGCTCTCCTGTTCTTTGGATTACCCATTGTGGCTTTAACCTATCACTATCTTCATGATACGCTAAAGGATGTTCTTTTCTGTATCCATGTAGTTTTTCAACCCAAGGAGTATAATCATTAAATTCAAAATCTTTAGTATGTTCTAAAATTTGTTTCATAACTATCGCTAAATCACCTACTATTGGATAGTTTGGTTTTACTATTTTAGCTATACTTGCAGGATCTATATCTACATGAACAACATGTGCTTTTTTTGCAAAAGTATCCAGTCTTCCCGTAACTCTATCATCAAACCTAGCCCCAAAACAGATAATCATATCTGTTTCACTCATAGCCATATTTGCTGCATACTCACCGTGCATACCAAGCATACCAAATAAAAGATCATCATCATGTCTCATAATACCACGAGCCATCAAAGTTTCAACAACAGGTATTTTTGTCTGATGTGCAAATTCTCTTATATCTTCATAACAATTAGATAATACAGCTCCTCCTCCTATATAAAGAACAGGTCTTTTCGCCTCACTAATATGTTTTAATGCAGCTTTAATTTGTCTTATATTCCCTTTTGTAGTTGGTTTATAAGTTGGTAATTCAAACTCTTGGTCATAATTAAAATCTGCTAAATCAGCACTCACATCTTTTGGTAAATCAATATGTACAGGTCCTGGTCTTCCAGTTTTTGCAATATGAAATGCTATTTTTAATACTCTTGTTAAGTCGTTAACATCATTCACTAAAAAGTTATGTTTTGTACATGGTCTACTAATACCAACAGCATCAATCTCTTGAAATGCATCTGTACCAATAACTGCTGTTGGTACTTGTCCACTAATTACAACCATAGGGATACTATCTGTATATGCAGTAGCTAGCCCTGTAACAGCATTTGTAAATCCAGGTCCTGATGTAACAATAGCCACACCTACTTTACCACTACTTCTTGCATATGCATCTGCTGCATGTACTGCTGCTTGCTCGTGTTTTGTAAGTATATGTTGAAAATGGTCTTGTTTATAAATCTCATCATATACATTCATTATAGCACCACCTGGATATCCAAATACTACTTCTGTATTTTCCCTTCTTAATGCTTCTATTACGATTTGTGAACCAGTTAATTGTCCACTTGTATTGTTTGATTTGTAACTCATAGTTTCTCTTTCTTTTAAAAAATATTTGGATTTTATCTAAATGAATATTAAGAGTTGATGAGAGTTGAAAACTACAAAATTTAAGTTAATTTTAAAAAAAACATAAATTTAAGTTAATTTTAAGAAAAGAATAATAAAAATTAGTGTATAATTAGTTATAAATTAGAAAGGAGGTACTTATTATGGAACTAAATTCAGTAAATACTTTGGGTTTTTCAAATGTTACTCAGTCGAACTTAAATCAAGCAAAAAGTGTGAATCAAATTGAATTAGATTCTAATAGTAAGCCTTTAAAAGTAGATAGAGTTGAACTTCAAAATCAGAGTCAGGGTTCTTCTTTTGCCAATGGTTTGATAAATAATGTTAAACAGATTTCAAATGCATTAAGTATTCAATCAACTGTATCCAAACAATTGGATATAACAAATGAAATTGAACAATCTATAAATTTGGTTGTGTCTAATCCAAGTGGTAGTCAAACACTAAATGATATTCAACCAAAAATCAAGAACTTAATGGATAGTTTTAACACCCTTTCTTCTAGCATATCTACAAAGGTAAATGCTATTTCTAGAGATTCTAATGAAGAGGAAAAAAGTAGGGTATATTTTGATGGAATATTAGGAGCTAAGCCTTTAAGTAGTGAAGAGATTTTTGCAGAAGTAACTTCTCAAAGGGAGAGGCTACAAAGTATTAATAAAGCTGCAAATGAAGAGGTATTAAACAATGTTCAAAAGTCAAAAAACTTATTTACTACCCAAAAACAAGAACTTGTAGCGCAACAACCACAAATCAAAAATGTAGACTACAAAATAGAGAGTGATAATTTTAGCTCTAAAACTTTACAAAATGTATCTGGTGATGTTGTTGATACCCAAGCAAATGCTCAAGTAGATAAAAATATTAAACTTCTAGCATCATAAGAGATATCACACTTTAACTTTCATATTTAAGGATGTGGTATCTTTATTTTCGAATTTAAAAGATATCCTATAACTATCATTAGAGCTAAGACAATATTTTCATTCGGTATTAGTTCATAAATCCACCCCAAATACACACACCACAGTAATATGGCTCCAAGTGGCGTAGGAACACCTGTAAAATACTTACTTACTTCACCTTCATCTGCATTAATATTAAACTGTATTAATCTTCTCAAACCTGAAATAACATAATATATAAAAGCAAAAGCTACAAATGCAGTATTTAAAAACTCTATCTCTTTACCATCAATTACCCCAAAGAATATAAACATAACAGGTACTATAACAAAAGATAAAAAGTCCCCAAAAGAATCTAATTGAATACCAAATTGTGTAGAAAGATTATATTTTCTTGCAATTTTACCATCTAATATATCAAAAGCCCCTGCAAGCCAAGCAAATAATGCTGCTGCAAAAAAATCACTGTGTGTTAAAAAATATATTGCTAATATACCTGAAGCTATATTGAAAAATGTAACAATATTAGCCAGATTAAAATGGTTGTCTTTATTAAATAAAAATGTCATAATGTGTATTGATCCCTTCCATACTCTTTTGATTGATAAAGTTTCTTATCAGCAAGTTTATATATATCTGTTCTTGACATATGATATATTTTCTTGTCAATTAAAACAACTCCCATAGATAAAGTTAAAAAATTTGTTTTACTAGCACTATGTTTTATTTTTTGTGCTGCTATTGCATTTTGTAAAATTTTCAACCTTTTCTCTAAAGTTACCCTATTAATATTAAAAATTAAAATACCAAACTCTTCTCCACCTAGTCTAAAAACATAATCATACTCATCTTTAAATAAAGTATCTAAAACATTTGCCACAGTTTTTAATGCAATATCTCCAGCATCATGTCCATAAGTATCATTATATTGTTTAAAAAAGTCTATATCTATCATTACAAAGGCACTTTCCCAGTTGTTTTCATAACTAACTACTGTTGTTTCATCTAATATACTATCAAAGTATTTTCTATTATAAAGTCCAGTAAGTCCATCTGTTATAGAATCTGACTTATATTTATTAACTAAATATTCTAATTTATTATGATTTTTTATTGTACTTATTATTGTAATAACAACAAATATACCAATAAAAATAATAATAAAAATCTGATTATAAAATAGATAGTTTTTTACACTATCATATTTTTCTAAGAAATCTTTTCTTTGTACAGAAGCAGAAGAAACCTCATATTGAATAAGTAAATCTATCTGTTTTGTCATATAATCATAAAACTGTATGTTTCTCTTTTTAAAGGAGTTGGTAACTTGCTTGTTAATTTTATTAACAACTTCTCTCTCTTGTATTGTTTTATACTGTGAATTATAGTAATTCCAATTTTCTAGTATTATATTTTTGCTTTTTAATAATTCTGTGGGTTTGTTTATAAGATTTTTATATTCACTTTTAATAATATGTAGTTTATGTACAGGGATAAAATTCCCAAAATAGATATTATCAATTTGATTTTTTAATTTTTCAATTTCAGATGAAAACATAAAGCTAATATATACAAGTCCCAATAAAACTATAATAGGTAAAGCTAATAATTTATAATTTAATTTCATTAATTATCTTCGTTTTCCACTTGCAAAGTCTATAATATATTGAGCAATATCATCAAGATGACATACCTCTTTAACTGCACCTGCTTTTATAGCTTGTTGGGGCATACCAAAAACTACACAACTCTCTTCATTTTGAGCAATAGTATAGGCACCATTATCATGTAAATTTTTCATAGCAATTGTACCATCATCTCCCATACCTGTCATCATAACCGCCATAGCACCACCACCTGCACTATTATTTAAACTTCTAAACATCACATCAACACTTGGTTTATGTCGACTTACTCTTGTAACATCTAATAAACTTCCTATATAATTTGAACCTTTTTTGTTAATTACTAAATGCATATTACCAGGAGCAAGATATGCGTGACCTTTTTGAAGAATCACTTCCCCTTGAACTTCAGATACAATTACATCAGAGTGATCATTTAATCTTTGTGCAAACGAATTTGAAAACCCGTATGGTATATGTTGAGTAATAACAATAGGAGGAAGGTTAGATGGGAGATTTTTAAACACCTTTAGTAATGACTCAACTCCCCCTGTTGAGGAGCCTATACCAATAATTTTTGCTCCTGGCATTAATGCTGGGTTATTTTTAATTACTTTGTCTGGATGTACTTTTTCTTCAACCAAACTATCTGTGATATTTGCTTTTTTTACTTGTTGCTCTATTGGTTTAATGGGTCTTGGTTTTTTTAGAGTATATTTCTTAAGTAAAAATGTAAGATTAAGTAATGTCTCTTTAATTCTCTCATTAAAAGAACTCATAGATTCCCCAAGTGCCGGTTTAGAAACAAATCCCACTGCACCATCATCAAAAATATCATTTCCTCTAACACTTTCACCTGAAATAACAACTGCTGGCATAGGGTGTAATCTCATTAAATTTCTTAAAAAAGTTACACCATCCATTTTTGGCATATTAATATCTATAGTAACCAAATCCGGTTCTAATTGCTTAATTTTATCTCTTGCTTCAAAAGCATCAGCTGCTGTATCAACAACGGCAAAATCTTCAATAGAGTTAATAAAGTCACTAATAACCTTTCTCATAGAGATAGAATCATCAATCACAAGTACAGTATACATAATATTTTACCTCCATCTCATTAGAAGAATTCCATTTCCATTGTATCATTAGACTTTGCATCTTCACTAAAAATTCCTGTTCCACTAATATATTCAGCAGTTGCAGGTTGTCTAACAGAAATTTCTTTTTGAAGTTTTCTCTCTTCAGCGATAACCTCATTTGATGTATTTTTATTATCAACATTTTTAATAAAGGTTTCAAACCTATCACCCATAAGAATTACCCTTCCTGCATTTCCTCTGGTATGATCAGATATAATTCTAAATCCTTCAGACTGACAAAAAGTATGTGCAAATTCAACATTTCTATGCCCTATACTTTTCCCTAAAGATGGCATATTCATAATATCAGCACCACCAGATATCTTTGCAGCCATATTTGCCTTACTACACCCTAATTTATACATCTCATTAAGCATAGCCTCAACAGAATAAAGTCCATATTTCATATCTTCATTAGAGTTTTCTGTCGCAGGAAGTAAAAAATGGTTCATACCTTTAATTTGCTTTACTTTATCATAAAACATAATAGCAACACAAGAACCAAGTAAAGTTTTGAAAGCAACATTTTCACTATCTGCAACAACTGCAAATTCACCACCAATAATTGTATGTGTAGGCATCCCTTTTACTACTTGTGATATTCTACTATTTGAAATCTTTTCTATTGATCCATCTTTATGACCAAGAGTAATCATCCTATATCCTTAACTTTAACAAAAATATTTTGTCCAACTCTTTTTGTATAATTAATTAAATCATGAGGATTTTCAGAATGTCCTATATAAAGAGTCCCCCCTATTTTAAGTGTTCTGAAAAGTTTTTGTAATATTTTATTTTGGTCCTCAATTGAAAAATAAATTAATACATTTCGACAAAAAACCACATCAAACTGATGTGTTTCAAAAGGATAAACAGTATCATTTAAATTCATCTGCCCAAAAGTAATCATATTTTTTAAATCATCATTTACTTTAATAAGTATCTCATCACCTGCCAAATTCTTTTGAATTCGTCTCTTAAAATATTTTTGAGGTTTTATCCAATCAGGGAACTCTTTTGAACTTTTTTGAAACCTATATATTCCATTTGCAGCTGTTTGTAAAACATCTGTATCTATATCTGTAGCTACAATTGAAGCTTTCATAGTACTACTAAACTCTCTCACTGTCATAGCCATTGAATATGGCTCTTCACCTGTTGAAGCAGCGGAACAATACATTTTAATCTCTTTATTTAACTTCTCGAACTCTGGTAAAACTCGTGTTTTTAAATCTTCAAAATGAAAATCTTCTCTAAAAAAATGAGTTTTATTTGTTGTAAATGTATTAATAAATTCTTTTGTAAATTCACCATCTTCAATTCTTTGAAGAAGTTCACCTATATCACCAGTATATTTAGTATTTCTTTTAAGCTTGTCCAATCTATTAGCAATCATAACCTCTTTATTCTCAGTTAGGGTAATCCCTGTAAGAGAATAAAGTATAGATTTTACTTTATCATACAATTGTTGTGTATTTGACATTAGATTCTATGATGCAACTAGATTTTTTTTACGAGGTTCCCTATGATCTGCGTGTGATAATTCTGATTTTTTTTGTGCTTCAATTATACCCATAACATCAAGAATTAAACCAATGCTTCCATCTCCTCTAACAGTAGCAGCTCCGATACCTTCAACACTTCTAAAGTTTTTATCAAGTGGTTTTACAACAACTTGATGTTGATGTAAAAATTCATCAATAAACATAGCTATTTTAGTTGTACCTGATTTTACAACAATTAACATACCCTCTTCAAGTTTCGTATGTTGCGGTTCAATGTCAAATAATTGATGTAATCTTACAACTGGTATAAACTCTTCTCTTAACATTAATAAATCTTGTGTACCATCACCAATTCTCTTAATCATCTCAGATGTTGGCTGTAATGACTCTACAATTGCACTTAGTGGTAAAATGTATTTTACATTACCAACAGCAATGTCAAGTCCATCAAGAATAGCAAGTGTTAATGGTAACATAATAGTAATTGTTGTACCAGTACCTATCTCTGTATCAAGATTAATAACACCACCTAATTTAGTAATATTTGTTTTAACAACATCCATACCAACACCACGACCTGAAATGTCTGTTACTGCTTCAGCCGTACTCACCCCTGCTCCAAATATAAGCATCGCTTTTTCATTATCAGTCATTGAAGCTAATTGTTGCTCATCAATAAGACCATTTTCAAGTGATTTTTGAGCAACTTTATCTGCTGGTATCCCTTTTCCATCATCTTTTATAGTAATAATCATTTGACCATTTGCTTGTTCAGCAGAGATAAGAATAGTACCTGTTTCAGTTTTTCCAGCGGCAACTCTATCCTCTGGCATCTCAATACCATGATCAAGCGAGTTTCTAATAATATGCATTAAAGGATCTGTAAGACCTTCAATCATTGCCTTATCAATCTCAACACTATCACCTTCATGTTTAAACTCAATTTTCTTTTTAAGTTTTTTAGATATATCTCTAACTACTTTAGGAAATTTTGAATAGATAGATTCCATTGGTACCATACGGATACTCATAATTGAATCTTGCATATCTCGAATATGTCTTTCCAGTAATTCAAGTCTTTCTAGCACGGAGTTTCTTACTTTACTCTCTCTAATTGTAGTACTATATTGAGTTAACATAGCATTTGTAATAACTAAATCCCCAACATTATTCATCAGTAAATCAATTTTATCTAGATTAACTCTAATTGTACTTGCTGCTGCTTTTTTAGAAGGTTCATCTTTCTCTACTGCTTTTGCTTTCACAGGAGCTACTTTAGGTGTTTCTTGCACAGCTGTAGCTATCTCTTTTGGTGCTGCCACCTCTTCTAATTTTGCAACTGTTTCAATTTTAGATTCTGGTGTTATTTTTTCAGCTTCATCAAAAAAACCAAAGTTTTCTTCACTGCTTATACTCTCGACATCTTCTGTAACTGATGCCTCTTCACCGAAGAATCCCCAAGATTCATTTGAAGAAGAACTTTTAACTACTTCTTGTTCAACTTGAGGTGTAGTTGATGTTGTAGCATCTTCTTTAGTTGACACTGTAGCCTGAGGTGCTTCAGAAGGTGCACCTCCTCCATTCATATACGCACGAATAGTTCCTAAAAGTTCTGTAGTCATTTCAGTAAATTTATCTCTATCCATCTCCCCATCACATTCCATTTGAAGAATCTCTTTCATAACATCAAGACCATCAATCAATGTACCAGCCATTTCAGGTATAAATTCAATCTGATGATTTCTAAGTTTATCCATCATGTTTTCAACATCATGTGTAAACTCAGCAAAGAAAGCTAGCTCAACAGAAGCACCACTTCCTTTTAGAGTATGTACATCCCTAAATAATTGTCCCATCTCTTCATCTGTTAAACTACCATTATTTTCCGCTTCTAATAAAACGTTGTCTGCTGACTCAAAAAGCTCTTCCGCTTCCTCAACAAACATATCTCTATACATTGATATATCAAATCCAGACATCATTACACCTTTTTAATTTATTATTTTTTAGTTAAAACTATATTAACAGCTTTTAACAATTGATCAGGAACAAATGGCTTTACAATCCAACCTGTAGCACCAGCAGCTTTACCTTTAGTTTTCATCTCATCACTTCTTTCAGTTGTAAGAACTAAAATTGGTGTTTTAGAATACTGACTTAATTTTCGAAGTTCTCCTACAAATGTTAATCCATCCATATTTGGCATGTTTATATCAGTAATAATCAAATCATACTGAGTACTATTTGCCTTCTCTAAACCATCAACACCATCCACAGCTTCAACAACATCATTGTATCCGCCCTCGTTTAGTGCATATGATAGCATATCTCTTAACATAGTAGAATCATCTACAATCAATAATTTCATTTTATTCCCTTCAAATGAATTTAAAATAATCTCTATAATAACAACTATAACTAAACTTAGTTTAAACTAATCTAAAAAATCCCTTAAAAATTGGTTGCGATAAGCTCTATTCTATCTTTAGAAACTTTCAAAACCTTTACACTTATAGTGTCATTTTCATTTAATACATCTTTAACATTATTCACACGCTTTTTTGATATTTTTGATATATGTAAAAGCCCTTCTCCACCCTTAGGAAGTTCAACAAAAGCTCCAAAATCAGCAATTCTTACAACTTTTCCATCTAATACATCATCAACTTTATAGATATTTTCGAAGTTTATAACTTCTTTTTTTTGAAAAGACTTTGCATTTGAAGATATATTTTTAACTTGTTCTACAGCCCCTAATATATTATCTTTATTGTCACCTGTAATTTTAACTGCACCACTAGCTTTATCTAAGTCTATTGATACTCCCCATTTTTCAATAATTTCTCTAATAACTGAACCTGCTTTCCCGATAACAGCTAAAACTTTTGTTGGATCAATATTAAATTGTTCAATTAATGGTAATGCATCACTTGGAACGATATCTTGTACAGCATCTTCCATTAAAGTTAAGATATGTACTCTACCCTCTTTTGCTTGTTCTAATGCTTCTTTTAAAACTTCTAATGAGATACCACCAAGTTTAATATCCATCTGTAGTGCTGTAATACCATTTGTTGTCCCTGTAACTTTAAAATCCATATCACCATCATGATCTTCAAGTCCCATAATATCAGTTAGAATTGCATATTTATCATCTTTAAACACACCGCCCATAGCAACACCTGCTACTAGTGAAGATATAGGAATACCAGCTGCTTTAAGAGCAATTGAACCACCACAAACAGTTGCCATTGACGAACTTCCATTTGATTCAAAAATTTCTGAAACTAATCTAATAGTATCTGTATAGTCTTTATCTATTGAGGATTCTAATGCTCTTTTTGCAAGATTTCCATGTCCTAATTCTCTTCTACTAACACCAAATATAGGTTTTGCTTCACCAACACTAAATCCAGGAAAATTGTAATGCACCATAAAATTTTCATTTTTTGTATCTTTACTTGTAAGTATTTCATACATTTGAGCATCTTTATTATTTCCTAAAGTTGCAACAACTAAAGCTTGTGTTTCACCTCTGGTAAATAAACAACTGCTGTGAGTTGATGGTAAAATATTTGTTTCTATCGTAATATTTCGAACATCTCTTAAACCTCGGCCATCAGCTCTAAGGTTTTCTTCTATAATCATATCTCTTACAATATCTTTTTTTACTATTTCAACAGCTTCTCTAACATCTTTTAGCTCTATTGAATACTCAACACAATAATTATCAGTAGATATTTTTTTAGATATATCATCTAATCCACTAAATCTCTCTTTTTTTGCCATAACTTTTATAGCATCTTTTATACTTTCAATGTAATTGTCTCGTACATGACTCAATAATAAATCTGTAATATTCATCTGTAATAATTCAACAGACTGTGACTCTTTTTTTGCAAAGTCAAAACTCTTTTCATATGTTTTGTTAGTATTTATAATAATATCTGAAGATATTCTGATAGCTTTAACAAGTTCATCCTCACTAATATCATTTATATTATGAATCTTTGTAAAACTTTCTATGTCAACCTCTACCATCTCTTGAGATGAGATAGCCTTCATCTCTATCATTAATAATTCATTTGAAGTTCCAGCAACATATAAGTCTAATGTAGATTCTTCCATTTGAGTTAAAGATGGATTGACAATAAACTCTCCATCAATTTTTCCTATTCTTGTTGCACATACAGATCTTTCAACTGGTATATCAGATGTAAATAAAGCAGCAGAAGCAGCATTCAATGCCATTACTTGTAAATCAGCATCTGTATCTACACTTAAAACCATTACTGTAATAGTAGTAGGATACACATATCCTTTTGGAAAAAGTGGACGAAGACTTCTATCTATAATACGAGAAGTTAAAGTTTCAAAATCATTTGGTTTTCCTTCTCTTTTGATAAATCCACCAGCAAACTTTGCTGCTGCATAAGTTTTTTCTATATACTGAACAGTCAATGGTGTAAAATCTTCACTTACAGGATTATCAAACTCTGATACTACTGTTGCCATTAAAACAGTATTTCCAACTTTATATAAAACAGAACCATTACTTTGTTTTGCTACTTTATCAAACTCAAAAACCTCTTTTATATTATTTATCTCTAATTCACATACGGTTGACATCATTTTCCTTTTTATAATTATCTTTTAATTTTTCTATATCTTCTAATTCTATTTGTTCTAATTTTTCATAATAAAAATCAATTGAAACAAAATGTGCAGGTGCCTGAACGAAATACAAATCATCCGCAATTGTTTCTATATCATTAATTGTAACTTCAGGTAAAACTGGAACTGCAACACAAATTGATTTTGCTTGCTTGCTAATAACAGACTTAATACAAGCCATCATTGTAAGCCCTGTATTTAAACCCTCGTCAACTAATAAAACATTACTGTTAGCTAAGTCTATTATATCTAAACCATCTCTATACTTAGCTTTATAATCTTGTATATCAGTTAAGTACATATCTTTAGACTCATCATAAATATTTTCTAAATCCAATGAAAATGATTTCAATAATTCTTCATGAACAACAATATCTTGTGTTTCCGTTATAATTGCTATTTCACACTCATTATTATTTTTTGTAAATATTTTTTTTGTAAATAGATAATCGAATTTTGCATTCAATTTTTTCGCTAAATCTAATGCGATTGGTACTCCACCAGCAGAGATAGCTAGTATAATCCATTGTTCTTTTTTCATATCCTCTGTAGGTAAAACACTATAAAGCATTTTTGTTGCTTCTATTCTATCAGAAAAAATAATATTGTCTATTTTCAAAATAATTACCTTTGCTTCAATTTGTAGTTTTGTCTTAAATCAAATAGTTGCTTAAGATTAAACTCCACATAAACTACATCCTGTCTTGTAACACTTCCATCTGTTGTATTTGTAGCAACTAACGAATTGACATATTTTAAATTTAAAGCCCAACATTTTTTATCTATACCAAAAATATATTGTTTTTTTCTACTAATATCTTGAATCATATCGTACTCTTCCATATAAGAGATATTATAATATTTATAAAAATTAAAGCCCAACGAGTAAGTAATATATTCATCTTTTAAAAATGTCGTTTCATCTTTTTTATAACTATGATAAAGTTTCAAAAAACTATTTTCATAATTTAAATTTAAATTAGATACTGATGAAATGATATCTTTTAAATCATAATTATAAAATAATCTATTAGCAATAGAACCGTATTGGAAATAGATTCGTAAATCGTTCTCTAAATTCCCTTTTTCATATTTTTTTGTTAAGTCATTATAAGAATATACTTGATTCACTTTATGTGTAACAATTGGATGTATTGTTTCTTTATCATAAAAAGATTGTGAAAGTCCAAAAGATATAGTCTCTTTGGTTCCTGAAACTGGGAATATTGATAAAAGATCATTTTGAGCATTACCTACTAAATCTGGATCATAAATAGTTCCCTCTTTTTTAAAAACATTGGGTTTAGTATAAGTTCCTGAAAAATTGAGTGCATGTATAAAACTATCATAAGGTTTAACTAAATCTGTATAAACTGAAACAATATGATTTGTTGCAGCATAATTAACACTATCATATATATCATTATCATTTGTATAATCAATATTTGTATAATTTACTTGCTCACTTAATGATATATTTAAATAATCATCGAAAAGTGTAAAGTTATAACTTATTGGAATATATACCTCCGTTGTATTAGCACCTATCCCAATTTTTCTAGTATCCCTAGTGACTTTTGTATCTAATGAATAAGACAATTTATCAAATAATAAATTATCCGAATATTTATGTAAATTAACGGCTGGAAGAGTTTGCATTACAGCATCATTGTTATCTAAAGACAAATCATCATAATACTTCATCTCCAAATCACCATAATATTGATTTGTATTATAGTAATATTTTATTTTAGATTCTAAAAACTTATCAGTATAGTCACTCTTATCATTATCATATATTGTATCTAAATAATCAACATCATTCATACTTACTAAATCAACGAGTAAGCCATCTGTAGAAGTTTTATTATCAGAAAATAGATTTGTTCGTCTATAGTTTAAACTTGAACCAAAATGTTTATTGTTAACAAGGTTATTTTCATTTTGATAATCATCATTTTCTTCAAATATTCCTGTTTCAAGTTGTAAATATGAATAAGCTGAATCTTTATAACGGTAATTAAAAGAAATACCTTGTCCTCTATCTGTTCTTATTTGTGGTACAACTTCTATATCATAATTAGGTTGTGGAGCATAGTATATAGGTTGTGCATATATAAATCCCTCATCCTTTGAAATCCCAATAGTAGGTGATAGTAAACCTGTTCGTCTTGTTTTATCTGTTGAGAAGCCAAAGTATGGCGTATATATTACTGGAGTTTTATTTATATATAAGGTTGTATTATAAGTATTAATCCATTTCTCTTCAGTATCATAATCACCCTTTGAAAAACTAACACTCCATGCTGGATCAACACAATCACAACTTGATAATGTTGAATTATTTAGATTATAAGTTGATTTTGTCGAATTTGTATCAGATGAGTTAAACCATAATTGACTTTGATTATCTAGCATTAACATCGGTTTTATATTCTTTAATTCTTTATTAATATCTATAAAAAGATATTCAGAAAAACTCACATGTTGATTATTTTTTATTAAGTTTACATCCTCAAACAATTCAATAGTTGCAGCTGTTTTATCATAAATCAACTTTTTAGAGGTTATATAATAACTTTGTGAAAACACAACAACATCCCCAGTTGCAGTAATAATATTATCTTTTGTATTAAGGTTTTTAGCAATTATTTGAAGGTTTTCATCTGTAAATTCTGCTGCATTTACAGATATGTATAAAAGAAGAATATAATATATAAAAAATTTACGCATCTACAACCAATGTTTTCCCAAATTTATCATGAAGTGTTTGTCTTGAGTCTGTATAGTAGGCCATAATAAAACCAATATAAAAAATCATCTCACTAATAATCCGTCCACCTGACCTAAATGCACTATTTACCAATGACACTTTACCAAAATGATCAAAATCTATCACTTTTATTTTTGCAATAAGCTTTCCAATTGTAGCACCATAATACCAAATAAAAAATGTCTGATATATAAACTTAATAATAACTATTTGAAAAAATGCAGCATTCATAATAGTCATTACTGCTATAAAGTCTCCATTTGTAGCCTTAACACTGTCCCATAAGAGTAATAATACTAACAAAGTGATTGATAAATCATCAATTACAAAAGCTTTAATTCTAGACCCCATGGAGGCTAGTTGTAGATTATCTATATCTATATTATTTTCTGACATAAACTCTTCTTACTTTAAAGCTTGATATGCTATATCTGTTCGACATTTTTTACCAGCAAAATGAACTTGACCACAAAGTGCATAGGCTCTATCTCTCGCTGTTTGAATATCATCACCAAATCCAACACATAAAAGTACTCTCCCGCCTGTTGCTAAGAGTGTATCACCATCTTTTGTTACTCCAGCATAAGAGATATGAGAATTTTCTTTTAATACTTCATCATGTATATCATCTACAATTATTTCCGCAGGTGCACTACTCCCATAAGGATAGTTTCCACTAGCCATAACTACTGCCACACCAAATTGTTTTTTAATTTTAATATCTAAAGTATCTAATTGTTTTGTAGCACCTTTATAAAAAAGCTCACTCACTGGTGTTTCAAGTAATGGCATAAGTATTTCACACTCAGGATCTCCAAACCTTACATTGTATTCTAAGATAATTGGCTCATTATCTACAACCATAACACCTATAAAAAGTACACCTTCAAAAGGAGCACCCTCTTTTTTCATACCTTCAAGTGTTGGTTTAATAACCCTATCTTCAACTTTTTTATAAATATCATCATTTACGAGTGGTGTTGGAGCATATGCACCCATACCACCAGTATTTGGTCCAGTATCACCATCACCTACTCTTTTATGATCTTGAGCTGCTGGTAATACAACATAATTATCTCCATCACAAACAGCAAAAATAGAAAGTTCATATCCATCAAGATATTCTTCAACAACAACTTTTGCTCCAGCATCTCCAAAGCTTTCACCACTTAGCATTCCTGAAACTGCTTCTTTGGCTTCCTCTTTAGATAATGCAATTATTACACCTTTACCCGCACAAAGACCATCTGCTTTTACAACAATAGGAGTTTTACTCATACTATCAATAAAATTATATGCTTCCTCTTTTGAAGCTGTTTCAATAAATGCAGCAGTTGGTATATTGTACTTTTTAAGTATATTCTTCATATACACTTTACTACCTTCAAGTTGTGCTGCCTTTGCACTTGGTCCAAAGATAGTAAGCCCCTCTTGCTTAAATATATCTACAACACCATCTACCAAAGGTTGTTCAGGTCCTACTATTGTAAGCCCTATATTGTTATTCTTTGCCCAAGAAGCTAGTTCTTTATAATCTTTTATATTAATATTACTACCAATTTTATCTGTAGCACCGTTTCCTGGACAAAAAGTAATATTGTGTTCTTCATATTCTTTTGAAATAGCAAGCCCAATAGAGTATTCTCTACCACCACTTCCAAGTATTAAAATGTTCATATTTGCAGTTCCTTAATATAGCTATTAACTTATGTTATTAAGTTATAGTATATCAAAACTCAACTTAATAAAAATCAAAATACTTATTAATTTTTAATAAATTATAACAGTATAAATGTAATTATAAATTATCTAAGTTTGAATAAACTTCAATATACAAAGGTATTCTTATACTCTGCTAATAAATTCTTTACCAAGTTGTATAATTGAAAATAAATTCTATTTACTGAAATTTAAGTGAAAAGTTAACTTTTTTACAAAATTAAGTAAAAAAATAAATCAAGATAGCCGTTAACCTTAAGGTGGCCCTAAAAGCCAAAATACTACAGTTAAGAATGCAATTTCAGGAGCAACAATCCCATCTTTAACCAAAAGTGGGAAGTGCTACACACCATCGCTAAGTTACATTAACCGTAAAAAAACAGTATCGGACCCAAAATATAAAGGAAAATCCCGAACTATCTAGATACAAAATTGTAACATATTTTTAATTAAAATCATTTTGTGTTAACAGATTTTGAATATCATCAATTGTTAATTGATATAATTTCTTAAAAATAAATTTCATATACTTTGTTTCAGAAGCAGTAAAACCTTTTGGATCTTTATTTGATACTACTAATTCCTCTCCATTTACTTCTAGTTTTTTAAGTTTTTCATTAATTATTTTTAAATAATATATTAAGCTATATCCATCTTTTGTCTGTTCAATTGTAACTATGATTTGATCATCTTGAATCTTATCTAATGCAATATCTTCTGATATAGTAGTAATATTTAAATATTTCAACAACCTTACAAAAGTATCACTACTCATATGCCCTATATAAAACTTGCTGTATATTTCAAAATATTTTGAAATCTTTTTAGATTCTAAAAATTTAAAGTCTAAAATATTTTTATGCTCTTTTCTCAAACTTTTAAGTACCCAAAGTAAATTATCAAAATACTTAAATGGTGCTACTTTGACCTCATGTGAATGTATCAGTTTTTTAGCTTTTACCTCTTTAAATTTTCTATCTTTAAAGTTTCTATTATGAATAAGATCTTCAATTAGTTTATCATCATTTAAAGCTTTTGTAACCCACACTCTACAATAAGAGGGGAAAACATTTACCCCCATTGCACCTTCACTTAAGATAATTAACGCTTTTACTTTAAGTTTAGGGAACAAAAACTCTAAAAGTGCTTTTTTCTTTTTTAGTCTTTTTCGTAAACTTGTGGTTGTTTTTACAATCGTGCTTTCAACAAAGCATACACTATCTTTAGTGAAAAAAAGTGCATCAAATTCTGTTACATCTTTATACCCTGCTTTATAAACAATTTGAGAGTTTTTATCTATCATCAAACCATTTTTCATATTTTCATAATTATCCTGATGAGGGCCTTTTAAAACAAACTTTTCTATATCATCGTTTTTTATTGCATATTGTAACAAAAGCTCATAAATAACATTTTCAAAAACTTCCCCTATAAAACTACTATATGTACTTATATAGTGTGGATCTTCTTTATCTGGGTTTAATTTTTGAAGTTTTTGTAGGTATCTATTATGGTAAGTGTAAAAGTACAAGTTATCTAAACAAGAAGATGTATCTAAATACTTAATCTCTTTTGGCATTTTTAAAAAATTATTATTAGTCATAATTAATGATATCTAATTTTTGCTTAAACTACTGAATGTAATCATTTTGTAAGTAAAATAGGATATAATTAATTTTATAGATATAAAATCGATAGATTAAAGGACATTTTAGGCATGAGTACAACTAGAAATATTATATATGAAGAATTTAAAGATGACGAAGAGATTGATACTCACAAAGCTGACAAGCATAAACCTGATAACTTTGAAAGAAAAAGAAAAAAACTCAAAGAGAAGGGGAACAAGGTTCAAATTTGGGTAAAAAAAGAAACTTTAGAGTATGAAAAAGAGCTTACACAACTACAAATAGAACTACTTAAATTTCAAAATCATGTAAAAGATAAAGGACTAAAAGTTCTTATGATATTTGAAGGACGAGATGCTGCTGGGAAAGGTGGAACAATTAAAAGAATCACTGAACATTTAAACCCAAGGGGAGCAAGAGTTGTAGCGTTAGAAAAACCAAGTGACCAAGAAACAACACAATGGTACTTTCAAAGATATTCAAAACATCTGCCAAGTGCTGGGGAGATAGTACTCTTTGATAGAAGTTGGTACAATAGAGGTGGAGTTGAGCCTGTTATGGGCTTTTGTACACCAGAAGAGCATCATGAGTTTCTAAGAGAGGTACCTCAGTTTGAAGACATGCTTGTAAAGTCAGGAATTATTATACTTAAATTCTATTTCTCTGTTTCAAAAGAGGAACAAGGGAGACGATTTGCTAAAAGAGAGACTGATCCTCTCAAACAATATAAACTAAGCCCAGTTGATAAAGAATCACAACAACTATGGGACAAATACACAATAGCAAAATTTTCTATGCTAATGGCTTCAAATACTGAAACTTGTCCTTGGACAATCATAAGAAGTGACGACAAAAAGAAAGCAAGATTAAATTGTATAAGACACATATTAAATAGAGTTGATTATCCTGAACAATTAAAAAGAAAAAAGACAATAGAAGATTCAACTGTGGTAGTAAGTGGTTCACAAGAAATTGAACTAATGGAAGCACAAAATACATTTGCAAAGGTTTTATAAGAGATGAATTTACACGATTTTGAAAGAACAGAGTACACAGGATTATATAAATCAAAAGTATCACACCCTACTTTTGGTCAAAAATACATTGCACGGTTTCAATTAAATAAAAAAAGATACATGAAAGTACTTGGATACGATAAAGCAGATAACCTTACAGACTTAAAAGCTTATGGATTATTAGAAGATTATAAGAACAGTCTAAAACCTAATAAAAGTTCTAAATCAGCGAGTAAAGTATCACAAAAAGTTAGAAAAACTGCAACAACTGCAACTTCAAATGTAACTACTACTATCTACAGTGAAAATGAAAATACAAAAATCAAAAGTTTAATAGAAGAAAATACCTTACTTAAAAATATTTTAGGAGATTATAAGTCTGTTGACTTAGTAACTCTGCAAGAAGGGATCCAAAAAGTTTATGATAATGCACAGATGCAACAATACCAAATAGAACTTATAAAAATGCAAAAATACCTAGAAAAATCAGGTAAAAAAATGATAATACTTTTTGAGGGAAGAGATGCGAGTGGTAAAGGGGGAGCAATTCGTAGAATGACAAGATTTATGAACTCTAGACATTATAGAGTTGTAGCTCTTGGTAAACCAACAGAAACACAAAAAGGGCAATGGTTTTTCCAAAAATATATTGAACATTTCCCAACAGGTGGAGAGGTAGTATTATTTGATAGAAGTTGGTATAACCGTGCTATGGTAGAGCCTGTATTTGGTTTTTGTACAGATCATCAATATGAGATATTTATGGAAGATGTTGTGAACTTTGAACATGACCTGGTAAGACAAGATATTATCCTAGTAAAACTCTACTTTAGTGTATCAAAAGCGGAACAATTAGCAAGATTTGAAAGTAGAAGAATCAATCCATTAAAACAGTGGAAACTCAGTGAAGTAGACCTACAAGCTCAAGACTTATGGGATGAATTTAGTGAGAAAAAATATGAGATGTTAAAAAGAACACACTCAAGAAGTGCTCCATGGAATATTGTCCGAAGTGATGATAAACACAACGCAAGAATGGAAGCGATTAAAATAGTTTTAAATAGTGTAGATTATGATGATAGAAACTATTCTCTTAATTTTGAACCAAATGATGAGATAAATATCTCTGTACAAAAAGAGCTTTCTAGAATGAGAAAGAAAAGAGATTACTAACAGCTAATCTCTTTTTTTAAAGCTCTTTCCTTTTTCATCTAAATTTAGATAAAACTAACTACAAAGTGACTTTTAGATATAATTCCACTTCAAACAATAGAGCACCCAAAGGGAATAAAAAATTATATGGCATTAATCGACTTACAAAAAATAAATAAACAATATGATATAAAAGTTATACTCAAAGATATAAACTTTACACTACAAGAGAAACAAAGAATTGCTGTCATTGGTCAAAATGGTCAAGGTAAATCGACTTTTATGAAAATAATCACTAAAGATATTGAACCTGATAGTGGTGAAATAGCTATAGATAAATCTTTAAAAATTGAGATGTTAGACCAACAACCAAAATTTAAAGCAGGTGTAACTGTACGAGATGCTATAGAGGAACAACTAGTTGATTTAAAAAAAGCACAAAGAGAATATGATAAAGTCTCGGAGCTCCTTGCAACTGATTATGAAAATGAAGAGCTATTAGAAAGACAAGCACAACTAACAACCTACTTAGATCATCATAATGCCTGGGATTTAGACAATAAAATTCAAAGAGTATTATTAGAGTTTGATTTAAAAAGTTATGAATTTAAAGATGTGTCACTTCTAAGTGGTGGGGAGCAGCGTCGCGTTGGACTTGCAGGTCTTATTCTAAAGAAGCCCGATGTTTTACTTTTAGATGAGCCTACAAATCATCTTGATGTATATATGGTAGAATTTTTAGAAACAATTCTTTTAAAAGAGAACTTCACCCTACTATTTATCTCTCATGATAGATATTTTTTAGATAATGTAGCAACAAATATTATCGAAATTGAAGATGGAACGCTCACTAAATATAAAGGTGGATACAAAGACTATCTGGTTCAAAAAGAACAAAATCTAATTAACTTACAAAAAGAACATGACAATTTAGTAAGTAAACTTCGAGCTGAAGCACATTGGATGCAACATGGTGTAACAGCTAGAAGAAAAAGAAATGTTTTAAGAAAAGATAATTACTTTGAACTCAAAGAGAAAGTGAAATCAAATCCAGCAAAAATAAATAAAATGCAACTAGATATCCAAAGAGAACAAAAATCTTTTAATAATGGTGACACTCAAAATAAAAAGAAAATGCTCTTTGAACTAGACAATGTATATTTAACTTTAGGAAATAAACCACTCATAAAAGACTTTACAGCACGAATTTTACAAAAAGATACTATAGCAATAGTTGGTCCAAATGGAAGTGGAAAATCAAGTATTTTAAAAGTCTTTTTAGAGAGAATCAAAATAGATAAAGGCTCCTTTAAAAAAGGTGATTTTAAAGTTGGATATTTTGATCAGCATAGAGAGATGATAGATGAAAGTAAAACTATTATGCACCTATTTTGTCCAAATGGTGGAGATAGAGTTGAGCTTAATGATGGAAGAAATATGCATGTATTTGGATATCTTAAAAACTTTTTATTTCCCAAAGAATATCTTGATAAAACTGTAGGAGTTTTAAGTGGTGGAGAGAAAAATAGACTAGCCCTCGCCCTACTCTTTACTAGAAAATTTGATGTATTGATTATGGATGAGCCTACAAATGATTTAGATATCCCAACTATTAATATACTAGAGCAATACTTAGCAAATTTCCAAGGTGCATTAATCTTTGTAAGTCATGATCGATATTTTGTTGATAAAATTGCAAAAAAACTTTATATATTTAAAGGAGATGGTCTACTAGAGGAAAGCTATCAAAAATATAGTGAATATCTAGAAGATGAAAAAGATGAAAAATATGTTGAAGAGATGGAGCGACACAATACACAAGTAGTTTCAAAGGGAATTGAGAAAAAAGAGCAAGAGTTACCAAAAGAGAAAACTAAGCTTACCTATAATGATAAAAGAGATTATGAAATCCTCCCAAAAGAGATAGAAAAGCTAGAACAAAAGATTGAAGAACTAAATACTTGTATGATGAATCCTGACTGTTATGAACAAAAAGGATTAGTAGCTTTAAGCCAAGAGCTTGATGATACAAACAAAACTTATGAGCAAAAAGTAGAACGATACTTGGAACTTGAAGATTTAGTTGAGAGTTTTAATTAAAGCTTTTTTAGGTAAAATTCATTTTTAATAACCAAAGGATTTTTAATTGGTAAATAATAAATTTAACTATACCGATATTAGTGATGATTGTATCAAGTGTGGTAAATGTAAAACTGTATGTACCATATTTAATGTCAATCAAGATGAAACAACCTCTCCTAGAGGTTTTATAGACCTTCTTGGAGCTTATAAAAGAGATGAACTAGAGCTAGATAAAACTGCAAAAGATATCTTTGAAAGTTGTTTTTTATGTACAAACTGTGTAGAGGTTTGTCCAAATGATTTACCAACTGATATGATAATAGAACAAGTACGAAGTGATATTGCAAAAAAATATGGAATTACTTGGTACAAAAGAGCCTTTTTCTTCCTTTTAAGACATCGAAAAATTATGGATTTTATGGCGAAAATGGGATGGGTATTTCAAACTTGTGGTCTAAAAATAAATGCCCAAAATCAAAGTAGTAAACTTAGAATAAATCTCCCTATAGAGATGATAAAAGATAGAACATTACCTTTTGCAGACAGAACATCATTTTTAAATTCAAATCCAGAAAATATCATCAATCATAAAGAGAATAAAGAATTCAAAAAAGTAGCTGTATTTATTGGATGTATGGGAAACTATGCATATACAAATATTGGGAAAAGCTTACTTAAAATTTTAGAAAAGCTAGAAATTGATGCATTTATACCAAAAAAACAACTTTGTTGTGGAGCACCTGCATATTTTACAGGCGATTTTGATACAGTAGATTATCTTATCAAAAAAAATATAGAGTATTTTGAAACTTTTATTGATGATGTAGATGCTATTATTATTCCAGAAGCTACATGTAGTGCTATGATAAATACAGATTGGGCACATTTTTTACATGATCAACCTGATTGGAAAAAAAGAGCAATAAAATTAGCTCCAAAAGTTATTATGGCAACGAAGTGGCTTGAAAATAATACAAAGCTTGTAGAACTTCTTAAAAACAATGGAAAAGCTATGTCTGAGATAGTAACTTATCACGATCCCTGTCATGCAAAAAAGATGCAAGGTGTATTTAAAGAACCTAGAAACTTAATAGAACAAAACTATAAAATCGATGAGATGAGTGATCCAAATGAGTGTTGTGGTTTTGGAGGGGTTACTATGCAAAGTGAAAAATACCATATTGCAAAAGCAGTTGGGGTAAAAAAAGCTGCAATGATAAACAAAACCAAAGCCTCTGTAGTGAGTGCAGAGTGTAGTGCTTGTCGTATGCAAATAACAGACTCTCTTGGGCGAACAGATACAGATGTTATCTTCAAAAATCCAATAGAGCTCATAGCGGACGCCTTGTAAGAATGGAGTATTGGAACCATATATACAGTAACTTTAACCCTGTAGCCTTTAGTTTATTTGAAATAAATGTACACTGGTATGGAATTATGTATGCATTAGCTTTATTAACAGCTATCTATACAGCTCATTGGATAATCAAAAATGACAATTTAGATATATCAAAAGATACACTAGATAGTTATATTTGGTGGGTAGAACTTGGTGTAATATTAGGTGCTAGAATTGGATATATTGTATTTTATGATCCTAATACAACTTATTATTTAACTCACCCTTGGCAAATATTTAATCCTTTTGGAGAAGATGGTAGCTTTATAGGGATATCTGGTATGAGCTATCATGGTGCTGTTATTGGTTTTATACTAGCTTCTTATCTATTTTGTAAAAAATATAAAATATCATTTTTATTTATAACGGATATAGCTGTTATAGCTATATCTTTTGGTTATATATTTGGAAGGATTGGTAACTTTTTAAATAAAGAACTTGTAGGAAGAGTTACGGAAGTTCCTTGGGGAATATATGTAGATGGTATTTTAAGACATCCATCTGCACTTTATGAAGCTTTTCTAGAAGGTTTAGTGATATTTGTAGTTCTCTTTGTCTTAAGAACAAAAAAACAGTTTGATGGACAAATTGCTGTACTTTATCTTATACTTTACTCTGTCATGAGAATAATAGCTGAGCTTTTTAGACAACCAGATGTACAACTTGGATTTCTTTTAGGGACAGATTGGCTTACTATGGGGATATTAATATCTTCTAGTTTTTCTATTCTTTGTATAATTTTTTACTATTTTTTATTAAAAAATGAAAAAAAGACTACTTAAGAGTAGGGTCATCTACATAACCCATTCTTAAAGCTTCATCTTCAATTTTATTTTTTAAAAGATCAAGTCTCCAGTTATGTCTTGAAGCAAACTCTTCAATCTCTTTCTCTCTCTCTTCTTTACTGCAAAATACATAAATTCTTTTTAAAAATAATTTAGGTATCTGTATAGCTATAAGTTGAAAATAGTTTTCCTTACAACTTCGTGAGCAAAATGCTTTACTCATAGCTATCTTTTTTTTGCAAAAAGGGCAATGTGACATATCTCTTATTCCTTCTATTTTTTCACTGGTACTAATTTGTAATACTCTGCATTTGTTACATCTTGCATATACTTTGGATCTGTTTCATGTAACGCAATAATTTGTATCTCTTGTTCATAAAGTAACCAACCTCTAGTTTCGTGGTCTTCTAATACACCTAAAGAAAACATTTCTACTAATTCATCCTTAGATACTATTTGTTCTTCCATTATATTTTTTCCAATTACTTTTTTATTTTGGTGTATCTATTTGATACCCATTTGATGAGATATTTTTAATAATATCATAATATGTTTTATTCCTAATTTTATTAATAATATTTCGCATTGTAAAGATACTCATTTTTTTATCTTTCCAAACTTTCTCTTTTATTTCATCATAAGTTGTTATTCGAGCATGATTTTGTAGTAACAATTTCAATACCTGAAATTCAAATTTTGTAAAAGATAGTTCACCTAATTTATCATAAAATCTTTCTCTGTAAGAATCATAATAAACATCTTGACCTAAAGTTATTTTATCTACTCTTTTTGTTTGATTTAAAGCCATAATAACAGAAAGTTTCAAATCAGCAAAACCACAACTAAGAGATAGTATTGAATAAGCACCTGCATTAATACATTTTATAATGTTAGTTTCTGATTGTTCATCTAAAATTACTATTTTAGGTAACGATGGCTTAGATATTTTAGTTTCATTCATAATCTCTAATGAGGCTTCAAAATTAAAATCCACCAATAAAACATCATAAGAAATATCTGAAATATCATCATTAACACTCTCTACAAATATTATGTTTTTAACTTCATTTAAATTCGAATTTATATCTGATTTCAACTTGGCATTATTAGTAATACATAAAATATTCATATTACTTAATTTACGCAATTTTTTTATCATTGTATCCTCACTAAAGTTATTTTTTCGTTATTATATCAAAAAAAATTATTTTTGTCAAAGGGGGATAAAATAAACCGTTATTTTAGCTCTGACCAATTATCTCCTATAGAAACACTGACTCGTAAAGGTACTTCTAACTCATAAATATTTTCCATTATATAAGTTATTTTATCATTGATAATATCTAGTTTATCCTCTTTTACTTCAAATATTAATTCATCATGAATTTGTAATAACATTCTTAAATCTTCGCTGTTTTTATATTTCATATCAATTTTTATCATCGCTAGTTTAATTAAATCAGCAGCACTTCCTTGAAATACAGTATTTACAGACTCCCTTTGATAAGTAGCTTGCATCATTCCATTAGCATTTTCAAAATCAAATCTTCTTTTTCTCCCAAGAAGTGTTTTTACAAAACCATTCTGCATAGCATCATCTTGTATTGTCTGTAAAAACTTTTTTACGGTTCCAAAACTCTCAAAATAACTATCAATATATGTTTTAGCTTCCTTAGAAGGAATCCCAAGCTGTTCTCCAAGTTTTCTACTACCCATTCCATATAAAAGACCAAAGTTAATTGATTTTGCAATATTTCTTTTCTCTTTTGCTTCCTCACTACCAAATATTTTCACAGCAGTTTGTAAATGGATATCTAGATTATTGTTAAATGCTTCTAGTAACGCTGGGTCTTTTGAGTAGTGTGCTAATAGTCTTAATTCAATTTGTGAATAATCAATACCAACTAGTTTATAACCCTCTCTTGCAATAAAACCTTTTCTTATGGCTCTTCCAGCTTCTGTTCTTACAGGTATATTTTGAAGATTTGGATTTTTACTACTTAATCTTCCTGTTGCTGTTCCAGTTTGTAAAAATGATGTATAGATAATATTGTCCTCATTTTTAAGTCCTAACTCTAAAAGTGGCTCAATATAAGTTGAATGAAGTTTAAAAGCCTCTCTATATTCTAACAATTTGGGTATCACTTTATGGTCATCTTTTAATTTTGCTAAAACTGCTTCATTTGTACTATATCCAGTTGCAGTCTTTTTAGGAGGAGTAAGTTTTAGTATTTCAAATAAAACTATACTTAGCTGTTTTGGAGAATTGATATTAAAAGTTTCACCACTTAAGCTATATATCTCTTGTGTTAAATTATTTAAATGCTCTTTACTTTTTGTTTGCAAAGCTTTAAAAAACTCTACATCAACTTTTATACCTATATTTTCCATATTATTTAAAACATTAATAAATGGAAACTCTATAGTTTTACCTATTTTATATAAATACTCTTCATCATTTTGTTTAAAAAGTTCTAGTAGTTTATGATAAAGTTTTAAAGTTATAAATGCATCTTCAGCTGCATAATTACAAGCTTCATTTAAATTTACATTTGAAAAATTTTCACCTTTTTTTACCACATCTTTATAGGCAATAGCTTTATAACCATTTAAAAGTCTAGCGGCTAACTTATCCATCCCTACAGGTTTATCACTATCAAGTAACCAAGCCATTATCATAGTGTCTGCTTCAAGTTTTAATTCAATATCAAAATTATGTTTTACAACTTGTTTATCGTATTTGTAATTTTGTAATATTAATTTATACCCATTTAACATCTCTATAGCTTTTTTTGCATCATCTTTTGAAACTTGCTCTTCAACTCCCAAATAAAAATGTCCAATTGGTACATAATAAGCTTTAGTACTTTCAAAACAAAAAGAGAAACCTACAATATTTGCTTCATTAGTATCTAAGGCTGTTGTTTCAGTATCAAATGCCACTAAAGAGTTAGCAGGTATATTTTTAATAATATCAAACATTTTAGTATAATCATTTAATAAAATATACTCACAATCTAAAACTTTCTCTTTTGGTTGTTCTATTTTACTTGTATCATATCCTTTAGGGACAGTTGTTTTGTAGTTTAATCCATCTTTATGCACTTTATCTATAATCCTATGCATATCGTATTCTATAAGCGTATCTGCTATTTTTAAAATCGGATTCTCTTTTGGTAGCTCAATTTTTTCTAAATCTCCAAAACTATTTAAACAATGTGCATCATGATGTAAAGTAACAAGCTGTTTACTAATATAAGCCATCTCTTTACTCTCTAGCAATAGTTTTTGCCATCTAGGTTTTTCTATATTTTCAATATTTTTATAGATATTATCCAAGTCATTGAATTGTTGTATTAAAGCTTCCGCTGTTTTAGCCCCTACACCTTTTACTCCTGGTACATTATCTGCACTATCTCCAAGTAAGGATTGGTAATCTATAAATTGATTGGGATATACTCCATATTTTTTAAAACAATCATCACTGCTTATTATTTTCTTTTTTATAGGATCAAACATAAATATACCCTCACCAATAAGTTGATACAAGTCTTTATCATGACTTACAATGCGTACATTTAGCCCTAAGTCTCTTCCATCAGTTGCAAGTGAAGCTATAATATCATCTGCCTCATACCCTACTTTAGATGCAGTTATAAAGCCCATTTTTTCTATAAAATCAATAGCAACTGGAAGCTGTGCTTTGAGATCATCTGGTGCATCAGGACGATGAGATTTATATTCACTGTAGATATCTTTTCTAAAAGTATCCCCTTTACTATCTAGTGCAAATATTAAATAATCTGTTTGAAAATCTTTCCCTATACCTGCAATTAAATTCATAAATCCAGTAAGCATACCTGTTGGAAAACCAGTTTTAGATTTTAAAGGTGGTAGTGCAAAATAGCTTCTAAAAAGAAACCCAAATGTATCGATAATTGTTAATGTTTTTTTATTTGTATCCATATTCTCTCTTTATTTATTTAAAATATCTTTCACTCTATTATTGTAGAGTTCTTGATTATTTTGTATTTCTAATTTGTTTTGAGTTAATTTTTTCTCTAACTCTTTTGTATAGTTATTCTCTATATTTTTTAGTTGGGATAATTGTTGTGCAATATATGTCAAATCTTTGGATTTTGGAACAATATAGGGTGTTACTATTATAACTAAATTTATTTTATCGTCATAATCATAATTACTTTTAAATAGATTTCCTAAAAGTGGTATATCTCCCAAAAGGGGCACTTTATATTCACTTGTCTCAAGCTTGTTTTTTATTAATCCACCTATTATTACATTTTCTCCGTTACTTACAATAGCTGTTGTTAACACCTCTTTTTTATTGGTATCAGGAACAGAGTTTGTAGTTGTTGAGAGTTTTACATCTTCAATAATTGTTTTAATATCTAAAGTCACTTTATCATTTGAAGATAACCTTGGTTTAATAGTAAGTCTTAAGCCAATATCTTCCCTTTCATAGTTTGTTGTAGTTGTTGTTCCAACTGTTGTACCTGTAGGGATAGATCGAGTTTCTCCCACATATATTGAACTCTCTTTATTGTTGATACATAAAATAGATGGTTCACTTACAACCTCCAAAGCTTTGTTCTCTTTGAGTAAATTTATAGTTGCCCCTAAAGCTATCGAACTTTTTAAAATTGCAGGACTATACCCATAACTACTTAACTCAGCTAAGCTCAAAGGGGTAACACCACCTAGTGAGTTTAAAGAGGATGCAAAGGTATTCAAAGATGAACCAGTGGAATAAAACCCATTTAATCCATATTCTAGTCCAATATTTTGTGTTTTTGTTTCACTTATCTCGATAATTTTTGCTTCAACATAAACTTGTTGCTGAGGAGTATCAAGTTGTTTAATTATTTGTGTTATTGTATCAATATCTTCCTCTAAACCATAAATTACAACTCTATTATTTTGCTCATCCAACGACAAATAAGGTTTATCTTTAGTTTTTTGATTTGTAATAATATCTTTTACAATTTGAACAATCAATTTTGAATCTACATTTTTAATAGGCAACACTTCTACTCTTGGAGTATTTAGAGACAATTTCTTATCATATTTTAATAAATTCCCATCTTTTACAACCAAAAAAATATCATCTCTAATTAAAAGAGAAAAGCCTTTTGATTGTAAATCATATCTCAAAATATCTAAAATATTTTTTTTATTAATAGGTTTATTTGAAATATATTGAACCTTACCCTCAACTTTTGATGTAATAAGAATATCTTTTTGAACAATTTTCGATGTTATTTTAATAAGATTTTCCGTATCAAGATTTTTAAAATTTATTTTAACCTCTTGATTTGCAAATAAATTTAATTGAAAAAGTATTGCAACTACTAATAAGATAAGAGAGTGAAAATTCCTCATCTTATTTGTTTCTTTTTAGATTTTGAAAGTATAAAAATAAAAGAGGGAGTTGACTCTTTAAACTCTTTGTTATAGACAATAATATCAGCACTTTGTGTTGCAAACTCTTCATCAAAGTTATTTTGTGTAATATTTGCAGATGTTGAGTATAAAGTATGAAACTTTTTTAAAAAAGAGTGATGTTGTAACTCTTGATTTACTACTCGAAAAGCTTCTTTTTTGGGATAGATAAAAGTAGTTTTCTTAGAGTTTCTTACCATTTTTCTAAATTTTTTAGGAACTCTAATGTTTTTTTGTAAAGTTTTAAAACTATCAACTACTTGAAGAGTTTTTTTGTTTATATCTCTTTTTTTAATCATTGAGAGTTTTTTATCATCCGAGGATAAAAAACCCACAGTGGTATCAGTTTGAGTCAAATATACTAAACTGCTATCCACTTTTAAGCCCCCTATTTACAATTGAAGAAAATCTTGTATTGACTTTGGAGCAAAACCTGCAACATCTCTTTGTGACTCTATTGCTTCAACACTAGCTAGTGCCCCAGCAACTGTCGTAAAGTACGGAACATTCATTCTAAGTACTGTTCTTCTAATTTGCTCCCCATCATCTTTACTAGATTCTTTTCCATCACTTGTGTTTATAGCCATTACGATCTCTTGATTCATTAAAGAATCTGTAATATTAGGTCTCCCTTCACTCACTTTTAGAACTTTCTCACATGGCAAACCAGCTTCGTTTATAATATCGTAAGTTCCACCAGTAGCTACAATTTCAAACCCTAAATTTACAAGACCTAATGCTATTTGTGGAGCGAACTCTTTATCTAAATCTGCTAGAGAGATAAATACTTTTCCACCATTTTGTGGTAAGAAATTCTTTGCTGCATTTTGTGCTTTTGCAAATGCTTTTCCAAAATCACTACTTATACCCATAACTTCACCTGTACTTTTCATCTCAGGTCCAAGTATTAAATCAGCACCACTTAATTTATTAAATGGGAAAACAGCCTCTTTTACTGCAACATGATTTTTTAACATTGGTTTTAAAAGATTTGGTGATTCTTCATTTGTAACATTTACTATTTTTTCATCTTTATCATATACTTTTAATGCTTCTCTTAAAGGTTGACCAAACATAACTCTTGTAGCAACTTTAGCCAAAGGAATTCCTGTAGCTTTCGATACAAAAGGAACTGTTCTAGATGCTCTTGGATTTACCTCGATAAGATAGATATTACCATGATGTATAGCGTATTGAGTATTCATTAAACCTTGAACGCCAAGCTCTAGTGCCATAGTCTTTGTTTTTTCCTCAACCTCTTTTAAAATAGCATCACTTAAACTAATAGGTGGTAAACTACAAGCACTATCTCCTGAATGAATTCCTGCTTCTTCAATATGTTGCATAACTCCACCAATGTATACATCAACACCATCACAAATACAGTCTACATCAAGCTCAATTGCTCTATCTAAAAACTTATCAATAAGTACAGGTGCATCATTTGACACACTTACAGCTTCATCCATATACATTTTAAGTTCAGTGTCATTGTATACTATTTTCATTCCTCGACCACCTAGTACAAATGATGGTCTTACAAGTACTGGATATGAAACTCTATTTGCAATTTCTAAAGCCTGTTCAAGTGTCACAGCTGTTCCATTATCTGGTTGTAAAAGTCCCGCTTTTTCAACAAATGTAGAAAACTTTTCTCTATCTTCTGCTAAATCAATCACTTCAGCAGTTGTTCCTATAATTTTTCCACCAGAGTTATGTATCTCATTTGCTAATTTTAAAGGAGTTTGTCCCCCAAAATGAACTATAATACCATCTGGATTTTCTGTTTCTATTACACTTCGTACATGTTCAAAATCAATCGGTTCAAAATATAAGATATCAGATGTATCATAATCTGTTGATACAGTTTCAGGATTACAGTTATACATAATTGTTTCAACACCCATCTCATTTAAAGCAAATGAAGCATGACAACAACAATAATCAAACTCAATCCCCTGACCTATTCTATTAGGTCCACCACCAATAATCATAACTTTTTTCTTATCAGATTTCTCTTTTGCTTTTTGTGGCAATGAAGAGATATTTGTTGTAGAATAAAGATATGGTGTCAATGCTTTGAACTCAGCTGCACAAGTATCAACTTCATTGTATTCAAAGTTTATACTAAGTGCTTTTCTTGCATCATATACTTCAGTTTCTTTACAACCAATAAGTAAAGAGATCATTTTATCACTAAATCCAAAAGTTTTCGCTCTTCTTAAAAGTTCTTCATTTTGTAGAACTGCTGATGCTTCACTTTTAATTTTTACTTCCATATCGTGAATTTCTCTAAACTGATTTAAAAACCATGGATCAATTTTTGATAACTCAAAGATATCTTTATCACTTAAACCTTCTCGCATACCTTGCATTAAGTAGATATATCTATCACAATTTGGTCTTCGAATCTCTTTTTTGATTAATTCAATATCACCTTTGATTGGATCAAATCCACAAAGTCCAGTTTCAAGTGAACATAATGCTTTTTGGAAAGACTCTTTAAATGTTCTCCCCATAGACATAACTTCACCAACACTCTTCATACCTGTAGTAAGTGTAGAGTTTGCTTTTGGAAATTTTTCAAATGTAAATCTTGGAATTTTTGTTACAACATAATCAATCACTGGTTCAAATGATGCTGTAGTTCCTGTGATATCATTTTCAATCTCATCAAGTGTAAAACCAACTGCAAGTAGAGTTGCAACTTTTGCTATAGGATATCCTGTAGCTTTTGAAGCAAGTGCAGAACTTCTTGAAACTCTTGGATTCATCTCAATAACTATCATTCTTCCAGTTTTTGGGTCTATTGAGAACTGAACATTACTTCCACCTGTATCAACTCCAATCTCTCTTAGAATTGCAAAAGAAGCATTTCTCATATTTTGGTATTCTTTATCTGTAAGAGTAAGAGCAGGAGCAACTGTAATACTATCACCTGTATGAACACCCATTGGATCTACATTTTCAATAGAACATACGATGATACAGTTATCTTTTTTATCTCTGATAACTTCCATCTCGTACTCTTTCCATCCAAGCATAGACTCCATAATCTCAATCTCATTGATTGGACTTGCATCAATACCCTCTTTTGCAAGTTTTTCAAACTCTTCCATATTGTAAGCAACACCACTTCCACCACCTGCAAGTGTAAAGGAAGCTCTTGAAATCACCGGAAAACCTATCTCTTTAGCTTTTTCAATAGCTTCTTCAACTGTATATGCATTTGCACTTTTTGGTAAATCCATTCCAATTTTAATCATTGCATCATTAAACAGGTGTCTATCTTCCCCTTTTTTAATAGCATCTGGATGAGCTCCTAAAAACTCGATACCTTCAAGCATACCTTTATCATACATAGATGTAGCAACATTCAGTGCTGTTTGACCACCCATTGTTGGTAAAATAGCATCTACTTTTTCTATTTCAATAATTTGAGCAATTGTATCTTCTGTGATTGGTTCGATATATGTTTTATCTGCAAACTCTGGGTCTGTCATAATAGTAGCTGGATTTGAGTTGATTAATACAACTCTATATCCTAATTCTTTTAATGTTTTCGTAGCTTGTGTTCCTGAATAATCAAACTCACACGCTTGACCGATAATAATAGGACCTGATCCTATAAGTAAAATAGACTTAATATCTTCTCTTTTTGGCATTAACTTTCCTTGAATTTACTCTTTAAAATTTAAAGATTATACCCTTTTTTTACTTAAAAAATAATGAATAGATTATATCCCACTTTCCGCTAAAAAGATTCTAAATATTAGACTAAATAATAGTTTTTTAAAGCTTAGTTAATGTAAAATAATTTTTTATCAAAAGGAATATTTAATGGCATATTATAAATCATATGGTGCAGCTGGTGAAGTGACTGGTTCTTGTCACTTTTTACATATTGGAAAAATTAGAATACTTATTGATTGTGGTATGTTTCAAGGGGCTGAGAGTGAAATGAATTTTGAGCCATTTGGTTTTGAACCAAGTGATATTGATTATCTTATTGTTACACATGCACACCTAGATCATATAGGAAGAATTCCACTATTAGTGAAAAAAGGATTTGATCAAAAAATAATCTCTACACGAGCAACATATAGTATCGCTCAACTAATGCTTAGAAATTCTGCTGGTATTTTAGAAACAAAACCAAAACCACTTTATACCCTTAATGATGTTGACCCAGCTCTTGATTTATTTGGAACTTTTTTAGAATGTGGACAAACAATGACACTTGATGAAAATATTAAAATCTCTTTTAAAAATGCTGGCCATATTTTAGGTTCGGTAAGTGTTAAGTTAGAATTTTTTGATGAAGGGATTGAAAAAAGCATTGTTTTTTCTGGAGATATAGGGCAAAGTGAAAGAATTATAACCTCTCCTATTGAATTTTGGGATAAAGCAAACTATGTATTTGTTGAATCAACCTATGGATTATCAATACATGAAAAACTAGAAATTTCAATCGATAGTTTTAAAGAACAGATACTACAAACTATTGGTCACGGTGGAACGGTAGTTATCCCATCATTTGCACTAGAAAGAACTCAAGAGATATTATTTTTACTCAAACAGATGAGTGAAGAAAATCTTTTAACTAATATCCCTGTATATCTTGACTCTCCACTTGCAATCAATGTTACCAATACATTTATGGACTACCCTGAACTTTTTAGTGATGATGTTAAAAAAATTATACAGAATGGGGAAAATCCTTTTGATTTTAAAGAGCTTATTAAAACTTATAGCAAAGCTGAATCTATGCAAATAAACACAAAGCATGGTCCAAAAATTATCATTGCAGGAAGTGGGATGTGTGAAGGTGGACGGGTAAACTACCATCTTGTACGATACTTAGAAGATAAAGCAAATCTAGCTTTATTTGTTGGATATCAAGTGGAAAGTACACTTGGAAGAAAAATATCAACAGGAAATAGAGATGTATCAATCTTAGGTACACCTGTTAATATCAATGCAAAAGTTGGTTATGTGTCTGGTTTCTCAGCTCATGCAGACCAAAAAGAGCTTTTAGAATGGATTGATGTGATAGAAGATATCTATTGTGTGTATCTTATTCATGGAGATGTCCCACAATTAGAAACTCTAAAAGGGAAAATTAAAAAAGAGCTACAAGAGAAAGTTCATATTGTAAAAATTGGTGAACAGATTCACCTATAACTTAAAGAGTAGAAAACTACTCTTTTGGTAAACCAAATTTCTGTACTGTATATTCACCCTCTTCATCAAAAAAACAATAATATAAAAAATCTTTTTTAATAGCTAATCCAGCTAAATATCGTAAAGCAATATTTGCTTGTAAAGAGGCTATATGCATCACAATTGGAGCTGCTATTCCTGCTGGCTTGTGGTCTGAGACTTTAAATACACTATTAAAAGAGGATTTATCAAAAAAACACACCTGCCCTTGAAAAGCTTCTACACTTCCATATAACCAAGGGATATTTTTATCTTTTGAAAATTTATCGATTTTACTTCTAACAGGTAAATTATCTGTAGCATCAATAACTAAATCATAATCTTCATTTGTAATACTAAAAGTATCGAAATCGTAATCAAAACTATTTACCTCTACATATGGGGACCTTTTTCTAATAAGTTTTGCTAAAGCATCACTTTTACTTTTCCCTTCATCATCAGTTTTAAAAGCTATCTGTCTGTGAATATTATGAACACTCACTTCATCAAAATCAACCAAATCAATCTGCCCTATTCCTGAACTACCAAGTGCAATTCCTAAACTAGATCCTAATCCACCACAACCAATAATGGCTATTTTTTTATTCATTAAACTTTTTTGAGTATCCTCTCCCCAAAGCTGTATCTGTCTGTTAAAGTATTCATTAAAGTTTTCCATATCCAACCTACTTATTTATTTTTTTATATTCTAGCAACTTTTAACTTTTTTTGACTTAATTATGATAAAATAATATTATGACAGATTTAAATATTAAAATAGAAGAACTTATAGAAAACAAAGCAGAAGATTTTCAAATAGCAAAAATAATTAAGTGTGAAATAAAAGAATATCTAAGCTCTCTTGATGATATATATGAACAATCAAGTGGAAAAGATTTTTTTGTAAAACATACAAAAATGATAGATGGATTTATAAAAGTAATATATAAATATCTTTTACGAAAACATTTTGGAATATATCTTCCTATGTCAAACCATATACCTATGAGTATAATAGCTTTAGGAAGCTTTGGAAGAGAACAATTATGTGTTTATAGTGATATTGATATTATGATTTTATATAATGATATCAAAGGATACAATATAAAACCAATTATGGAAGAGTTTATGACATTATCATGGGATAGTGGACTTAAACTTGGTAGTCGCGTACATGAGATAAGTGAGATTGAAGAGGCTGTAAAAACAGATGTTACTATTAAAACATCTATTCTGGAATCACGACTGATATATGGTTCAAAACATCTATGGTATAAGTTTCAAAGTAAATTAAATAATATTAGAAATTTTGAACAAAAAGAGTTTGTATTAGAGAAATTGCAAGAACATAAAGAGAGACTAGAAAAATATCCACTAGTGATGCAACCAAACATAAAAGATGGCTATGGAGGGATGAGAGAATCTAATATGCTGTTTTGGATGGCAAATATCACTTATGGAGTTTCGAGTACAAAGGATTTAACCGGTATTTTATTTAGTGAAGATGAATATAAAAAATATAGAATCGCTTTAGAATATATTTTTCGAACAAGAAATGCCCTACATCTTTGTGCAAAAAAGAAACTAGATACCATAACTTTTGATATTTTACCAGATATCAGTACAAAACTTGGTTTTGTAAATAGTGAAAGACTTACAAAAGATAGACAATGTATGTCTAAAATTTTTGAGTCTTTACACACTATTCATCATTTCACATCAGTGATGATTAAAAAGATTGCTAGACAACATCTTTATAATAGTAACAATCTTCCAAATATCTATCAACATAGAATTAAAAAAGATAGATACTTATGTAATAATACACTTTATGCAACTTATAATACAAAAGCAAAAATACTCAATCAGTTTTTAAAAGAGCTTATCTCTTTACCAAACTATATTGAAAGATTTGATGTATCATACATTCACTTTGCATCAAAAACCCTCCATCAAAATAAAACTAATATAACAACTAAAAAACTTGTCCATACCCTACTTCAAAGAGAAAACCTCTATCCAATTATTGACCTACTCTATAAAGCAGGCTTATTGGTAGTTATTATCCCTACTTTTAAAAAAATTATAAATCAACCACAATTTGATGGTTATCATAAACATCCTGTTGATATCCATAGTATCCATACCCTTTATCATATACAAAATATCAAAGACCCTTTTGTTTTAAAAATGTATGAAAAACAAAACTATACGCAAAAGTACCTTCTAAAACTAGCAGCTCTTTTTCATGATTGTGGAAAAGGGAGAGGGAAAGACCATCATATAGTGGGCCAAAATTTATTTAGAAAGTTTGCAAAATCTTTAAATATTGATGATGAGAATATCACTATCGTATCTACACTTATTCGATATCATAATATGATGACTAAAGTAGCCACAACAGAAGATATATACTCACAAAATACTATTTTAGCATTTACTGGAATTATTCAAACAAAAGAGGTATTAGAACTGTTATTTATTATGACCTATGCAGATATTAACTCTGTAGATTCTAAACTTTATAAAAGCTCTACAGCATCGCTCTTAAAAGAACTATACTTACAAACAATTCCAGCTTATGATAATAAAGAGTTACTCAAAGTAAGTAGTAGAAGAGCAGCAAAAGAAAATACAATCAAAAAAAGTAAAGTTTTTGAAGCGCTTCCAAATAGTATGAAAAAGAAAGTTTTAAATATAGAATCAAACCAACTCTTCTTGAAGTATAAAGCAGAAGATATTATTAAGATTGCTACAAGAGCAAAAGATATAGACAGCTTTGATTTTAAACTATTTACAAAAGAAAACTTAAAAATACGAATTACAAGGGTAGTTCCATTAAATCTTGGGTATTTACTAGGTAAACTACAATTTTTAAATATTAACTCAATGGGTATTTATAAACTATATGATGAGAAAAAGTTTTTTGAAATAGTATTTGACGAGCACTTAGATGAAATTGATATACCTTTTATTGAAGATATTATTAAAAATTCATTTGATATGTCAAAAACTATCCATCTCAAAAAACCAACTATAGCAAAAGATGAAATATTTATCAATTGTGATCATACAGATGAATTAGCACAGTTTACAATACATACAAAAGATCAAAAAGGTTTATTTAGCTATATAGCTCGTGCCTTTGATGAGTTAGGGATAGAGATACATAGCGCAAAGATTCAATCAAATAAGGGAAAAGTAAATGATATGTTGCTAATCTCAAAAAATGGTAATTTTTGTGATAATAAAGAGAAAATTGTAGAGATACTAACCCAATAAAAAACTAGGAATAGATATGGAAATACATAATTTTTTTATAACACTTTTTCTTATACTTATAGTAGCCAGATTTTTAGGGGAGTTATTTGCAAAATATGGTATTCCATCTGTTTTAGGTGAACTTTTTGCTGGTATTTTATTGGGTGCATCTGTATTTGACCTTATTCAACCTAATAACATTTTAAAAATATTAGCCGAAATCGGTATTATTCTTCTTCTTTTTGAAGTTGGTTTAGAAACTGATTTTAAAAGATTAAAAAATGCAGGGGTAAAATCTTTTGTAGTTGCTATTTTAGGGGTTGTTTTACCTTTTATTGCTGGACTTGGATTGGCTTATTATCTATTTGAGTTAGATTTTACAATATCACTTTTTATTGCAGGAACACTTACTGCTACTAGTATTGGTATCACATTAAGAGTTTTAAAAGATATCCAAATGGAAAATACTAATATTGCACAAATTGTTATTGGTGCTGCTGTTATTGATGATATTATTGGTATTATTTTACTTGTTTTTATTTATGATTATTCAATTTCACATGAAGCTAGTTTTGACCATACTCTCTCTGTTACTGCTATGATTGTTATATTTTTGGTTCTTGCACCTATTTTAGCAAAAGCATTATCGTTTATTATTCATAAATACCACAAAAAACATCTAGTTCCTGGATATTTTCCAACAATTATAATATCCCTTATTTTACTTTTCTCATATCTTTCACATTTAGTTGGTGCTCCTGCAATATTAGGTTCTTTTGCGGCTGGTGTTGCACTCTCAAGAAGGTTTTTTCTCCCGTTTGGTGCTATGCTTGGAACAAATGAAGCTTTGTTACAAGAGGTAAAAAGGGATATGACACCTATTATTCAGATGTTCACCCCTATATTTTTTGTTATGGTTGGACTTTCTGTAGATTTATCTGTTATTGATTTTACCTCGGCAACTTTTTGGATTATGAGCCTCTCTTTTATTCTTTTGGCATTTATTAGTAAATTTATAGCTGCATTTTTTATCTATCAAAAATGTCTTATGAACAATGCAATTATTGGTATGTCAATGATACCTCGTGGTGAAGTTGGATTAATTTTTGCAGAGATGGGACGAGTTAATGGTGCTTTACCAAATGATATTTATGCTATGCTTATATTTGTAATAGTTATTACAACTGTTGTTCCACCGTTTTTATTAAAAAAATATTTTAAAGGTGAGTGTGTATAAATGGAAAAATGTAAATATATCCCTAAATTAGAAAATATTATTGAGAGAATTTTTCACTCTTTAGATACTATTCATCCCACTAATATTGAAGTAAAATATATTGGTGAGGAACATTTTGATACGGATGAGTTAGACCAATATTGTTTTCAGTTTGAAAAAATGAACTCGCAAGATTTACGATTTGAACTACTTATACCAACAGATAATCCCATACCTCATAATATTGATTTAATAACTTTTGCAAATCAAGTTATATACAAATATAATATTGAAAATATTGCAAACTATATCTCTGTTTTTGATGAAAATACCACTGAACATACTTGTCACTTTGAAAAGAAACATATCTTTAGAGTAATGTGTACTTCAGATGACAATGACTCAAATATAGTGTATGTAAATATTGACCCTGAAAACTTTTTTGAATAAATTTAATTTATCTCTTCCAAGGTTGGATGATATTATTGTTCTGTAGCTTGTGGTTTCATCTTTTACCTTTCATTGTTTTTTTGGTCTAAAACCTATTAGATTATTGTTTGTCTTTTGTGTATCTTGTAAGATTTGATGTAAGAGTTCAAAAGCTTCATCTATTCAATGCTCGCATGATAGTAAGAGTTACTTCTGTGGCAACTTGACTTTTTAAAACAGTTGCTAACATATATACGCCTTGTTCTGTAAAAACTTTAGGTAAATATTTTCTAGCATTTATACTTTCTTTAAAGGTCGCATTTTGCGACCTTAAGATTTCTACCTCTTCTTTAGTCATTTCAAAAAATAAATCGCAAGGGAATCTCTCAGGATTTCTTCATACTGCTTCATTTATCCTTTTTGTTTCTACATTATAAAAATTCGCTAAGTCACTATCTAGCATAACACTTAGTTTCCGAACTTTATATATCTTTGTTTCTATGGTATTTACAAGTTCCATATCTGATACTTCTTGTTTATCTCAAAGTATCTTAGCATCTTTTTTGATTTGAGGTTGAAAATATGACAATATGCAATAAGGAAGAAAAATTTAATTTACCTTATCTAACCAATAGAGAGGTTTTCTACTATTGTGCATCACAGCGACGATAAAAATATTTTTAGAAGTTGTTTTGTAGACTATTGAGAAAGGAAATCTATTTAAAATATATCTTTTAAAACCATACTGAAATGTTGCCCAAGTATCAGGAAAGTTAGAAATTGCAGTATAACCATCTTCTAACTCATTTAAAAATTGATTTCCAAGTCCTTTAAGTTGCTCTTCGTACCAAAGAAAAGAACCTTTAATTTCAATGGCTACATCAGGATGAAAAGATAATTGTCTCATACTAAGATAGTACTTGTTGTTTGATATGTTCCCAACTTACTGTTTGAACTTTACCAGATTCAATCTCTCCATATCTTTGTTTTGCGAGATTTGCCCATTGTTGGTCTGAATCATTATCGTGAATTTCATCCATAGATGCTATCAAAAATTTCATCAAGTTGTTTTTTTCACTTGTCGATAATGTTTGTACATCTTCTAAAACTTTGTTCATAATCTTAGTCACAACAAATCCTTAAAGTCAAAATATTTTATATTATGACATAGTTCTGCCTATAAAAAAATAAACGAATTTTTACCTTTCATTGTGGGGTATTTTTCTTTCCTAACTTACAGTATTCATTTTAGCTCGTGAAATGATGGAACGAGTAATGAATTTTGATATTTTATTTATAAATATTGCCATAATATTACATCAAATGCTTCTTTTTTATATATTTTAATTTCTTCTTCCCAATTATCTAATAATTGTTCATCAATATCTTTAAAGAAACAATATTTTTCTAACAACAACTTTTTATTACTATGTTTAGCATGCGTATAATAAAATATTAATACAAGTTCCTCGTCCGATATTTGAGAATGAAGAGTTTCCAAATAAAAACTCTTATCTTTTTCATCTAAAAATTCCGACCTATCAATTAAATTTAAAATAGAATAAACATTTTCAATAAACTTTAAATTTTTTCTTCCTAGTTTTGATTTAATATTATTCTTTACATTTTCAGGGTTAATATTTCTATCTTTATCAGCTAGATTTTTATTTTCTTCTTTTGATAAATTTTCGTCAGAAGTATAAAAGTCTGTAGAACCACCTAATTTAAAGTTATTTAAAAAATTAGATATAGCTTCCCCTCCATACATCGAATGCTTTTCTTTATCTTCTGCTATATGAATTTCTCTAAAATTTGCTATTGAATCATTATGAATTTTAATCAGATTAAAAAATGTAGTTTCAAAATTTTGTTTATGTACTTCTTTTTTTGAATCTCTCATATCTTGTTGCTGTAAATAAATTGTAATGACAAGGGCGATAAATGCAAGTCCTGAAAATAAAGAGTTTAAAACTCCAAAACTATCTCCAAATTGTCCAGCTTTTTCAATACTGTATTGTGAAATCGGAAATGTCATATAAATTATCAAAGCAATATATAAAATTATACAACCTAAGATTAATCCAAACCACCACTTATGGCTTTTAAAAACTTCTAACACCTTAAAGACCCTCCACAATTTTAATTTATTATTTTTTAACTTGATGACCCATACTAAAATCTATCAAATCTTCACTATAAACTATCTCATCTGGCAATAAATTCAAACACTCTTGTAATACCATCGTTGTACAATAAGCATCACTATAAGCCCTATGATGATTTTCATCTTCAATACTTAAGTGCTCTTTTAAATATTTTAAACCATATCGTTCTGTTTGTATTAATTTTTCTGAAAGATCAATAGTACAAAGCTTTCGATTATAGAGTTCTCCTAAGTCATATCTTTTCATGCTATCACTTATAAATTTATAATCAAAGGTAATTGCATGAGCTACAAAAACATCATCTTCTAAAAATATCTTAAACTCTTCAAGTACTGTCTTTATACTTGGTGCATCATGGGTCATTTCAGGAGTAATTCCCGTTAATTCCTGTACCTTTCTTGGTATTTCTCGTGTGTTTACTAGTGATTCATATTTTTCTATTATCTGATTATTTTTATATTTTATAGCACCTATTTCAATTATTTGACCATTTTTTGCATTTCCAGCTGTTGTTTCTATATCAACTATACAAAATGTTTGATCTTCAATTTTAGTAGTTACAGTTTTTAAACTTACCTGTTCATTTGAAAAACTTAAAGGTAATCCATTAAGTAATAGTAGCTCTTTTTCTAAATCAACACTTTGAAATACAGTGTCATTTTTTTTTAAAATACTATTAAATTCTTCAATACTAAGAGGAGATTTTTTAAGTTTTTTTATAAGTTTAGGAAGATAATTCATTGGCTTTATTTATGAAGTTTATGATTTTTTGTTTATCTTTTTTTCCTTTAGATAATTCAACACCACTACTGACATCAACTCCATAAAAATTATAACCTTCTAATTCTTCTAAATTATCACTATTAAGTCCACCTGCAATTATAAGTTTAGAGCAATCAACTTCATCAAACCAATCTAAAGCGATTCGCTTCCCCTCACCCCCATAACTTTCCACAAAGGCATCTACTAAATAGTATTTATTTGGATTGAGGTTTAAAATATCTTGTTTTTCTTTGGCTCTTATAACCTCAATATATTTAGATTGAAGATGTTTAATAAATCTTTCATCAATATCAAAGTGTGCTTGAACAATATCAAGTTGTGTTTGTCTTACTATAAAATCTATCTTTGCGGGTATCTCATTGACAAAGAGTCCCACACTTTGAACAAAAGGTGGTAACTTTTTTATAATCTCTTTTGCAATTTGCGGGTCTATATATCTTGGCGATTTTTCATAAAAAACAAATCCAAGAGCATCTGCACCAGCCTCAACGGCATTGAGTGCATCTTCTAGATTTGTAATACCACAAATTTTAATTCTCATAAAAACTCTATATTTGTAGACTTTTTATAGCGGTACTATAATCTGATGCACCATATACATAACTTCCAGCAACTACAATATCAACTCCAGCATTTTTTAACTCTTGGATATTTTTGTCATTTACTCCACCATCAACTTCTATTAAACAATTTGGATTTCTTTTATTTATAAGCTCTTTTAGTTTTTTAGCTTTTTCTACCACTGATGGAATAAATTTTTGTCCACCGAATCCTGGGTTTACTGACATTAAAAGTACCATATCTAAATCTTCTAAAAGATACTCAATAGATTCAGGAGGTGTATGAGGATTTAAAGTAATCGCTGGTTTTATCCCCAAACCTCTAATCTTTTGAATAAGTCTATGAGGGTGTTTCTCCTCTTCAATATGAAAAGAGATATATTCAGGCTTCAATGGTGCAAATAAGTCTACAAAAAAACTATTATTTTCAACCATAAGATGAATATCAAGTGGCTTTGTTGCTACTTTTGCAACTGCACTTACAACAACAGGCCCAATAGTAAGGTTTGGTACAAAATGCCCATCCATAACATCCACATGAACCAAATCACAACCACCTTCACAAATAGCTTTTATCTCATCATTTAATTTTCCAAAATCTGCACTTAATATACTTGGTGCTACTAACATATATCTATCCCTTTTATACTTTTTTATATTGTTGTGATTATATCAAAATCTATCTTATTGTCTATTTTTCACCTAATTTTCTATAAAAATAAAACACTGTTAGAAGAATAGCTGCAACCAAAATCAATCCATAAGTTTTAAACTCTTCAATGTAAGTATAAACAAGTTCCCCCAACATATAAGCAGAAAGTCCAATAATCAAAGCCCAAACTATAGAAGCTAATAAATTAAAAACGATAAATTTTCTATAATCATATTTTGTCAAACCCATAGCAAGAGGTATAAGTGTTTTTATCCCATAAATATATTTTTGTAAAAATATAACCCAAGTACCATATTTTCTCATCAAAAGATGAGACATTGCTATCTTTCTTTTATGTTTTTCCATCATTTTTCTTGCTTGATGTTTGTTTTTTCGAGCAACTGTAAATAAAAACTGATCTCCAATAAAATTTGCACTTCCTGCAACCAGCATTGTAATAACAATATTTAACTCTCCACTATAAGATAAAATACCTGCAACAACAAGTGCTACAAATCCTCCACCAAATGAATATAAAAAAAGTATAATATAGCCCCAATCTCGTATAAGTTCTTCCATAATTATAATACATCCTAAATGTTTTGAGGGATTTTAACCAAATAAGTTTTAATTTGTTATTTAATTCTCTATTAGCTATAATCACTAAAAATATAATCGAGGAATAAAATTATGATTTTTACAAAAGAAGAATTTAAAGCAAAAGTTGAAGAGATCCAATCACAATCTTGGTATAAAAATCCTATCGGATTTGGAATTGCAAGAGTTGATAGAGGACAATTAAATAATGATAAAATATTACAAGCAACATATCCCGTAGTAAACTGGAATGAAAATTTTGGCTCAGCTGCTATATTTATGGATGCTTTTAAAACAGCAGGTATTGATATAGATACAACAAAGAGTGAAGCTGTACTAGATATTACAGATGATTTTGTTGTAAATTGTATCGAATCTTTTAGACCATACTTACCAGAAGCTAAAGGTGAAGATCATAAAAATGTACAACTTATATCTACACTTTCTGCACTTCCAAGAGAATTAGGATTAACTCCTGAAGATTTTAAAGTGGTATTTATATTTGAAGATGCAAATCCTGCAAGTGTAGAATCAGCATACTTAAAACTATATGCTTTATCAACTGGAAAAGCAGAACTTAGAAAGATTAACTTAAATGGTGCATTTGGATTATTACACAATGTAGCTTGGTCAGATGGAAAACCTATCGAACTTGATTGGTTACGAGCAAATGAATTAACACTTAAATTAACAGGAAAATACCCTGCAATTGATATGGTTGATAAATTCCCAAGATTTTTAAGTCATATAATCCCTGCTGATAACACAAGAATCCTTGATACATCAAAAGTAAGATTTGGTGCACAACTAGCTGCTGGAACTACAGTTATGCCAGGTGCAAGTTATATCAACTTCAATGCTGGAACACTAGGACCTGTGATGGTTGAGGGGAGAATCTCTTCAAGTGCAATCGTTGGAAGCGGTAGTGATGTTGGTGGAGGTGCTTCAATTCTTGGAGTTCTTTCAGGAACAGATGGAAACCCTATCTCAATTGGAGAAAACACACTTCTAGGTGCAAACTCAACTACAGGGATTCCTGTAGGTGATGGTTGTATTGTTGATGGAGGATTATCTGTATTTGCAGGGACAAAAGTAGCAATCAGTGATGATCAAATTGCAAAAATCCAAAAGGCAAATCCAAGTGCTAAATTAACAAACCTTATGAAAGCTGCTGATTTAGCTGGATTAAATGGTCTTCACTTTAGACAAAACTCTCAAACAGGTCAATATATTGTTATGAGAAGTACAAGAGAAGTTAAACTTAATGACGAGTTACATTAAAACTCTTCTTTTATATCAACCACAAAATGGGTATTGCTATAACAGCGATACCCATTTTTTATATAATTTTATACAAATTAATCTAGCACACTATAAAAATATTCAAGGGGAACTTCTAGATATCGGAAGTGGAAGTGGAATATTAGGACTTCTTGTGGCTAGAAACTATCCTAAACTACAGTTAAACCAATGTGAAATACAAAGCAGTTTTCAGTTTTTATCACAAAAAAATAGCGAAATAAATAGTATTCAAAATATCCTGTATAAAGAGAGTTTTATAGAGTGTGACTTTAATAAAGAGTTTGATTATATTGTGTCAAACCCACCATTTTATCACAGTGATGTGATAAAAAGTGAAAATGAAAATTTAAAAATTGCAAGATATTGTGATAGTTTACCACTAGAGACGCTTCTGTCAAAAGGAACAAAACTACTCAAACCACAAGGGAAGTTTTTCTTTTGTTATGATGCAAAACAATTGGATAACATTATCCTTATAGCAAAAGAAAATAAACTCAATATTGAATCAATTCAATTTTTACATCCAAATTCAAAAAAAGAAGCAAGCTTGGTTATGATAATGGGAAGAAAAAACTCAAAATCAAAACTCAAAATACTTCCTCCTCTTATTATGTTTGAAAATAACGGAGAGTTTAAATCTGAAATAAATCAAATATATCAAAAATGTAATACCCATAGTATCAAATGTGAGATATAAGCAATATTTTTGTATAATAAAATTTAAAATTAACAAAAAAGAATAGAAGTGATAGAGCATACAGAGTATCCATATAAGTTTGATGAAAATAGATGTAATAGTTGTGAAGGTAACTGTTGTATTGGTGAATCAGGTTATATATGGATTACAAAAAACGAGTGTGAAAAGCTAGCACACCATCTCAATATAACACTTGATGAGCTTGGTGTAAACTATCTTTTAAAAGTTGGATATAAGTACTCTATAAAAGAGAAACATCTTTCACAGAATAATTATGCTTGTATATTTTTTGATTTAGAAAAAAAACAGTGTAGTGTCTATGAAGCAAGACCTAATCAATGCAAAACTTTCCCTTTTTGGGAATATTTTAAAAGTAATATAAGTGAGGTAAAAGAAGAATGTCCAGCTATAGTAGATCGTTAATATTACTTTTTATATTACTCTTTAGTTCTTTTGGTTGTGCAAATCAAAATGAGATAACAAAAAGTAATCCACAAGAAGATTTATATATTATGTTAGCTCTTGATAGTGAAAAAAACTCAGACTATCAAAATAGTTTTAAATTTTATAAAAAACTCTATTCTCTTACTCAAAAAGAGAGTTATCTCAAAAAATCAATTGAATATAGTTTTAAAAATAAACAATTTGAAGATATGAATAAGTTATCAAAAATAGCACTAGAAGAGTTTCCAAAAAATAAAGAGTATTATTGGCATCAAATAGTTATCTCTTTACACTCAATGGGAAAAACACAAGAGGCTATTAGTGAAGCCAAAGAGTTACTAAAAGAGTTTCAAACTTCTCAAAGCTATGAACTTTTAGGAAATATCTATTATGTAATAAAAGATTATAAAAACTCTTTAAAATACTATGAAAGTGCCTATACTCTCAATCAAAATCAAAAGACTCTCATACAGCTAACCAATATACTCTATAGTTACCTAAATAAAAAAGATGTAGCTTTAGCATATCTTGAAACATATTTACAAACAAAAGGGTGTAATGCCCAAATCTGTAATAAACTTATGCTTATCTATCAGGAGCAAGGTAATATTGATGGTATGATATCTATTTTAAATAGAATGTATACAAAATACAAAGATAATCCAGAACTTAGTAAAACAACCCTTTTTATCCAAAATCTCATCATATCACTTTTAGAAAAAAAAGATATAAAAAAAGCTATCAAATTTCTAGAAGATACAGGTATTGATCAAGCTAAACTTATAAACCTTTACTATAGGGATAAACAATTAGCAAAAGCATTAAAACTTACAAAAAAACTTTATAAAAAAACTAGAAAACCTGAACTTTTAGGCAAAATAGCAATGTATAGGTTTGAACTAGCAACTGATAAAAAGAAGGTTATGCCAAATGTGATAGCAAACTTTGAATTAGCACTTAGTAGTGGAATTAATAATGCTAGTTACCAAAACTATTATGGTTATTTACTTATTGATTTTGATATTGATATAGAAAAAGGGCTTACATTAGTAAAAGAGGCTCTAAAAACTGCTCCAAATAATATAGCTTATCTTGACTCGTTAGCTTGGGGATATTATAAATTACAAAGATGTGAAGAAGCATATAAAGTTATGTCAAAAGTGGTAGTAGCAGCTGGGGTAAGTGATAAAGAGATAAAAAAACATTGGGAAAAAATCAAAAAATGTGTAAAGGGAAAATAAAAATATGATTTTAGATGATATCATCAAAAAAACAAAAGAAGATTTAAAAATAAGACAAGAAAAATATAGTATGGATTGGTTAGGGAGAAGCTTAGCTTACAATCCATATTCTCCAAGAGATGTAAAACCATATTTAACTGCAACAAAAGAGGAACCTATTCGAATCATTGCAGAGGTAAAGAAAGCGAGTCCTAGTAAAGGTGTTATAAGAGAAGATTTTGATCCATTAGCAATCGCTCAAGAGTATAGTAAAAACGGTGCAAATGCAATCTCTGTATTGACTGAACCTCACTTTTTCCAAGGTGACTTAGAGTATCTCACAGGGATACGAAGATATGTGGATACTCCACTTCTACGAAAAGATTTTATCGTTGATAAATATCAAATTGTTGAAGCGTTAGCGTATGGTGCTGATTTTATACTTCTAATAGCAAAAGCATTAACAAAAAAAGAGCTGCAAGAGCTTTATGATTATGCATTGCATCTTGGACTTGAAGTTCTTGTAGAGATACACGATAAAGAGGATTTAAAGAAGGCTATGGCGTGTGGGGCACATATCATTGGGATAAACCATAGAAACCTTGAAACTTTTGAGATGGATATGAATCTATGTCATGAACTAATACCTATGATACCAAATGGAAAAATCATAGTTGCAGAAAGTGGTGTAAGTGATCAAGCTATTATCAAAGAGTTAAGTGAAGCTGGTGCCGATGCATTTTTAATAGGTGAACACTTTATGAGGCAAGATGATATAGGTGCAGAAGTAAAAAAGCTCAAAAACAGCCCAACTGACCTTTTTAAATAAGTAGTAGATGGAAGAGTTTAAAACACAAATTAAAGAGAGGTTCGCTTCAGAGATAGATGAACTTGATTTTTCTTTAGATATTGATAGTTTGGAGATGCGATATAACACAATCGTAGAAGAGATTTTTGAAAAGATAAAAATAAAAAAAGAAAACTACTCTGTCCCTATTTCACAAACTTCTAATAACAATATTTGTAGTAGTGAATTTGATCTTTGTTCAGGGAAATCTAACGAAACACTTATCAATGATAACACTAAACCAATTAGAGAAAAGGCTCAAGTAAATGAGTCAAGAAGTATACCAAATAATTTTTCTTTAAATTATGAGATGAAGCAGTTTGCTAAGTCAAAATTTATACAAAATGTTGAAGAAACTTTTGAGAACTTCAAACTATACTATCAAAGCAAAGGTACTGTAAATAGTGACTGGGAAGCAGTTTGGAAGCGATGGGTACTTAACCAAAACAAATATAAGAACCATCTTATTAAAACTACTATCGATGAGAACCTAGAATTAAAAAATAATTTTTTAAAAACAGCACAAAGCTATCTTGCTAAAAAAGATATGGAGATAGAATTTATAAAATTTAAAAACCACTATATCTCTAATGGTGACCTCAAAACATCATGGGAAAAAGTATGGGAAAACTGGTGTATCAACCACAAACAATTTAAACCAAGAGAACAATCACAAAAGTCAAAAGAGAAGCAAGACTACAAATGGGACTTTAGAAAAGCAAAAGATGTAAGTGACAGAATCAAAGATTGGCTTGAGTTTGAAAAAGGGATAAATTGGCTTGATGATTTTTACTGGAAAGGTAAAACAATACCAGGTATTGGTTGGCAAAAAGTGATGCATCCAGATTTTAACAAAGAGGAGATACTTCTTTTTAAAATAGATAGTGTTGATGGAAATTATATGTTACAATATCAAAGTGAAGAGATAATAGATGCAGAGGTATTAGAAAATGACTAGAAAACAACAAGAGTTTTATAGAATACTTATAAACCAAATGATGGACTTCAATGAAGACTTCCACAAAGAGTTCACAATAGCTAGAATAGAACAAATATCAGATGATAATCTCAAGTATCTTTTAGAAGATATCAATACAGACAAAGACAATATAGTAAAGAAAAAAGGGTATATAACCTACGCTAAGTTCATCTACTACGCAGATAAGATGATAGATAAAAAAATAGAACTCACCATGAAGCCTCAAACTTCAAAAGTAGATGAACTTTACAATAAAAGAGAATTGCTTTTAAATACTATCCATAATCAAACAAAATCTCTACAAGAGAGAAACGATCTTATAGAAAATCTTAAAAACAAAGTTGTGATGTTTAAAAAAGAAGATGGGAAAAATATCTTAGATGAGATTGATTATTTTATCATTGAACAATTTGGATTTTATAACTTTTTTGACGAAAATAAAAATTATATGATAAAAGAGGAGATAGAAAGATATCTTAAATCATATATGACAAATCAAATGTTACTAAAACAAAGCGATACAAAAAAACTTATCAATAATTAAAGATATCCCTGCTATAATTCCAACTCAAAAGTGCCGCTGTGGTGGAATGGTAGACACGCTAGATTCAAAATCTGGTAAGCTATGCTTGTACCGGTTCAAGTCCGGTCAGCGGTACCACTGACCTACATTTAATACAAATACATAAAACTCTATAAATATCCATAAATACTAGCCCTACTCTTAATATTGTTCTATAAAAATATATAAAGTTTAATTTAGATACCATTCATGTAATACCTTTTTTGTTACTTTTTATATAAATTTGGTGTTACCTTTTTTGGAGCGTGCATGAAAGATAAGCTAATATCAACAAAATACGAGGGTGTTTATTACAAAGAGTTAAATAAACTATTCAACGGTAAGCCCGACCTATCCTACTATATTATGTATAGAAGTTGTGGAAAACAGATAAAAAAATCTGTTGGTAAAAAATCTATGAAGATGACAGGAGCTAAAGCTTATCAAAAAAGGCAAGATATCATCTACGAGATAAAACATGGTATAAATGACCATAGTTCAAAAGATAAAACATTTATAGAGCTTTTAGATAAGTGGTATGAAGATAAAAAAAACAATTTAAAATCTATACATGAAGATTATAACAGACTAAAAAAACACGCAACAATAATACTTCATAAACACATAAGTAATATAAACTCAGCAGATATAAAAACAATATATGATCATATGATAGATAATGGACTAAGTGAACAAACATTTAAAAGAGTTTTTTCTATGTATAAAAGAGTTATGAGTCATAGCCTAGCACATGAATACATTAGGCAAGTTCCAAATGTAGTATTTAAAAAATCTATCAAAGATAATAAAGTAACAGAGATATACACAGATAATATGATAAAAAACTATATAGAAGTAATACAAAACTATCCTGATACAACCATAGCTAAAATAATCATGCTTATACTCAATACAGGGATGAGACGAAGTGAGCCACCAAAATTAAAATGGTCCAACTATAGCTATGAGAATAGTACTGTCATTATAGAAGATGCAAAAAGTGGTCAAAATGAAACTTATTATCTATCAAATAAAGCAAAGGAGATTATAGAATCACAAAGAGGATTTACACGATCGTATATATTTGAAGATTATCATAGAAATCCTATCAAAGTAGGAAAAATATCTTATCATGCTTCAAGAATGAAGCTTATGGCTGGATTACCTGAGCATTTTAGACCATTACACAGTCTAAGACATAGATTTGGTACAGAACTAGCAAAAAGCGGTCTAAATGCCTTTAAAATACAAAAAATGATGACACATAAAGATATTAAAACTACTCAAAGATATATAGACTTAGCAGATAAAGATATATTAGAAGATTTAAACAATGTGGAGCAGAACTCAAATATTGGGAATATTGATACAAATATTCAATCTAAAATGATTAAAATAGAAATTAATAACAGTAAATAATATCTAAAATTAACCTTTCTCTTTTATTAAGACACCCGTTTTAATAAAGTTATTCATTTCTTTATATATTTCTAGATTATCATAAACATATCTACTTTTAAATATTTTTTCAAATGTACCATAACAATACTTATATTGCATTTCTAGTTTTATTTTATTTTCATTAGTAATTTTTAAACGACTTTCCAGTTTTGGATTATTACCTTCGTAGTTTTTTATGTTACAAATTCTATTTATATGGTAATTAAAGTATAATTCTTCTGAGTAACCCTTATTATACAACGCAAATGCTTCAGAATAAAAAACATTATCTATTCCAATAATTTGATTAAATGGAAAGCTTACTTGAGAGATAGAGTTAAAGTAGTCATATTGGAATGTACCATTTGGGATTTTACTTAAATTATATTCAATATGTGGGATATCAACAACAAAATGATTTAATACAAAATTAATTGTAAATATAGATAAAGAATATAAAAAATTTGAATCTTTATTTTTCTCAATCCATTCTAAACAATTATCTAAAGCTTGTATATAAATTCTTGCATTTAATTCATTAGAATATAGTATAGCCTCTAGAATTTCATCTTTATACTCTTCTAAAACACTATATTTATTATTACTTTTTAATATTGAGTCAAATAGGTCTTCCTGGGATGGTTGAAAATAAAAAAATTTACTAATTGTCTTTTCTTTTACTGATTTAAAAACTTTTGCTTCTTCATTTTCAAATACATCATCATTTAATATAATGACAACAATACATTTAAGTTCATAAGCTATTTGGTATATAAAACCAAATAAATCATTTAAATCAATATCCTTAGATTTTCTTTCAAAATCATCAATACATATTAATCCACCATCTGTTAAATTATTAGTACCTTGAAAATTAATTTTTGATTCTTTTGATAAATCAATTATATCCCCTATTTCTTTAACTCTTGAATCAGCAAATAAAGACAATGTATTTTTTAATGTATCAGTGCCAAATACAGAAACTATCGGAGAATATACATCAATGCCAAGCATCTGTACAACATTAGTTAAAGTTCCTGACTCTTTACTTAAATTTTTAAATGACTGAAATAGTATCTCTTGCTTTATTGTTTCAATATTAGTTTTTCCGTATAAACTTATATACACATATGATTTTGCTCTACTATTTAAATCTTCTCGTAGAGGTGTCTCTATTTCATTTTGCCAAAAGTGTGTTTTCCCTGAACCCCACGCTCCTGATAACATAACTATTTTTCCATTGTTGTTAGGATCTGTTAAAAATGCTTTATCGGAATCTATTAAATACTGCCTGAGAGTGGCTAAGTTTGACATGACAATATCCCTTATATGATTAATTTTTAATATTATACTATTTTTAAATTTCTAATAGATTATATTATGCTGTCCGCTGTGCAGTTTCGCTGTTGCTGTTCGCTGTGTAGTTTGCTGTTTATAGTGCTTTTTTGCTGTTGCGGTTACAATAAAGCCCATAAATAGGCACTTTGTACAACTGCGGTATATTAGTGCTACTATTATATTACTGCAACTGTATTCAATAGTATTTTAAATTTATTATATTTAAAAGTTTAATATACCAACTGTATGCATAAACGAATATTTTATACAAATCTACCAAATAAGTACCCTACTCTATAAAATAAAGTTTAGAATCAAAAATAATCAAATACTAATCAACCAAAAAGCTTCATTTTTATATCTTAATTAAGACAAAACATTCCAAATTAAGACAGATTAAGACACTTTGTCTTAATTTGAAAATACCCAAAGGGGAGCATATATAAAAATATAGATAGATAGGTGTCTTAATGTCTTAAATATATAAATAATATTCTTTTTTTACTTTATATACTAGCCTTATGACTATTCCTAAATTAAGACAAGATTAAGACAGATTAAGACAAATGTCTTAATTAAGAGCATTTTTTAAACATTTTTCTTCTATATAGCTTAAGTTTATAGTTTTAAAAAGTGAGATTAAGACATTAAGACACATAGCTCCATACAGACAAATAAGAAAGTGGTATATACATAAACAATAAACATACAAATATAATATATTTATTAGTTATGACTTAAATGACAATCTAATATGTAATTTGATATGATTCAGTTTAAATAGTTACAAATAAGGTGTTTAAATGATAAAATACATATATGATGAAGATGGTAATAAAACTGATGTACAAATACCTCTAATGTTATGGGAAAAACTTAAAATTGATTCTATTAATAGTCATTTCGATGAAGAATTTACTGAAATTAATCAAGAAGATGATTTTTACCATACTGATTATTTACTTCCTCACTATATTGATATATTAGCTATATTACTTCATGATAATGGTAAAAATACAAAAGATGCATATGAAAATTATTTTAATTACTATGATACATTATCTGCATACGATATAGAACTATTATATATATTTAGAGGTGGTGTATTTTTTAACCCTACTAATTCTTTTGAAGAACACTCAAAAATTTTATACAATACTTTTACATTAACGACACAAAGAAATCAAAAAATAACGGAAAAAGAATTTAATGATATTGTTACTGAAAGTCATCGAAGAAATGAGATATCATTTTTACAATACTTTAAAATAAACTTCAAAATAAATAGAAAAGTTAATGTTACTAGATTAAATAGAAAAACAGAAAGAGATAGACTATTTATATTTGATATGTTACATTCAACTTATATTCTAGAAAGTATTGCTATTGCAAAAAATTTAGATAAAACAAAAAAAAGTATTACGCTACTTAAAAAAGAACTTTTAAATGCTCTAGCTGATTTTTTTTATAATGGTAATAAAGCTCAAATATATAGAGCTCAAAAAGAAGTAATAAAAAGAATTGATATAATTAATACTCATTAATCTAAATACAATTAAACCATCAAACGGAACAAATAGTACAATTTAATATATTATTATGTATCTATTTAAGCTTAATAAAAGTTAATTTAGTACATAATTCCTTAATAAAATACATTTAAGGATATTAAAATGAAACAAATTGAAGACTTCATTACAATTGAAGAGACAAGTCAACTAACAGGTTTAACTCCAAAATCACTATCAAACTATCGTTCTAGAAAAGTAAAGTTTCCATTTTACAAAATGGGTGGGCAAATTTGGTACAAAAAATCTGAAATACTAGAAATCATAAATAATAGTAGAGTATCTGTATCTACAGAGGTGCAATCATGATACAAGAATATGAAATAAAAGACTACATCACACAAGAGTTGTCTAAAGGACAAACTGTCGAGGTACTAACTGACCATGTCGTAGAACATACCGATATGTTAACTTTCATAGTAACAAAACACAATGGAGATAGAATGAACATATCAAGAACTAGAAAAATTGCCTATGTAAAAAACTATATTGAGAATGTACAACAATATGGATAATCTATTAAGAGATTTAAAATACTTCTTACTACACCATTATGAGCAAGGAAAAAGTAAAAAGGTACTTTTAGGGCTACTTAATGAATTAGAAGATGAAAAAAAAGCCATTCTACAAATTCATTTTAAAAGAATTATAGAAGAAACAAATCAAATCTTAGTAAAACAATTACTTATGAAGTATATCAATGAGATAACCATACAAATTGATAATAAGCGGAAAAAATTGAATAGGATAATATAGCTATAAATTTCTCTGTATATAGCTAATACAATCTCATAATTATGGGATTGTGGGGTAATTAATTCTTAAGGGTAATTCTTAAGTGAGAGGATAAGGGAGAGGAATTGAAACAAAATAAAATTAAAATTGAAGTGTCTAAAAAACACTAATCAATATAAAAAAACTTTAAACAATAGGAATAACAGTGCAAAATTATAGCATACAAATAGAACAATCAGTATTAGCAACTTTAATTGATAATTATGATAAGTTTGAAAAATATCATACTCAATTAAAACCTGAAACATTTTTCTATGAAGCTAACCAAAGTATCTATAGTGCTATGCAAATTCTCTATAAAGATGATAAGCCTATAGATGCAGACTTTATAAGGCAAGAGCTAGATAAACAAGGAACTTCTATAGATGATTTTTTAATAGCAGTTATTACAAGTACTCCTACAGCAGTTATTGAGAAATATATTAAACAATTACAAGAAGCACATAAAGAAAGAGAAGCTTTATCCGTAACTACTCAATTAAGAGAGGGGAAAATATCTGTAGAGCAACTACAAACAAAACTTTCCAAGATACAAAACTTGTACGATCGTGTTGAAAACAATGAACTATCAAATAAAACTATTAACTTAGATAAACTATCTCCATTTTTAAAAGATGTGATCACTGACTTGCATAGTATAAATGAACATCCTATAAATATGATACTTTCTACTGTCTTAACCTCAATGGGTGGACTTATCGGTGCTAGAGCTAAAGTAACAAATGGAATGTTTGAGGTTTATCCTGTAATATGGAGTATCATCGTTGCTCCATCCTCATTAGCAACAAAATCTACACTTACAAGATATACCAAAAAATGTATCTTTGGGGAGCTTCAAGATAACCTATTTGTAGAATACAGAGGAAAACTTGAAAAATATCAAGAAGAAAAAAAAGCCTATAACAACTTATCAAAAGAAGATAAAAGAAACGAGATAGAGCCTGAAAAGCCTGAACCACAACTTCTTATATTTCAAAATGATGGTACACCTGAAGCAAAACTCAAATCTTTAGAAGATAATCCCAATGGTGGAGTTGTGTATTATGATGAGATGAAAGCAGAACTAGAAAAAACCAACAACGATAAAAGCTATAAAGCATTAAAAACATCTACCTTTGATGGAGATAGATTTCATAAAAGACTTGTAAATGGTGGTAGTATCATACTTGAGCATCCTATATTATGTGAAAATGGACTTATAACAGAACAATGGCTGTTAGATGTTATTCACAAAGATGATATCGTGAGTGGATTTATGGCAAGGTTTCTATTTAGCTACAATAAAAAAGAAGATTTTAAACCACTACAAATAAAACCACTTAGTATAAAAGTAGAAAAATATGCAAAAGTTGGAGAGTTTATAATAGAAATGTTAGAACTTGAATGTAAAGAACCAAATTTATTTAATCTTACTCTTGAAGCTAGAAATTATTACACTAATTGGTTCAATGACTTGTCAGACACTATCTTTTATACAGAAACAGATGAAGAGATTACATCTAGCTATAGACTTACTACCTATGTTCTAAAATTTGCACTTATTAGCTATATTTTTGATATGGCATATCAAGAAAATAATATCATCAAAAGTGGTTCAATAGCAATACCACTAAAATACATAAAAGAAGCTATATATCTTTTTGAGATATTTCGAGATGAAAATGACAAAGTACTTGCATTGTTTCAAAAGAATAATAAACTACATAAAACACTTGATGATATCTCAATGAAACTACAAAATAAGATTAGAGCTACTAAAGATAAAAGAATATCAAAAACAAATGCAACTAATAGTATTAGAGGACTAAATGCTAAAAAACTAGATGAATTTATTGAGAAAAACTTATTTAGAATCGAGCAAATAGATAGAGTGAATTATATCTTTGAATGTTGAAAGGAGATACCATGACACCACAAGTAAAAAAACTACTAGTACAATATGAACGATATAGCTATTTTTTAGAGAAATACAATACATACTTAGTATTAAAAGGTTATTGTAAAAATACTACCAGTGCTTATAAGCAAGAAGCTAAAAAGTTTTTTATATTTATGGATAAAGATCTTATTGATAGAGATATGATTATGAAGTTTGTTATGCAGCAACCTACTAAAGAAGCATCAACTAAAAATAGAATTATCTCTTGTACCAATAATATCATAGAGTTTGCAGAAAGTATCAATAAATTTGATGATACAAACAATGGCTTTAAACTATGTTCGGTAAGACAACATAGAAAACTACCAAAAATACTATCCTATGAAGATATATCTGTCGTATTAGATACTCTAAAGAATAATAGAAAAGATTGGATGAGCTATAGGGATTATGCACTATTTATATTTTTATACGCAACAGGTGTGAGAGTAAGTGAATGTATAGAACTAACAACAGCTGATTTAATAGAAGATAAGCTCATAAAAGTAAATAATGGTAAAGGGAGTAAGGATAGAATAGTTCCTATAGCTATGAAAGCAGTAGAAGCACTAAAAGAATATATAGAACTTTGTCCCTTTGATACATCAAAAAACTTGTGGGTTAACTACAGGGGTAAAAAGATAAGTAGAATTTCTATATTTAAAATCACTAAACAATGTGCAAATATAAGCCCTCATAAACTAAGACATAGCTATGCAACACATATGTATAACAATGGAATGGATTTAATGGTTCTTAGTCAATTATTAGGTCATGAGAATATAGAAACAACAGAGATATATCTTCATGTAGATAATAAGCAATTAAAAGAATGTATAGCTAAACACCACCCTATTAATAATTTAACTCAAGAGCAAATACAATCTATATTATGTTAACCATTAAACTATTCAAAGAAAAAAGAACTGCCGTTGTGTCACAATAAAAAATTAACTAGTGCGTCACAATAAAAAAAGAGCAAGACTCACGCCCTACTCTTCCAATACTTCCAACCACGAAAGCCCTATATATAAGTACTAAAATTATATATATTGTTAACTTAATAATTGGTTAACATAATATAGAATCATCAATATAAATGATACCTATTTGTTACCTTTTCAAATTATATATAAAATAAATCCTTTTATTAAAGGTATAATGTGGATATTAGAACCGCTCAGCGGTACCACTTTTTTCATTTATATTTTAATAAATTATTCAATTTTTTTCAAATCATATTTCTATATTTTTATACTTATGCTCTTTTTAAACAAACAACATTTTTTATATATGTTTATTTGTCTTTTTTAAGAGTGTTTTATATAAAATGTATATTCAATAAATAGTTAACCCTATTAGGAGACTTATATGGATTTAGTAAGCATTCTTGAAATTATATTTAGTTTTTCAGCGGGAGCACTAGTTGTTTATTTAACTGCATATGCTAAGGCTAAGGGCAATAATAAAGCATTAAAAGAAGATATATCAAAATTAGAAGATGAAAAGCAAAATATAGTCGCAAAGTATCGTGCAGAGACTGAGGAACTAAAAAAACAACATTCTTTAGATATAGAAAAAAGAAAATATAAATATGAAGATAAAAGAGCTCAATTTACAAAGTTTTTTTTAATGTTTGATCAGTTTCAAAATAAGGGAAGAACTATTATTACTGAAGACTTCACACCTTTATTAAGTGAACTTTTATCTTCTATTGTAACAGGCACTGAAGAGAATAAAAAAGAAGCATTTTATCAATTTACAAATGACATCCAACATATAATAAATAAAATGTATGAAGAACATATCAAAATGACAAATGAAACAAATAGTATTAGATTGGTTGCAACTCCAGAAATGGATATACTTTTAGATGGATTTGAAAATGCTCTAAACAATGCAAAAGACAATACTTCAGAAATGATAAAATTTATGACTACCCCAGAGTTCTTGGCAAATCAAGCACTTCTAGCTCCATACCTAGAGACGAATGAAAAATATGGTGATTTAATATCAGAATATCGTTTGAAATTGAAAAATAAAATGAAGTATGAGTTAGATGAGATATAACTAGAAATTTTCCCTCGTTCCACCTCTCCTGAGACTGTGAAATAACTACATTTTACTAGTCTTTTCAAGTCTCTTGAAATTCAAATAATTCAAATATTTTTTACTACAATTTTACCAAATTTGAACTACTATTCTAGTATAATATTATCTTGTAAA